>NZ_JBHTHE010000002.1:0-1053076 GCF_042666935.1 Microbacterium sp. GCM10027623
ACCCTCGCAGCATAGGCTTCAACTAAACCAGTCCAACAAACGCGGACCAGTTCACTGCGGCATCCGCCCCCTTCTCGCGTATCTGTCAGCAGTCGAGTTCTAGGCTGGAGGATGTGAGCGACTACATCATCCGACCGGCGCGCACTGCGGACATCACCGGCATCCACTCGCTTCTGGAGCCGCTGGTCGAGCGCCGCATCCTGCTCGGCAAGGATCTCGCCGTGCTCTACGGCGCCGTACAGGAGTTCGTCGTCGCGGAGGTGGACGGGCAGCTGATCGGATGCGGAGCCCTGCACGTCATGTGGGAGGACCTCGGCGAGGTGCGCACACTGCTCGTGCGCGATGACTTCCTGCATCTGGGTATCGGCCGCGCGCTCGTCGAGGACCTGGAGCGACGTGCCGGCGACCTCGGCCTGACCCGCCTCTTCTGCCTCACGTTCGAGACCGAGTTCTTCACCCGTCGGGGCTTCGAGCCGATCGGCGAGCACATCGTCGACGCCGACGTGTACTCGCAGCTGCTGCGCAGCGGCGACGCAGGCGTGGAGGAGTTCCTCGACCTGGCCCACGTGAAGCCGAACACGCTCGGCAACACCAGGATGATCAAGCACCTGAATTAGCCTGGAGTCATGCCCCGTCAGTCCGCCGCCGTGTATCGCCGCCGGAGGCTCGCGGTCCTCGTTCTCGTCCTCGTGCTGGTGGGCGCGGTCGCCGGCGGCGTATGGCTGGCTCTCGCGCAGCCGTGGAAGCCAACGGCATCCGCATCGCCTCGGGCGACGACGACGCCGTCCGCCACGCCGACGCCGTCGGCGGCCACCGCGGGGCCGACGGAGTCGCCGAGCCCGGCCCCTTCCGAGACGCCGGAGATCGTCGCCTGCGAAAAGGGAGATGTCGAGGTGACCGCCGTGACGGATGCGGACGCCTACGCGGCCGGCGAGCTGCCGCAGCTGTCCATCCGGCTCACGAACACGAGCGACGCGGACTGTACGCTCGATGTCGGTTCCAGTACGCAGAAATACACCGTGACCAGCGGCGGAGACGTCTGGTGGCGCTCGACCGACTGTCAGACGGAGCCCAGCGGCATGATCGTCACACTCAAGGCGGGTACGTCGGTGAGCAGCGCCACTCCCGTGACCTGGGATCGCACGCGCTCCTCCGTCGGCACCTGCGACGAGAAGCATCGGGCCCGCGCCCCGGGCGGAGGCGCCTCGTACCACGTGTCGGTATCGATCGGCGGGTTCGACAGTGTCGCCTCGAAGCAGATCATCCTGCGTTGAATCGATTCTTGCTGTCGGCTCTCAGGTGTCGCAAACCAGTATTTTGGGATACCATGGGAACAGTTCTCCAGAAAGTGCGGTGAAGCCATCCCCAGTGGTGTCGGATAAAGCGTCCCCAGCGCTTCGACACTCACCGCGTGAGAACCCGAGGGCCCTTTCGTATTCTCCAGTCCCCACTGGACGATTCGAGAGGGCCCCACTCTTTAAGCTGGAGGCATGGCTAAGAAGAGGGCGGGCGCGAAACGCCCCGCGCCGCAGGATTTCCGCGCCGAGGCACTGGCTCAGGCGCTCGAGAAGCAGGACATGGCCGCTGTCGCTCTGGCCCTGCGCAACGGCAACACAATCGTCCCGCTCATCAAGCCGGGCCCGCGCGACAGCCCGCTCGACGGGGGCGAGGTGTGGACCTATCGCGACCCGCAGACCGGGGATGTCGCTCTTCTGCTGTTCAGTGACGCGAAGAACAAGCCGGCCAACCTGCCGCCGGCGGTCGGCATCTACTCGCCGCTCTGGCTCAAGTCGTTCCTGACCACGCATCGCGACACGATCACGACCGTGTTCCTGGACATCGCGGGTCCGCATGCGATGCAGGCGGCGCCCGACGAGCTGTTGAGGGCGCTCGAGATCTGAGGGCCCAGGGGCCCACTCCTGCGTCCCTGAAGCTGAGCGGCAGAGTCAGAACGGCGGGATGTCGCTGTCGCGCTTCCGCTCGCCCGTCTGCGAGCGGACGTCGTTGAGGGCGTCCCGCAGTGTCTTCGAGCGCTCGTCGACCACCCGCTGATAGCCCAGGCGCGCCGCTTCATTGCGCCGTTGTGCGGCCTGGGTGACGGGACGGATCTCTCCCGCCAGCGACAGCTCGCCCACCGCGGCGATCGTCCGCGGCACGGACCTCTGCCGGATGGACCCCGCCACGGCGATCGCGATGGCGAGATCCGCTGCGGGCTCGGTGAAGCGGACACCCCCGACGGTGGACACGTACACGTCCAGCTTGGACGTGGCGATGCCCGCTCGTCGCTCCAGAATGGCCAGCACCATGGCGACGCGCGACGAATCCAGACCGTTCACCACGCGCCGAGGGTTCGGTGCGTTGGTGTCGATGGTCAGCGCCTGCACCTCGACCGGCAGCGCGCGCCTGCCCTCCATGGCGATCGCGACGCAGGTGCCCGGCTCTGCCGCGCCCTGTGAGAGGAACAGTCCGCTCGGATCCGGGACCTCCGCGATGCCGGCTCCGGTCATCTCGAAGCAGCCCACCTCGTCCGTCGGACCGAAGCGGTTCTTCAGTGCGCGGATGAAGCGCAGCGCCGTCTGCCGGTCGCCCTCGAAGTGGCACACGACGTCGACGAGGTGCTCCAGCACGCGCGGTCCCGCGACCTGACCGTCCTTGGTGACGTGGCCGACGATGATGACCGGGAGGCCGCGGTCCTTCGCGATGCGGATCAGGGTGGCGGCCACCTCGCGCACCTGACTGGGCTGGCCGGCAGCGCCGTCGATGAGACCGGACGCCACGGTCTGCACCGAGTCCACGATCACCAGATCGGGCTTCACATCGTCGATGTGGCCGAGGATCGTGGCCAGGTCGGTCTCGCTGGCGAGGAACAGCTCGTCGTGCAGGGCTCCTGTGCGCTCGGCCCGCAGCCGCACCTGTGCGGGCGACTCCTCCGCGCTCGCATACAGCACCCGGCGTCCGGACCTCGCCGTGGCCGCGGCGACCTCCAGCAGCAGCGTCGATTTGCCCACGCCGGGCTCGCCGCTGAGCAGGATGGCCGCGCCGGGCACGATGCCGCCGCCGAGCACACGGTCGAACTCGCCGACGCCGCTGGTGCGGCGTGGGGCGTCGGCGGTGGTGATCTGCGTGATCGGCCGTGCCGCCCGTCCCGCGAGCGGCGCGACGGCATCGGTCTGCCGGACGATGCCGGTGCGCGCGGCCTGCTCCTGGACGGTGCCCCACTGCTGGCACTCGCCGCAGCGGCCGACCCACTTCGCGGTCGTCCATCCGCACTCCGTGCAGGTGAACGCGGGCGGTGCGGGTTTACGAACAGCCATGCTGCAAGGCTATCCGCGGCATCCGACAGTCAGGCGGACTTGCGCCCCACGTCGCGCAGCATCCCGGCCACGACCAGCGCGAACGCGCCGACCAGCACCAGCAGCCACAGCCCCAGTGAGTACGAGTTCGACTCCGGATGGTACGTGGCTCCCATCACAAGCGGCGGGAAGTAGCCGCCCAGGCCGCCGGCCGCCGCCACCACACCGCTGACCGCGCCCACCTTCTCCTTGGGCGTCGACGGGCCGATCCAGGCGAACACGGCGCCCATTCCGAGTCCCATCGCCGACGCCATCAGAAGGAAGGTCGCACCCGTCAGGATTCCCTCGGCCGGCTGCTGGCCGACCACGTACGCCAGGGTCACGATGCCGCCCAGCGAGATGAGCGAGATGATCTTCGGCCCGAAACGGTCGGCGAGCACGCCGCCGATCGGGCGCGCGACCACGGCGGCCGCCGCGAACAGGGCCGTGCGCATTCCTGCGCCGAGCACGTCCACCTCGTCCGGGTAGATCGTGGTGAGGTACTTGGGCAGGAAGTTGGAGAACGCCACGAAGCCGCCGAAGACGATGCCGTACAGGAACGCCATCTCCCACGTCACCGGCAGCTTCAGCGCGCCGGACACCTTCGGCACCAGCTTCTCCCGGTTGGGCGTCCATGCCGGCGATTCCCGCATGAAGAACCAGACCACAACGGCCATGGCCACCAGAGCGCCGGCGATCACCAGGTGCGTGGGGAAGTAGCCGATCTGCTCGGCCAGACGCGGTGTGGCCAGCGCCGAGACGGCTGTGCCGATCATGCCCATGCCGAACACGCCGGTTGCGAACCCCCGCCGCGACGGCGGGAACCAGGCGCCCGAGAACGGCACGCCGACGGCGAAGATCGTCCCCGCCACCCCGAGGTAGAAACCGGCGACGATCAACAGGGGGAAGCTGCCGATGCTGCCGGCGAACGCGATCAGCAGCACCGCGGGAGCCGACAGCATGAGCACCGCGGTGAACATCAGGCGTCCGCCGAACCGGTCGGTCAGGGCTCCGATGACGATGCGACCCAGTGCCCCGACGAGCACGGGTGTCGCCAGCATGAGCGAGATCTGCCCCTCGTCCAGGCCCATCTCGGTGGCGTAGGTCTGCTGCAGCGGCGAGATCGACATCCACGCCCAGAACCCGATGGTCGAGGCGAGCGTGGCCAGCAGGACCTGCGCGAGTCCGCCCTTGAGGTCGGTTGATGAGGAAGCGGCGAGTGCGGTCGGAGCAGTCATCAGGTGTCCCTTTCGATACGGGCGACGGTAGCGCGGTTCCGGCGCGGTGGCTACAGCGGCGGCCGTATCAAATCCGGATACCGGGGATTCCCGGACGAGTGGATTAAAAACGGCTTGCCCTTGTATCGCCGATGCGTCTCCAGCAGGATGCTGAAGTACCACGAGTACCTCCGGAAGGAGCCGCGATGACCCCCGGCATCCGCACTCAGCAGTCGTCGACAGATGGGCCGCTCGCCGAAGCTCTTCTGAACATGGGGCGATTCGTGCGACCAGGTGAGACCAGCGAGGACCTGCGCGCGGTGTTCCTGAAGGGAGGCCGCGCGGGCGATGCGTTCTACCGCGACCGCTGGTCGCACGACAAGGTGGTGCGCTCCACGCACGGGGTGAACTGCACCGGTTCGTGCTCGTGGAAGGTGTACGTCAAGGACGGCATCATCACCTGGGAGGCGCAGCAGACCGACTACCCATCGGTCGGCCCGGACTCCCCGGAGTACGAGCCCCGCGGCTGCCCTCGAGGGGCCGCGTTCAGCTGGTACACCTACTCGCCGACCCGGGTGCGCTACCCGTACATCCGCGACACGCTGGCTCGCCTGTACCGTGCGGCCAAGACGCGGCATCCGGATCCCGTCGACGCGTGGGCGTCGATCGTCGAGGATCCCGAGACGGCCGTGCAGTACAAGCGCGTCCGAGGCAAGGGCGGCCTCGTGCGCACGAGCTGGGACGAGGTCATGGAGATCGCCGCGGCCGCGCACGTGCACACGGTCAAGAAGTACGGGCCCGACCGCATCGCCGGCTTCTCGCCGATCCCCGCCATGTCCATGGTGTCGCACGGTGCAGGCTCGCGCTTCATGAACCTCGTCGGCGGCACCATGCTGTCGTTCTACGACTGGTACGCCGACCTTCCGGTCGCGAGCCCCCAGGTCTTCGGGGACCAGACCGACGTGCCGGAGTCGGCGGACTGGTGGAACGCCGGCTACCTGATCATGTGGGGCTCGAACGTACCGGTCACCCGCACGCCCGACGCGCACTTCATGACCGAGGCGCGGTACCGGGGCCAGAAGGTCATCACCGTCTCGCCGGACTACACCGACAACACGAAGTTCGCCGACGAGTGGGTCTCGCCGCACCCCGGTACGGACGCCGCGCTGGCCCTGTCCATGGGGCACGTCATCCTGCGCGAGCACTTCGTCGACAAGCGCACGCCGCGCTTCGAGTCGTACATGCGCCAGTACACCGATGCGCCGTTCCTCGTCGAGCTCGAGGAGCGCGACGGGGGCCTGGTCCCGGGCAAGTTCGTCACGGCGTCCGACCTCGACGCCGAGACGGCCGCGCAGTCGCGCGCCGACTTCAAGCCGGTTCTGATGGATGCCGACGGCGAACCGGTCGTGCCCAACGGGTCGCTCGGCCACCGCTTCAGCCCCGACGACGAGGGCCGCTGGAACCTCGACCTGCACGGAGTCGTGCCGCCCCTGTCGGTCGCGGACCTGGCCGACTGGGCGGGAGAGACCGTCGAGGTGCGCCTGCCGCGCTTCGACCTGGACCCGCAGCCCGGACAGGAGCACGCCGGGGGATCGGGCTCGATCACCCGCGGCGTGCCCGTGCGCACCGTCGCCGGCAAGACCGTCACCACCGTGTTCGATCTCATGCTCGCGCAGTACGGTGTCGGCCGCGAGGGACTTCCCGGCCAGTGGGCCACCGGCTACGACGATGCGACCAGCCCGGGCACACCGGCCTGGCAGGAGGAGCACACCTCGGTTCCCGCGCAGCAGGCCGAACGGATCGCGCGCGAGTTCGCGGACAACGCGGAGCGCAGCGGCGGTCGCTCGATGATCCTGATGGGTGCGGGCACCAACCACTGGTTCCACTCCGACACGATCTACCGCACGTTCCTCGCGCTGACGACGATGACCGGATGCCAGGGCGTGAACGGCGGCGGCTGGGCGCACTACGTCGGCCAGGAGAAGGTGCGTCCGCTCACTGGATATCAGCAGTACGCCGGGGCATCCGACTGGGTGCGCCCGCCGCGCTACACGATCGGCACCGCGTTCTTCTACCTCTCGACAGACCAGTGGCGCTACGACGGGCTGCCGGCCGACCAGCTGTCCTCGCCGCTCGGCAAGGGCGCCTTCGCCGGACGCACCACCGCCGACTGCCTGGTGGAGTCCGTGCAGCGCGGCTGGATGCCCAGCTATCCCACCTTCGACCGCAACCCGCTCGACCTCGTCGCCGAGGCGGAGGCGGCGGGCAAGGACCCCGCGCAGCACGTCGTGGACAGTCTGGACGACGGCTCGCTGCGCTTCGCCGTGGAGGACCCGGATGCTCCGGAGAACTTCCCGCGGGTGATGACCATGTGGCGCGCGAACGTGCTGGGCTCCTCGGGCAAGGGCAACGAGTACTTCCTCAAGCACCTGCTGGGAACGGATGCCGCGGTGCGCGCCGACGAGGCGGCCGCGGGGTCGCGGCCCAGGTCGATGACCTGGCACGAGAGGGCCCCGGAGGGCAAGCTCGACCTGCTGATGACGGCCGATTTCCGCATGACCAGCACCACGCTGTTCAGCGACATCGTGCTGCCGGCGGCGACCTGGTACGAGAAGTACGACCTGTCCTCGACGGACATGCATCCGTTCATCCACGCGTTCAACCCGGCCATCGCCCCGCCGTGGCAGACGAAGACCGACTTCGAGACCTTCCGCATCCTCGCCGAGAAGTTCAGCGAGATGGCCCGCACGCACCTCGGCGTGCGCCGCGACGTGGTCGCGACGCCGTTGCAGCACGACACGCCCGACGTGATGGCGACCCCGCACGGCCGCGTGCAGGACCTGCCGCGCGTGCCCGGCGTGACCATGCCGAAGCTGACGGTCGTGGAGCGCGACTATCCGAACCTCGCCGAGCAGTGGAAGGCGCTCGGCCCACTCACCGCGAAGCTCGGGATGACGACCAAGGGCATCACCTACCACGCCGAACCCGAGATCGAGCAGCTGAAGAGCGTGAACGGCACGGTCGGCGCGGGTGCTTACACGGGCTCGGTGCGGCTGGACAGCGACCAGCGCGCCTGCGAGATGATCCTGGCGTTCTCCGGCACGAGCAACGGCCGCCTCGCCGTGCAGGGGTTCAAGGCGCTCGAGAAGCACACGGGACAGAAACTGGCGTTCCTCGCCGACGAGCACGAGGGAACCCACCTGTCCTTCCAGGACGTGTCGGTGCAGCCGCGCAGCGTGATCACCTCACCGGAATGGTCGGGATCCGAGCACGGCGGAAGACGGTACACGGCGTTCGCGATCAACGTCGAGCAGCTCAAGCCCTGGCACACGCTCACCGGGCGTCAGCACTTCTACCTCGACCACGACTGGATGGATGAGCTGGGCGAGGCGCTGCCGATCTACCGGCCGCCGCTGGACATGCACCGGCTGTTCGGCGACGTGGTGCCCGGCACGGCATCCAGGGTCGAAGGCTCTGCCGCAGAGGTGCATGTGCGCTATCTGACCCCGCACTCGAAGTGGTCGATCCACTCGGAGTACCAGGACAACCTCTTCATGCTGTCGCTCTCGCGCGGCGGCCCCACGATCTGGATGAGCCCACAGGATGCCGAGAAGATCGGGGTGCGCGACAACGACTGGATCGAGTCGTACAACCGCAACGGCGTCGTCGTCGCCCGTGCCAACGTGTCGCACCGGATGCCGGAGGGCACGGTGTACATGTACCACGCGAAGGACCGCACCGTGGATGTGCCGATCAGCGAGACGAGCGGTCTGCGCGGCGGCATCCACAACTCGCTCACCCGAATCCTGCTCAAACCCAGCCATCTGATCGGCGGGTACGCGCAGCTGGCATGGGCGTTCAACTACCTGGGGCCGACGGGGAACCAGCGCGACGAGGTCACCACGATCCGCCGCCGCTCACAGGAAGTGCAGTACCGATGAAGGGCGCGGTGTCATGAAAGTAATGGCCCAGATGTCGATGGTGATGAACCTCGACAAGTGCATCGGATGCCACACCTGCTCGGTCACGTGCAAGCAGGCGTGGACGAACCGCACGGGTGTGGAGTACGTGTGGTTCAACAACGTCGAGACTCGACCCGGCGTCGGCTACCCGCGCGGCTACGAGGATCAGGACAAGTGGCAGGGCGGCTGGGTGCGCGACAAGCGAGGCAAGCTGCGACTACGCGCCGGCGGACGCCTGGCGAAGCTCGCCCGCATCTTCTCGAACCCGAAGCTCCCCGAGATCGACGATTACTACGAGCCGTGGACGTACGACTACGACATGCTCGTCAACGCGCCCGCCGGCGAGCACACGCCGGTCGCCCGGCCGAAGAGCCTGATCACCGGCAAGGACATGAAGGTGTCCTGGTCGGCGAACTGGGATGACGATCTGGGCGGATCGATCGAGACCATGCAGCAGGATCCGATCCTGCAGAAGATGAGCGAAGAGGTGAAGGCCGAGTTCGAGAAGGCCTTCATGTTCTATCTGCCGCGCATCTGCGAGCACTGCCTGAACCCCTCGTGCGTGGCGTCCTGCCCGTCCGGTGCGATGTACAAGCGCCAGGAGGACGGCATCGTGCTCGTCGACCAGGACGCCTGCCGCGGCTGGCGGATGTGCGTGTCGGGCTGCCCGTACAAGAAGGTCTACTTCAACCACAAGACCGGCAAGGCAGAGAAGTGCACCATGTGCTATCCGCGCATCGAGGTGGGGTTGCCCACCGTGTGCTCGGAGACCTGCGTGGGACGCCTGCGGTACCTGGGACTGGTGCTCTACGACGCGGACCGGGTCGCCGAGGCCGCTGCCGTCGAGGACGAGCACGAGCTGCTGGCCGCGCAGCGGTCGGTGCTGCTGGACCCGCACGACCCCGAGGTCATCGAGGCGGCCCGACGCGACGGCATCCCGGAGGACTGGATCGAGGCAGCGCAGCGCAGCCCCGTCTGGCGCCTGCTGCACGACTACGAGGTGGCACTGCCGCTGCATCCCGAGTACCGCACCATGCCGATGGTCTGGTACATCCCGCCGCTCTCGCCGGTCGTCGACGTGGTGACCGGATCGGGCAACGACGGGGAGGATGCCAGAACGCTGTTCGCGGCGATCGACAAGCTGCGCATCCCGATCGGGTATCTCGCCGAGCTGTTCACCGCGGGCGACATCGCGCCGGTGGATGCCGCACTGCGCAAGCTCGCCGCGATGCGCTCCTACATGCGCGGGGTCAGCATCGACGACGTGCGCGACGAGAGCATCGCCAACGCGGTCGGCATGAGCGGTCGCGAGATCGAGGAGATGTACCGGCTGCTCGCGATCGCGAAGTACGAGGAGCGCTACGTCATCCCGCCCGCCCACCACGAGCAGGCGCACGACCTCGAGGAGATGGCGTGCTCGCTGGACTTCGAGGGCGGCCCGGGGATGGGCGGCGCGGGCGGCCCGTTCGGCGCGGCGAGCGGGCATTCAGTTCCAGTCGCGGTGGAGAACTTCCATGCGCTCTCCGACCGGCAGACCGCCGACCAGCCCTCCAGTCCCGGGCGGGTGAACCTGCTCAACTGGGACGGCAACGGACGACCCACCGGGCTGTTCCCGCCGTCGGAGCGCGCCGAACCGCGTTCGTATGAGGAGGGGTCGTGAGCGCCGTCCTTCCCCCTCGCGTCACGCCGAAGCGCCGGCTGCCCGAGGTTCTCGCGCCGGCATCCCTGACCCGCGCGCAGCGCCGCACCGTCCATATGCTGACGTCACTGCTGTTGGACTACCCGGATGCGCAGTGGTTCGAGCGGCTGGACGTGTTCGAGGCGAACGCGGTGACACTGCCGGCATCCGTCTCCGAACCGCTGCTGCGGTTCATCGCGCGTGCCCGTCAGGCGGGGGCGTCCGACTGGCAGAAGATGTATGTCACCACCTTCGACATGAAGCGCAAGTGCTCGCTGTACCTCAGCTACTACGCGACGGGCGACACCCGTCGACGCGGCACCGCGCTGGTCACGTTCCTGGACGCTTACCGCGCCGCCGGGTGGGAGTTCGACGCGTCCGAGCTGCCGGACTTCCTGCCTGCGGTGCTGGAGTTCTCCGCGCGCTCGCAGTCGGATGTCGCGGATGCCGTTCTCGCCGCGCACCGCGAAGGCGTCGAGGTGCTGCGCGCCGCGCTGGAGGGCATGGAGAGTCTCTGGGCGGATGTGGTCCGGGTCATCACCCTGTCGCTGCCGAAAGTGGATCAGCGCATCCGCGAGCGCGTGCAGGCGCTCGTGAGCGAGGGGCCGCCGACCGAGACAGTCGGGCTGAGCCTGCCCATGCCGACGTTCGGGGGCGCCGGGGGGCCGGGCCCGGCTTCACGAGGTTTCATCGGAACGGGGGATCGACCGTGAACACCATGCAGATCCTGCTGTGGGTGGCGCTGCCGTACATCTGCGCGGCCGTGTTCATCCTGGGGCACATCTGGCGGTACCGGTACGACAAGTTCGGCTGGACGACCCGATCGTCGCAAAGCTATGAGAACCGGATGCTGCGCTGGGGATCGCCGATGTTCCACCTCGGCATCCTGATGGTCATCGCCGGTCATGTCGTGGGGCTGCTCGTGCCGCGCGAGTGGCTGTACGCCATCGGCATCAGCGAGGAGATCTACCACATCGGTGCGACCGTGCTCGGCGCCTTCGCCGCAGTGCTGACCCTCGCCGGCCTCGCCATCCTCGTCTTCCGGCGCCGCACGGTGCCCGCGGTGTTCCTCGCGACAACAGTGATGGACAAGATCATGTTCGTCTTCCTGGGCGCCACGCTGCTGTTCGGAACCGCCGCGACCGTCGTCCATCAGGTGTTCGGATCCGGCTTCCACTACCGCGAGACGATCTCGCCGTGGATGCGCGAGGCCATCATCTTCCGCCCGCGCCCCGAGTTGATGCTGGAGGTGCCGCTGCTGTTCCAGCTGCACGTGATCACGGCGTGCCTGCTGTTCGCACTGTGGCCCTTCACGCGTCTGGTCCACGTGTTCTCCGCGCCGGTGGGATATCTGTTCCGGCCCTACATCGTCTACCGCTCGCGCGACGACCACCGTGGTTCGCAGTCGCCCAAGCGCGGCTGGGACCCGGTGGGCGCGGCGCCGGATCCGGCGCGCCTGCGAAGGCTGTAGGGATTATTCACGGCCGGTGTCCTCGCCATTGCGGCCACCGTGATCCACAATGGAGGCATGACCGTCGGCGGGCTCGTGTACGGGCCGATCTCGAGCTATTCACGGGTGCGCATTCTGCACCTGCTGTTCGAGGCGACCTCAGCTGAGGTACCCGCCGAGCTCACGATCGACGAGCTGTGCGAGAGGACCGGGCTGCACGCGAACACCGTTCGCGAGCACCTGCAGCGCCTCATCGACGGCGGCTACGTCATCCCGACCATCGAGCACCGGACCACGCGTGGCCGGCCTCGCACGCTGTACAGTGCGGCGACGGGAACGCCGGAGGCTTCGAGCCCCGTCGCCCGCGGCAAGGTGGCGGAGGCGGCGCGGCGCGGCGACATGATGCGCCGCATCATGGCCGAGGAGGACTCCGCGTTGGGGCGCGAGGCGACCAATCAGCTGGACGCCCTGATCGAGCACCTGGAGGAGAGCGGCTTCGAGCCCGTCGTCGACGAGGACGAGCTCACCGTCGATCTTTCCCCGTGCCCACATGTCGTCAGCCGCCCGGAGAATCGTCCCATGCTGTGCCAGGTGCACCTCGGACTGATGCAGGGCATCCTCGCCCAGGCGGGCGGACCGCTGGCCACCTCCTGCGTGCACGCGGCCGCACGGCCGGAGGAATGCACGGTGCAGCTGCGACTCACCACCCGCGCCGCCTGACCTCGGTACCATATGACGCATGACCAAGCATCGTCACGGTGACTCGTGAGCACCTTCGGCACGCTGCTCTCGCCCGCTGAGAGTCTGCGCGAGCAGGTGGAGAGCCAACTCGCATCCCGGATCGTCTCGGGAGAGATCCCGTCCGGACAGGTGCTGACAGTGCCCACCCTCGCCGGCGACTTCGGGGTCAGTGCGACCCCGGTGCGCGAGGCGATGCTGAACCTCGCCCGTCGCGGTTTCCTGCGCCCGATCCGCAACCGCGGTTTCGAGGTGACCGAGGTGTCACCCGACGAGCTGCGAGAGCTGAGCGAGGTGCGGATGCTGCTGGAGGCGCCACCCATGGCGATGGTCGCGGGCACGCTCGACGAGCCCACTGCGGCGGAATTGCGGAAGATCGCCGATCGGATCGTGGAGGCCGCGCGCGCCGCGAAGTTCGATGAATACCTCGCCGCCGACACCGAGTTCCATCTGCGAATTCTGGCGTGCACGGGCAACAGCAAGCTCGTCGAGACCGTGCGGGAACTGCGGCAGCAGACCCGGCTGGTGGGACTCGTCCAGCTCGCGTCGAGCGACGCGCTGGTGTCCACCTCGCTCGAGCACGCCGAGCTGGTCGATCTGCTGGTCAGCGACCGCGGTGAGGATGCGGTGGCGCTCATGCGGCGGCACATCCGGCATGTCGGCGGCGTATGGAGCGGCCAGGACGAGGACTGACGGAAGCGGCCGGAACGGGGACCGGCCAGCCGAGCATCACGGAACGGTATCGAGGGTTCCGCTCATCCCCGCACGTAGGTAATGTGTCACGTGCTATTCCGTGCCCATGCAACGAAGCATCCTGGAGGACCAGCTCATGCACACCCGAACACCCCGTATCCGACGCGCCCTGTCCATCGCCGCAGCCATCGGCGCGATCATCATCACCGTCGGCTGCTCGGGTGGCCTCGCCGGCGACGACGGGGGTGACTCCGGAAGCAGCGACGGCCCCATCAAGCTCGGCATGCTCGCTCCCTTCTCCGGCAGCGAATCGGCGTTCGGCGACTACATGAAGAACGGCGCTCAGCTGGCCATCGACGAGATCAACGACGACGGCGGCGTCGACGGTCGCGAGCTCGTGCTCGTCGTCGAGGACGACGCCTGCGACGCGACCACCGCGGTTTCGGGCGCCAACAAGCTGGTGACCGACGGCATCGTGGCATCCGTCGGCGGATACTGCTCGGGTGCGACGCTGCCCACCCTGCCGATCTTCGACGAGGCCGGCATCCCGATGGTGATCCCTGCCGCCAACTCGAACGAACTGGTCAAGCAGAATCTCCCCGGTGTCTTCCTCATCAACGGCACCGGCACGCAGCAGGCCGCCGCCGCCGTCAAGTATGCGCAGAAGAGCGGTGCGACCACCGTCGGCGTCATCGACGACGCCACCTCGTACTCAGCCGACCTCGCGAAGTCGTTCTCGGACCAGGCCGAAGAGGCGGGGCTGGACGTGAGCCTCAAAGCCACCGTCACCCCGGGCGAGAACGACTACTCGTCGGTCGCGACGCAACTCGCGTCCGAGAAGCCCGACCTCGTGTACTGGACCGGCTACTACCAGGAGGGCGGTCTGATCGTGCGTCAGGCCACCGACGCCGGCTACGAGGGTGCGTTCCTCGTCGGCGACGGCTCCGTGGACGCCAAGTTCGCCGAGATCGCCGGCAAGGGATACACGGAGCACGTCCTGGGCACGTTCACTCAGACCCCGGACATGATCCAGGGCGCCGACACGTGGATCGCGGACTACGAGAAGCTGGCCGGGGGCAAGCCGGGACCGTACTCCACCCAGTCGTACGACGCTGTGCGTGTGGTCGCCGAGGCGATGAAGGATGCGAAGAGCACCGACTTCGACGAGGTCGTCGCCGCTCTCGAAGGGCTGAAGGACTTCAAGACCTTCGCCGGTCCGCTGACCTTCACGAAGGACCACACCCTGTCGGGCGGAGGGTTCGTGATCGTCGGCATCGACCCGGCCACGGGCAGCTTCGTCCTCGAGGACGACCTCCAGGACTGATCCGGCACGCGGGGGCGGTGAGAGCCGCCCCCGCTCCAGGTCTGCGCACCCTTCGACGCGGAAGGATCACCCCGCAGTGATGCAACTCATCTGGAACGGCCTGATCGTCGGTTCCTTCTACGCCCTCGTCGCTCTCGGCTACAGCATGGTCTACGGGATCATCAAGCTGCTGAACTTCGCCCATGGCGACATCTACATGCTCGGCGCCTTCGCGGGTTTCGCGACCCTCTCGGCGTTCGGGATCTCGAACGAGTCCTCGATCCCGCTGCTGCTGGTGATCATGCTGCTGTCGATGGTCACGACCGGCCTGATCGGCGTCGGCATCGAACGCATCGCGTACCGGCCGCTGCGGAAGAGCCCGCGACTGGCGGTGCTGATCACCGCGATCGGCGTCTCGTTCACCCTCGAGTACGCGGTGCGTCAGATCTTCGGGCCCAACCCCGAGGCGTTCCCGGTGCGGCTCGAGTCCAACGGATTCGCGTTCGCCGGCATGCGCATCACCGCCGCGCAGATCGTGCTGGTTGTTATCGCCGCGGCGCTCATGCTCGTGCTGGCGCACATCGTCGAGCGCACCCGACAGGGCCGCGCCATGCGCGCGATCGCCCTCGACCCGCAGGGTGCGCAGCTGATGGGCGTGAACGTCAACCGCGTGATCGCCACGGTGTTCTTCATCGGGTCCGCGCTCGCGGGCGCCGCAGGAGTGATGGCGGGGGCCTACTACGGTTCGATCGACTTCATGATGGGGTTCATCATCGGCCTGAAGGCGTTCACCGCTGCCGTCATCGGCGGCATCGGCAACCTGTACGGGGCTATGCTCGGCGGCCTGCTGCTCGGCTTGCTGGAGTCCTTCGGCTCCGCATGGTTCGGAGGCGAATGGCGGGACGTCTTCTCGTTCGCCTTCCTCATCCTGTTCCTCACGTTCAAGCCGACCGGCATCCTCGGTGCCCGCGTCGTAGAGAGGATGTGACATGTCTCGCTCTGCACTGGCGCGCGACTCGGCGCTGCGCGCGCCCTCGCCGCTGTTCGACCGGGCGCCGGCACCCGGCGGCATCTTCGATTCCAATCGCGGATTCCTGCGGGCGCTGGGCGGGCTGTGCATCGTGCTGCTCGCCGTGCTGCCCTTCCTCGACGCCTCGCGGTACACGATCTCGATCGCCACCAGCGCGCTGATCTACGTCATGCTCGCCATGGGGCTGAACGTCGTCGTCGGGTACGCCGGCCTTCTCGACCTGGGGTACATCGCCTTCTTCGCCGTCGGCGCCTACACCTCCGGAATCTTCACCACCGTGCTCGGATGGCCGATGTGGGCGGCGCTCCCGGCGACGGTGGTCGCCTGCGTGCTGGCGGGCATCATCATCGGCGCCCCCACGCTGCGACTGCGCAGCGACTATCTGGCCATCGTGACACTGGGCTTCGGTGAGATCATCCGCATCACGGCGAACAATCTCGACATCACGGGCGGTCCGTCCGGCATCCACGGCATCCCGACCTGGAGCTTCGGCGGCTGGAGCTTCGCCGACGGGTTCTCCCTCTTCGGGCTGCAGTTCCCCGGGCGCGTGGTGTTCTACTACTTCGTCGCGATCGTGGTCGTGCTGGTGGGCGTGATCGGTGCCGGACGTCTCGCGAAGGGGCGCCTCGGGCGGGCCTGGAAGGCGGTTCGCGATGATGAGGATGCGGCCGAGGCGATGGGCATCAACACGTACATCGCCAAGATCACCGCATACATCATCGGCGCCGTGTGGGCCGGCCTCGCGGGTCAGCTCATGGCCACGCACCTGTCGGCCATCAGCCCGAACAGCTTCCAGTTCCTGTACTCGGCGCTCATCCTCATGGCCGTCGTGCTCGGCGGCATGGGGTCGACCCCGGGCGTCATCATCGGCGCACTGTTCGTCTCACTCGCGCCGGAACTGCTGCGCGACTTCGCGGAATGGCGCTTCCTGATCTTCGGCGTGTTGCTCGTGGTCGTCATGCTGTTCCGTCCCTCGGGTCTGTGGCCGTCCACGGCGATCCTGCCGTGGCTCAAGAAGCACAAGCCCGTGCCCCCGCCCACCGCCGGCTTCATGGCCGTGCCGCCAGCGTCCGCCAATGAGGGCCTCGAGACCGTCGAAGGGGAGGAGAGCCGATGAGCGCGCTGCTGAAGGTCAGGGATCTTCGTCTGCAGTTCGGCGGGGTCAAAGCCGTCGACGGGCTGAGCTTCGCCGTGGACTCGGGAGAGATCCTGGCCGTCATCGGCCCCAACGGTGCAGGCAAGACCAGTGCGTTCAACTGCATCTCGGGGTTCTACCTGCCCACGTCCGGTTCGGTCGTGTTCGACGGCAAGGACATCGTGCGCGAGGCTCCGCCCGTGCTGCGCACGCTGCGGCTGGTGGACATGCTGCAGAGCTTCGGCTTCTATCGCGTGCTGCCCTCGCGGGTGACGAAGTGGGGCATGGCGCGCACGTTCCAGAACCTGCGACTGTTCCGTGAGCTGAGCGTGCTCGACAACGTCAAGACCGCGATGCACGCCAACCTCCGCGAGGGATTCTGGGCGACGCTGCTGCACACGCCGGGATACCGCCGGGCCGAGGAGGAGTGCGCGGAGCAGGCGCGGGGCTGGCTGGACTTCGTCGGCTTCACCGGCGATGAGAACCTCTACGTCACCCAGTTGCCGTATGGCGAGCAGCGCCGTGTGGAGATCGCGCGAGCACTCGCCACCGGTCCCAAGATGCTGCTGTTGGACGAGCCCGCCGCGGGCCTGAACTTCAATGAGAAGCAGGGCCTCATCCAACTCATCCGCCGCATCCGCGATCTCGGCGTCGCGGTCGTGCTGATCGAGCACGACATGGGGCTCATCATGGAGCTGGCCGAGCGCATCGTCGTGCTCAACTACGGCAAGGAGATCGCCGAGGGCACTCCCGATCAGATCAAGAACGACCCGGTCGTGATCGAGGCCTACCTCGGTGTCGAGGACGAGGCGCTGGATGAGACCAGGCTGCAGACCGGCACCGTGGATCTGTCGCTTCTGGACAACGACCGCAAGGAGAAGCGCTGATGAGCACGCTGACCGTCGACGCCGCCGACGTCTACTACGGGCGGGTGCACGCGCTGCGTGAGCTGAGCTTCGAAGTGCGCGAGGGCGAGATCGTGTGTCTCCTCGGCAACAACGGCGCAGGCAAGTCGACCACGATGAACATGCTGTCGGGGCTGGTCCGGCCGAAGAGCGGCGCCGTGCGGTGGGGGGACATGGATCTCACCGCGGCGAAACCCTGGGACATCGTCGCGGCAGGGCTGATCCATGTGCCCGAGGGGCGGCGGATCTTCTCCACCATGACCGTCCACGACAACCTGCTGCTGGGCGGGTACACGGTGCGGGATCAGAAGCTCATCTCCCAGCGCATCGATCAGGTCTATCAGCTCATGCCGCGGCTGGCCGAGCGGCGCAAGCAGCAGGGCGGCACGCTGTCGGGCGGCGAACAGCAGATGGTCGCGATCGGCCGGGCCATCATCGGCGGCCCGAAGCTGCTGCTGCTCGACGAGCCGTCGATGGGTCTGGCGCCGCTGGTCGTCAAGCAGGTCATGGAGACCATCCAGGCGGTCAATGCGCAGGGCACGACCGTGCTGCTCGTGGAGCAGAACGCCCGTGCGGCGCTGAAGATCGCCGACCGCGCGTACGTCGTCGAGACGGGGCAGGTCACCATGGATGGATCTGCCGCAGAGCTCGCCGCGGACGCCAGGGTGATCGACGCCTACCTGGGCGGGTGAGTGCTCGAGGGCTCACCGCGCGCGGGGCGCCCTCCGGCCGGGTGGGGCTTCCGTCGTCGTCATTCGACTAGTAATATGTCACACGGTACAGATGTCGCCGAGGGTCGAAGCCTCGGCCGAGAGCGAGAGCGAGAGCGAGAGCGAGGGTGAGCGGATGCGGATCATCGTGATCGGCGCCGGTGCGGTCGGCGCCGCCTGCGCGCTGGCCCTCACCGAGGCCGGGGCGGAGGTGATCGTGCTGGATCGCACCGGGGTGGCCGGCGAGACCTCGAGCCGCTGCGAGGGCAACATCCTCGTGTCCGACAAGGAGCCGGGTGCCGAGGCGCTGATGGCCATCGAGGCGAACCGCGCCTGGCGCCAACTCGCTGCGCGGCTGGATGCCGACCGTGTGTCGGGGCAGCCCGCCACCGAGTTCGAGGCGAAGGGCGGCATCGTCGTCGCCTTCGCCGGCGGTGCTGCGGCGCTGGAGGAGTTCGCCGCAGGACAGCGCGGCATCGGCATCGGCATCCGAGCCGAGGTCCTCGACGACCGCGCACTGCGTGCCGCCGAACCCCACCTCGCCGCCGACGTCGCGCTCGGCGTGCACTACCCCGACGACGCCCAGGTGCAGCCCAGTCTCGCCACTCAGGCCATGCTCGCCCGAGCGCGTCACCTGGGTGCGCGGCTGCGCATCTGCGAGGTCACCGGCGGCATCGTGGACGCCGGCCGGGTGCGCGGTGTGCAGACGACTGCCGGACGTATGGATGCCGACGTGGTCGTCAACTGCGCGGGCCCGTGGGCGGGCGACGCCGCGGCCCTGTTCGGTTCGGCTCTCGACATCCGTCCCCGCCGCGGCACCATCCTCGTCACGGCCCCGATGCCGCAGCGCGTGTTCCACAAGGTGTACGACGCCGACTACGTCGGAGCGGTCGGGTCGGCGGATGCCGCGCTGCAGACGTCGACGGTGGTGGAATCCACCCCGGGCGGCACCGTGCTGATCGGGTCGAGTCGTGAGCGCGTGGGCTTCTCCGAGGACGGGCTCCTCGCTCCACTGGCGGAGGTCGCCGCCAAGGCCACCCGGCTGTTCCCGTTCCTGCGCGACACCATGCTGCTGCGGACCTACTTCGGCTTCCGCCCGTACGCGCCCGATCACCTTCCCGCCATCGGGGCCGATGCCCGCATCGCAGGCCTGTTCCACGCCGCAGGGCATGAGGGCGCCGGCATCGGGCTGGCACCCACCACGGGAGCGCTCATCGCGCACGCCGTGCTCGGCACGCCCGCCCCGCTCGACCCGACGCCGTTCCTGCCATCACGGTCGACCCTGCAGGGGGTGCTCGTATGAGCGCGGCGGTTCCCGGCATCCGCGATCTCGTTCGTCCGGCCGTCCAGGTCGCAACCGTTGCCGCTGAAACCGGCAACAGACGGCAGAAAGTGCGACCTGGAGATGGCCCGCACGAGGAGGGGGCGGCATGAGCATCCGGATCAGCTTCGACGGCGAGGCGCTCGAAGGGCGCGACGGACAGAGCATCGGCGGCGTCCTGCTCGCCAACGGCCGCCGCACCTGGCGCACCGCGGCCGGCGCGGAGCGGGGCATCTTCTGCGGCATCGGCATCTGCCAGGAGTGCGTCGTGACCGTGAACGGGGTCGAGGGCGTCCGAGCCTGCCAGCGCACGGCCTGCGAGGGCGATCTCGTCGAGCGGGAGGTCCGGACATGCCGCGCATCGTCGTGATCGGGGCGGGTCCGGCGGGCCTCGCCGCCGCGGCATCCGCGTCGAACGCCGGCGCCGACGTGATCGTCCTCGACGAGGGCGAGCGCGTGGGCGGCCAGTTCTGGCGCCACCACCCGTCCTTCACCGACCCGCGGCTGCAGCACCAGCTGGGCCGGTTCGCCGCTCTGCAGGAAGCGCTCGAGGACGTGCGCGTGGTGACCTCGGCGAGCGTCTGGCGCGTCGAGTCGGGGACGCCGCTGCGCGTGCACGCCCTGATCGGTCCCGCCGACGCGGCGCAGCGCCACGGAGAGACCCTGGAGGCGGATGCCGTGGTGCTGGCCACGGGAGCGCATGACCGCGTGCTCCCGGTGCCGGGCTGGACTCTGCCCGGGGTCACCTCGGCAGGCGCCGTGCAGGCACTCGCCAAACGCGACGGCGTGGCTCTCGGCACCCGCACGGTGGTCGCCGGGGCCGGCCCCTTCCTGCTGCCCGTGGCGCAGAGCGTCGCCCTGCTCGGGGGCGAGGTCGTGGAGGTCGTGGAGGCGGCATCCGCCGGCACGATCGCGCGCGGCTGGGGTCGCCGTCCCTGGGAGATGACCGCGGCCGCAGGCAAAGCCGGCGAGCTCGGCTCCTATCTCGGCACGCTCGCCCGGCACCGCACCCCGTATCGTCTGGGCAGCGCGGTCACGCGCATCCACGGCGGCAGCTCGGTCGAGGCCGTCACCGTACAGCGCATCGACCGCGACTGGCGTCCCGTCCCCGGCACCGAGCGCATCATCGGCTGCGATTCCGTCGCGCTGGGGCATGGCTTCACCCCGCGCCTGGAGGCGGCGATCCAGTTCGGCTGCGAGATCACGGGTGCGCGAAACGGCGCGGACCGGTTCGTGCGCGTCGACTCGCAGCAGCTCACCAGCATCCCGGGCGTGCACGCGGCAGGCGAGATCACCGGGATCGGGGGAGCGGATGCCGCGCTCGCCGAGGGCGAGATCGCCGGTCTCGCCGCCGCAGGCGTGCCCGCCGCCGACCTGCGCTACCGCGCACCGCTGACCGCCCGCCGCCGGATGCGTGCCTTCGCCGAGCGACTGGCGACGCACAGCATCCGCCCGGGCTGGACCGCGTGGCTCGATGATGACACGATCGTCTGCCGCTGCGAAGCCGCCACCCGCGGCGCGATCGCCGAGTACGCCGACGCCTCCTCGCGGGGTATGCGGCTCGCCACCCGAGCCGGCCTGGGGCCCTGCCAGGGCCGCACGTGCGGACGCAGCGTCGAGGACATCATCGGCGCAGCATCCGGTTTCGATCGGCGTCCCGTCCTTTCGTCGGTGCGCATCGGCGAACTCGCCGTGCACCGCGCCGCCACCCCACCTATCCCCTGAGAAGAGAGCAAGCAATGACCGAGAAGAACATGGACCTGGGCGGCGTCGTCGTCGCCACCACCCTCGCGTTCAAGGAAGACGCGTCGGCGCCGGCGGGCCTCGCCGTCGACTATGACAGGTTCGGCGAGCACGTCGACTTCCTGATGTCCAACGGATGCCGCGGCGTCGGCCCGAACGGGTCGCTGGGCGAGTACTCGTCGCTGAGCGACGAGGAGCGCCGCCAGGTGATCAAGGTCGCCGTCGAGGCCGTCGACGGACGCGGCATCGTCATCGCCGGCGTGCACGGCGTCGGCAGTCACCAGGCCCGTCAGTGGGCGGAGTACGCCCGCGAGGATGGCGCCGACGGGGTGCTGCTGCTGCCGCCGACGATCTACCGCGCCAACGACCGCGAGGTCATCGCGCACTACGAGGAGGTCGCCAAGGTCGGCATGCCGATCATGGCGTACAACAACCCCTTCGACACCAAGGTCGACCTGGTGCCCTCGGTCGTCGCGAAGCTCGCCGAGATCCCCGAGGTCGTCGCGATCAAGGAGTTCTCCGGCGACGTCCGCCGCGTCTACGAGATCAAGGAGCTGTGCGACATCGACATCATCGCCGGTGCCGACGACGTGCTGTTCGAGCTGATGGTCAACGGTGCGGTGGGCTGGTTCGCCGGTTACCCGAACGCTTTCCCGCGCGAGGCCGTCGAGCTGTACAACCTTCTCGCGAACGGCGACTGGCACGAGGCGAAGGCGCTGTACGAGCAGCTCGTCGCGGTGTTCCGCTGGGACTCGCGCACCGAATTCGTGCAGGCCATCAAGCTGTCGATGGACATCTGCGGCAACTCCTACGGCGGCCCGACCCGTCCGCCGCGCGGTCCGCTCAGCGACGAGCAGCGCGCCCAGGTCACCGCCGACACCGAGCGGGCGCTCGCCGCACTGGCCGCACGCTCTGCCGCGGTCGCGTGACGCGTGTGATGATTCAGGGAGGGGCTGCCGGACTGCGGCATCCCCTCTCGACCCCCTTTCGCCACGGAGGCTGCTGATGCGCGCTCGCCGGACCATCCAGGCCGTCGATTCCCACACCGAGGGGATGCCGACGCGCGTCGTCACCGGTGGGGTCGGACGCATCCCCGGTGCGACCATGAACGACCGCCGGCTGTACGCCATGGAGCACTTGGACGGGCTGCGCGGGTTCCTGATGAACGAGCCGCGCGGTCATGCGGCGATGTCCGGTGCACTGCTGCAGCCGCCCGCGCGCGATGACGCCGACTGGGGTGTCGTGTTCATCGAGGCATCCGGCTTCCTGCCCATGTGCGGGCACGGCACGATCGGCGTGGCGACCGTGCTCGTGGAGACCGGGATGGTCGAGGTGACCGAGCCGGTCACCGAGATCCGCCTCGACGTGCCGGCCGGCCTGGTGATCGCCCGGGTACGGGTGGAGGACGGGCGTGCGGTGGATGTGACCATCGAGAACGTGCCGAGCTTCGTGGATCGGCTCGATGAGCGCATCCAGGTGTCCGGCATCGGCGAGATCACCTACTCGGTCGCGTTCGGCGGCAATTACTACGCGCTGGTCGACCTGGATCAGGTCGGTCTGCCGTTCGACCGGAGTCGTCAGGCGGAGATCCTGGCGGCCGGCCTGCGGATCATGGACGCGATCAACGAGCAGGCACCGCCCGTGCATCCTGTGCTCGAGGGCGCCGACCACGTGCACCACGTGGAGTTCATCGCCCCCGGATCGGATGCCGTGCGATCGCGGCACGCGATGGCGATCCACCCGGGCTGGTTCGACCGCTCGCCGTGCGGCACCGGCACCAGTGCCCGCATGGCCGAGCTGCACGCCCGCGGCGAGCTCGCGCTGCACACCCCGTTCGTGAACGAGTCGTTCATCGGCACGGAGTTCACCGGCCGGCTCGTGGGGGAGACCACCGTGGGAGAGCGCGCTGCCGTCGTCCCGACCATCACCGGGCGCGCCTGGGTGACCGGCCTGGGTCAGTACCTTCTCGATGAGAACGACCCCTTTCCCGAGGGGTTCGTGTTCTGAGCCCGCGCTCTCGACGGTGCGCTCGGGCGGGTGCGCGGGAGGTCAGCGCAGGCTGAAGCCGTCGGGGAGGGGATCGCCGGCGTCGAGCTCGAAGGTCGAGGAGCCGACCCGGTACGCGTTGCCGGTGATCTCGGGGATGACGCCGGCAGCCGTGCGCTCGGCGATCCGCGCGTGGAAGCGCGTGCCGATGATCGAGTCGTGGGTGAGCTGCTCGTCGTCGGCGAGTTCGCCGGTGGCCGCCAGCAGCGCCACGCGGGCGGCGGTGCCCGAGCCGCAGGGGCTGCGGTCCACCTCGCCGTCGGCGAAGACGGTCACGTTGCGCTGGTGCGGACCGGTCGGGGTGCGGCCGAGGTCGTCGAACAGGATCGTCCCGTAGACGCCGCTGAGACGATCATCCGACAGTTGGGCCGACGGATGCTCGTTCAGCGCCCACTTGATCTCGCGGCCGATCGCGATGAGGTCGGCCGTGTGCTCCGGCTTCACGGTGAGGTCGACGGCGGATGCCGGCAGGGTCGCGTAGACGGCGCCGCCGAACACCAGGTCGACCGTCACGTCGCCACGGGAGGTGCGCAGGGAGATGCCGCGTTCGAGCACGCGCGACTCGACGCTGCGGAACACGATGTCCTCGATGCGTCCGGCGCTCTGCCGGACGCGGGCCTGCACGCGTCCGCTGGGCACGTCGATGGTCACGACGGTCTCGCCGTCGGGGTCCGAGCGAAGGCGCCCGGTGCGAACCGCCCACGCGCCGAGCGCGATGGTGCCGTGCCCGCAGGCGGTGGAGAAGCCGTCCTTGTGCCAGAACAGCACGCCGAAGTCGGCGCCGTCGTCATCGGGTGGGGTGATGAAGCCGCCGTACATGTCGTCGTGCCCGCGCGGCTCCAGGCAGAGGAATCGACGGATGCCGTCGGCTTCGCCGTCGATGGCCTCCACGCGTCGCTCGGCGACCGTCGCACCGTGCGTCGGCACGCCCTGCACGATGCGGAACGGCTCGCCGGCGGTGTGCCAGTCCTCGGTGCTCCACTGCATCAGTCTCCTTCAGGGGCGGATGACGAGCCGTGCGACGGCGAGGTCCTGCCAGCCCATGCCGCAGGTCTTCACGATGCGGGGGCGGTCGGTCGCGGGCGCGACGGCTTCGGTGAAGAGTTCGTGCATCGTCACCAGGTCCGTCTCGCGCAGTGCGCCTGCACCGATGGCGCGGATCACGTCACCGGCTTCGCTCAGCCCCACGCGCCGACTCTCGACGACCACCTGCGAACGTCCCACCAGGTCGGGATCGAGTTCGGTCTTCTCCGGCTCATGCGAGCCGATCGCCACGATCGTCGCGTCGTCGCGCACATGGGAATCGGGGAAGAGCGGCTCGGATGCCGTGGTCGCGCACACGATCAGATCGGCCGCGCGCACGTCATCCGGGGTGCCCGTGGTGATCTGGGCGTCGGGTGCGAGGATGCGGGCGGCGTCCACGGCTTCCTGTGCGCGGTTCGGGTCGCGGCCGATCATCCGGACCGTGCGCAGCGGACGGATCGCCTCCAGCGCCTCGATGTGCCGCACCGCCTGAGGTCCGGTGCCGAAGACCACCAGATCGCCGGCGCCGGGCTCGGCGAGCAGGTCGACGACGGATGCCGATACGGCGGGTGTGCGCAGACTCGTCAGCTCTGTGCCGTCCAGGATCGCGGTGGGAGCAAGGGTCTCGCCGTCGAGCAGGATGTACAGTCCCTGGATGCGCTCGAGCCCGCGCTCGGGGTTCGCAGGCGCGACCGTGGCGAACTTCTGACCGACGGCCCCGTCGACGGCCGCGGGCATCAGCAGAAGCTGGCCGTTCGGCACGTCGAGAATGCTGCGAGGGAGCGCGTCGTCGGGGTCGAAGCCGGTACGCAGGAGCCGCTGCAGCTCGGCGATCGCACCCGACATGGTGACCCGTTCGGCGATGCTCCGGGCGGTGACGAGAGTGAGGTCGGCGATGACGTCGGACATGGCCCGAGCCTATCCCGCCGGAGGTAGAATGTCACATTTTACTCGGGGAAGAGTGGCATCGTTTCGATTCGCGCGCAGCCCGCGGCGTGCCGTAAGCTTGTTCGCGGTGACGTGTCCGAGCGGCCGAAGGTGCAACTCTCGAAAAGTTGTGTAGGGTAACCCCCTACCGTGGGTTCAAATCCCACCGTCACCGCCAGAAAAGCCCCCGCAGATCCCTGAGAGATCAGGAATCGCGGGGGTTTCTTCGTCTGCGGCCGGGACCGAAGGACGCTGCGCGTCACGCCCGTCCGTTCGTCTCGAGCACCGGACTGGAGCCCCGCGCCGAGGCGGACTGAAGCCGGCAGGGGCCCGGGCATCGTCAGGGCGCCAGCTCGTCCTCCTCGGGCTCGAACGTGGAAGCGGTGCCGGTGTGTCCGGCGGCGACCCCGTCCTCGGCGTCGGGGACGGTGCCGTCCTTGCCGAGGCCGCCCGGTTTCGTCGTCCCCTCCGAATCGTTCGTCGGCGGCTTCTCCCCTTCCGCGGGTTTCTCTTCCGGCTGCCCGGGCGCGCTCGGGAGCGGATCCGGGTCCGCTGGCTCACCGTCGGTGGTCGGCATCTCCTGGTCCTGGAACTGCCCGTCTGGGAGTGCTTCGTTCGCCGGCTGCGGATCGGCCTGGGAGCCGCCTTCGCCGGACGCCGCGGGATCCTTCTCGTCGTAACCTGTCATCCGGCCAGTGCACACGAGAGACGCGATCTCCGGCAGGGAGGTGACGTCGGTCGTCGTCGCGAGTATCATCCCGCGTAAGCTCGATCATCATGGCGACCGGTTCGACGATCCACACCTTCGATGTGCAACTGGCGGACGTGGATCGCGGCGTGTACGACGACTTCACGCTGCGGATGGCACGGCATCCGTCCGAGACCGCTGCCTACATGCTCACGCGCCTGCTGGCCTACTGCCTGGAGTATGACGAGGGCATCGCCTTCACCGAGGGCATCGCAGCGACCGACGAACCGGCCGTGCTCGTGCGCGACCTCACCGGTCGCGTCACGACGTGGATCGAGGTCGGTGCACCGGATGCCGCGCGCCTGCACTTCGGCAGCAAGCTCGCGGACCGCACCGCGATCTACACCCACCGCGAGCCCGCCAAGGTCATCGCGCAGTGGTCGGGCAAGATCATTCATGACGCCTCTGCCATCGTGCTGCACAGCTTCGACGCCGGGTTCCTCGATGACGCCGCCTCGGCGCTAGCGCGCCGCAACACCGTCACCGTCTCGGTGACGGAGCGGCAGCTGTACCTCGAGCTGAACGGCGCGAACCTCAGCTCGGCCGTGCATGATCATCCCATCCAGCCGTGACGCGTATGCGACACGATGGCGCCGAGACCCTCTGTCATGCGGTACCGTGATTGCATGATCACCCGTTGGTATGCGTATTTTGAGTCGGCTCTGGAGGGGCCGGCGCCGATCTAGCGCGTACCGACACCTTCAGAGCCGACAAGCCAGAGCATTCGCTCTGGCTTTCGCCGTTTTCGGCGGGCTCTGCGCGGGTCCGTCGCCATCCAGAGGACAGGACACCGCTCATGAGGAGCACGCTCACACCGACCACGACCGATCTGCACGTCACGGGGTTCACCCCTATGCCGTCTCCCGCCGAGATCATGGCCGAGTACCCGGCCGGGGACGAACGCGCAGCGCTGGTCGCACGCAGCCGGGACGCGGTCCGCGCCGTGATGACCGGCGCGGACGATCGGCTGCTCGTCGTGGTCGGCCCCTGCTCGATCCACGACCCCGACGCCGGAATGGAGTACGCCGGGCGTCTCGTCCGTGAAGCCGACCGCTACAGCGACGACCTGCTGATCGTGATGCGGACCTACTTCGAGAAGCCGCGCACCACGGTCGGCTGGAAGGGACTCATCAACGACCCGCACCTGGACGGCAGTCACGACATCGAGACGGGCCTGCGCTTGGCGCGCGGATTCCTGCGTGACGTCACCGCTCTGGGGCTGCCCTGCGGAACCGAGTTCCTCGAGCCGATCAGTCCCCAGTACACCGCCGACCTCATCACCTGGGGAGCCATCGGTGCGCGCACCACCGAGAGCCAGATCCACCGTCAGCTCGCATCCGGCCTGTCCATGCCGATCGGATTCAAGAACGGCACCGACGGCGGCATCCAGGTGGCGCTGGACGCCGCATCCGCTGCCTCGGCCCCGCAGGCGTTCCTCGGGATCGGCGCAGACGGGCGTGCCAGCCTCGTGACCACCACCGGCAATCCGGACACCTCGGTGATCCTCCGCGGCGCGTCGGACGGCCCGAACTACCAGCGCGAGCACGTGCGCCGGGCCTCGCAGCGCCTCGCTGCCGCCGGTCTCACTCCGCGGCTCATCATCGACGCCAGCCACGGCAACAGTGGCAAGGACCACGTCCGGCAGGCGCAGGTCGCCGCGGAGCTCGCCGATCAGATCGCCGTGGACGGTGAAGCGATCGCGGGCGTGATGCTCGAGAGCAACCTGATCGCCGGGGCGCAGCGCCTCGACGTAGCCGTGGGCCCCGCCGGGCTGGTTCCCGGGCAGAGCGTCACCGACGCCTGCATGGGGTGGGATGCCACCGCCGCCGCCCTGGCCCGGCTCGCCGAGGCCGTGCGCGTCCGCCGAGGGTGACGGACCGCGTGGTGTCAGCCGCGACGGGAGTCGACCGCCAGGACGGCATCCAGCTCGACAGCGGCGCCGCGGGGGAGGGATGCCAGTCCCAGCGCGCGCCGGGCGGGTGGCGGGTCGCCGGCGAAGACCTTGCGAAGGATCTCGCTGGCGCCGTCCGCGACCTCCCCGTGGCGCGTCAGCTCGGCGGTGCTGCGCACGAACACCGACAACTGCACGACAGAGAGGCGCTCCAGCGTGCCATGGTCCTCGCGGACCGACGCGAGCAGCCGCAGCGCGGCCTCCGCCGCTGCGTCCCGTCCCTGCTCCACGGTCAGTTCATCGCCGATCCGCCCGAGCGTCGTGCTCGTGTGGCCGGCGGTGAACAGCAGATCCCCGGCGCGCACGCACTGGCGCATGATCGGGGACTGCGGCCGTTCGAGGGCGCCCAGTTCGAGGGAGATGGCATCTCTGCCCATGGTCAGATCCTCTCCTCGTGGCCGACGTCGGCAGAGACCGTCACGGGGCTCACGATCCAGTGCACTTCAGCGACGTCGGCTCCGACGTTGACCGTGCGGTGCATCTGGGAGCTGCGGTACTCGATGGTGTCGCCGGCGGACAGCAGATGCGACGCGCCGTCGATCTGAACGTCCACGCTGCCGCGAATCACGATGAGGAACTCCTGCGAGTCCCCGTGGCTGTACGGGTCGGCTCCGGTGGACTCGCCCGGGTCGAACTCGCCGGCGAAGATCTCGATGTGCGAGAGCGGGCGGGGGCTGAGCAGGAACTTCCGCGCGCCTCCCTCCAGGAGGATGGGTCGCGCATGACGACGCACGACGCGTGGGCCCGAGGGCGGATGCTCGTCGAAGAGCTCGCCCAGCGAGACGCCCAGCGCCGACGACACCTCGCGCAGTGTGCCGAAGCTTGCGCTGCACATGCCTCGTTCGAGCTGACTGAGGAAGCTGGCGCTCACCCCGGACACGTCGCCCAACTGGGAGAGGGACAGGCGGCGAAGCTTGCGGATCGCGCGGATTCGTGCGCCCAGCTGAATGCGGTCGGGTCCCGGGTCACGGGTGTCTTTCGTCATCAATCCGTATGATACAGCTTCACGCGGCTTGTAGAGTCACTGTAATTCGATTACAGTAGATTTCGTTGCGCCGCGGGCCCCGACCCGACAGTGCAGTCAACGTCGACAATGCCTTTCGAGGCCCGACCGAGAGGTAGCCCTCTGTGAGCTCCGCATCCCCTCCGAAGGCGCAGTCAGCCGCCCGTCCCGATCTCGAGATCGCCCCGCTGCAGGTCGTACCTCTCAAGCGCTACGGGCGCATGGCGATCGCTGTGGTCGCAGCCGTACTCGCGGGAGCGTTCCTGTACACCCTCATCACGAGCGAGAACCTCGAGTGGAGCGCTGTCGGACGCTACCTGTTCGACCCCGTCATCCTGCAGGGCGTGGTCCTGACTGTTCAGCTCACGGTGCTGGCAGTCGCCATCGGCATCATCCTGGGCATCGTCCTCGCGCTGATGAAGCTGTCGGAGAATCGGGTGCTCATCCTGCTCGCCGACCTGTACCTGTGGTTCTTCCGTGGCACGCCTCAGCTCATTCAGCTGATCTTCTGGTTCAACCTCGCGTTCCTCTTCCCGCGCATCGATCTCGGCTTCGTCAGCTGGGACACGAACACGCTGATCACGCCGTTCATCGCCGCCCTCATCGGGCTGAGCCTGAATGAGGGCGCGTACATGGCCGAGATCATCCGAGGCGGCATCCTCGGCGTCCCGCGCGGACAGCGCGAGGCCGCGATCGCGCTCGGCTTCACGCCTCTGCAGATGATGAGGAAGATCATCCTTCCCCAGACCATGCGGATGGTGATCCCGCCCACCGGCAACCAGGCGATCGCGATGCTGAAGGTCACCTCGCTCGTGTCGGTGATCTCGGCCCGGGACCTGCTCACGAATGCGCAGATGATCTATTCCCGCAACTACCTCGTGATCGAGCTGCTGATCGTCGCCAGCATCTGGTACCTGCTGCTCACCACTGTGTCGACCCTTCTGCAGTCCCAGCTGGAGAAGAAGTACGCCGGGCGCGGCGGTGCGCCCTCCAACCGAGCTGCCAACCGCAGCCTGGTCAAGCGACTCACCCAGATGGGAGCACAGCGATGAACGTCACGGACGATGCGGCAACCGGCCGGCCGATGGTTCAGGCCGTTCAGGTTCGCAAGAGCTTCGGCGGCAACGAAGTGCTCAAGGGCGTCAGCCTGGAGGTGCAGCCGGGTACGGTCACCGCGCTGATCGGTCCGTCCGGATCCGGCAAGAGCACCTTTCTGCGCTGCATCAACGACCTCGAATCGTTCGACTCGGGAGACATCCTCGTCGACGGGGAGCGGGTCGCCTACCGCCGCGAAGGCGACAAGGCCTACGAGCTGCGGCCCTCGGTCGTGGCGAAGAGGCGCGCCAAGATCGGAATGGTGTTCCAAGGGTTCAACCTCTTCGGGCATCTCACCGTGCTCCAGAACATCACCATCGCGCCGGTCCAGGTGCTGGGCCAGGACAAGCGCGTCGTGGAGAAGCGGGCCATGGACCTCCTCGCGAAAGTCGGTCTGTCCGAGAAGTACGGCGCGTACCCCGACTCTCTCTCCGGTGGTCAGCAGCAGCGGGTCGCCATCGCACGCGCGCTGGCCATGGAGCCGACGCTCATGCTGTTCGACGAACCCACCTCGGCGTTGGACCCCGAGACCGTCGGTGAGGTTCTCGAAGTGATGCGCACCCTCGCCGACGAGGGGATGACGATGATCGTCGTCACCCACGAGATCGGCTTCGCCCGTGAGGTGTGCGACCAGGTCGCGTTCCTCGAGCAGGGCGTCATCGCCGAAATCGGCCCGCCTGAGCAGGTGCTCGACAACCCGCGGCACGAACGCACCCAGCGCTTCCTCAGTCGCGTGATCTGACAGTCCCCCCGACCGGCGACCGCGTCGGATCTCCGAACCTGCAAAGGCAGGGCCCACGCGCGCCCGCCGTACCCAAATCGAAAGGAATCACCATGTCCTCATCCGCTCCCCGCCGGGGCATTCTGGCGCTGGCCGCCCTCACCGTCGCCGGACTCACACTGTCGGCGTGCGCCGGTGCGCCCGCCGAGAACGACGCCGCACCGGTGGACGACAGCAAGGTCATCGAAGAGATCCGTCAGCTCCTCCCTGACGACATCCTGAAGGCCAACAAGATCTCCGTCGTCACCGATCCCTCACAGGCCCCTTACGAGTTCGTCGATGACGACGACAAGATCGTGGGCATCAACCCCGACCTCATGGCCGAGGTCGCGGCGGTGCTCGGCATCGAGTACGAGTGGGCGCGCGCGGACTTCGGTGGTCTGATCACCGGCGTGACCACCAAGCGTCACGACATGCTCAGCGAGGCGATGTGGGACACCGAGCAGCGCCGCGAGCAGATCGATTTCGTCGACAACCTCATCTCCGCCAACAACATCGTCGTCGCCGAGGGCAACCCCCTGAAGATCAAGGACCTGGCCGACCTGTGCGGCAAGGACGTCTCCACCCTCGAAGGCTCCATGATGATCGAGCTGTTCGAGGAGTTCCAGCCCGAGTGCGGATCCACGCCGATCAACGTGCTGATCGCCCCCACCACGGCCGATCAGCTGCTGTGGCTGTCGACGGGACGAGCCGTGGCGACCATCGCCAACCCGATCGTCACCGAGTTCAGCCTTGAGCAGGGTACGGCCAAGGGCATCGAGGTGGTCCCCGGAGAGGGGTACCTGAAGAACAACTACGGCTGGGGCTTCCACAAGGACAGCAGCGCACTGCGCGACGCCGTCGCTGCGGCGATCCAGCACCTCATCGAAGAAGGCGTCTACGACACAGTCATGGACAAGTGGAACGTCTCCGACAACAGCCGCCTGAAGGCCGTCGAGATCAACAGTGAGCCCCTGAAATGACGTCCGTCGCTGATGCCCCCACCGACTACGGGCGGGTTCACGAACTGCAGCCGGGGGCCGCGCTGACCGGGCCCGTGGGCCTCGACACGGCTGTCTCCCTGCGCACGCTGGACTCCTCCGGAGGACAGATCAGCACCGAGGTCTCGTACGACGCGCTCGATCCGCGCCGGTTCTTCCCCGTGACGGGTCCGATCGGCATCGACGGCGTGCGCCGGGGCGACATGGTGGGGATCGAGATCCTCGCGATCGATCCCGACCCTCTCGCACACACGTGGACGCGGCCGGGGCTCGGTCTTCTCGAGCACGAGTCGTTCGCGGTGATGAGCGTCGACTCGCGCACTCTGGAAATCCGTCCACGGGGTGAGAACGGCCCGCTCGTGGGGGTCGCGACCGCTCAGACGCACGTGGGGGCGCTCGGACTGCTGCCCTCGACCGTCCAGCAGCCGCGCACCCTCGGTCACTACGGCGGGAACATCGACTTCAGTGCGATCGGTGCAGGAGCCACGGTATGGCTGACCGCCGAGGTCGACGGCGGCGGGTTCTTCGTCGGAGATGTTCACGCCTCCATCGGCGACGGCGAGGTTTGCGGCACCGGTGCGGAGACGGGGGCAGAGGTGACGGTGCGGTTCACCCGCCACGTCGGCACGACGGCTGCGCTGCCGACTGTCCGCGACGCGCAGGGTCGCCTCTGGGTCATCGGGATCGGGTCGTCCGTCGAGGACGCCCTGCGCGAAGCCACGCAGTACTGCGTGCAGCGATTGGCGGCCAGCGACGGCCTCACGGAGCAGGAAGCCTACCTCTCGGTGGGGATGCTGCTGCGCGCCCAGCTCTGCCAGGTGGTCAACCCGCGGACGAGTGTGGCAGTGTCGCTCGAAGGCGGTGCCGACCGCGTGCTCGCCGTGGTGCAACCGGGGTGAGCGCCGCTCGCCGGTCGTGGATCAGGGACACACGCTCCCTTGGGGGCGGGAAAGGGAGATCGTGAGACTCAGAACAGTGCTCGGGGACATCGACCCCGCCGACGTGGATCGTGTGCTCCCACACGAGCATCTGCTCTGCGACTTCAGCCCCGTGACGGGCGATCGCAATCACGTGTTCAACAACCCGGATTTCGCGGTGCGTGAACTCGGCTACATGAATGAGGACATCCCGCCCACCGAGGGCCGGCAGCACGCCCTGGTCGAGGTCACCCTGCGCGACCTCGGCCGAGACCCTGCCGGCCTCGTGCGCATCGCCAGGGCGTCAGGCACCCATGTCGTGATGGGTACCGGATGGTATCTGGAGCCGTACTACCCCAGCCAGGTGTTCGAGACTTCCGCCACCGCGCTCGCCGCGCAGATGATCGACGAGATCCGGCAGGGCGTGCCGCTGGAGGACGGTTCCCGAGTCCGCGCGGGCGTGATCGGCGAGATCGGCACGCACGGCTCCACGCTGTCTCCTGCTGAGGAGCGGGTCCTGAGAGCCGCCGCGCGCGCGTCCAACGCCACCGGTGCCGCCGTGACCACCCACGCCTTCCTCTACCCGACTGGGGTCGACCAGCTCGACATCCTGGAGGAGGAGGGCGTGGATCCCGACCGCATCGGGATCGGCCACGTCGATACGTTCCTGGATCACACGTATCTCACTTCGCTGCTGCGACGCGGCGTCTCGCTGCAGTTCGATACGTGCGGTCGCGAGCACCTGTTCCCCGACACGCTCCGGGTCGAGATGCTCGTGCGCCTTCTGGACGAGGGATGGGAGCGGAAGCTGCTCATCTCCAGCGATCGCTGTCATATGACCGACCTGAAGATCCGCGGCGGGCTCGGCTATTCATGGGCCATCGCGGGCTTCTGCGACCTTCTGCGCGAAGCAGGGGTGGGCGAGGAGTACATCGAGCTGTTCACCAGGACCAACCCGCTCGCGCTCCTGGGCGGCATCCGCGACTGAGCGTTCCCGGCACACGTGGCCGCGGTCGTCGACACGGCCCACGTCGTCGGCACGCCCGACGTCACGTGCTCGGTGCGACCACGGCATCCGCCTCGGCCTGCTCCGCGGGGTTGCGGCGGATGCCGATCCACGACACCACGCCCCCGACCGCGAACAGCATCGCGGTGACCCACGCCGCGCTGTGGAAGCCGTCGAGGTCGAGGGTGCCGCCGACGATCGTGGAGAGCAGCGCGACCACGAGCAGGCCCGCGACGCGGGAGACCGCGTTGTTGACGGCAGACGCGATGCCGCTGCGACTCTCGTCGATCGCGCCGAGGATGGCCGAGGTCAGCGGCGCGACGGTCAGGGACAGACCGAGTCCGAGCACGATCATCGCCGGGAGCACCTGCCACCAGTAGTCGAACTCGGCGTCCACGGTGAGCAGCAGGAGGGCGCCGCCGGCCATGAGCAGAGGTCCGACGGTCATGAAGAGTCGAGGCCCCAGCCGCCCTGCCCATGCACCCGCACGGGAGCTGAGCAGGATCATCAGGATGGTGATCGGCAGGCTCGCCAGTCCCGCTGCGGTCGCGCTGAGTCCAGGGCCCTGCTGCAGATAGACGCCGATCACGAACCCGTTCAGCGACAGTGCTGCGTAGACGAAGAGCGTCGACACATTGCCCCAGCCGAAGTTGCGCACCCGGAACAGTCCGAGCGGCAGCAGCGCGGTGTCGGAGCGCTCCTGCCGGACGAGGAAGACGATCATCATGGCGACGCCGATGACACCGGGAAGCCAGATGGCGGGGGAGGCCCAACCCAGTCGCTCCTGCTCGATCAGTGTGAAGACCAGCGCGCCGAGTCCCAGCGCGCACAGTGCGCCGCTGAGCCAGTCCACGCGCGTCGTGCGCTGATGCTCGGGCAGGCGCAGCCGACCCAGCAGGATGAGGTTGATCGCGATGGGGAGCACGTTGATGAGGAACACGAAGCGCCAGGACAGCAGATCGACGAACAACCCTCCCATGAGCGGACCGATCAGCTGCGCACCGGTGGTGAACGCCGTCCACACGCCGATCGCGCGGGACTGCACCTCGCCGCGCATGGTCGCGGTGATGAGCGCCAGCGAGCTCGGCACCAGCAGGGCGCCCGCCGCACCCTGGGCGGCCCGGGCGACGATCAGCAGGAGCGGGTCGGGGGCGAGGGCGACGGCGACGGATGCCAGCCCGAACGCGATCAGTCCGACGCGCATCACGGTGACTCGTCCGTACGCGTCGGAGACCGAGCCCGCAAGGAGGATGAGCGCGCTCAGGGTGATCAGATAGGCGTCGACGACCCACTGCTGCGTGGCGATGCCGCCCCCGAGTTCACGGCTGATCGCCGGCAGGGCCACGGTGACCACCGTGCCGTCGAGGAACGTCACGAACGAGGCGAGGACCGCGACCGACACGACCAGTCGCTGCAGCGGGGTGAACGGTGTCACAGCCTGACTGTACTCCGGGGCTGCGACGACGGGGAGTGCGGCGCGGAATCCGCCGTCGGCGACCGGATCGAGCATCGACGGCGCCCGCGCAGCGGCGTACCCTGGCGGCAGGCGGGTCCACCTGCCCGCCCGCAGCCGGCGAGAGCCGATGACGAGGAGCGGTGCGCGATGGATTCGATGATGATGGACGCCATGTCCAAGGACATGACGATGCCGGGCATGGAGACGATGGACATGGCAGTCCTGCAGGCCTGCCTGGATGCCTGCGCCGCCTGCGAGCAGGCGTGCACGGTCTGCTCGATGCAGATGATGGACTGCGCGCCGGCGTGCATGAACTGCGCCGACATGTGCAACACGATGATGCGCTCCATGCTGCGGATGCAGGGCATGACCCCGGCCGTGATGATGTCGATGCTCGACGCCTGCATCGCCATGTGCCAGATGTGCATGGACGAGTGCATGAAGCACGCCGATCACAGCGACGTCTGCCGGATGTGCGCTCAGGCATGCAAGGCCTGCATGGACGCGTGCACGGCGATGCGCGAGTCGATGATGAAGATGGCGTCCTAGCGCGCGACGTTGTACTGAGCCGAGCCGATCGCCAGCACGCCGTAGTCGCGGTGCAGTGAGACAGGTGTGCCGGCCTCGGCCTCGAGGGCTGCGCCGCCGGCGTTCCAGACGGTCTCGGTCCCGCCTTCCAGGGTGCGCAGGACCACGACTCCGGATGCCGCATCGGACTCCTCCACGAGCGCGTCCGCCCAGCCGAGCGGCGTCGCGGACGCCATCCGCGCCTGGATCAGGTGCAGGGCGTGTCCGGGAGCGAACGAGGAGCAGGCGTAGCCGTGCTCGCACATGCAGCCGGCGTCCTGACGCACCTCATGGGGCGAAAGGCGGGTCTGCGGGGTGCTCACGGTCGTCTCCTCTGGATCGGTTGGTCCGAGGCTACGATCGGGATGCCGCACTGTCGATCCGCCGCGAAACGCGACGAAACATGGCGCGGGTCAGCTGAAACCGCCGAGCAGCATGATGCAGGGGCCGATGATCACCAGCCACATCGCCGCGGCGATGATCAGGACGCCGGTGGCATAGGGGCGCGTCGCGCGGAAGAACATCATCACGACCGCCGCGATCGCGATCAGCAGGAACGGCCACACCAGCCCGATGATTCCGGCGTCCCCGTTCATCGTGCTGAGGACGGCGAACATCGCGACGATGCCGAGCACATGCGCGACGATGCCGATCGCGATTCCGATGCCCAGCCCGGCACCGAAGCTCAACCCCTTCCGCGTGGGCGCCGGCGGCATCCACGGACCCGGGCCGTACCCCGGTGACCCCGGACCCTGCTGCCACTGCCCGGGGGGCAGTGGTACCGCTGCGTAGGGGTTGACCGGTGCCTGCTCGATCGGGGGATGGCCGGAGGGAGGAGGCGGGGGCGGCGGCCACGCATCGGCCGCCACGGGCGCGATGCCCGGCGGCGTTGCGCCCTCCGGCGGCGTTGCGCTCTCCGGCGGCACGACCGGCTCGGCGACATCCGCCGCGTCGTCTCCGGGCTCCTCCGGGGGTGTAACGGGCTGGTCAGGCGTGCTGTCCATCGCGCACTCTCCTCTCGTCGGTCACAGCACCAGCGGCGCGGAAGCGCCCGGTGCGCAGCATCCAGATCATCCTGGCGGCCAGCAGCGGAACGGTCACCAGCAGAAACAGCTGCGGGCGGGTCAGCCCCATCCACACGATCTCGTTCCCGCGCACGAACTCCACCGCGAAGCGGAACACCGCATACGCGGCGATGTACAGCGTCAGCGTCTCGCCCGCGGCGATCGGGCGGTGGCGCAGCCAGAACCACAGCAGGGCGAAGGCAGCCAGGTGGAAGACGATCTCGTACACGAAGCTCGGATGCAGCGGCACTCCGGTGGGCGATCCGGTGCGCGCCGCGGCATCCGCGTCCAGCACGATGCCCCAGCCGGTGCCGGTGGGCGTGCCGGGCTGTTCGGTGAGCAGGCAGCCGATGCGTCCGACCGCCATCGCCAGCGCGACCGCCGGGGCGAACAGGTCGCCGCTGCGCGCCGGGTACCCGCACAACTTCTTCGCGATGTGCACTCCCAGCCACGCGCCGACCAGGGCGGAGAGCATCGAGGCGTTGCCGCGTGCGAGCTGGTCGATCAGGCTCAGGTTCTGCGAGGGGTCGAGGTGCTGCGCCCACGTGCCCAGGCGGGACAGCACCGCCGCGCCGATCAGCGCCCCGAGCACGAGGTAGGCGATGCGATGGTCCGTCACCTGTCGGCGGCGCTTCTCGATGAGGAAGACGACGCCGGCGGCGGTCAGACCCAGGGCGACGAACGCGGAATGCGTGTCCACGGCGAGCAGCCACGGCAGGAGGTCGCTCAGGATCGGGAACATGTCAGCCCGCCAGCATCCGAACCCACAGCATGACCCAGAACGGGATCGCGACGGCGGCGCCGACCGCGATCACCGACAGGTACGCCAGCACCAAGCGGGTGTCGCCGAGCTTGCACTTCGAGCGCAGCAGGCCGTTGCGGCGGGCCCTGACATAGCCTGCGACGGCGACCAGGGCGAAGGCGAGCACGGCGATCGGACCGAGGAGACAGGAGATGAGCGCGATCGTGGTGAACACGCACAACCGCAACGGGTCGAACGGCGCTGCCGGGTGACCGACGGTCGCGTCGAACTGGTTCAGCCCTTCGACAGGCTCAGGGACCCAAGGAGCATCGGTCATCCGGTCACCACCGGCAGGCGGGTGCGCCCGCCCGTCTCGCGCACCTCGGTCGTGGTGGATGCCGGTCGCCCCGTCGCCGTGGAGATGCGCGTGCGACTCAGCGGAGCCCACGCCTGCAGCGCGCAGAACGGGGCGCACTGGTGCGCGTTCGTCGTCTCGTTGACCGTCGCCACGTGCACGCAGCACTGGATCAGCCGCTCCTCGATCATCGTGTTGATGTCCATGAAGGGCTTCACCGTGATGCGCAGCACCCGATCGGCCAGCATCGCCCGCATCCGCTTGTGCTGACCTGGCAGCTTCGACGCGGCGAGCGTGGCGAGAGTGCCGACCCCGAGGTCGCAGTTCACGCAGATGTCGCGCCAGATGTCGCCCATCGACGGATGCGAGAGCGAGGACTGCTCGCTGAGCAGATCCAGCAGCGAGTTCTTCACCACGTCGCGGATCGCCTTGTTCATGTTCGAGTCGGCGATGCGATTGGCGATCAGGTCGGGGTTGAGGTCGAGGAACTCCTTCAGTCGCTCGTGCCCGATCAGCGCGACCAGCGACTTCCAATCGCCCGAGTCGTCCTTGAGGAAGTAGCCGACCGAGCAGCAGTGCGGATGGCTGCAGGGCAGCGCGGTCAGGTCGCGCCAGGTGATCTCGTCGTCGGTCTGCGGGCCGATCCGTGCGAGCACCCCGGTGTGCGTGAGCCGGTCGACCGGGTCGACGCCGGAGCTGCGCCCCGAGCCGAACACCGGCTGGATGGTCACGCCGCCGACGTACGGCGTCGCCTGCGCCCGCCGGATGACCGCGCCGATCTCGTGGTCGTTCACGCCCAGGGTGGCCGTCATCGTCAGGGTCGTGAAGACCCCGGCGGCGGACAGCCGCTCCAGCGCCCGCTCCTTGAACCGGCGGATGTCCGCTCCGCGGTGGAAGGCGACGGACGACGCCTCCTCGCCGTCGTACTGCAGGTAGATCTCCACCCGCTCGCGGTGCTTCTCGAGGAACGTGACGAACTCGTCGTCGTTGGCGATGCGCAGTCCGTTGGAGTTGAGCAGGATGCGCACGATGGGCCGGGCGACGAGGTGCTCGATGAGCTGCTCCAGCCACGGGTACAGGGTCGGCTCGCCGCCGGAGAGCATCAGCACGTCGATGCGGTCGTTCTCACGGGCCAGCTTCGCGTCGACGGATGCCAGCACCTCCGCCAGTGGCGCGACCGACGATGCCGCCGGACTCGACTCGGCGAAGCAGGTGGGGCAGCGCAGATTGCAGTGGTCGGTGATGTCCTCGAGCAGGATGCAGGTGTGCTGCGTCTGCATCTCGGGCAGGCCGTCCTCGTACGCCTGCGGGATCGGCTTGAAGTTGCCGGCGGTGTCGGGGGTGTGCACCTTGGTCGGCGCCGTCCACTGCTCCAGGTACCGCAGGATCTCGGCGTTCTCGTCGTACATCGTGGAGATCAGTCCGTGCTCGGGGCATCCGCGCTCCAGCCAGACCGTGCCGTCACGGTCGGCGAGCCAGCCGGACAGGCGACGCACCTCGCTGAGAGGCTGGTCCGGCTTCTCCTCATGGCACTTCGGGCAGAACGCGTTCACGTAACGATGAATGCGGTGATCGCGCAACGGCATCCCCGCACCTGGCTTCTTTGCCATGAGACCCCCTTGTTGCCCCTCAGAGTAGCGGGGATCGGGCGGCGTACACTGTTCGACGTGCTGTTCATGGAGAGCGCCCGCGGGGCGCGAGAGGTGATCGTCGGTGCGTCGCGCACCGACGGTAGAGGCTGAGAGCGATCCGGCGGCGGAATCCCGTCACCGGAGAGTCGTCGCACCCTGGCATCCGGTCTGAGGATGCCGTTCCTCTCCCGCCGTCATCGGCGGTCCTTCGCCGTCATCGGCGGTATCGACCCAGAAAGCACATCCTCATGCGTCCCATCGACGAGCGCGCCATCCGCGCGTCCCTCCGCAACGCCTCCCGCAAGGAGGCCAGTTCCCTCACTCTGCCACCCGACTTCGAGGAGATCGATTTCGATCGACTCGACTATCTCGGCTGGTACGACCCGAAGATGCCCCGCCGGGCGTACGTCGTCGCGGAGGTCGACGGCGAGCCGCTCGGCGTGTTGCTGCAGCGCAGCGAGCAGCGCACCGCCCGGCGTACACAGTGCTCGTGGTGCGATGACGTCACGCTCCGCAACGACGTGCAGTTCTTCTCGGCGCGCAAGGCGGGCCCGGCGGGTCGCAACGGCGACACCATCGGCACGCTCGTCTGCGCCAATTTCGGCTGCTCGGCCAACGTGCGCAAGCTGCCGCCGCTGGCGTACGAGGGCTACGACCGCGAGCTCGCGCGCGATCTGCGGATGCTGCGCCTGGGTGAGCACGTGACCGCGTTCCTGCGCGAGCTCGGCTGAGCCGGTGCACGGGCGTGGTGCCGCCGGGGAATACCCGGCGCCACCACCTGTTGGCGTCGACATGACCACATTGGGAATCATCGGAGCAGGACACATCGGCAGCCAGGTGGCACGGGCGGCGACCGCGGCGGGATACGACGTGGTGATCGCGAACTCCCGCGGACCCGAGACGCTGTCCGGCCTCGTCGCCGAACTGGGACCGAGGTCGCGCGCGGCGACCGCCGACGAGGCGGGACATGCGGGTGACGTCGTGGTCGTGACTGTGCCTCTGCACGCCGTGGAGCAGATCCCGGTCGAGCCTCTCGCGGGAAAGATCGTACTCGACACCAACAACTATTACTACGAGCGCGACGGCCACATCGACGCTCTCGACCGCGGGGAGACGACCACCTCGGAGCTCCTGCAGCGTCACCTTCCGACGTCCCGGGTCGCCAAGGCGTTCAATCACATCGGCTCGGGCGACATCACCACGGACGGAATGCCGACCGGTACCCCGAACCGGCGTGCGCTGGCCACGGCCGGTGACGATGCGGAGGCGGTGGAGTTCGTCACGCGCCTGTACGACGAGTTCGGCTTCGACACCGTGAACATCGGTCCGCTCAGCCAGTCGTGGCGGGTCGAGCGCGACCGCCCGGCGTACGGCGTGCGCCAGAACGCGGAGGAGCTCTCCGCGAACCTCGCGCAGGCGAACCGGATGCCCTGACCTCAGCGCACCACGTCGTCGACGTGCGCGCGCGCCGGCCCGGCCAGGCGCGCGGACAGCTCGGTGAAGGCCGCCGCGCTGCGGCCACCGGGCCAGTCGGCGGGCAGCAGCTCGGGGGGAAGGCCTGGATCGATGTACGGCAGCAGGCGCCAGCTGTCGATCAGGCGCACGTAGGCCTCGAACGGCGCGGCGGTGGGAAGGGCAACCACGGAGGCCAGGAAGCGCTCGTGCTCCGCGCGCAGCGCGTGGAGATCCCACCAGGCCGCCACGGTCTCCGCGAGGGGACGTGACGGGCGGGGGTCGGCAGTGCGGAAGAGCGTCGCGAAATCGCGCACGCCGATCTCGTCGAGCAGGTCCTCGACCTCCGCGTCGAGGTGGCCTGGCAGGATCCACAGTCCGGCCGACACGGCCCCCGCGCCGATGAACTGCAGACGGCGGCGCAGCTGATGCCGCAGGTCACGCCGGGTCTCGGGGATGGTGGCCGACACCAGCAGCCACTCGTCTCCGACGCGCATCGTGCGCACCGTGAAGATGCGGTCGTCTCCGCGCTCCAGCATCCCGACCGCCGATGGATTCAGGGCGTAGCGGCCTCCGGTGCCGGCGAGCAGCAGCCCGCGTTGCTTGAGCCGGGTGATCGCCGTGCGCGCACGGGTGACGGGGATGCCCAGGTCGCCGGCGAGGCGCACCAGGGCGCTCGAGGGGATCGCGCCGCCCAGCGGCCGCAGGTAGAGACCGATCACCGTGCGCAGCAGCGAGGTGGCGCTCCCGGGCCGGGCATCGATGTCGTCGAGGACGGGTGCGGAGTCGATCCCGCCGGTGCCGCGCACGGGCGGGGATACCAAGGAGCCGGTCATCTCAGCGCGTCGCGGACGGCGAGGACGCCGCGCAGCGTCTCCTCGTGCGAGGTGCTCAGGGGTGACAGGCCCAGGCGGATGCCATCGGGAAAGCGGAAGTCAGGGATGACGCCCTCCGCCCACAGCACCTGGGTGACCTCCTGGAACGAATCGTGCCCGATGGTGATGTGCCCGCCGCGCTGCGATGCCTTGCGCGTGCTCAGCAGGCGTACGCCGAGGGGGGCGAGCAGCTCGTCGTACGCGCGCACGGCGAAGTCGGTCAGCGAGATCGACTTCGCGCGCACGGCGGCGATCCCCGAGTCGGCGATGAGGTCGAGCATCCCCTGCATGGCCAGCATCGACATCACCGGCGGGGTGCCGCTGAGCAGCTGGCGGATGCCGCCGACCGGCGTGTACTCCGGACCCATCGCGAAGATGTCGGCCGCTCCCCACCAGCCGTGGATCGGCTGCGTGAGGACGCCCTGGTGCTCGGCGCGCAGGTAGGCGAACGCGGGGGAGCCGGGTCCGCCGTTGAGGTACTTGTACGTGCAGCCGACGGCGATGTCGACGCCCCAGTCGTCCAGCTGCATGGGCACCACTCCCACGGAGTGGCAGAGATCCCAGAGCATCAGTGCACCGGCATCCTTCACGACCTTCGTGATCGACGGCATGTCGGCCAGCGCGCCGGAGCGGTAGTCGACGTGGCTGAGCACGACCAGCGCGGTGCGCTCGGAGACCACAGACGCCAGATCCGCTGCGGTGACGCCCGTGACGGCATCCGGCTCCACCCAGCGCAGGGTCGCGCCGGTCTCCTTCGCGACGCCGGCGGCGATGAAGCGGTCGGTGGGGAAGTTGCCCGCCTCGATGACGATCTCATCCCGGCCCGGACGGGCGGCCACCGCGGCGCGCATCAGTTTGTAGAGCAGCACGCTGGTGGAGTCGGCGACCACGGTCTGACCTGCCGCGGCTCCCAGGGCGACCTCCGCGATGCGGTCGCCCAGCACCATCGGCAGCTCCATCCACTGCTCGTCCCATGAGCGGATCAGCCTGGTGCCCCAGTCGTCGCGGATGAACGCGCCGACCTTGTCCGGCAGATCCTTCAGCGGGCGGCCCAGCGAGTTGCCGTCGAGGTATGCGGTCACACCCGGGGCGTCGGCGAAGGCCCGCAGGTGGAGGCCCAGCGGGTCTGCGGCGTCGAGCCGGCGCGCTTCACTGAGCAGGTCGGGCGCGCTGATCCCCGCGACACGGCGGTGCTCGTCCTCGTGCGACTCGGGTGCTTCGGTCATGTCATACCTCCAGATCGACAGGGGTGAGCGGGCGGGCGAGCACGGGATCGCCGCCGGGCAGGAAGAGAGCGCGGGGGTCGTCAGTGCGCGGAGCGAGGGCTTCCAGCAGGCGGACGCCGTCCACGTCGGCCTCACGGAGAGCGTCGATCTCGGCGGCGTTCAGGTCCACGGGCGTCTCGCCGTTGCCCATGTCGGTGCCGTACAGGATCGTGCCGCCCGCCGCGGCGAAGCGCCGTACATTGTCGACCGCGATGGCGTGAGGACCGGCCTCATGGATCGCAAGCGTGGAGATCCACTCGGCGGATGCCGCCTGCTCGGCGATCTCGTCATCGCCGAGACGCTCACTGAACGGAGCGTGCGCCAGCCGCGTCGCGCCCAGTCGCACTGCGCGCTGCGCCTGCCCCGGGCCCTCGGCGTGCGCGACGACCGGCAGCCCCTGGGCGGCGGCGGCCGAGACGATCGCGCGAACGTCGTCGTCGGCGAGCACGGGACCCGCCTGGCTGTTCAGCGCGATCTTGATGAGGGCTGCCCCAGCGTCGGCGGCCTCGCCGACGGCGGCGGCTGCGCTCGCGGCATCCGGCACCTCCCGCACGGACCCCGCCGGCGCCCATTCCCGATCGGAGGGATACCCACCCGGCGCGGTCAGGAACGGGCCCGCGTACTCGATGATCGGTGTTCGCAACTCCGGAGAAATGCCGGGGTTCGCGGCGGAAACCGGGGAGAGCTCAGGAACAGGGCGCGGATCTCCGGAGTTGTGACCCGCCAGCCGGCGGAGCACCGTCGGGTTTCCGCCGAGGTCGATCACACGACCGAGCCGCGATCCGGAGAGCAGGGCGTGGTCGACCAGCTGCAGGTGCACGTGATGGTCGGTGAAGCGGCCCGTGACGATGCCGCCGTCGACCCGGCGGATGTCGATCATTCGGCCCCTGCCGCCGGTCCCCGGCCGATCTCGGTGCGCACGCTGTACAGCTCGGGGAAGAAGGTCAGGCTCAGCGCCCGCTGCAGGAAGTCGACGCCGGTCGAACCGCCGGTGCCCCTCTTCATGCCGATGGTGCGGGTGACCGTGCGCAGGTGACGGAAGCGCCAGAACTGGAAGTTGTCCTCGACGTCCACGAGTTCCTCGCACGCCTCGTACAGCTCCCAGTGCTCCCGCGTGTTCTCGTACACCTCGCGGATCACGGGGATGAGCTCCGGCGTCTCCCGATACGGCTGACGGACGTCGCGCTCGAGGATGGACGCCGGAATCGGCAATCCGCGGCGCGCGGCGAGCCGCAGGAACTCGTCGTAGAGCGTCGGCCGCTCCCACTCCGCGGTCAGCAGAGCCAGGTTCGCGGGATCGTCGCGGAACAGCGAGAGCATCTTCTCGTTCTTGTTCCCCAGCGCGAATTCGACTCCGCGGTACTGCACCGACTGGAAACCGGAGGCGTTGCCGAGGAAGCCGCGGAACTCGGCATACTCCGTGGGAGTGAGCGTGGCCAGCACCGACCACTGCCGCGTGATCACATCCTGGATGTGCTTGATGCGGGCGATCGGTTTCAGCGCTCCGCGCAGATCATCGGCGGCCAGCAGATCGCGTGCCCGGCCGAGCTCGTGCAGCAGCAGCTTCAGCCACAGCTCGGTGGTCTGGTGCTGGATGATGAACAGCATCTCGTCATGGTGCTCCGGGATCGAGACCGGATGCTGTGCTGCGAGCAGCCTGTCGAGGTCGAGATACGACCCGTAGGTCATCTTGTCCTTGAGGTCGGTGACGATGCCCTCTTCGAGTGCGCGCTCATTCGCATGGATGCCCATCTCGTGAAAATATCACTATCGTGTCGGTCGTCACAACAATGAAATGTCTGCCGGTGGCGAGGCGCGGGAGCCGTTCGTCGCGGATCCACCGCCGTTCGTCGCATGGTCGGACCATACGGGCCGCCCGGCCTCTCCGGTGTGCGTCGCGCTTTCTATCCTGACCACACGCAATGTCGCGCGTAAAAGGAGAAACCATGACAGCTGTCTCCCCGAGAGGCGAGGGTGCAGACGGCGCCCTCACGCAGGACACCGCACTTCCGCCCGTCGCCGTCTCCGACGCGGAGCACGAGCGCGAGTCGCGTTGGACCCTGCCGAAGATCCTGCTCTGGACGGCGATCGCCGTGCTGGGCGCCGTCGCCTGGACCATGCTCGCGATCGTGCGGGGCGAGACCGTCAACGCGATCTGGTTCGTCTTCGCCGCGGTCTGCACCTACCTGATCGGCTACCGGTTCTACGCCAAGGTCATCGAGAAGTACATCCTGCGTCCGGACGACCGGCGGGCCACCCCCGCCGAAGTGCTCGAAGACGGCAAGGACTACGTGCCCACCGACCGGCGGGTGCTCTACGGCCACCACTTCGCCGCCATCGCCGGGGCCGGACCCCTGGTCGGACCCGTGCTCGCCGCGCAGATGGGCTTCCTGCCTGGCACGATCTGGATCATCGTCGGCGTCGTGCTCGCCGGCGCGGTGCAGGACTACACGGTGCTCTTCTTCTCGATGCGCCGCGGTGGCCGCTCGATCGGTCAGATGGCCCGCGATGTGCTGGGCAAGTTCGGCGGCGCCGCCGCGATCATCGCCTCGCTGCTCATCATGGTGATCATCATCGCGATCCTCGCGCTGGTCGTCGTCAATGCTCTGGGCGAGAGCCCGTGGGGCGTCTTCAGCGTCGGCATGACGCTGCCCATCGCCATCTTCATGGGCGTCTACCTGCGCTTCCTGCGCCCCGGTCGTGTGACCGAGGTCTCGCTGATCGGGTTCGTGCTGCTCATCGCCGCCATCATCAGCGGCGGCGCGGTGGCCGGAACCGAGTGGGGTCAGGCCCTCTTCACCCTGGATCGGACCACGATCGCCTGGGCGCTCATCGTCTACGGTTTCATCGCGGCGGTTCTGCCCGTCTGGCTGCTGCTGGCACCGCGCGACTACCTGTCCACCTTCATGAAGGTCGGGGTGATCGTCATGCTCGCCGGCGCGATCGTGCTGGTGCGTCCGGAGATCTCGGTGCCCGCGTTCACCGAGTTCGCCGAGACGGGCCTCGGCCCGGTGTTCTCCGGCACGCTGTTCCCGTTCCTGTTCGTCACCATCGCCTGCGGCGCCCTCTCGGGATTCCACGCGCTGATCTCCTCGGGCACCACGCCGAAGCTCATCGAGAAGGAGCGTCAGACCAAGTTCATCGGCTACGGCGGGATGCTGATGGAGTCGTTCGTCGCCATCATGGCGCTCGTCGCCGCGATCTCCATCGACCAGGGCATCTACTTCGCGATGAACGCTCCGGGGGCTCTCACCGGCGGCACCGTCGAGAACGCCGCGGCGTTCGTGAACTCGCTCGGTCTGACGGGGGTGCACGTCACGCCCGACATGCTCAGTTCCACGGCAGCCGCGGTCGGTGAGGAGAGCATCGTCTCCCGCACCGGTGGAGCGCCGACTCTGGCGCTGGGCCTCGCGCACATCATGCATCAGCTGATCGGCGGGCCGGCGATCATGGGCTTCTGGTACCACTTCGCGATCATGTTCGAGGCACTGTTCATCCTCACCGCCGTGGACGCGGGCACGCGCGTCGCGCGCTTCATGCTGCAGGACAGCATCGGTGCCTTCCTGCCGCGCTTCCGCGACGTGAGCTGGCGCCCCGGGGTGTGGATCTGCACGGCGATCATGGTCGCCGGGTGGGGCTACATCCTCATCCTCGGCGTCACCGACCCGCTGGGAGGCATCAACACCTTCTTCCCGCTGTTCGGCATCGCCAACCAGCTCCTGGCCGGCATCGCCCTCGCAGTGATGTTCGCCATCGTCGCCAAGCGCGGCCGGTCGTACATCCGCTGGCTGTGGATCATCGCGGTGCCGCTGGCCTTCACCGCCGTCATCACAATCAGCGCGTCGCTGCTGAAGATCTTCTCGCCGGTCCCCGGAATCGGCTACTGGGCCAACAACGCCAAGTATCGTGCCGCTCAGGCGGCGGGCGACGGCAGCCTGGGCAGCCCGGATGTGGTCGATGCCGTGATCCGCAACACGGCCGTGCAGGGTACGCTCTCGATCATCTTTGTGGTGCTCACCGTCATCGTCATGGTGATCGCCGTCGCCGTCGGCATCCGGGCCATGCGCAGCGGTGTCGTCGATCAGGCCGGTGAGGACCCCGCGGTCCCCTCGCGCCGGTTCGCTCCCGCCGGACTGATCCCCACCCGGGCGGAGCGCGAGCTGGAGGCCCGCTGGCAGGAGCACGTGCGCCTGCCCGGCGGCCGCAGGACGCCGGGTCACTGATGGCCCTTCCCCAGAGGGCATCGGCTCCGGCCTCCCGCTCCGCACGCGCTGCCTGGCAGCGCGTGCGGAGCGCGGCGGGGGGCGTGCGCTGGTACGTCACCACACTGATGGGGGACCGCGCCTACGAGGTCTACGTGGCTCATCAGCGTGCCCATCATCCGGACGCCGCGGTACCGAGCGAGCGGCAGTTCTGGCGGGATCGGATGGCCGAGCAGGACCGCAACCCCGGCGCTCGGTGCTGCTGACCCCTGAACGAGGACGGGTCAGCCGGACGGCCGGTCGTATGCTGAGCGCATGACCGACCAGACGGTGCTCGCGGGCGCCATCGGTGTGGCGGTCGGCGTGCTCCTCGCGCTCGCGCTGGTACTCGTGCGCAGCCTCGCCAAGGGCTCGCGCGATCTCGGAGGAGAGGTCGATCGCGCCACCTCGCGCACCCTGCACATCGCGGGTCAGGCCGCGGCGGAGCTGCGCGGCGGGCAGATCCCCGACACCGCCAGGGCCGCGCGACATCTTCGGGCGCTTCTGGGCGCTCAGGCCGTCGCGATCGTGCTCGGCGGCGACAGCGACGCCGACGTCGCAGCCGACGGGTCGGTCCCGGGTCTGGCGACGTCGGCGAAGCGCATCGCGGAACAGGTGCGCAGCACCGGTCGCCGCCAGGTCTTCCCGCGGCGCACCGCCCGCGACGGCATTCCGCACGAGGCCGTCGGTGCGCCGATGCTCGTCGACGGCGAGGTGCGCGGCGTGCTCGTCGCCTTCGCCGAGACCGTTCGTGGCCCGCTGGTGCGAGCGACCGGCGAGGTGGCGGACTGGTGCGCATCGCAGATCGTGCTCGCCGAGCTGGAGGCCTCGCGGGCGAGTCTCGCAGAGGCGGAACTGCGCGCCCTGCGCGCACAGATCAGTCCGCACTTCATCTACAACTCCCTCGCTGCGATCGCGTCGTTCATCACCACCGATCCCGAGCGCGCGCGCACCCTGGTGCTGGATTTCGCGGACTTCACCCGCTACTCGTTCCGGCAGGAGGGCGAGTTCACCACTCTCGCGCAGGAGCTGGTCAGCATCCGCCACTACCTGGAACTCGAGCGCGCTCGCTTCGGCGAGCGGCTGGACGTTCGCCTGCGGATCGCCCCCGAGACGCTGTCGACCGTGATCCCGTTCCTGTCGGTGCAGCCTCTGGTCGAGAACGCCGTCCGGCACGGCCTCGAGCCGATCGCCGCGGGGGGACGCATCGTGATCGCCGCCGCCGACGAGGTCACCCACACCGAGATCACGGTCGAGGACGACGGCGCGGGGATGGATCCCGAGCAGGTGCGCCAGGCGCTGTCCGGCCCGACGCTGACCACGCACGTCGGACTGCGCAACGTCGACACGCGCCTGCGCCGGTTGTACGGCTCCGCCGGCGGATTGGCCGTGGAGACGAACATCGGCGCGGGTACCATGGTTCGGATGCGGATCCCGAAGTCGCAGCCGATGCACGAGACGGACGCGCCGTGATCCTGGACGTGCTGGTCGCCGACGATGAGCCGCCCGCCCTGGCGGAGCTGGCCGCGTTCCTGCAGGCTGATCCCAGGATCGGAGCGATCCACCGCGCCGCCAGCGGCGCCGACGCCCTCCGCGCGCTGTCGTCCGCCGCGGTCGACGCGGTCTTCCTCGACATCCACATGCCGGGCATCAGCGGGTTCGATCTGGCTCGCGCGCTGGAGCGATTCGCGCAGCGCCCTGCCGTCGTCTTCGTCACCGCCGACGAGGCCGGGGCACTGGAGGCGTTCGACGTCCGGGCCGTCGATTACGTGCTCAAGCCCATCCGCCCCGAGCGGCTGCGCCGTGCGGTCGACAGGATCCTGGCGGTGCGGCAGGGGGCGGAGACCGATGGCGACGAGGATGCCGAGACGGTCCCGGTCGCGGTCGGGCAGACGGTGCGCCTGGTGCGGCGCGGCGACGTCCGGTGGGTGAAGGCGGAGGGCGACTACTCGCGGTTGTGGACGGCAGCCGGGCACAGCCATCTCGTGCGGATGCCGATCTCCGAGCTCGAGGAGCGCTGGGCTTCGGCCGGGTTCGTGCGGGTGCACCGCTCCTACCTCGTGCATGTGGATGCCGTCACGGAGGTGAGGCTGACCGGCTCCGCACCTGCCGTGGTGCTCGCCGAGGTCGAGCTGCCCGTCAGCAGACGGCTGATCCCCGCGGTGCGCAGTCGGCTGGTGAGGGCTGACCGGCGGTGAGCGCAGACGAGGACCCTTCCTCCCGACTCTCCCCGCAGGACAGGGCGCGACGGGTGCGGGTGAGCGCGGATCAGCCTGCTGCGCGGTCGGAGTCGACGGCCACATCGGGGATCGCCCTGCCGGGAGCGCCGGTGCATGAGGCGGACACGGTGTTCCTGAACAGCCTGATCCGGGCTCAGCTGCGACTGGCGGCCGGATGCCTGGCGGGCTTCCTGCTGGTGTCGCTGGTGCTGACCCTGATGGTGCTCGTGATCGCGCGCTCCGCCGATCCGATCCTGTTCGGGGTGCCGTTGTCCTGGCTGCTGCAGGCGTACGCCTACTATCCGGTCGTCCTGGTCTTCGCGATCGTGTACGCGCGCGGGGCCGCTCGCAACGAGAGGCGCTATCGCTCGCTGACGGATGACGGGCGGGGAGCCCGCCTGTGAACCCGGCGCTGGATCTGGCGGCCGTCGCCCTCGTGGTGGTCATGACGGTGGTGCTGGGGGTGATGGGGGTTCGTCTGAGCCGCACCACGAGCGACTTCTTCGTCGCCTCCCGCAGCGTCCGATCGGTGTGGAACGCGTCGGCGATCAGCGGCGAGTACCTCTCGGCGGGCACGTTCCTCGGGCTGTCCGGTCTGGTGCTGCTCGTCGGGGCGGACGGCTTCTGGTTCCCGATCGGGTATGCCGCCGGCTACCTGCTGCTTCTGCTCTTCGTCGCTGCTCCGCTGCGGCGAAGCGGGGCGTACACACTGCCCGATTTCATCGAGGCGCGCCTGGAGTCCCGCGGGGTGCGGCGGCTGTCGAGCCTTCTCGTGCTGATCATCGGCTGGCTGTACATCGTCCCGCAGCTGCACGGCGCGTCGCTGACGCTGCGGGTGGTGGTCGACCTTCCGCCCTGGGTCGGCGCAGTGGTCGTGACCGCCGCGGTCACCGGCATCGTCGCCGCCGGTGGCATGCGGGCCATCACGATCGTGCAGGCGATGCAGTACTGGCTGAAGCTCACCGCACTGCTCGTTCCCGCCGTCGTGCTGCTGATCGTGCTGTCCGGACGCGAACCCGCGCTGGAGCCGGTGCTCGCCTTCCCGATCGAGGTGGGGCCCGCAGCGACGGACGCCTACTCCACCGCCTCTCTGATGTTCGCCCTGCTGCTCGGCACGATCGGGCTGCCGCACGTTCTGGTGCGCTTCTATACGAGCCCCGACGGCGGCTCCGCACGACGGACCACCGTGCTGGTGGTGGCGATGATCGGCGCGTTCTACGCCGTGTCGGGAACCCTGGGTCTCATCGCGCGGATGGAGGCCCCTGACCTCGCCCAGCCGGGCCTGGCCGACACGGTGGCGCTGGCGCTGCCGTCGCGGATCCTTCCCGGACCGGTGGGCATGGTGCTGACCGCGCTGGTGGTCGCGGGCGCGTTCGCGGCGTTCCTGTCGACCTCGTCGGGACTGGTGGTCTCGCTCGCCGGCGTGATCAGCCAGGACGTGTTCGACGGTTCGGTGCGGTCGTTCCGGCTGTCAGCGGTGCTGTGCGCCGCCGTTCCGCTCGCGGTGGCGCTGCTGACCGGACCGGAAGCACTGGTCTCCAGTGTCGGCACGGTCTTCCTCGTCGCGGCGACCAGCCTCACCCCGGTGCTCCTGCTGGGAGTGTGGTGGCGGGGCCTGACCGCCCGCGGGGCGGCGGCGGGCATGCTGGTGGGGGCGTTCACCTGCGGCCTCGCGCTGCTGGGATCGGTGATGCTGGGACCCGGTGCCGTGCTGCTCGCACAGCCGGCCGCCTGGGCGATCCCGCTGACGACCGGGGTGGTGATCGTCGTCTCGCGTCTGGACCGGCGCCGCGCCCCGGCGCGGACCGACCGCTATCTCGCCCGCCTGCACCTGCCCGAGCGGCATCTGCCCGACTCGCCGCGCTGAGGACGCGGGGAGGGTGGGGGAGGCAGGGGACGGGTCAGCGGGATGCCAGGATGTCGGCGGTCGTGGACAGCGTGATCTGCGGGGGATACAGACCCAGCACGTGCAGCGCTGCGGCGTGGTTCTCGGCACTCGAGCCCGCGCAGGCGTCGGTGGCGACGGTGATGCGCGCGCCCGCATCCGCTCCGGGCAGCGCGGTCGACAGCACGCAGCAGTCGGTCGAGACCCCGGTGAGCACGATGCGTGCCCCGCGCCCGATGGTCGCCTCGAGCTCAGGACCCCACTTCCCGAACGTCGGAAGGTCGAGCGTCGGATGCGGCGACAGGCCGATGGCGTCGGGGACCAGGTCGTAGAGCGGGTCGGAGGCGGACTTGTCGGCGAACGGCCAGGCCGCGAAGTACTCGCCCCACGAGGTCGTGCGGTCGGCGGTCGGCATCCAGCGCGTCACGAGGACGCGCTCGCCGAAGGCGTCGGCGAGACGGCGGATGTTCACCATCGCGTTGGCGAAGAACGGGGACCCCCACTCGGAATCGGGCGAGGCGAAGATGTTCTGCGGGTCGATGACGACCAGCCACCGTTCTTCGACAGGCTCAGGCTCTTCGACAGGCTCAGGCTCTTCGCCGGGCTCAGGGACCGGTCGCCGCCCGCTCACGCGCCGGACTCCTGGCGGCGGATCCTTCCGGCACGGGCGAACCAGGTCACGATGAACGACAGCACCAGGGCGAAGAACACGCCGAGGTTCGCGTACGCCCAGTCCCCGTCCTTGCCGCCGATCAGGGGCAGCAGGTAGCCCTGCCAGTTGTTCCAGGCTGCTTCGTCGGCGAACAGGTTCACGACGAACCCCCAGCCGATGATCGAGGTGACGACCATGGTGATGATGGACGTCCAGTCCCAGGCGCCGTAGCGCCCGTTCGCGTCGAAGAGTGCGCTCTCGTCGTAGTCCTTGCGCCGCCGCAGGATGTCGGCGATGAGGATGCCGGCCCAGGATGCCAGCGGCACGCCGAGGGTGATCAGGAACGACTGGAAGGGGCCGAGGAAGCCCTGGTCGCCGAACACCACCAGGACCGTCACGATCGTGAGGATCACGCCGTCGATGCCCGCGGCAGCGGGGCGGGGTATGCGGATGCCCAAGCTCAGCAGCGTCAGACCCGAGGAGTAGATGCCCAGCACCGCGCCCGAGACCAGGGCCAGGACGGCGGTGAGGAGGAACGGCACGAGCACCCAGATCGGCAGAATGACCGCCAATGCGCCGATGGGGTCGTCGCCGACCGCGTCGAGCAGAGCGTCGTCGGAGCCGGCCAGCAGCACTCCGAAGACGACGAGGATGACCGGCGCGATCGCACCGCCGAACGTGTTCCAGAAGACGATGGCGCCGTCCGACGCGGTGCGCTTCTGGTAGCGCGACCAGTCGGCGGCGATGTTGATCCAGCCCAGCCCGAATCCGGTCATCACCATCACGAGCGCGCCGATCACCTGACCGACGCTTCCGTCCGGCTTCGCGAGGACGGCAGCGAAGTCGATGTGCCCGGCGGCGAGGATCACGTAGAGGATGGTGACGACCCCCGTGATCCAGGTGAGCACGGACTGCAGCTTCATGATCGCGTGGTAGCCGAGCACGGATGCCGTGACGATGAGGGCGGCGACGATCACCGTGGCGATGATCTTCAGCGCCACGCTGTCGCCGTCCCCGCCCAGCTGGGTGATGACGGTCGCCGTGGCGAGGACCGCCATGATCGCCAGAAACGTCTCCCAGCCGATTGAGGTCAGCCACGACACGATGCCCGGCACTTTCTGTCCGTGCACGCCGAACGCGGAGCGCGAGAGGACCATAGTGGGCGTCGAACCGCGCTTGCCGGCGATCGCGATCAGCCCGCACAGGAAGAACGACACCACGATGCCGACGATCGAGACGAGTGTGGCCTGCCAGAACGAGATGCCGAAGCCGAGCACGAACGAGCCGTAGCTCATGCCGAACACCGACACGTTCGCGGCGAACCACGGCCAGAACAGGTCGCGGGGTCTGGCGGTGCGGTCGGCTTCGGGGATGATCTCGATGCCGGCGTGCTCGATCAGCGCGGACGGGGGAGTCTTCGAGGGCGAAGTCGCTGAGGGCGCGGACATGGGGGCCTCCGTGATGTCGGGATAGTGCTCATCCTGGCACCGGTCGCACGTGCGCGCGAGAGGCGGGCCGGAGCAATGGTCGGACGGACCTCAGGTGGACAACTCGGCGATCAGCTGCTCGACGCGGCGGCGGATCTCGTCGCGGATCGGGCGCACCGCTTCGATGTCCTGGCCGGCCGGATCATCCAGCTCCCAGTCCTCGTACCGCTTCCCGGGGAAGATCGGACAGGCATCGCCGCAGCCCATCGTGATCACGACGTCGGCCTGCTTCACGGCATCCACGGTGAGCAGCTTGGGTTCACCGTCGGTGATATCGACGCCCGCCTCGCGCATGACCTCGACCGCGATCGGGTTGATCTCGTGCCTCGGTTCGGATCCCGCGGAGCGTACGTCTACGCGGCCGCCGGCGAGGTGCTGCAGGAAGCCGGCTGCCATCTGCGACCGCCCAGCGTTGTGCACGCAGACGAACAGCACGGTCGGTGTGGAATCGGTCACGATGTCTCCTCGGATCCGGGTCGGGCGAAAAGTGCGGCGGTGAGCAGGATGCCGATGACGGCGCCGATGAGCTGAGCTGCGGCGAAAGCCAGTGCGGCGAGCGGAGAGATGCCCGCGAACGTGTCGGTGAACACGCGCCCAAGGGCGACCGCCGGGTTGGCGAACGACGTGGAGCTGGTGAACCAGTAGGCGGCGCCGATGTAGGAGCCGACGGCGACCGCGATGGCGAAGACGCTCTGCGAGGTGCGCACCATGCCGGCGATCAGCAGCGTCAGACCGGCGGTGGCGACTATCTCGCCGAGCAGCGTGCCTGCACCGGCGCGATCGTGGGACGAGATCGCGGTGGGGACCTCGAACATGGCGTTCGCGAGCAGCGCCCCGCCGACACCGCCCGCCAGCTGGGCCGCGACGTACAGCGCGAGGGCGGCGAGGCTCAGGCTCCGATCATCGCGCCGACGCAGGACTGCGTCGGCCACGGAGATCACGGGGTTGAAGTGCCCTCCGGAGACCGGCCCGAACAGCAGGATCAGTGCGCAGAGGCCCAGTGCCGTCGCGATGGAGTTCTCGAGCAGTCGGAGTCCGGGGTCGGTGCTCAGCCGCTCGGCGGCGATGCCGGAGCCGACGATGACAGCGACGAGAGCGCCGGTGCCGAGGAACTCGGCCGTCGCGCGCTGAAGCGGATGCGTGTGCGTCATGTCGTGGACATCTTGACTCATCCAATCGCCTCAGTCAATATTGAGGCAATGGACACTGAGGAAAATGCTGAGCTGGTGGCACGGGCAAGACGCCACGCCGCGCTCGCCGAGCCGGTGCGCCTGCGCATCATGGACTTCCTCATGCAGGAGGACCTGTCGCCCACCGAGCTCGGCCGACGGCTGGGGCTGACGTCCAACCTTCTCGCACACCACCTGAACGTGCTGGAGGCCGAAGGGCTGATCAGGCGCGACCGCTCTGAAGGCGATCGTCGTCGCAGTTATGTGCGACTCGACGGGCGCCCGCCGCTCGAGCCGGGACCGGATCGGGCACGGACGGCGTCCCGTGTCGTCTTCGTCTGCACCGCCAACTCGGCGCGTTCCCCGCTGGCGCAGGCGCTGTGGGGAGCCGCGAGCTCGGTCCCCGCACTGAGTGCGGGCACTCACCCTGCCGACCGGGTCGCGTCGGCGGCCGTCGACGTGGCCGCTCGTCATGGGCTGGATCTCACCGGGGCAGTGCCGCGCCTCGTCGACGACCGGATCACGGCATCCGACCTGATCATCACGGTCTGCGACCGCGCGCACGAGGAGTACCCCGTGACCGCGCTGCACTGGTCGGTACCCGACCCTGTACGGGTCGGGACGGCGGCGGCGTTCGACGCGGCGTTCGACGAGCTCGAGAAGCGCGTCTCACGGCTCGCCCCGTTGGTCCGCCTCGCCGCCTGACCGTCGGGGCAGCCGTCAGCCGGCGAAGAACGCGCGCGCGACCCGGGACAGGTCGTGCAAGTCGCTGACGCCGGCGAGTTCGCGCGCGGAGTGCATCGACAGGATCGGGATGCCGACGTCGACCGTGCGGATGCCGAGGCGCGTCGCCGTGATCGGGCCGATCGTCGAACCGCAGGGCACCGCGTTGTTCGAGACGAACTCCTGGGAGCTGACGCCCGCCTGCTCGCACCAGTCCGACCAGGCTGCGGCGCCGACGGCGTCGGTCGCATACCGCTGATTGGCGTTGATCTTGAGGATCGGCCCCGAGCCCAGGATCGGCTGCACGACCGGGTCGTGCTTGTGCGCGAAGTTGGGGTGCACCGAGTGACCGACATCGCTGGAGACGTGCCACGATGCGGCGAGGGCACGACGCTGCTCGGTGGCGTCGGCGCCGAGGGAGGAATACAGGCGCACCAGCACGTCCTCGAGGAACGGGCCCGCTGCTCCGGAGCGTGAGGCGGAACCGAGCTCCTCGTGGTCGAAGGCCGCGAGCATCGGGATCACCCCCGAGGACGTCGAGGCGTCCGCGGCCTCGATCAGCGCGACGACCCCGGCGTGAACCGATGCGAGATCGTCGAGCCGAGCCGAGGCGAAGAAGGCGTCGTCCTTGCCGAAGACCGCGCCGCGCGCGGCGTCCGCCACGACCGCATCGTAGCCGCGGATCTCGGACACCTCGACGTCGGCGGCTGCGGCGAGCTCGGCGAGGATGTCGGCGGATGCCGCCTCGCCGAGCCCCCATACCGGCTGCGTTCCGGTCTGCTTGTCGAGCGCGAGGCCGTCGTTGACCCCGCGGTCCAGGTGGATCGCCAGCTGCGGCAGTCGGAGGAGCGCGCCCGTCGCCGCGAGCACCACCCGCCCGTCGGCGAGGGCGAGGCGCCCCGCCAGACGCAGTTCGCGGTCGAGCCAGGAATTCAACAGCGGGCCGCCGTAGACCTCGACAGCGGCCTGCAACCAGCCGTGCGAACCGGTGCTCGGCCGTGGCTTCAGCTTGAAGCCGGGGGAGTCGGTGTGGGCGCCCAGCACGTGCACGGGCGTGGTGGCAGCGGCCTCCGCGGGAACCACCCAGCCGATCACGGCGCCATCGCGCACGACCACGAAGCGTCCGCCGGCCTGCGTCGGCCACGCGTCGATCTCATCGAGCCGGACGAATCCGGCAGCCTGGAGCCGGCGAGCGACCTCCTCCGCCGCGTGGTAGCTCGACGGCGAGGCGGCGACGAAGTCCGCGAGATCGGAGGCGTGAGCGAGGGCGGCAGGGCTGACAGACATGTTTCCGATGGTAGTCGGGCACCTGCACCCGGCCGATCCGTCGTCAGTGGAAGTCGATGAGCCCTGCGTGAGCGGCGGTCACGAGGATCTGCACGCGATCGCGCACGTGCCATTTCGACATGATGCGCCCGAGGTGGGCCTTCACGGTTCCCTCGGAAACGATCAGGGACTGCGCGATCTCGAGGTTGGACATGCCTCTGGCGAGGCGATCGAGAACCTCGGTCTCGCGTTCCGTGAGGGGTTCCAGAGCAGCTGCCGCCCCGCTCGCCGCCTCGGTGCTGCGCACGTGCTCGACGAGCATCGACGCGATGCGCGGCGAGAGCGAGCTCGCCCCGCTGTGCACCTCGCGCACGCCTTCCAGGATGCTCTCAGCGCTGGAATCCTTCAGCAGGTATCCGGACGCTCCCGCGCTCAGCATGGGAAGCACCGTGTCACTGCCCTCGAGCGTGGTCACGGCGAGGATGCGGACCTGCGGCCAGCGCGCGGTGATGGCGGCGGTCGCCTCGATGCCGTTCATCTCGGGCATCTGCACGTCCATCATCACGACATCCGCCGTGTGGTGCTCGAGGAACGCGATCGCCTCCAGGCCGTTCTCGGCCTGCCCGACCACCTCGATCTCAGGCCCGCGGGAGACGAAATGAGACAGCGCGGACCGCACGAGGGGGTCGTCATCGACGAGGAGAACGCGGATTTCCGACATGAGGGAAAGCCTAACCGCGGCGGAGGTCGGACCTCCGCGCTATGTACTTTCGTCCAGTGAAGTCTGGTCGTAGGTCAGATGTGGTGCGTGGTGATAACCGAGAGGATCAATTAGTACTTAGACATATGACCAACGATTGGTGGTGAGCACTATGTCCTTCTGGGAGCAGATGGCACGACTCTTTGGCGCTATTCGCTGATTCTATCCGGCCGATAGGAGATACTGAAGTATGCCGTTCGGTCTTTCGACCCGGGACGACCCCGGTATTCTCCGCTTCAACCGAGGTGAGCGGCTCAACACCCTCGAGCGCATTGTTGTACTCGTCTTCTTGGCAGGGGTGGCAGCCCTCGACATCGTCGGCTTGATCTTCGGTTCCGGTATCGATGCGACCGGATCACTGATCAGCCTGGCCTCAACCGCAGTCTTCGCCCTGTATATCTGGCGGCCCTCCGTCGCCACTGTCCTACTCGGCATCGTGTTCGTCGGTTCGTTCATCGCGGGCAAGGACTCCTCGGTCCTGTTCGTCGCTGCTATCGCAGCGGGGATGGTCATGCGTCTGGGATCGACAGCGCTGGTGCTGTCGTACGCTTGCGGCTTCCTGGTAGCCGCCGCAGTCGTGGCGTACGGCGACAGCGCGGTTCCCGTGAATGTCGGCATCTACCTGGTCGTCGCCGCCGTAGCCGGAGCCATCGGCTTCGCTCTGCGCATGGCGTCCGACCGCGGGCACCGGCTCGAGAAGCAGCTCGCCGAGAGCGCCGAGCAGGAACGACAGGCGGTTCTCGCCGAGCGACGATGGATTGCCGGCGAACTGCACGACAGCATCGCTCATCATCTGACCGTCGTCGCGCTGCATGTGCAGATGCTCGACGACCCCGCGGTCGTCACCGAATCGCAGGAGGCGATCCGCGTCGCCGCGCGCAAGGCGATGGCAGACCTCCGCTTCGTCATCGAGCTCGCCGACGACGGCCCGCGCGCCGGCGGTATGCAGTCGGGTGACCTCCGCGAGGCCATCGAGGAGGCCCGCTCGGAGATCGCATCGGCCGGACATCTCGTCGACGTCGTCGGCGACCTGGACGATGAGCGGATACCGCGCGTGGCGGAGATCGCGTTCGCGCGGATCGTCCGTGAATCGGCGACCAACATCCTCAAGCATGCCGGGCCCGGCACCGTCGGCATCCGCCTGCAGGTCGAGGATGAGTTCGTGGAGCTGACCATCCGAAGTCCGCTGCCGACCACCCCCCGGCGAGATCTGCCCTCCAGCGGCACCGGGCTGAATCGCATGGCAGAGCGTGTGCTCGGCGCCAGCGGCGAGTTCAGCGCCGGGGTCGTCGACGGCGACTGGCAGGTCCTCGCCCGCCTGCCGCTGTCGTGATACGACGGAAGACTAGACGAAAGTCCATATGAGTCTCGCCATTCGGATCTATAGCGCCCGGCCGCTCCAGACATAGCCTGGAGCTCCCCAGATAAAGCGTCCCCAGCGCTGCGATCGCGGGCGCGGTATATCGGCTTTCTAGATCCGATGCGCCTGCGATCGCGTTTCTGTGTCTGGGCCAGTCTGTTTCTCTGGCAACCCGGATTCGCCGCCGGTCATGTCGGCAGCGGGTATCGACGGCGCAGCAGCGCTCGTTGCCCGAGCGTCCAGGTCACCGTGACCACCAGGTACAGTGCGGCGGCCAGCGGCACGACTGCCGCGAACGCGGCTGTCAGGTAGTGCAGGCCGTTCAGGAGGCGCCGCATCCCCGGAGCGGCAAGGGGGCCGTCCTCCGGCACCTGCGGACGGAACACCCGCCGCGTGATGTCTGCGATCACCACGATCACGATCAGCACCACAGCCCAGACGACACCGGTCGCCGGCCCGAGGCCGCCGTTGCCGAGCAGGTGCAGCAGCGAGGTGTCCAGTGGCGCACCGAACAGATCGTGCGTGAGCAGCGCGTTGGAATGTCCGGCTATCTGCGGGCGAAGGAACAGCGTGTAGAGCGTACCGACCACGGCCGCCTGCACCAGCAGCGGAAGGCATCCGGCCAGAGGAGAGGTCTGCTCGTCGCGGTACAGGGCCATCGTCTCCCGCTGCAGGCGCTCGCGGTCCTTGCCATGGCGGTTCTGCAGATCGCGCATCTTGGGGGCGAGACGCGCCCGCATCTGCTCCGCCCTGGCCTGCGAGATGCCGACGGGAATGAGCGCGGTGCGCACGAGAAGGGTCACCAGCACCACGGCGAGAGCCGAGGCGGACGCGCCCGCGAGCGGTTCGAGCACGGTGGAGAGCGAGAGCAGCGCGTTGTAAGCGCCGTCGAGAAGAAGGGTCAGTGGAGGGAAGGCGAAGATGTCCATGGGCGAATCCGTTCGCAGTGGCGGGAAGGGTCGGCGAGAAGCCGCGTTCCCGTCCTCGGCGTCGGTCGCGAGGACATCCGGGTCACGCGGCTGGCGCGACTCCCGGTGCCCTGGGGCGCGGATGACCCGCTGCATCAGGATCGCTCTGCGTGAGCCGTGCGGACGCATCGATCGCGCGCCGCGGATGCGGCGCTGAGCGGACGCCGGACAGCGGCGCCACCAGCGCAGCGGCCAGGGCGATCACAGCGACGGCGACCAGCAGGACGGCGATACCCAGCATTCCGCCGGCATCCAGGCCCGCGGGGAGAGGCACGACACCGAACGCTGTCAGCATGAGCTGCAGCAGTGTGGCGATCCACTCCGTCATCCGCTCGTCCCTTCCACGGACGAGGCTAGCATCCGGACGCCGCCGTCGGCCGTGCCCTGCGACCGCGCGCTCCGCGACGGGTGCGACCGGATGTCAACCCCCTCCGTGCTCGGGTCCGCCGGTGCGACCATCACCCCAGCCGCACGACCGAGGAGCTGACATGACGGACCCGGAGATCCACACCTGGTGGCCTGGACTGACCGCAGAGGCGAAGAACATCCTCGACGCCATGGACGGCGAGATCATCCCCGACCTGGTGCGTCGGGAGGTCGAGCTGATCACCGGAAGCCGGATGCCACGCGACGAGCGTCTCAGCATCGCAGACCGCGACTTCATCCGCACCCAGCGCGAAGCCGTCGACTGACGGCATCCGTCACCCGTCCTTGACCTCCGCGTTCTGGACGGTGTCCTCTCCTGAGTTCTCCGCAGGGTAGTCGGGGCGTTCGGGCTGCGGCGGCTGATCCGACAACTCGCCGCCCTCGCGACCGCCGAAAGGGCGTCCGTGATCGGCGTACTCCGCGCGTCCGAAGACGAGCGTCCATTCGCCGGCGGTGAAACGGGCGCCGGTGCGCAGCACCTCGGAACGCGTGCCGTCGTGGTCGGGGTCAGTGCTCGCGTTCATCTCGCCCGTGCCGTGCAGGGTGAGCACGTACTCGTCACGATCATCGTGGGTGATGGTCGCGTGCACGGCATCCGTGCCCTCCAGGACGAGGCTGCTGCCCGGTGCTGACCCGATGCTGACCTCGTCTTCGGTCAGGTCGAACACCGAGCGGTCTTCGCCGCCTCGGGACACCAGCAGGTGCGGAGAACCCGAACCCCACTCGGCGTGCGTGGTCATCGCGTTGTCGTCATCGGTCCGATCGGTCATGGAAGCTCCTCGCGTGAAATGTGTTCGACGGTGTCCCCGGTGGTGTCGCGATCGAGTCGACGCGCGATATCCGCCTGGCTGACGATGCCCACCAGGCGGTGCTCCTCGATCACCGGCACTCGGCGCACCTGATGAGCGCGCATGAGCGTCAGCACGCTTTCGATGTCGTCGTCGGCCTCCGCCGTCAGCGGGGCGCCGACGGCGAAGCGGCCCGCGTTCGTCGTATCGGGGTCATAGCCGGAAGCGATGCCCTTCACGACGATGTCCCTGTCGGTCAGCATCCCCTTCAACTCGCCGTCCTCGCCGCAGATGGGCAGCGCGCCCACATCGAGGTCGCGCATCAGCTCGGCGGCGATCGTGAGCGCATCGTTCTCGCCCACGCATTGAGCGCCCGCGGTCATGATGTCCCGTGCCTGGGTCATGGCCGTGCTCCTCTCGTCTCGTCCATATCGTCTGGTCACGACCGTAACGAGAGCGGAGCGGTCGCCTAATGGGGTTGACAGCGCGCTCCCTACACGTCAAGGCCCTTCCGGTGCGCACGGAAGAGGATCAGCATCGGCCCGATGACCCAGTCGCGTGGATTTCACGAACCGCCGGTGCGAGGAGAGGATCGCAGATGAAGCAGAATCCCCGTGGTGCCCTGGTGATGTTCTGGATCTGGATGGCTGCCGTGATCGGCGGCTTCGCAGTGATGGCCGCCGTCCTGCTGAGCGGTCGGTGAGCGATGCTGCGGCGATTCCTGCGCGACAACGCGCTCAGTCTGTTCTTCTTCACCCTCTTCGTGCTCGCCCTCCTGGGGCAGTCCGTCGCGGGCTTCCTGCGCACCAACGAGGACCTGGCGCAGCACGGCATGCCGCAGCAGGGATACCTCGCCTTCGTGTTCTCCAGCGACTTCGTCGTGGACGTGGCCGAGAACTGGCAGTCGGAGTTCCTGCAGTTCCTGCTGTTCATCGCCGCCACGGTCTGGTTCGTGCAGCGAGGATCCCCGGAATCGAAGCAGCCAGGCGACGAGGGCGTCAGCACCGATGAGGACCAGAAGGTCGGCGCGTATGCGCCCGAGAATGCCCCCGCGGCGGCGAAGGCGTCGGGGTTGCGTCGCGTCGTCTACGAGAACTCACTGGTGATCGTGATGGGCGCGATATTCCTGCTCTCCTGGCTGATGCAGTCGCTCAGCGGGACCGTCGTGATCAATCAGGAGAACGCCGAGCACGGTGCGGCGCCGCTGACCTGGCTGCAGTACGTGGCATCGCCGGAATTCTGGGATCGCACTCTGCAGAACTGGCAGAGCGAGTTCCTCGCGGTCGGCACCATGGTCGCCTTCTCGATCTTCCTGCGTCAGCGCTCGTCGGCGGAGTCGAAGCCGGTCGGTGCGCCGCACGTCGTGTCGGCGGAGTCTTCTGAGTGAGGACCTTCGCCGCTCCGGGTCACTCGGGGTCGAGGTGCTCCTCGAGCAGCATGATGCCGCCGCTGGAGTTCGCCGAATGGGCCATCGCGGTGATCCATTCCGAACTGAGTGTCGGGTTCTCCGGCTCCGCGAAGACGAAACGGAGGGGGATCGAGGGGTGCAGCCAGATCGTCGTCCGGCCGGGGGGCGCATCGACCGGGTGCTTCCACGAGAGCGTGAAGCTCTCATTGCGGCGCAGCTTGGTGGCGATCACCACTTTGAGGTGAGCGAGCGCCCGATCCTCGATGACGATCGGCTCGGGATTGTTTCCGTAGAAGAGCTGGCCCATGGCACTAAACTAATGCCTCCGCGCGGTATGTTGAGGACATCCGGGGGGCTCGACCGCATGTCGACGACATCCGCCGGGGCACGACAACAGAAAGCGCAGTCGCGACCATGGGCAAGTTCATTTACGACAGCTCGATCAAGACCGAGATCGAGGACCGGGCGCTCACTCATGTGCAGCTCGTCATCACCGCGAAGCTGCGTCGGGGGGAGCCCTTTCCGTTCAGCTGGCGCGAGGATCCGAGCGTCGGCGGCGGACGCACCACCGTCTGGCTGCACTCGGGCAGTTCCCTCGTCTTCAAGTACTTCGGCAGTCGGCAGCCGGCGATCAACAGGGCGTGGGTCGAGGCGCTCGCATTCACGGCGAACACTCCGAGCGGCCTGCACCTCGTCCCCGAGCCGCCGGAGGATCAGCTCCCGCCGGACGCCGACACGCAGCGCTCCTGACCGTCTCATCGTCTAAAGAGGCGACGGGGTGTCCCGCCGTCTGGGCACCCCGGAACTCCCCTTCCCGCGGGACGGCCGGGCCACGCTCGGCGAAGCCGAGCCGCGTCGGCGCGCGTCGCCGTCGTCGTCGTCGTCGCCGCCGCCGTCGTCAGGAGCCCGATCACCCGACGTCTCCGACGCATCCTGACTCTCGGCGTCAGCCGCCGTGTCGTCGTTGGGAGGAGCCTGTGGATTCACGTGCTCGGGCATCATTCCCTGGTCCCCGATGCCGCTCATAGTGCGCCCCCGCGCTGATCGTCGTCCGATCGCTCCTCGACAGGGCCGGAGGGGGCGTCTGTTCTCAGATCGTCCGGCGCGTCCCCGGAGTGAAGGCCTTCCGCATCGAGATCGCCCTGGCCGTCCTCTCCGAGCTCGGCCGTGAGCGGGACGTCGTCCTGGGTGTCGGGCTGCAGATCGGGTCGTCCGACGATGGCGGCATCCGGCTGGGGGACGTCCTCGGCGGAATTCGATGTATCGGTCATGATGCTCCTCTCTGGAAGACGACAGGGGTTCGTGAGTCGACTCTGCGCGCCCGCGGGACGACGCGCAGGGGCGTTGACAGCCCACGGAACGCGGGGTAGTCGGCGGAGGTCTGTCCGCTCTCGCCCCTGCCCTGGCCGGGTCATGCTGTCAACCCCCTGGTCGGCCCCGGAGGGGTGACGGATGCTATGAGCACCGGTTCCTGACATGTGAAGAGAGGCGCGATGATGACCGACGAGAACTCCGATCCCCGTCACGAACACCACGACGACGAGTTCCCTGCGCAGCAGCAGAATCAGCCTGGCGACACCGCCCGGACCAGTCCGACGCCCGATCACGGCGAGGACACGTACACCGGCCATGATCGCCTTCGCGGACGCAAGGCGCTCATCACCGGCGGGGACTCCGGGATCGGTCGGGCGGTGGCGATCGCCTTCGCCCGTGAGGGCGCCGACGTCGCGATCGTCCACATGCCGGAGGAGCAGGATGACGCCGACGACACCGTGCGGGTCATCACGGAGGCGGGCGCGACGGGGATCAGCATCCGGGGCGATCTGCGCGAGGAGTCCTTCGCGACCGACGCCGTCCGGCGGGCGCGCGAGGAGATGGGCGGTCTGGACGTCCTGGTGCTCAATGCCGGGTACCAGCACGACGTGGACGGCTTCGGGTCCCTCGCGACGGAGGACATGCGGCGAGTGTTCGACACGAACCTGTGCGGCACGATCTTCACCGCGCGAGCCGCCTACCCCGACTTGGAACCCGGCGCGAGCATCATCGTCACGGCATCGATCCAGGCGTACAACCCGTCGCCGGGACTCATCGACTACGCGATGACGAAGGCCGCGCAGGTGGCGTTCGTCAAGGCGCTCGCCGAGGAGGGCGGGGAGCGCGGCATCCGGGTGAACGCGGTCGCACCCGGCCCGATCTGGACGCCGCTGATCCCGGCCACAGGGTGGGACGACGAGCGGGTCAAGACGTTCGGCTCGGACACGCCTCTGGGTCGGGCGGGGCAGCCCGCGGAACTCGCGGGAGCGTACGTCTACCTCGCATCCACCGAATCGTCATACACGTCGGGCAGCGTCCTCGCTGTGACGGGAGGAAAGCCGCTGTGAGCACCGTACTCTCCGAACCTCCGAACGCGTCCACCCCGCATGGGGCGTGGGAGCTCAACCCCATCGGTCGCGACAGCTGGCGGATCTGCGACGTCGCCCGACGGCACGCGGATGCCGATTGCCTGATCGCGTACGTCGAGCGCAACAGCACCGGCTCGCTGGACGCGCTGTGGTTGCGCAGGCCGTGCCCCCGCACCACTCGGTTCCGCGACTTCGGGGAACTGCTCGCTGCGCTGGACGCGGCCGTCGCAGCGGCCGCGGACCGCTCCGCGCCTCCCTCTCCGATCCGCCACTTCCCACCTCGCTGACCGGCTCAAACGACACTCCCATCGCGCCCGCGCCGCATCCCCGCTCCCCTCTGCGGCGCCGGGCGCGACGGGGGCGCGGGCCGCCGGGCGTAGCGTGGAGGCATGACAGACCTGCGCGCGCTGCTCGGCATTCGGCATCCGATCGTGCTCGCGCCCTTCGGAGGGTTGTCGTCCGTGGCGCTCACCGCAGCGGTGAGCGCAGCCGGAGGGCTGGGGTCGTACGGACTGTACGGCTACGACGCCGATCGGATCCGCACGACATCGGCGGCGCTGCGGGAGGCGACCGATGCGCCGTTCTCGCTGAACATCTGGCTGCCGACCGGTGACGAGGTCGGCCCGGGGCCTGCGCACGACGACCACGCGGCCGCGCTCCTCCCGTTCTTCACGGAAATGGGCCTCGAGCCGCCGGCGCGTCCCGAGCGGTACCTGCCGCCGCTGGACGAGCAGCTCGACGCGATCTGGGAGGCGGCGCCTGCTGTGCTGAGCGTGGTCTTCGGCGCGCCCTCAGCCGTGATCGTCGACGAGGCGCATCGCCGGGGAATGCGCGTCTTGGGCACGGCGACGACGGTCGCCGAGGCTGTCGCCCTGGAAGCCGGCGGCGTCGATGCGGTCGTCGCCACGGGCGCCGAGGCGGCGGGCCATCGGGTGTCCTTCCTGAAGCCGGCGGAGGAATCGCTGGTCGGTCTGGTATCACTCGTTCCCCAGGTGGCAGATGCCGTGCGCATCCCCGTCATCGCCGCCGGCGGCATCGCCGACCGACGCGGTGTCGCGGCGGCGTTCGCGCTCGGAGCGGATGGCGTGCAGGTGGGCACGTCCTTCCTCGCGACGAAGGAGTCCGCCGCGAACGAGGCCCACCGCAGGGCGATCCGATCGACGGCGGCGGATGCCGGCGTCCTCACCCGCGCGATGAGTGGCCGCCTCGCCCGCGGAGCGCGCAATCGCGCCGTCGCCGCGATCGAGGCATCCGGAGCGATCGCGCCGTTCCCCGTGCAGAACTGGCTGACCGGGCGGTTCCGCGCGGCGGCGGCGCAGCGCGGTGTCGGGGATCTGCAGTCGCTCTGGCTGGGACAGTCCGCGCCGCTCGCGCAGTGGGATGCGGCCGCCGACGCGTTCGCCGAACTGCTGGCCGGGGTGCCCGCGGTCGACTGACCGCTAGAGGATGACGGTGGAGCGTCCGTGCACGATCACGCGGTCCTCGGTGTGCCACTTCACGGCACGCGCCAGCACGAACCGCTCGACGTCGGCGCCGCGGCGCTGCAGCTCGGCGGCGGACTCCGCGTGGGTCACGCGCGTGACGTCCTGCTCGATGATCGGGCCCTCATCGAGGTCGGCCGTCGCGTAGTGCGCGGTGGCCCCGATCAGTTTCACGCCGCGGTCCTTCGCCCGCGCGTACGGGTTGGCTCCGATGAACGCCGGGAGGAAGGAGTGATGGATATTGATCACCGGCGCTCCGATGCGCTCGATGAAGTCATCGGTGAGAATCTGCATGTAGCGGGCGAGCACCACCAGGTCGACGTTGCCCTGCAGCAGTTCCAGCTGGCGGGCCTCCATCTCGGCCTTGGCATCGGGGCCCTCCCCGCGCGGCACGTGCACGAACGGCACTCCGAAGGAGCGCACGGCGGCTGCGAGGTCGGGATGGTTGGAGACGACCATGGTCACGTCGATGTCGAGCTCGCCGCGCTGCATGCGCCACAGCAGCTCCATCAGGCAGTGGTCGTACTTCGACACGAAGATCGCCACGCGTTTGCGAGCGGCGGTGTCATGCAGCGACCACTCCATCGCGAAGCGCTCCGCGACCTCCGCCAAAGAGGCCTCCAGAGCCGGCCGCTTTGCGGCGAGCCCGTCCAAGTGGAGCACCGTGCGCTGGAAGAAGCGACCGCCGACCTCGTCGGTGGAGTGCTGGTCGAGGGAGATGATGTTCGCGCCGTGCCACGCCAGGACCCCCGCGACGGCCGCGACGATGCCGGGCTGGTCATCGCAGGCGATGAGAAGACGTGCGGTGTCGGTCTGCGGCATGGATGCTCCTGGGTTGGGCGTTCCCTCGATTCTGCCCGCATCCGCCCGGGGAGACGAATCGTTACCCTGGAGACATGGTCACGACCGTCTCGCTGCTGGCCGATGCGCGCCGTCGACTGGCCGGCGTTCCGCCAGAGGCGCTGGGACTGCTGCGCTCGTCGCGCTGGCGGGCGGATCGGATCGTGCCCGCCGGAGTGGCCTGGCATCTGGGAGTGCTCCTGCTCACGGACGATGCGGTGCTGGAGACCGGCGAGATCCTGCGGGCCGCCGAGGAGGTGCGCCGCGGGTACCCGGCGGATTCCGCACGAGCCCGCGCCGAGCGGCGTGCTCAGGCCCGGCGCGGCGGGTTCGCGGAGGGCGAGCTCGTGCACGTCGGCTGGCGGCAGCTCGACGCCGACGCAGTCGATGCGGGAGTGGCATCGGGCGCGCTCGCGCTGATCGACGGCGAGCCGGGCGTGCGCTGGTCGCCGAGCGGCGGCATCATCCCCCTGCGTGGATACCTCGACGAGAAGATCGCCCTGCTGCGGGACTGATGCGCTGCGCTGACGGGAACAGGCGACGAAGCCGGACTCAGGACAGCAGGCCGGGGAACCTGCCGAGCAGATCCGCGCCGTCGACGGATGCGGAGAGAACCATCTCCTCGGTGGCGGCGTACTCGCCCGCGTCGAAGTAGCCGGACGCCCGATAGACCGCCATGCGGTCGGCGAAGTCCTGCGGTGATGCCTCCGGGTGGAACTGCGTGGCGTACAGCCGCTCGCCCGCACGGTACGCCTGAACCGGGCATGCCTCGTTCGTGGCCAGCAGCACGGCACCGGGCGGTGTCGACGCGGCGGACTCCTTGTGAGCGGTGAACACCGACATCTCCGCTCCGTTCGGCCCGAACAGAGCATCGGTCATCCCCGCCGCGGTGAGCCGGATGCGCGCCGCCTGCACGCGCTCGGGGTGCTCCATCGTCACCTGCCCACCCAGCATCCGTGTCACCACGCCGATGCCGTAGCAGGTGAACAGGGCTGCCGCCCGGCCCTCCATCGCGCGAGCGGCTATCCGCTCGAGGTCGTGCTCGACGGCGCGCTGCTCCTCGGACTTGTCGGGATCCGTGACGTTGAACGGCGAACCGCCGATCGCGAAGCCCTCGTACTGCTCCCATTCGACCGTCTCCAGCGACGCGTGCAGCAGGTCGAGTCGATCCAGGTGCCGGATGCCGAGATCGCGGGCGAACGAGCGGTGCTCGGCGTCCGCCGCACTGCGCTCCGGCCGCACGCAGACGTAGAGCACCGAGGACATGCGACGAGTCTATTCGGCCGGTTTGACGAGCACAGGGAATACCCGTCATCATGTGACGTTGAAGTTGATAGAAGTGCACTCAAGTCTGAGAGGAAGCGAAATGCCCAACGACTTCAACCAGGTGGGTCCGGGCTCGTTCGACGAGTTCCTGGCCCGCTATCTCGCGGGTGAGCAGGCGCGGCAGGGTCGGTCGATCGATCTCAGCCGGTTCCTCACCGCGCGCACCCAGCAGATCCTGCAGAGCGCGGGCCGCTTCGCGCTCGAGCGCGGTCAGACGGAGCTCGACGCGCTGCACATCCTGCGGACGATCGTCGAGGACGACAACGTCTCCGCCGCCATCGAACGCATCGGCGCCGCCCCGGACGCGATCGTCGCGGCCGTCGAGGCCCGGCTGCCGCAGAACCGCGGCGTCGCCGACGTGAATGCTGCCACATTGACTCCCAGCGCATCGCGCGCGCTGTTCCACGCCTACCAGGTCGCCCGGTCGTCGGGCTCGACCTATATCGACCCCGACCACCTGTTCTTCGCGCTCGTGCTGGGTCAGGACGTGCCGGCCGGACAGATCCTCGCGCGCGCCGGCGTCACCGCCGAAGCGCTCACGCAGGGCCTGCGCGAACCGGTCCCGGCGGGCGCCGCCGCGCAGGAGGCCGCGCCCACCGCATCCGAGACCCCCCTGCTCGACCAGTACGGCCTCGACCTCACCGCCCGCGCCCGCGCCCGCGAGCTCGACCCGGTGATCGGCCGGTCCGACGAGATCGAGCAGACGATCGAGATCCTCAGCCGCCGCACCAAGAACAACCCGGTGCTGATCGGTGAGGCCGGTGTCGGCAAGACGGCGATCGTGGAGGGGCTGGCCCGCGCGATCGTCGACGACACCGTGCCGGCTCAGTTGAAGGACCGGCGCGTGATCGCACTCGACCTGCCCGCCATGCTCTCCGGTGCGCGCTACCGGGGCGACTTCGAGGAGCGCCTGACCAAGACCATGGACGAGATCGCCGCCCACAAGGGCGAGATCATCGTCTTCATCGACGAGGTGCACACGGTGGTCGGTGCCGGTGGTTCGGGCGACAGCGGCGGCATGGACGCCGGCAATATCCTCAAGCCGCGTCTGGCTCGCGGCGAACTGCACCTGGTCGGCGCGACGACGCTGAACGAGTACCGCCGCATCGAGAAGGACCCGGCGCTCGAGCGCCGCTTCCAGCCGGTCAAGGTCGGTGAGCCGTCCATCGAGGACGCCGTGCGCATTCTCGGTGGCCTGAAGCCCGCATACGAGGAGCACCACGCGATCACCTACACCGACGCGGCGATCCGCAGCGCGGTGGAGCTGAGCGCGCGCTACCTTCCGGACCGGGTGCTGCCAGACAAGGCGATCGACCTGATCGATCAGGCCGGTGCCCGGCTGCGCCTGCGGCTGGGGCTCGTCACCGACATCGAGGCGCTGGCTGAGCAGCTCGCCGACCTGGAGATGCAGAAGGACGCCGCCGTCAGTGCCGAGCACTACGAGGAGGCCTCGCGCATCCGTGATGAGATCACGCGGGTTCAGGCTCGGATCGATGAGGTGGACGTGCCGTCATCGACGAGCGCGGCCGCCGTGGTCGACGAGCCCCAGATCGCCGCGGTGATCTCCCGCGCCACCGGCATCCCGGTCAGCCGTCTCACTGAGAGCGAGCGCGAGCGGCTCGGTGAGCTGGAGGCCGACCTCCACGCTCGCGTGATCGGGCAGGACGACGCCGTGGCCGCCGTGGCACGCTCCGTGCGCCGCAGCCGCACCGGCATGGGTGACGCGAACCGTCCCGTGGGCTCGTTCCTGTTCCTCGGACCCACCGGCGTGGGGAAGACCGAACTCGCCAAGGCGCTCGCCGACCGCCTGTTCGACGATGAGACCGCCGTGATCCGCTTCGACATGAGTGAGTTCGGCGAGCGGCACACCGTGTCACGTCTGGTCGGTGCCCCTCCCGGATACGTCGGCTACGACGAGGCCGGCCAGCTCACCGAGCGCGTGCGTCGCAACCCGTATTCGATCGTGCTGTTCGACGAGATCGAGAAGGCGCACCCCGACGTGTTCAACCTGCTGCTGCAGGTGCTCGACGACGGACGCCTGACCGACGGTCAGGGGCGCACGGTCGACTTCCGCAACACGGTGATCGTGATGACCTCGAACATCGGTTCGGAGTTCCTCGCGTCGCGGTCCGGTGCGCTCGGCTTCGTGTCCTCGCAGGACGCCTCGGGCTTCGCCTCGCAGGAGGACCTGCGGGCCCGCGTGATGGGCAAGCTGCGCGAGGCCATGCGGCCGGAGTTCCTGAACCGGATCGATGAGATCGTCATCTTCCAGAAGCTCAGTCAGGCGGAGCTCGGCCAGATCGTGCGCCTCATGCTGCAGGCGACGACGAAGCGGCTGGCGGGTCGTGAGATCGGCTTCGAGGTGACAGAGGCCGCGGTCGCCTGGCTCGGCGAGCACGGCTACGAGCCGGAATACGGTGCCCGTCCGCTGCGTCGGCTCATCCAGCGTGAGGTGGACGACCGCATCGCGGACCTGCTCGTCTCGGGTGCGCTGACCGACGGCGGTGCGGTACGAGTGGACGTGGTGGACGACGGCATCCGTGTCGACGCCCGCGTCCAGCTGGCATCCGCCGCCTGACCCCACAGCCCGTCCACATGGCGTCATGTGCCTGACGGCACGCGTGCGAGCAGCACGGTGCGCCATGTGGACGGGCGTTCAGCGCGACGAGTTGGCGGTTCGGCCGCGCACGATGCCCACGAACATTTCCACGTCGGAGGTGGTCGCCTCGATCGGCCACGCCAATGCGACCGTGGAGGTGCGCCCGCCCAGCAGCGGCCGGAAGTCGGCATCCTTGCGGTGGTGCAGACGGGCCAGCGACATCGGAACGACCAGGATTCCCGCTCCCGACGCGGCGGTCTGCACGGCGTCCTCGGTGGTGGGGATCGTCGGAAAGCTCGGCGCGAGCGTGGGCAGATCCAACGGACCCAGCACATCGTCACCGGGGGTGATCAGCACCTGACCGACCAGATCGTCGACGGTGAGGCCGTCGGTCGCCATCAGGAACGAGTCAGCCGGTGCCACCACCACGGGCACCTCGTCGTAGAGCGGGATCACATGCAGATCCTTCGCGCGATCGATCGGCAGGCGGACGAGGGCAAGATCGAGGTCGTCGATTCGCTCGCGCTGGTCGGCGAACGAGATCGGGACGAGTTCCAGCTCGACATGCGGCATCCGCTGCTTCCAGGCATCGATCCATCTGCCCGGAGTCGTGCCGGGGACCAGACCGAGACGCAGCGTGCGGGCCTCCTCCGGAGCAGTGGAGGCCGCCGGCGTCGACGCGAGCGCCGGTTTCTTCTGCGCCGCTTTGCGGGGCGCGGCCCTCTTCTGCGCCTTCTGCGCGGCTGCACCGGGTCGCGGTTGTGCGGGGCGTCGCCGGTCATTCCTCATCGCCTCAGCGTAATGGCGACCGGGTCTCGGGACGTCCCTTCTCCTCCTGTCGGGGGTCGGGGGGCGCGGTCAGCCTGCCGAGCGGATGGCCACGCAGCACTGACCGGCGTGCGGTTCGCCGTAGGCGCGCAGATCGGTGCAGTCCATTCCCTCGAGGATTCCGCCGACGAGGGCGAGATTCGCCGAGCAGACCAGCGCCGTGTGCTCACGGGCGAGAGAGTCGAACGGACAGTTCGCCAGGATCAGCGCGTCGTCCTCGGCGCGCGGCTCGAAGCCCTGTGCGGCGAGAACGTCGGCCACGCGGTCCAGATCGTCTGCCTCCGCGTGGGGATCGGGGACGGATTCTGCGATCGCCCGCCCCTCCTCATGAGCGACCTCGGTGACCGCCGTGTCGAGAGCGGTGCCGTCTGATGCCCGCTCGATGGCGCCGGCCAGCAGATGCCCGACGAGGTCGTAGCGGCGCTCGGGCAGCGACACGGAGACGGTCCCGCTCACCCGCCGATAGAGCTTCGAGGGACGTCCTGCACCGGGTCCGGAACGGCCGGTCAGTCGGCGGAACTCCGTCTCCAGCAGTCCGGCGTCGACGAGCTTGTCCAGATGGAACCTGGCCATGTGCGGCGCGATCCCGACGGCGGCGGCTGCCGCGTCTCTGCTGACCGGCTCGGACTGCGCCGCGATGTGCTCGTACAGCGCTCGCCGGGTGTCGTCGGCGAGGCTGCCGATGCTCGATACTCGTGCGGTGATGTCCATGACGACCTTCTAAAAGAAGAATGGCTTGCATTTAGAATGCGGTGCTTCTATCTTCGATAGTAACTTCTTTTAGAAAGGACGCCCGAAGATGGGTGGTCAGAGTCAGGAGCGATCTGCGTCGATGCAGAGCGGAGATCGTCTCGCATTCCTACTGCTGCGCACGGTTTTCACCGTCGCGCCGATCCTGTTCGGACTGGACAAGTTCGTCAGGATCCTCACGTCCGACTGGGAGCGCTATCTCGCGCCCTGGATGAACGACCTCATCCCGGGAGAAGCTCGCACGGCGATGGCCATCGTGGGGGTCGTCGAGATCATCGCCGGCATCCTTGTGGCCTTCCTGCCGAGGCTGGGCGGACTCGTCGTCGCGGTCTGGCTGCTCGGGATCATCGTGAGCCTGGTCGGTGTCGGCGGCTACCTCGACGTCGCCCTGCGTGATCTCGGGCTGCTCGTCGCAGCGCTGGCATTGTCGTTCCTCGCTGCAGGGCGGGGGTACGGGTGGTTGCGGAGCCGAAGCTGAACGCAGACACCCGCGCTGGACGCGGAGTGCGAAGGCGGTGGTCCAGATGCTCTGACCTCCGCCTTCTCGTGCACTCAGCGTGCGGCTGAACCGCGTCTCTGCCCGCGGCGGATCAGGCCGACCGCGCCGGTGATCAGCACCAGCACGCCGATGAGCAGCAGAAGGAACGCAGTGATCGTGCCGGGGGTGAGCGCGGCAAGCCAATCGGCGACGTCCTCCTGACGACCCCGGCTGCTCAGCATCGCGATCCCCAACCACGCGATCGCGACGAAGCAGACGCCCCACACGATCGCCGCCCAGCGGGTACGCGGCGGGGGAGCGGATGCCGTGGGAACGGCGTCCGCGGGCGGGATGGTGACGCCGCCCGCGGACGGCTCGGATGTGCTCGGCAGCGGAGTGCTCGGCTCGGTGCTCATTGTTCGGTCTCCTTGTCGGCGGGAGCGGAATAGACGACCCTGATCCACCCGGTTTCCTGATCGATGGTCACGGGGACGACGGTCAGGGTCTGCGTCGCGCCGGGCGTGCCGGGATTCCACGGTGAGGACACCGTCTCCCGGTACACGGTGCGTTCGCCGGTCCGGTGCTGCCCGGTGAACACGTCAGTGGTGCTGCCGACGGAGTTTCCCTCGGTGTCGGTGTCCATCCGGCTCCAATCCACGCGCACGTCCCCCACGGTCGCGCTGAGCCGGAGTTCCACGCCTTCGCTGACGTAGATCTCCGTGTATCCGGTGCCCTTGTGAAGGTCGATCGGGTGAGACGAACGGTCCTGCAGGTTCTGCAGAACGATCCCTGTGTTCCCGAACGGCTGCCGCACAGTGCCGCCCCCGAGGTTGGAGATGCTGGCCTCCCCGAACCTCACGTTCCCGAGCGACGCGACCCCGCCCGTGAGCAGACCCGCCGCCAGCGTCGCCGCAGTGAGGAAGGCCAGGAATCCGCTGCGCCTACGGGCGACCCCGGCGACGATCATGCCGAAAGCCAGCACGAGCGCGGCCGTGAACAGCGCCATGCCCGCGGTCGCGGCATCCGGATCCTGCGACCAGAGCCAGACCGCTGTCGCGGCCACGAGGGCCACTCCGATCACGGTCGCGATGTAGGCCACGCTCGCGCGCGGGTTCGAGACACGACTGATGCGCCGTCGCTCGGCCGCCTCTGCTGCGAAGGCGGCGGCGGTCGCCTGCCGCTCGGCGCGTGCCTGGTCGCGCGCCGCTTTCTCGGCATCCTGCTGCTGATGCCGCCAGGCCTGATCCTGCTGCTGCCAGGCCGCGTGCTGCGCACGCCAGGCCTCCAGCGCTTCGGCATCCGCCGGCGCAGGCTCGGGCACGAGGGAGGATGCCGGCGGCGCACCCCCCGAGCCGGCATCCCCCGTTCGGCTCTCCGCATCGACGGCGGCTCCCGAAGAGCCGACCGGAGCGGAGAGACGGGGAGTCTGAGCCTCGGAAGCCGTTGGAGGCGCGTCACCCCCCGCAGTGCGGCGCGCAGCCCGCACGATCAGGACGAGCAGGATGCCGACCAGCGCCAGCCCGACGATGAACAGGAAGACGCCGAAGCCGCTGACCGCATACTCGTACGTGTAAGGGCTGAAGAGACGTTCGAAGAGGAATGCGCCGGAGAGCGGTGCGACCGTCAGCATCCCGACCAGGAGGCCGGCGAGGATACCCAGCTGCGCCGGTTCGAACCGACCGCGCAGCAGCTCGCGCAGGTGGATGCGTCCTTCAGGATCCGGCAGCAGGGCCCACGCCACCGCGTAGAGGAAGATCATCGGCAGGCCGAACAGCGTCGCGACCACCAGCACACCCCGCACGATCAGCGGGTCGATGCGCAGTCGAGCGGCGATACCGGCGGCGACGCCGCCGATCCAGCCATCGGAACGGGCGATGCCGAGTCCGGCGACCCACGCGAAGAAGCGATCAGAAGGTCGGGTTGGTGCGGGGTGTTCTGTCTCGAACGGTGGCGGGGCACTCGGAAAGCTCATGTTCCGATCCTGACGGCCGAGGGGAGGACGCCGCCATGGGGTGATCCCCTGATTCGACCCTGATCCTGCTCTCCAGACCCGCCGACTCGCGCGGGCGGGTGATTGGATGGCGTCATGTCCTCTTCCGTCCTGCATTCTCCGCCGCGTCCGAGTCCGGACCCCCCTCGGCCGGAGCTGACGCGGGTACGGGAGTGCCTGATCTCCGGCACAGCGGCGGGCTTGGCCCGGCACCTCGGCGCGCGGGTCTGGCTGGTCCGGGCGATGTTCCTCGCGCTCACCGTGCTGGGCGGAGCCGGCATCCTGCTCTATCTCTGGTGCTGGACGTTCACGCCGTGGGAACAGGGCGAGAGCGCGCCGTCGAGGCGCGCGCCCGTGGCCTGGATCCTGCTGGTCGCGGGAGGGGTGCTGGAGCTGATCGTGCTGGTCTTCGACTTCGGACTCCTGGTCATGCTGGTGCCTCTGCTGGTCGGTGCCGCACTCTGGGCAGACCTCGTCGACCGCGACGACACTTCACGAGGGCCTCGGCACGCGATCGTCGTGCGCGCCCTGGCCGTCGTGCTGATCCTGATCCTGCTCATCGCGGTGCTGGTGAGGCCGCTGAATTCGGTCCTGCTGCTGGTGCCGTTCGCGGGCCTGCTGGCCATGTTCGCCTCGTCGCTCATCCACCGCTGGCGAGAACTCGCCGGGGAGCGCATCCGCCGCATCCGCGAGGAGCAGCGCAGCGAGATGGCTGCGCACCTGCATGACTCGGTGCTGCAGACTCTCGCACTGATCCAGAACCGCGCCGGTGCCTCCAGCGAAGCCGCTCGCCTGGCCCGCGCGCAGGAACGCGAGCTGCGGGCCTGGCTGTACGACGGCGACGCACCCGCTGACAGCGACCTGGCCACCGACCTGCGCGATTACGCGGGTGCGCTCGAGCTGGACTACCCCGTGCGCATCGACGTGGTCTCCGCCGGGCTGTCGACCGAGCGAGCCAGCGGGGAGCTGGCGGCCGCCGCCCGGGAGGCGATGCTCAACGCCGCACGACACGCCGGGGGCGAGATCTCGGTGTACATCGAGGGAGCCGCGACCGGTGTGGACGTGTTCATCCGCGACCGGGGAGCGGGCTTCACCCTCGACGATGTGCCCGACGACCGCCTGGGCGTGCGGCAGTCGATCATCGGACGGATGCGGCGCGTCGGCGGGTCGGCGCGGCTGCGCAGCGATCACGGCGGGACCGAGGTGCACCTGCAGATCGCGGGCACGCACACCAGGGCGACGGAGGACGCATGAGCGATGGCATCCGTGTGGTGATCGTCGACGATCACTCGATCTTCCGCTCCGGGCTGCGCGCCGATCTCGACGACACCGTCGACGTGGTCGGCGAGGCCGCGGACGTCGCCTCCGCGATCGCGACCGTCCGCGAGACCGCGCCGGACGTCGTGCTCCTGGACGTGCATCTGCCCGGTGGCCCCGGCGGGGATGAGACCGGCGGCGAGTCCGTCATCCGCGGCAGCGCCCCCACCACGGCGCGTTTCCTCGCGCTGAGCGTGTCGGATGCCGCGGAGGATGTCGTCCGCGTGATCCGTGCGGGCGCCCGCGGGTACATCACCAAGGGATCCTCGGGCATCGAGGTCTCGCAGGCCGTGCACGCGGTGGCAGGCGGTGATGCGGTCTTCTCTCCCCGCCTCGCGGGGTTCGTGCTCGACGCGTTCGGTGCCGTGGCGGGGGAGACCGCAGCGGTGGACGACGAACTCGACCGGCTGTCGGCCCGGGAGCAGGAGGTCATGCGCCTCATCGCCCGCGGCTACGCCTACAAGGAGGTCGCGACCGAGCTGTTCATCTCGATAAAGACCGTCGAGACGCACGTGTCCGCTGTGCTGCGCAAGCTGCAGCTCTCCTCGCGCCACGAGCTCACGGCGTGGGCATCGGAGCGCCGCCTGCTCTGAGCAGGCGGCGCTCCGTTCGGACTGCGAGCGGCGTTCAGGCGGCCAGCCAGAGCCCCTTGGGGTCGGTGGCGATACGGAGTCCGGCGGCGACGGTCTCATCATCGCCGATCCGCGCCCCGCGGGCGATGCGCGCTCCAGCGCCGATATCGGTGCGGACACCGACGTGTGCGCCGGCTCCGATCACGGCGCCTTGTCCGATGTGCGCGTGTGCGTCGATGTAGGCGTTCTCGCCGACCACGGCATCCGAGTCGACCCAGGCGCCGCGCACGATCCGCGCGCCGGCTCCGATCTTGGCCCCGGGTTCGACATAGGCCCCGGCTTCGATGAGCGCCTTCGGGTTGACCTTCGCGCCGTGCGCGACGAGACCGCGACCGTTGACGTGCTTGCGATATCGCAGCGTCTCGCCTCGGTCGTCCTCGATGTCGATGTAGTTCTTACCCACTTTTCCTCCCGTGTCCGGAGACTTCCGGATATAGGTGCAACCACGAGTCACGCGAATTCATTCCCCAGACGGGATGACCCCGCCGCGGACCGGTCCGTGCAGGCGCAGCCGCCTCGCGAGCGCAGGTGCTGGCGCAACCGACTCGCGGTCAGCGCTGACAGTTCGGGCACCAGAAGGTGATGCGCTTGCGGGTCGGATCAGCGCCCAGTTCGCCCCGGCGGATCAGGGTTCCGCACCGGCGGCAGGGGCGGTTCGCCCGTCCGTACACCCAGTCCGTGAAGCCGCGGCGGGCGTCGCCGGTGAAGGTCCGGTCGACGCGGTCGCGGTTGGCGCGGATCGTGCGCACCCCGAGGGTGATGAGGGCCTCCAGATCGACGTCCGCGGCGGGAGTCTCGGGCAGGACTCCGCGCAGGAACAGCAGTTCTGCGGCGTACTCGTTGCCGAACCCGGCCACGTTGCGCTGATCGAGGAGGGCGACATGGACACTGCGGGTGTCGGCGCTGAGCCGGCGGAGGGCTTCCGTGGCGTCCCAATCGTCGGAGAGCGGATCCGGGCCGAGATGCCCGACCAGCTCCTCCTCATCGCGGGTGGCGACGACCTTCACCTCGGCGAGGTCGATGCCGACGGCCTCCCTCATCGCCGTGCCGACGATCGCGCGCACCCTGAACGCCGGGTGCCGCCATTTCTCGCCCGGACGGTAGAGGCGCCACGCGCCATCCATGCGCAGATGAGAATGCAGAGTCCGATCGCCGATGCGCATGAGGATGTGCTTGCCGCGCGGAACGACCCCGTGCACGGGTCGGCCCGTGAGGTCGACGGTGGCTGCGCGGGGGACGCGCAGGTCGAACCGGGTGACGATCTGGCCCCGCAGCGCCTGGTCGAGCCGCCGAGTCGTCTGGAAGACGGTGTCCCCCTCAGGCATGGGTGACGCCGCCAGGTGCCGGCTGATCGAGCAGGTCGCGTGCGAGCAGCGTCGCACCGGCGACCGCCGTGGGCATGATGAACACGGCGCCCAGCGGCACCATGAAGCACAGCTGCGTCGCAATGCCGAAGCCCAGCAGACGCGAGCGCCGTGCGGCGAACATCCGCGAGCGGATGTCACTGGGCACGTCCCGGGCGTTGAACGCCCGGCCGGTGAGCTCACGCGCCAGCAGACGTCCGGTGAGCAGGACGCCGACCACTGTGGCGAGCACGGCCCCGACGACCGGGATGATCCCGATCAGCAGGGCGAGGATCGCGACGAGCACACCGAGCGCGACCAGACGCACGCTCTCACCGAGTGCCACCCGCAGTCCGCCGTCGCCCTCGGGGATCTGCCCGCCGAGGTCCCTCTCGACGGCACGCCAGATGCGCTGGTAGAACGGGTCGCCGATCAGCAGGGTGAGTGCTGTGAACACCACGCTCGCCAGCACCAGGGCACCGATCGCGATGACGAGCCCCATCGCGGATCGCAGTGCGGTGGCCCAGAACGGATCCCAGCCGTCGGCGAACGGCGTCATCCATGTGGTGAGAGCGCCGAGGGAGAGGAGCAGGGGCAGGAGCGCCGCGATCAGCAGCGCCAGTGCGATGAGGCCCGGGATGAGTCCGAGGACCATCAGCCCCGGGCGCGTGCGCCAGTATCCGAAGCCGCGTCCGAGGAACCGGACGCCGGTGAAGAACTCGCTGATCACCGTCAGCCTCCTCAGGTCGCTTTCCGCAACGCGTAGCCGCGCGGGGTGGGGACGAAGCCGGCCTCCTGCAGGGCGAGCGCGAACGGCGTGCCATAGACGCCCGCGCCGTTGATCTTCTCGACGGTGAGCGTCTCCAGTCGGCGTGCCCGCGATGTGGCGGCGAGGTCGGATGCCGCAGCGCGCAGCGTGTCCGGATCGTCGTCGAAGGCGAGCACGGTGCGGCCCCCGCGTTCCAGGTACAGGACGAGCGCCCCGTCGACGAGCACCACCAGCCCGCCGGCCTTGCGGCCCGGCCGGTGTGAGACCTCATCCAGTCGCGGCCAGGCCAGCGCGGCACCGTACGGGTTCGCCGGGTCGGTCGCGGCGAGCGTGATCGCCTGCCGCGGCGGGGGGTCGGCGAGTCCGGAGAAGGTGCGCAGCCGGTCGACCGTGGTGGAGGCCGCGAACTGGGCGGCCCCGAGTCTCTCGATCACGTAGCCGCGCCGCGCATGCCCGGCATCCTCGAACCCGGCGAGGACGCGGTAGGTCTGGGCGAAGCCTCCTGGAACACCTTCGGCCTGCACGGAGCCCCTGGTCACGACCCCATAGCGGTCGAGCAGCAGACCCGCCGTCACCGTCGCGCGACGCGCGACATCCGGGTCCGTGTCGGGCAGCACCGCCCAGCGCCCGCCGAGTCCTGTCGCCGACGGACGCGCCGCGGGCCGCGCCAGGGAGATCCCTCGGTACGTGCGGGTGCGGGGTGCGCGCCGAGTGGTCTTGTGCGCCTGCGATCCGCCCGCCAGCAGCGCCCGCACCGGTGAGAACGTGTCGTTGGTGATGTGCCCCTGCCAGGTCAGCGTCCACAGGGCGTCGAGCACGGACTGCTCGTTCTCGGCGGAGGTCAGTGCCTTCAGCGCACCGGCGAACGACGCGCCGCTGAGCCGCAGCGTGTCGAGGACCCTCTCTTCGAGAGAACCGGGCGCAGGGGACTCCTCAGGAATCGGGAGCGTGAAGGGCGCGAGATCGGACGGATGCAGTGACACCCAGCCGTCCCTGCCCGGCAGCGCGCCGTGACCCGCCCAGACGACCTCGCCGGCCGCCGTCAGCTCGTCCAGAAGTGCGGGCGCGTAGTCGCGGACGCGTCCGGGCAGCACCAGCGACTCCCACGCGCTTGCCGGGATCGGGACCCCCGCGAACTGCTCGATGACGCTCAGCACCCCGTCGACCCCCTCGAGCGGCCGGGTCAGGTGCTGCCAGTCCGGCAGGAAGCGTGCGAACGCCTGCGGACCGACCGGCTCCACGCTGCCGCGGATCGCCGCGAGGGACCGCATCCGCAGGCGGCGCAGCACCTCGGCGTCGCACCACTCCTTGGCCCCGGTGGGGTCGGCGTCCGACGCCGGCAGGAAGTACCCGCTGGTCAGGCGTCCTGCGGACTCGAGTCGCTGCAGCGTGTGCCTGGCGACCGCCGTGCCGATCCCGAAGCGGGCGGCGACGGCATCCGTCGTGAAGGGGCCGTGCGTGCGGGCATGGCGTGAGACGAGGTCGCCGAGCGGGTCGGCGACGGGTTCCAGGAACGCGACGGGGACGCCGGTGGGCAGCGCCGCGCCGAGTGCATCCCGCAGCCGCCCCGCATCCTCGATCACGGCGACCCGGGCGTGACCGGCGATCGTGACCGGGATGGCCCGGCGCGCGGTGACGAGGTCGGCGAGCAGCGCCGCCGCGTGCGGTGCCTCCGCATCCTCCAGCCGCTCGGCGATCTCGCCCGCGTCCATCGGGCCGAGCATGCGCAGCAGGTCGGCGACGCCCTCGAGCCCCCGCGCACGCCGCTGCGGGTCCAGACGCTGCACCTCGCGCTCGAACTGCACGATGACATCCGGGTCGAGCAGCTCGCGCATCTCGACCGTCCCGAGCAGCTCACCGAGCAGCGAGGGATCGACAGAGAGCGCCGCTGCGCGCCGTTCGGCGAGGGGCGAGTCGCCCTCGTACATGAACGCCCCGACGTAGCCGAACAGCAGATCGCGGGCGTACGGGGAGGGCTGGGCGGGTTCGGTCTCGACCAGGCGGATGCGCCGCTCGGAGACGTCCGTGATGAGCCGCCGCAGCGACGGCAGGTCGTAGACGTCCTGCAGCACCTCGCGCAGGGTCTCCAGGATGACGGGGAACGTCGGATGACGCCTGGCGACCTCCAGCAGCTGGGCTGACCGCTGTCGCTGCTGCCACAGCGGTGTGCGCTTGTTCGGGTTCATCCGCGGCATCAGCAGGGCGCGTGCCGCGCACTCCCGAAAGCGGGAGGCGAACAGTGCCGACCCGCCGACCTCGGCCGTGACGATCTGCTCCAGCTCGTCGGCGTCGAACACGAACAGATCAGCGCCGGGCGGTTCGGCGTCCGCGTCCGGGATGCGCACGATGATGCCGTCGTCGCTGGCGACGGCGGATCCCTCGACGCCCAGGCGCTCGCGGATCCGCGCGTTGATCGCCAGCGCCCAGGGCGCATGCACCTTCATGCCGTACGGCGAATGCAGGATGACGCGCCAGTCGCCGACCTCGTCGTGACCGCGCTCGACGGTCAGCGTCCGATCGGTCGGCAGCGTGCCCGTCGCCTCGCGCTGTTCGGTCAGGTACCCCATCAGGTTGTCGCGCGCCCGCTCGTCGAGACCCGCCTCGATCAGCCGCTGCTGCGCCTTGGCAGCGCCGGCCGTGGACACTTCACGCGAGAAGCGCCCGAGCGCCTCGCCGAGCTCGAAGGGGCGGCCGATGCCGTCGCCGTGCCAGAACGGCACCTTTCCCGGCTGGCCGTACGCGGGGATCACGTTCACGCGGTCGTGGGTGATCTCCGCGATCCGCCAGCTCGTCGTGCCGAGCGTGAACACGTCGCCCACCCGCGACTCGTAGACCATCTCCTCGTCCAGCTCGCCGACCCTTGCGCCGGTGGACTCCCCGGCGACGAAGACGCCGAACAGGCCGCGATCCGGGATGGTCCCACCGCTGGTGACGGCGATGCGCTGTGCGCCCGGACGGCCGGTGAGCGTTCCGGCATCCCGATCCCACACCACCCGAGGACGCAACTCGGCGAACTCGTCCGACGGGTACTTGCCCGCCAGGAGGTCGAGGGTCGCCTCGTACGCGGAGCGCGGCAGAGTCTGGAAGGGGGCACTGCGCCGCACCGTCTCGTACCACTCCTCGACCGAGATCGCTTCGAGCGCACAGGCGGCGACGGTCTGCTGCGCGAGGATGTCGAGCGGGTTCCGCGGCACGCTGATCGCCTCGATCTGACCCTTCAGCATCCGCTCGGTGACGATCGCGGTGTGCAGCACATCGCCGCGGTGCTTCGGGAACAGCGACGCCCTGCTGATCTCGCCGACCTGGTGACCGGCACGGCCGACGCGCTGCAGGCCGGAGGCCGCCGAGGGCGGCGCCTCCACCTGGATGACGAGGTCGACGGCGCCCATGTCGATGCCGAGCTCCAGGCTGCTGGTGGCCACCACACAGCGCAGCACCCCGGACTTCAGCTCCTCCTCGACGATCGCGCGCTGTTCCTTGGAGACCGAACCGTGGTGCGCCTTCGCGAGCACCGGGTCGGCTCCCGCGGTCGCACCGGCCTGCGCCGCCCCGACCGACCCTCCAGCCGGCGCACTCGTGCCTCCCGAAGCCTCTGCTGCGGGGGCCCGTGCGGCCGGCAGCGCCGCGGAATCGGGCAGCGTGACCCCGATCCGCTCGGCGTAGATCTCGTTCAGTCGGCCGGTGAGCCGCTCAGCCAGCCGGCGGGAATTCGCGAACACGATCGTCGAGCGGTTCTCGAGGACCTTGTCGACGATCGCCTCCTCGACATGCGGCCACACGGAGCCGGTGACCTCCGTGTACTCCGCAGGCTCTCCGGGATCGACTGCCGAAGCGCCCGGCGGCGGGGGAGGGTTCCGCATGTCATCGATGGGCACGACGACGCCCAGCTCGAACGTCTTCACCGCGCGCGGCGCCACGATGTCGACCGGCGCCGAACCGCCCAGGAAGCGGGCGACCTCATCGATCGGGCGCACGGTCGCCGACAGACCGATGCGCTGGGCCGGCCGCTCGGCCCCGCGCGCCGTGCGCAAGGCGTCCAGCCGCTCGAGGCTCACGGCGAGGTGCGCACCGCGCTTGGTCGCGGCGACCGCGTGGACCTCGTCGATGATCACCGTGTGCACGCCGCGCAGCGTCTCACCGGCACGGCTGGTGAGCATCAGATAGAGCGACTCGGGCGTGGTGATGAGGATGTCGGGAGGCTCGCTCACGAGCTTGCGCCTGTCGCTCGCCGTGGTGTCGCCCGAGCGCACCCCGACGGTCACCGGGGGCACCGGCAGTCCCAAGCGGTGAGCGGATTGCCCGATGCCGATCAGGGGCGAGCGCAGGTTGCGCTCGACGTCGACGCCGAGCGCCTTCAGCGGTGAGATGTAGAGGACGCGGGTGCCCGGTTCGTCCGCGCCGGTGATCTTCTCCCGGAAAGTGCTGTCGATCGCCCACAGGAACGCGGACAGTGTCTTGCCCGACCCGGTCGGTGCGACGACGAGGGCGTTGCGATCGTCGGAGATCGCCTCCCAGGCTCCGACCTGCGCGGGGGTGGGCGCATCGAACGCCCCGCGGAACCAGTCCTGGGTCGCGGGAGTGAAGCGCTCGAGCACATCCGGCACCCCTCCATCATGCGGCAGGCCGCCGACATCCGGTTCGCCGGTTCCCGCTCGGCGCATCGGGCCCGCGCGATAGCGTGACGGGATGGACGATGCCGAGTTCCCCCGCCTCTACGGAGAATGGACGCCGCGCACCCCGCACGACGTCCGTGACTTCTTCGACGGTTACCCCGGCATCTGGTGGATCGCCGGTGGGTGGGCCTTGCAGGCGTTCACGGGCGTCGAACGTCATCATGAGGACATCGATCCCGGCATCCTGCGCGCCCAGCTCCCGCTGATCCGCGCGCACGCGCGAGGACGACTGGACCTCTGGGCGGCTTTCAGCGGTGCGCTGAAGCCGGTGGCATCCGACGACCCCGCCGACCTGCCGGACGGATGCGGCCAGCTCTGGTCCCGGCGCAGCGCCGCCGATGCGTGGGAGTACGACATCCTGCTCGGCCCCGGCGACCCGGACGAGTGGCAGTACAAGCGGGACACCGGCATCCGGATGCCGATGGTCGAGGCGCTCTGGGAACGCGACGGCATCCGCTATCTGCAGCCCGAGATCCAGCTGCTCTACAAGGCGAAGGGCCTGCGCGCGAAGGATCAGGCCGACTTCGACGCCACTCTGCCGTTCCTCGACGACCACCGTCGGTCCTGGCTCGCCGACGCGCTCGAGCGGACGATCCCGGCCCACCCGTGGCTCGGCCGGCTCACGTGATGCCGGCCGTCAATACTCGTTCGGGACGATGATCCAGAGCAGGATGTAGGCCCAGATCGACAGCCCGGCGAAGAGGACTGCGAGCACCGTGACGACGCGCACGGTCGTGGGGCTGATGTCGAAGCGTCGTGCGACGGCGGCGCAGACGCCGGCGATCACACGGTCCTGGCGGGGCCGAACGAGAGGATTCATCCCTCCATCCTGCCCCGCCGGATCGTGCGACACGACCCTCAGACGATCTCGGCGAGCTGCCCCTGCGCCGTCAGCTCGAGGGTGCGGTCGAGATCGAGACGGTGCAGGAACACATCGTCGTGACTCACCACGAGCACCGCGCCCCGGTATGCGCGCAGTGCCTCGACGAGCTGATCGACGGTGTCCAGGTCGAGGTTGTTGGTCGGCTCGTCGAGCACCACGAGGTGCGGTGCGGGATCGGCGAGCAGCAGCTTCGCCAGGGCCACCCGGAACCGCTCCCCACCGGAGAGGTCGCCGACGGGACGGTCCATCGTGGCACCGCGGATCAGGAACCGGGCGAGCCGATTGCGCAGCTCCTTGTCCGGCACATGCGGCGCAGCGGCAGCGATGTTGGCGACGACGGATGCCGACTCGTCCAGCCCGTCCACGCGCTGCGACAGATACCCGATCCGGTCGGTGTGCGGTTCAGAATTCCGGAGAATCGGCTGCAGATGGTCCAGGTCGCCGCGACCCGGCACGGACTCGCCCGGATCTCCGGAGTTGTGAACGACCTCGGCCATCAACCGGCGCAGCAGCGTCGTCTTGCCGACCCCGTTGCGTCCGATGAGCGCGACCCGCTCCGGTCCCTGGACGATCCAGGAGCGGGTGGCATCGCCGATCGTCAGGATCCGGCGCGAAGTCGACACTCCCGGGTCGGGCAGCTCGATCTTCATCGAATCGTCGTCCCGCACGCGATGCCCCGCGGCATCCAGCGCCCGCCGTGCGGCGTCCTCCTTCTCCGCCACCTCCGTGCGCAGCCTTCCGGCCGACACCTGCGCAGCCATCTTGCGTCCGTTCGCGATGATCTTCGGCACCCGTTTCTCCTCGAACGCCTTGCGCCCCACCTGCGCACGGTGCGCAAGCTTGGTCTCGGCCTCGATACGCTGCCGCTTCTCCTTCTTCAGCGCCTGAGCGGCATCGCGCTCGGCCTGTCTGGCGGCGTCCTGCTCGCCGTCCAACCACTCCCGCCACTGCGAGTACGGCCCGCCGAACACGCTCAGCGCGCTGCTGTACAGCTCCGCGGTGTCGTCCATCAGCTCGAGCAGTGCGATGTCGTGGCTGACCACGATGAGTGCGCCCTTCCACGCGCGCACCATCTCCGACAGCCGGGCCCGAGCGTCACGGTCGAGATTGTTCGTCGGCTCGTCGAGCAGGGTGACGGGCGCTCGCCGCAGGCGGATGCCGGCGATCGCGACGAGCACGGCCTCACCACCGGACAACTCGCCGACCGTGCGGTCCAGGAACGTCGGATCCAGACCCGCCTCGGCGAGCGACGCCTCGGCCCTGGCCTCGATGTCCCAGTCGTCGCCGACGGCATCGAAGTGCGCCGGATCGACGTCGCCGTCCGCGATCGCGCGCACTGCGTCGAGCGGACCCGCGATGCCGAGCAGCTCGGAGACGCGTCTGTCGGTGTCGAGGGTGAGGCGCTGCGGCAGGTACGCCACGTCTCCCGACGCCGTGATGCCGCCCGAAATGGGCGCGAGTTCGCCCGCGATCAGGCGCAGCAGGGTGGACTTGCCGGCGCCGTTGCGGCCGACCAGTCCCGTGCGGCCCGAGCCGAACGCGCCCGAGACCGCATCGAGCGCGACCGAGCCGTCGGGCCAGGTGAAGGTGAGGCGGTCGAGAATGACGGCGGGTGAAAGAGAAGGTGTCGACATGAGCGACTCCCGAAGTGTGCGGGTGCGCGGATGCCGACGGTCACGTCACGTCGCGAAAGACATGGAAAGACAGATGCCGGAGCGGAAGGATCGTCGGATCAGCGCGTGGATGATGACGCGGAGAGCGGACGATTCAGATCAAAGGACTTCCAGACACGGCGGACAGGACTCTGAGACTGTAGCCGGTGCCGTCCGGCGCGCGCAACCCGGGCGTGTCGCCCTGCCGGCCCGCACGATCCGCTGAGGCTGTCCCGATCCGCCGACGAATTCGGCGGTGACGTCCGCGGATCGGGCAAGGGTCCGCGGATCGGGGCGGTGGCAGGTGGGCCCGGCCGCTCAGCCGATCGAGTCCTTCCACTGCGTCAGGAAGATGCGCACGTCGGCGAGCTCCTGCTCGGAGATGGAGTGGGTGAGACCGGCGTAGACCCGGCCGGACAGCTCGGAATGCGCGGGCAGCCACTGCGCGGTGTGGTCGACCAGGTTCGGCGGGATGACGTCGTCGCGGCTGCCGCGGCCCCAGAACACCGGGGGCTTCTGCTCCTGGAGCACCGCGTCGTTCGGCAGGTCACCGGGGGCGGCGTAACCGCTCAGCGCGACGACCGCACCGATCCGCTCGGGGGCGAGGCGCAGGGCCTGCAGTGACACCGCAGCACCCTGCGAGAAGCCCAGCAGGGCGACCGACGGTGCAGCCTCGCTGGCCGTGGCGAGCCAGCGCAGCAGCGCTTCGGCGGCGCCGGTGACGCCCGCCGCATCGCGCGTGGTCAGCGAGTCGATCGCGTACCAGGAACGCCCCGGCATGGGCCACGGCGGTGCCAGCGGTGCGGCCACGGATGCCACGGCCAGCCCGTCCGGGAGGTACGGGACGAGCCCGAACAGGTCGTTCTCGTCGGCGCCGTAGCCGTGCAGAAGCACGAGCAGGGGCATCCCATCGCGCTCCTGAGGAGACCAGAGCGTCAGACCGTCATCGAGCGTCAGCACAGCATCCATGTCCCCATCCTGCCTGCTCGCGCCGAGCTTCGAGCGGTGGGATGCACCATCGACTGGTAGAACAGACACATGGCGGTGCGCACACCTGATCCCGACCCCGACGACGACTTCGGGTTCGACGAGGTGCCCGCGGCCGACGACAACCCGGGCTGGCTGTCCGACGTCGAACTGGAAGAGGCCCGTCGGCGTCTGCCGATGCTGTACGTCGAGGCGATTCCCGTCGTCACGGACGGAGCGGGCCAGGTCACCTCGATCGGGGTGCTGCTGCGCTCGACGCCGCTGGGCGAGATGACCCGCACCATCGTGTCGGGGCGGGTGCGCTACGGCGAGACGGTGCGCGACGCGCTGTTCCGCCACATCGAGAACGACCTCGGGCCGATGGCCTTCCCCCTGCTGCCGGTGTCGCCCACGCCGTTCACGGTCGCGGAGTACTTCCCGATCCCCGGCGTCAGCGCGTTCGATGACGACCGGCAGCATGCGGTCTCCCTGGTGTTCGTCGTACCCGTCACCGGCACCTGCGAACCCCGCCAGGACGCGCTCGAAGTCACGTGGTTCTCTCCCGAGGAGGCGGCGTCCGATGCGCTGGCCGCCGAGCTGGAGGGTGGGCGCGGCACGCTGATCCGCATGGCCCTGGCGCACCTCGGCCTGCTGCGCTGACAGCCGCCGCGGGACGCGCCGAAACGGCGCGTAGGCTCATCGGGTGACCGACAGCATCGTCTTCCCCTCAGCCTCCGGCGATTGGCTCGCCTTCGTCGCCGCCCGCGTCTCGGATCGGCTCGACGTCGTCCGCTCGCTGGCAGAGCAGCTCAAGGACGGCGCGTCGCGCACGACGCTCGAGACGCTCTCCCTGTGGAACGATCTGCAGATCGCCCTGCGCCGGGCGCGCAATGAGTCCGATCTGCTCTGCGAGGTGCATCCCGATCCCGAGGTGCGCGCCGCCGCGGAGAAGGGCGTCGCCGCCGCGCAGGCCGTCGACGCCGCATTGATGGCGGACGCCGCGCTCGCGGCCGTGTTCGCCGGGACCGATCCTCAGGGTCTGGACGCGGACGCCGCACGAGTGCGGGAGCATCTGCTGCGGAACTTCCGCCGGGGTGGTGCAGACCGCGACGAGGCCACGCGCACCCGCGCGCAGGAGCTCGCCGCCCGCGACAGCGATCTCAGTCTCGCCTTCGCGCGGAACATCCGCGAGGGTCGGCGCGAGATCCGGGTGGCGCCGGAGGCGCTGGCCGGTCTGCCCGAGGATTACATCCAGCAGCATCCCGTGGGCGACGACGGCCTGGTCGGGCTGAGCACGGATGCCCTCGATGTGACGGCCGTGATGAGCTACGCCCACGACCGCGACACCCGCATCGCACTGCGGGTCGCCCGCGCCGACCTCGCCTGGCCGGCGAACGACCCCGTGCTCGCCGAGCTGCTCGAGGTGCGCCAGCAGCGGGCGGATCTGCTCGGGTATGCGACCTGGTCCGACTACGAGACGGAGAACCGCATGGCCGGCTCCGCGGCGCGTGTCGCCGCGTTCCTGGACGAGGTGGACGAAGCCTCCCGCGCGGCGTCCGACGCCGAGTACGGGCTGCTGCTCGAGCGGCTCCGCCAGGACATCCCCGAGGCCGAGGCCGTCACCTCGGCCGATCAGGCCTACCTCCTCACCCGGCTGCACGAGGAGCGCTTCGCCGTCGACGCGCAGGAGGTGCGCCGGCATCTCGATTTCGAGCGCGTGCTCGCCGGTCTGCTCGACACCACCGGGCGGCTGTTCGACATCGAGTACGTGGTCGCCGCCGAGCCCTCCTGGCACGAGGACGTGCGCTCGTACGACCTGATCCGCGCAGGAGCGCGAGTCGGTCGCATCCATCTCGACCTGCATCCCCGCGACGGCAAGTTCAATCACGCCGCCTGCTTCCCGCTGGCGCCGGGAGTGCGCGGGCGGGTGCTGCCCGAGGCGGCGCTGGTGTGCAACTTCTCCCGCGGGCTGATGGAGCATCGGCAGGTGCAGACGTTCTTCCACGAGTTCGGCCACCTGGTGCACGAGATCCTCGGCGGCGACCAGGAGTGGGTCGCGTTCGCGGGCGTCGCCACCGAGTGGGACTTCGTCGAAGCGCCCAGCCAGATGCTGGAGGAATGGGTCTGGGATGCCGATGTGCTGGCCTCCTTCGCGACCGATGACTCGGGGGCGGCCATCCCGCCCGAGCTGGTGGAGCGGATGCGGAGGGCGGACGCCTTCGGACGGGCGCTGCTCGTGCGCACCCAACTCGGCCACGCACGCGTCTCGTACCACCTGCACAAGGACCGTCCCGCCGATCTGGCCGCCGCGACCGACCACTGGTACGCCGTGTCGACGCCCGTCGAGCAGCTCGCGGGCACGCACTCCTATGCGGCGTTCGGCCACCTGACCGAGTACGGGTCCTGCTACTACACGTACCAATGGAGCCTCGTGATCGCCCGTGACCTGCTCACGGGCTTCCAGGGTCTGATGGATCCGTCATCCGCCTCCCGCTACCGGCGCGAGATCCTCGAACGCGGCGGACGTCGGGATGCTGCCGACCTGGTGGAGGCGTTCCTCGGACGCCCCTTCGCTGTCGACGCGTACCGGGAGTTCCTGGGGGCGCACAGCTCTTGACGAGTGCGGGTGCGCATCGATCCAATTTCCTATAGGATAAGCGGACCAGGTAACACCACAAGGCGCCCCGAGCGCACGGAGGAGACCGCGATGACGCGCTTGTACAACGACCCGGGCGACTTCGCCAAGGAAGCTGCGGAGGGCCTGGCGCTGGCCTCCGCCCGATGGGTGCGCCCCGTCTTCGGCGGAGTGGTGCGTTCGACCCGAGGGCCGGAGCCGACCGTCGCCGTCGTGATCGGCGGCGGAAGCGGCCACTATCCGGCTTTCGCCGGCCTGGTCGGACCCGGACTCGCCCACGGCGCGGCGATGGGGAACCTCTTCGCCTCGCCGTCGGCGCACCAGGTCCACTCGGTCGCCACTGCGGCGCACGAAGGCCGGGGGGTGCTGCTCAGCTACGGGAACTACGCCGGCGACGTGCTGCACTTCACTCAGGCACAGGAGCGCATGCGAGCCGCCGGCGTCGACTGCCGCACCGTCACGGTCACCGATGACATCTCCAGCGCTCCCGCGCACGAGATCGAGAAGCGTCGCGGCATCGCGGGCGATCTCGTGGTGTTCAAGGTCGCCGGAGCGGCCGCCGAGGCCGGCGCGGATCTCGACGAGGTGGAGCGCCTCGCGATCCTCGCCAATGCGCGCACACGGACGCTGGGCGTCGCCTTCGCCGGCTGCACGCTGCCCGGAGCCTCGGAGCCGCTGTTCACCGTCCCGGAGGGGCGGATGGCGGTGGGCCTCGGCATCCACGGCGAGCCCGGCATCGACGAGGTCGACGTCCCCTCGGCGCAGGGTCTCGCCGAGCTCTTCGTCTCCTCGCTCTTGGAGGAGATCCCCGATGGCGTCTCCCGCGAGGGCGCCCGCGTCGTGCCCATCCTCAACGGTCTCGGCAACGTCAAGTACGAGGAGCTGTACGTCGTCTACGCCAGCGTGCACCGATTGCTCCAGGAGGCCGGTCTCACCGTCGTCTCTCCGGAGGTCGGGGAGTTCTGCACGAGCTTCGACATGGCGGGCGCCTCGTTGACGCTGCTGTGGCTCGACGACGAGCTCGAGCGGCTCTGGCTCGCCCCGTGCGACACTCCCGCGTTCCGGCGGGGAGCCGTCGAGGGGCGCGTCGAGGTCGAGCGGACCGAGGTCGCCGAGGAGCAGCGGGTCGTCGGCGAGGCGAGTGCCGAGTCGCGCGACGCCGGAGTCGCCCTCGCGCGCGCCTTCCAGGCCGTCGCGGGGATGCTGGATGCCGAAGCCGACGAGCTCGGTCGCATCGACCGCATCGCCGGCGACGGGGATCACGGCATCGGGATGCAGCGGGGCAGCCGGGCGGCTGCGGCGGCAGCACAGGAGGCGGCTGAACTCGGTGGCGGTGCGCGCGGCGTGCTGCAATGGGCGGCCGATGCGTGGGCGGACGAGGGCGGCGGCACCTCGGGCGCGATCTGGGGTGAGATGCTGGCGGCCCTGGGCGCGTCCTTCGGCGATTCCGCGCCGATCGACGCCGAGCAGGTGCGTATCGGTGTGCTGCGCATGAGGGACGCCGTGATGTCCTTCGGCAAGGCCAAGCCCGGCGACAAGACGATGATCGACGCGATCGTGCCGTTCGCCGATCATCTCGACGAGCAGGTGCGCGGCGGAGCAGACCTCGTGCAGGCGTGGACGGATGCCGTCGCCGTCGCCGCGGAGGCCGCCGAGGCGACGGCCTCCCTCACCGCCAAGCTCGGCCGTGCCCGCTCGCACGGCGACAAGAGCCTCGGCACCCCAGACCCGGGCGCGGTGTCCTTCGCGCTCATCACCCGCACTGTTCTCGACATCCTGAAAGGGGATGACTGACATGGGACTTCGACTCGTGATCGGCTCCGACGACGCCGGCTTCGACTACAAGGAGCGCATCAAGGCCGACCTGCTGGAGAATCCGCTGGTGTCCGACGTCGTCGACGTCGGCGTCGACGCGGACGGCCACACCAACTATCCGACCGTGGCGACCACCGCGGCGGAGAAGGTCGCGGCCGGTGACGCCGACCGCGCCGTCCTCATCTGCGGCACCGGACTGGGTGTCGCGATCGCCGCGAACAAGGTCGCCGGCATCCGTGCGGTCACCGCCCACGACTCGTACAGCGTGGAGCGCTCCGTGCTCTCCAATGACGCGCAGGTGCTGTGCATGGGGCAGCGGGTCGTCGGCATCGAGCTGGCGCGGCGCCTGGCCGCCGAGTGGCTGACCTACACGTTCGACCCGCAGAGCGCATCCGCGGAGAAGGTCCGCGAGATCTGCGCCTACGAGGGCGTCTGACGACGCGATCATGGCGAAGCGGATGCTGATCGGCGCGAGCCTGAAGATGTACTTCTCGCACGCGCGGACGATCACGTGGACCACCGAGGTCGCCGACCTGCTCGCGCGGCACCCCGCGCGCGAGCAGGTGGAGATGTTCGTGGTCCCGCAGTATCCGTCGATCCCCGGCTGCCTCGATGTGGCGGGGGGCCTCGCCGTCGGGGCGCAGGACGTCTCCGAGCACGATTCGGGTGCGTTCACGGGCGAGGTCTCGGCGGGGGTCCTGGCGGAGCTCGGATGCCGATACGTCGAGGTCGGGCACGCGGAGCGGCGCCGGATGTTCGGCGACACCGACGAGGTCGTCGCGGCGAAGACCGCGGCGGCGATGCGCGCGGGGCTGGTACCGATCCTGTGCGTCGGTGAGGCGGAGTACGTCGACGACGAAACCGCGGCACGGGTCTGCAGCTCCCAGGTGGAGTCGGCGCTGGCTGTCGCGGAAGCGTCGGCAGAAGTGAGCGAGATCATCATCGCCTACGAGCCGCTCTGGGCGATCGGCGCCCCCACTCCCGCGCCCGCAGCGCATATCCGGGGGGTCTGCGATCGGCTTCGCGCTCACGCGGATCTCCGCGGTCTGAGGGCCCGTGTGATCTACGGTGGTAGTGCAGGACCGGGAACCATTGCGGAGGTCGCGGACAGCGTCGACGGCCTCTTCCTGGGCCGCTTCGCCCACGACCCGCGGGCGGTGCGGTCGATCCTGGATGAGGTCGCCGCGCTGTGACGGGCGACGAAGGACCGAGACGACGACGGAGAGCAGATGGCAGGTGAGGGCACAGGGCCCGGGTGGGATTCGACGATCGAGCGTCGGGGTCTTCGCGACCGCGTCTACGAGCGCATCCTGCAGCTGCTGCTGAGCGGTGAGGTCGCGCCCGGTGCGCGCCTCTCGATCGACACCCTCGCCCGCCAGCTGGATGTGTCGCCCACCCCCGTCCGCGAGGCCATGGTGCACCTGGAGCGCACCGGGCTGGTCACCCGAGAAGCGCTCAAGGGCTACCGCGTCGCGCCTCCGCTGGGTGCGGGACAGCTGCGTGAGCTGTTCGATGCGCGCATCATGCTCGAGGTCGAGGCGGCCAGGATGGCGACGCCCGCCGGGAGCGGGATGCTCGAGGAGCTGCGCGAGGCGGAGGACCAGCATCGACTCAGCGGCGAGCGGGTGATCGAGGCGATCCACGCCGGCATCAACGATGTCGAGCTCACCACCGCCTACTTCGCGGCAGACGCCGCGTTCCACGAGGTGGTCTTCCGTCACTGCGGCAACCGGTATCTGCGGCAGATGTCGGAGTCGCTCGGGGCGCAGCTGCACCGGATGCGGCAGAGCATGGTGCACGGCGTGACGGACGTCAGCGAGGCCATCGCCGAGCACGAAGCGATCCGCGACGCTTTCCTCGGGGACGACGCCGAGGAACCGGCCCGGATGATGCGTCTGCACATCGAAGGGGTGCGGGCGCGCTCCCTCGATCTCGAGAAGGGCTGACCGCACTTCTCGAGCCGGACGAGCGCCGCGTGCACGACCCCTCGGGGGATGCCGTCGCCCGGCGCCGAGAGGGTCGGGATGACGGCTCCGGGACCTTCGTTTCGGAATCTCCTCTTGCGTCTTTCGCTATTTCCTATAGGATCTAGGAAGATTCGAGATTCAGACGAATCCTTCCCGTCGATGGAGCCGCAATGACCGCAACGCCCGAACTCACCGCCGACACGTGGCCGATCGCCACCTGCATGCACGGCTTCGCATCGGTCGCCGCAGACGGCACTCGTCTGCACGACGCGCCGCCGGAGCGGTGGGACGAGGTGTTCCGTCAGGTGGCGCGTCTCGGGTTCGACGCGATCGAGATCGCCGACAGTCACATCCGTCCCTCCGACCTGACGCCCACGCGACGCGCCGAGCTGAAGTCGATCGCCGACAGTCACGGAGTGCGGCTGCTGTCGGTGCACGTGCAGCGTCAGAGCGTCATCGAGCCCGGCAGAGGCGAGCAGAACCTCGCATACGCCCACCAGGCCATCGATGCGGCGGCCGAGCTCGGCATGCAGGTCTTCTCGACAGGTCTGCACCAGCCCTTCAACGAGGCCCAGCGCAAGGCGCTGTGGTTCTGGACCGTGCAGGGTCCGGTCGACCCCGACGACGCGGAGACCCGCGCCCTCGCCGTCCGTCGGCTGCGCGAGCTCGGAGAGCATGCGGCATCCGTCGGTCTGCCGATGGCGCTGGAGATGTACGAGGACACCTACCTCGGCACAGCGGACAGCGCGGTACAGCTGGTCGAGGAGATCGGTCTGGACAATGTCGGGCTCAACCCCGACATCGCCAACCTCATCCGGCTGCACCGTCCGATCGAGGACTGGCGCGAGATGCACGCGAAGACCCTGCCCTACGCCAACTACTGGCACGTGAAGAACTACACCCGCGACGAGGCCGGCGACGGCAGCTGGGCGACCTCGGTGCCGACCAGCATGCAGCTCGGTCTGATCGACTACCGCGCCATGGTCGCGGAGGCGGTGCGAGTCGGATTCCGCGGGCCGTTCCTCATGGAGCAGTACGGCGGCGACAGCCTGGGCGTCTGCGCGACCAACCGCGACTACCTGCGCACGCTGCTTCCCGAAGAGCCCGTGTCGGCAGAAGGCAACCGCACCCCGCGGGCCGCCGCCGCGTCCGAGACCGTCAGCGCCTGAGCGCTCAGAACAGGAGACAGAAATGACTCAGCAGGAACGCCCCGTCTACGCCGTCGTGGGCAGCGGATACATGGGTGGCGGCATCGCCCAGTCCCTCGCCCTGTCCGGTGCGGACGTGCGCATCGCCGACGTCGACATCGACATCGCCCGCAGCAACCTCGAGCGGATCATCGCCGAGGCGGAGCAGTTCACCGCCGACGGCCTCTTCCCGGAGGGCGCGTCCGCGACGATCGCCGAACGCGTGACGGCGGCGACCATCGAGGACGCCGTGGCCGGCGCCGCATTCATCGAGGAGGCGGTGCCCGAGAAGATCGAGATCAAGCACGCCACGCTGCGTCGCATCTCGGAGGCCGCGGCACCCGATGCGGTCATCGGCAGCAACACCTCCACCATCCTCATCGAGAAGCTCGCCGAGGCGGTCACCAACCCCGGCCGGTTCCTCGGGGTGCACTTCTCGAACCCTGCGCCGTTCATTCCGGGCGTCGAGCTGATCCCGCACGCCGGGACCGACGAGGCGGTCCTTCCGGTCGTCGAGAAGATCGTCGCGGCGACTGGCAAGGAGACCGCGCGCGTCAAGGACGCCACGGGCTTCGTGCTCAACCGTCTGCAGTACGCGCTGTTCCACGAGGCGACGCAGTTGGTCGAGGCCGGAGTCGCGACGGCGGAGGACATCGACACGATCGTGCGGACGACGTTCGGCTTCCGCCTGCCCTTCTTCGGACCGTTCGCGATCGCCGACATGGCAGGGCTCGACGTGTACGCGTTCTGCTACGCGTCGCTGCAGACCGAGTTCCCCGAGCGCTTCGCGACACCGAAGGCGCTCTCCGATCTCGTCGATGCGGGCAAGCTCGGCACCAAGACCGGGGCCGGCTTCCTCGACGTCCCCGCCGAGCGCACTCCCGAGCTCATCGCCTACCGCAACAAGGCGTACGTGGCGATGAAGAAACTCATCGACGAGCTCGGTCCCGCCCCCATCCACCCGGCAGCGGGCTGAAGGACATCGCTGTGGCGACTCCGTTCCCGGCCGGGCGGACGGTCATCCTGACCGGTGCCGCGAGCCCTCGCGGCATCGGTCGAGGCACCGCCTTCCACCTCGCTGAGCGCGGGTGGAACGTCGGCATCATCGACGTCGATGCGGACGCTGCGGCCCGCACCGCCGCAGAGGTCGCCGACGCCCACGGCGTGCAGGCTCTGGGGGTCGGCGCGAACGTCGCCGATCGCGACCAGGCCGTCGCCGCCGTCGACGCACTCGAGGCCGCCCTCCCGCAGATCGTGGCCCTGGTCACCTTCGCCGGCGTCTCGTCGCCGGTGCCCTACCTCGAGGTCACCCCCGAGGAATGGCACCGTGTCGAGTCCATCAACCTCGACGGCGTGCACTGGGTAACCCAGCGTGTCGCGAGGACGCTCGCCGGGAACGGCGTCGGGCGACTGGTCGGCATCTCCTCGGTGTCGGCTCAACGCGGCGGCGGCACGTACTCCAAGACGCCCTACTCGGCGTCGAAGGCCGCCGTCATCGGTCTCATGCGCTCGATCGCCCGGGAACTGGGTCCGCTCGGCGTCACGGCCAATGTGATCTCGCCCGGCCCGATCGACACGGACATCATGGGCGGCACGCTGTCCGAGGAGCGCAAGGCCGCGATGGCGGCGGACGGTGTGGTTCCCCGGATCGGCACGCCGATCGACATCGCTGCCGCCGTCGCCTACCTGATCAGCGAGGACGCCGGATTCGTGACGGGCCAGACCCTGAACGTCGACGGCGGACTCTACATGCACTGACGAGGAGACCCACATGTCCCGTTCCTGGTCCAAGAGCCGCCTGATCTTCTTGGGCATCGGGGTGGTCTGCGTGGCCGTCGGCCTGGCGCTGATCATCCCGGCGCTGGGCGGCTGAGATCCCGCTCCGGCCCGCCGTTCCCCCTGTCCACCTTCGACCCCGCTCCACCCGCGTCTCCTGATTCGCACCATCCCTGCCCATCCCGATTCGCATCGGCCCCCTGCCCTTCCCGATTCGCACACTCTGCCCTTCCCGATTCGCACCGGCCTTGTTCCATCACCTCCACCCCTGCTCAAAGGAGAGTCATGTCACAACCGAAGTTCGGCGCGACAACACGTGCAAACATCACAGCGGCCCAGGGGCTGCTGACCGATCCGCACCTCACCAGCGGTATCCGCAAGGCCACATTCCGGCTGATGCCGATGCTGATCATCCTGTACTTCATCGCCTTCCTCGACCGCACGAACGTGGGCTTCGCCGAGGCCGCGATGGAGGTGGACCGCGGCATCACCGCCGGCGCCTACGCGCTCGGCGCAGGCATCTTCTTCATCGGGTACGCCCTGTTCGAGATTCCCTCCAACCTCCTGTTGGACAAGTTCGGCGCCCGCTTCTGGCTGGCCCGCATCGCCATCACCTGGGGGATCGTGGCGGCGGCGTTCTCGTTCGTCAACGGCGAGACGATGTTCATCGCCCTGCGCTTCCTGCTCGGCGTGACCGAGGCCGGACTGTTCCCGGGCGTGATCATGTTCCTCGCGCAGTGGTTCCCCAACAAGCGACGCGTGCAGATGTTCGCTCTGTTCTACCTGGCCCAGCCGTTCTCGCAGATGCTCGGCGCGCCGCTGTCCGGCGGTCTGGTCAGCTTCGGCGACCAGGTCACCCCCTGGGGCGGCTGGCAGGTGATGTTCTTCGTGGAGGGCATGCTGGCCGTCCTCGCCGGCATCGCCGCACTGTTCTTCCTCGTCGACTCGCCTCAGAAGGCCAAGTTCCTCACGAAAGAGGAGAAGGCCGCGATGAAGAAGGTCATGGACCACGAGGACTCCATCAAGAAGTCCGACGGTCCCACCGGCATCGGCGCCGCACTGGTGAGCTGGAAGGTGTGGTACTTCACCATCATCTACTTCTGCCTGCAGATCGCCGTCTACGGCACCACCTTCTATCTGCCGCAGCAGGTCTCGGCGCTCATCGGCGAGGAGGTCGGCTGGCAGGTCGGTCTGGTCTCCGCGATCCCGTGGGCCGTCGGGCTGTTCGCCTGCTATTACGTGGGCAAGCACGCCACCACCATCCGCCGCCGCCGCATCTGGGGTGCGCTGTTCTTCATCGTCACGGGGCTCGCGATCTTCGTCTCCGCCTGGGCAGGGGCGAACACGCAAGGGCTTCTGGGCATCGTCGCGATCACGGTCGCCGTGGCCGCATTCCTGTCGGTCGGACCGATCACCTGGTCGTTCCCGACCTCGTTCCTCACCGGCGCGGCGGCCGCGACCGGCATCGGTCTGATCAACTCCCTGGGCAACCTCGGCGGGTTCGTCGCGCCGATCATGCGCAACGGGTTCAACGAGGCCGTCCCGACCGAGAGCGGCGCCTGGGGCGTCGTCTCGCTGGGGGTGTTCGCCTTCCTCGCCGCGATCATGATGTGGGCCACGCGGTTCTTCAGCGCCAAGGCCGACGCCCTGCTGGTGGACGACGAGGCGGTTCTCGCTCACTGACGTCTCAGGAGAAGGGGCGCGTGCGACCGCACGCCCCCCTTCTCCCACGTCGCCCCGTGCTCTCCACGGGAATGGGGTGAGAGGGAGGGCCGGGACAGGGTCAGGTGGTCGTCAGGCGGGCCAGCTCGGCGACGAAGGCGTCCACATCGGACTCCTCGGTGTCGAAGCTGCACATCCAGCGGACCTCATTGCGCGATGCATCCCAGTCGTAGAAGCGGAAGCTCTCGCGCAACCGGTCGGCGACACCGTCGGGAAGCGTCGCGAAGACTCCGTTGGACTGGGTGGGCTGCGTGAACCCGACCCCGCGGATGCTGCCGTCGGCGAGACCCGTCTCGACCGCGCTGCGCAGCCGCTGGGCCATCGCATTCGAGTGGCGCGCGTTGCGCAGCCACAGATCGCCTTCGAGCAGCGCGATCAGCTGAGCCGAGACGAACCGCATCTTCGACGACAGCTGCATGTTGTACTTGCGGCTGTAGATCAGCCCGTCCGAGGCTTCCGGGTTCAGCACGACGATCGCCTCGCCGAGCATGGCGCCGTTCTTCGTACCGCCGAAGCTGAGCACGTCCACGCCCGCGTCGCGGGTGAAGGCGCGCAGCGGCGCATCGAGCGCGGCGGCGGCGTTGGAGATGCGCGCTCCGTCCATGTGCAGCTTCATGCCGCGCTCGTGCGCGTGGTCGGCGAGAGCTCTGATCTCCTCGACCGTGTAGAGGGTGCCGAGCTCGGTGGACTGCGTGATCGAGACGACAAGCGGCTGGGCGCGGTGCTCGTCACCCCAGCCCCACGCCTCGCGGTCGACCAGCTCGGGGGTCAACTTGCCGTCGCGGGTGTCGACGGTCAGCAGCTTGAACCCGCCGATGCGCTCGGGCGCGCCGCCCTCGTCGACGTTGATGTGCGCAGTGGATGCCGAGATCACCGCACCCCAGCGCGGCAGCATCGACTGCAGGGCGGTGACGTTCGCGCCGGTGCCGTTGAACACGGGGAACGCCCGCACCGCCTCGCCGAAGTGCCGGGTGAAGACCTCCTGCAGCCGCTGGGTGTACAGATCCTCGCCGTACGCCACCTGGTGGCCCTCGTTCGCGGCCGAGATGGCCGCAAGCACCTCGGGGTGGATGCCGGAGTAGTTGTCGGATGCGAAGCCGCGCACGGCGGTGTCATGCAGAGTGCTCACTTCACAACTCTACGGGGGAGCATCCGTCGTGAAATCCTGGCAGCTCTGTCGGATGTCGGCGGCGCCGCCTACCCTCTCCTCATGCGCACGTTCCTGCAGGTGCTCGCGAACACGATGGTGGCCAATGTCACCACCAGTTTCCTGTGGTTCGCGCTGACGTTCTGGGTCTATCTCGAGACGAAGAACGTGATGGCCACCGGCATCATCGGCGGCGCGTACATGCTGCTCATCGCGATCTTCTCGATCCTGTTCGGCACCCTTGTCGACCGCCATCGCAAGCGGGCCGTGTTCGTGTTCTCCAGCGCCGTCACGGCGGTGGCGTTCCTGGCTTCCTGGCTGCTCTTCCTGTCGCAGCCGGTGCGCGCGCTGCTGGACTTGGGAGGACCGTGGTTCTGGCTGTTCGCGGGAATCATCCTGCTCGGCGCGGTGGTCGAGCAGATGCGCAACATCGCACTCTCCACCACGGTCACCCTGCTGGTGCCGGTCGAACGGCATGCCAACGCCAATGGCATGGTGGGCACCGTGCAGGGCCTGGCGTTCCTCGTCACGAGTGTGTTCAGCGGGCTGTCGGTGGGATTCTTGGGGATGGGTGGCACGCTGATGATCGCGGTGGCGCTCACGCTGGTCTCGCTGGTGCACATCCTGTTCGTCCGCATCCCCGAGGAGCGCCCCCAGCGGGATCCTCATGCGCCCTCCGCCATGGACCTGGGCGGCAGCATCCGCGCGATCCGTGCGGTGCCGGCGTTGTTCGCACTGCTGTTCTTCTCGATGTTCAACAACCTCATCGGCGGCGTCTACATGGCCCTGATGGATCCGTACGGGCTCGAGCTCATGTCGGTGCAGCTGTGGGGGATCGCGCTGGGAGTGGCGTCCACGGGGTTCCTCATCGGGGGGATCGTCGTGTCCTCGCGCGGGTTGGGGCGCAATCCGCTGCGCACCATGCTGCTGCTCGTGGTGGGGATGGGGCTGGTGGGCACGTTCTTCGCCATCCGGGACTGGTGGCCGCTGTTCGTCGCCGGTATGTGGCTGTACATGGCATTCGTGCCTGCGATCGAAGCGGCCGAGCAGACCGTCATCCAGAAGGTGGTGCCCTACCGCAGGCAGGGCCGGGTGTTCGGTTTCGCGTCTGCGATGGAGGCGTCGGCCGCGCCCATCACGGCATTCCTGATCGCGCCGCTGGCGCAGTACCTGATCATTCCCTACGCGGAGTCCGCCGACGGACGAGCGACGTGGGGCTGGCTGGTCGGTGGCGGTCAGGCCCGCGGCATCGCGCTGATCTTCGTCTTCGCCGGGCTCGCCGTCATCGCCCTCGCTCTGGTCGCCTTCACGACGAGCGCCTATCGCCGACTGAGTACGACATATGCGCAGATCACACCGGAGGAAGGCGCGCAGGCCCAACCCGTCGAGGAATCCGGCTCGTCGGCGCTGGCACTGGCGGCTGATGAGACACCGCTGACGGCTCGCGGCGGCCTGATCGACGGGCCGGCGCCCTCCGGAGGCGACGAGCGGGAGCCGGACCGCTGAGGCAGGTCAGAGCACCATGATCCGGTCGTTCAGCTCCGCGGCATCCGAGTCCCAGAGCGACACGACCGCCCGGGCGAGGGCCTCGGCGTCGAGGGCGCCATCCGCGCGGAAGACGACGGATGCCGCCAGCAGCGGTGCGTCGGCGCTCCGGGCGGCCTTGGCGTAGCCCTGGGCCACGGCGCGCGCCCACGCCTCACTGGCGGCCTTCATGCTGGCGTAGTTCGCGCCTCCGGCGAGCGGCCGGAGGACGGCGGTCGATGACACGATCGCGAAGCGACCGGCATCCGATGCCCTGATCGCCGCGTCGAAGGCACGGCTCGTCGCCCGCACGGCCTGGAAGGCCGGCAACAGGGCCTGGAGGTCCTCGTCGCTCTGCCCGGCGAGCCCGCCGCCGCCGCGCCATCCGCCGACGAGCGGGATCACCGCGTCGACCGCGCCGATCCGATCGGCGAGGGCTGACATCTCCGCCAAGGAGGTGGCGTCCGCCACCGCCGTCTGCGCGCCGGCATCCGCCAGTGCTGCCAGCCGATCGGCGGACCGGCCGGTCGCGATCACGCGGGAACCGGCGCCGATGAGGGCGCGCGCCGTGGCCAGACCGGCGGCGCTGGTCGCCCCGGCGAGGAGGACGGTGCGTCCGGATGTCGTCATGATCTCTCCATTCTCCACACTGACCCTCCACACTGACCCGATCAGCCGATGAAGTCCCGATCCGCGGACGAACCGGCACGGAAGGTCCGCGGATCGGGACGGAGTCAGCAGATCGGGTCCGCCGGGCCGTCGCCGGCGCCGGCTACACGTCGGAGCCGCGGATGCCGACCGTGGACTCGATGACCGGCTTCATCTTCTTGTGCAGCGTCTCGAAGAACATCGACAGCGGGAACTCGTCGTCCATCACGGCGTCGGTATAGCCCTTCGGGGCGCCGGCGAGGATCTCATCCGACAGGCCGCGCGCCCACTGCGAGGCGGGGTGCGGGGTGAGAGTGCCGCGGACCAGCTCGTACGCGGCGAGCCAGTGCGCGACCTTGGGGCGGTCGATCGAATGCCAGTACAGGTCGTCGATGGCGTCGCCGAGCGCCACGACGGCATCCGGCACGTTGTCCCAGTCGAAGGCGAGCGCCGTGTCGGTCCAGTGCAGCACGCCGCGCTGGTGCAGCCACGCGAACAGCAGCTGACCCCCGACGGCGTCGTAGTTGCGCGTGCGGGTGCCGGTGATCGCGAAGCGGAAGATGCGGTCGAAGATCACCGCGTACTGCACCAGATGCGCGTACTCGTGCATCTCCTGCTCGGTCTGGGTGAGCTGCTCACCGGCGGCGATGCGTGCGTCGAAGGCGCGCTCGATCTTCACCGACTCGCGGAACGCCGTCATGTCGCACCGCATCTCCTCGAGGGAGTACAGGAAGAACGGCATCCGCTGCTTGATCATGAACGGGTCGAAGGGCAGGTCGCCGCGCATGTGGGTGCGGTCGTGGATGATGTCCCACATCACGAACGTCTTCTCGGTGACGCTCTGGTCGTCGAGCATGTTCGCGGCGCGCTCGGGCAGCTCGAGGTTGGTGATCTCGGATGCGGCGCGCACGACGCGGCGGTAGCGGGCGGCCTCGCGGTCCTGGAAGATCGCGCCCCAGGTGAACGAGGGGATCTCGCGCATCGCGACGGTCTCGGGGAACAGCACCGCCGAGTTCGTGTCGTAGCCGGGCGTGAAGTCGACCAGGCGCAGCGAGACGAACAGCTTGTTGCCGTAGTCGCCGGCCTCGAGCTCGGCGATGAACTCCGGCCAGATCGTCTCGACGATGAGGGCCTCGACCAGGCGCTCACTGGAGCCGTTCTGGGTGTACATCGGGAACACGACGAGGTGACGGATGCCGTCGACGCGGTGCTGTTGGGGCTGGAAAGCCATCAGCGAGTCGAGGAAGTCGGGCTCGGCGAAACCGCCGTCGGCCCAGCGCTGGAAGTCGACCACGAGTGCGTCGAGGTACTCCGCGTCGTGCGGGAAGGCGGGGGAGAGGGCGCGGATGCCGGCGATGATCGCGGCGACATGCTGCGAGGCCGCCTCGCGGTCGGCCTCCTCGGGGACGGAGCCGTCCTTGACCTGCAGCGGGCGCAGCGCGATCGCGGCGTTCTTCAGCTGCATCCATGCGGCACTCGTCTCGACGCCCTTCGACAGGCTCAGGGGCCGGGCATCCTCGACGACCTCCGGCTCGCCGATGATGGCAGGGGCGTGGGTGGTGATGCTGGACATCGGAACCTCCGATCGCGAGGAAGAGTGGAAATAATCCGGTCAAATACGGATTCAGCCGATATTCTTCCATGTATGGATGACTCTGTCGACCACACGCTTCTCGCCGAGATCGCTCGAGACGGCCGGGCGACCCTCGCGCAGCTCTCCGAGATGGTCGGGCTGTCGACGTCCGCCGTCCAGTCGAGACTGAAGCGACTCGAGAGTCGCGGCGTCATCACCGGATACCAGGCGGTGCTGGATCCGGAGGAGGTCGGCGTGCCCCTGTCGGCGTTCGTCGAGATCACGCCGCTGGACCCCGCCCAGCCCGACAACGCCCCGGAGCTGCTCGAGCACCTCAGTGCGATCGAGGCCTGCCATTCGATCGCCGGGGAGGCCGCCTACATGCTGTTCGTCCGCGTCGCGACGCCGCGGGCGCTGGAGCAGCTGGTGAACGACATCCGCCTGACGGCGAATGTCCGCACCCACACCACCGTCGTCCTGCAGACCTACTACGAGCGTCGTCCGATCATCTGAACGGACACGGGCGTGCCGTCGCGCTCAGGCGAGCAGTGCGCGCACGGCGGAGGCAGCCGCAGTGACGGCATCGGTCACCGCCGCGCCGCGACGCAGCGCCGCCAGCAGGGCACCGGCGAACGCATCTCCGGTGCCTTTCACGGTGGTCGGGATGAGCGGATGCTCCAGCCGGACGACCCGCTCGGCGGTGACGACCAGATCGACGAGCGTCGGCCCGCCGGACACCGCGCCGCCGCTGACCACGAGCCATTCCGTGCGCGGCCCGAACAGCGCACGCGCTGCGGCCTCCGCATCCGCCGAGGCCTCGCCGCTGAGCAGCCCGAGCTCGAAGCCGTTCGGCACGACGCCGGTCGCCAGCGGCAGCATCCGCTCGCGCAGCGCCGGGGCGACGGCGGGGTCGGTGTACAGCCCGACGTCGGAGTCGCCGAGCGTCGGATCGACCAGCACGCGAAGGTCCGGCCGGCGCGTGATCAGCGGTTCGAGGGCGTCTGCCACAGCCGTCACCTGGTCGGGCGAGGCGAAGTACCCGGTGCACACGCTGTCGATCTCGTCGAGCGCGCCGAGCGATTCGAGGTCGCGGATGCTGCCGGCCAGCCACTCGGCGGGCATCGGGTTCGCGTGCGCGCTCGGGTAGTGCGGCAGATTGCTCAGCACGATGGTGGGCAGAGGGATGACGCGGGTGTCTGTCAGCATGGGCAGCACGCCGTTCATGCCGACCGAACCGAAGGCGACCTGCGATCCGATCAGCAGCACTCGCGCCGGGCGCCGGTCCAGCTCCCAGCGTGCGCGTCCCTCCGCCCAGCCCGGTGTGTGCGCGGGGCTCATCTCGCGAAGCCCGGCCAGTACTCGGAATCGGGTGTGCGCCGGGCGCCGAAGATGGCCTGACCGACGCGGACGACCGTCGCGCCCTCTTCGATGGCTGCCTGATAATCCCCGGACATGCCCATCGACAGCTCGCCCGGTCCGACCAGGTCCCGCTCGCGCGCCTGATCGCGCAACTCGCGCAGAATGCGGAAGCACTCCCGCACGCGGTCGGTGTCGCTGGTGAACAGCGCGAGGGTCATCAGGCCACGCACGCGCAGGCTGTCACGGTGCTGCAGCTCGTCGAGGAACGCCAGCGCGTCGCCGGGCTCCAGGCCGAACTTCGACTCCTCCGCCGAGGTGTTCACCTGCACGAACACATCGAGCGGGCGGCCGGCGGCCTGAAGGCGCTTGTCGAGGGCGTCGGCGAGGCGGATGCTGTCCAGTGCCTGGAACTCGTCCGCGAACGCGACGACATCCTTGGCCTTGTTGGTCTGCAGGTGCCCGATCACCGACCAGCGGACGTCCTGGTCGGCCAGGTTCTCGGCCTTGCGCTGGGCCTCCTGCACCTTGTTCTCGCCCAGATCGACGGCGCCCGCCTGGATCGCCAGCAGCAGGCGCTCCTCAGGAACCGTCTTGCTCACCGACAGCAGCCGGATGTCACCACCGTCGCGCCCGGAGCGCTCCGCTGCGGCGGAGATGTTCGCCCGCACGTCGGCGAGATTGTGGGCGAAGTCCTCGACGGAGTTCGCCTGTGGGTAGAGGGCGCGGGCAGGCTGATCGGTCACACTTCGAGAGTACTCGGCGGCGTGTCCCGCACCGGTGCGGCCAGTAGGCTTCCGAGCGTGGCATCCCGAACCAAGAAGAAGCAGACCAGCGGCAACCCGGCCAGACGTCCCGTGATCGAGGCGGGCCCGGTGACCATCGGGGACTGGATCGGCGCCGCGCGTCTGCGGACGCTGCCGCTCGCCGTCGCGCCGGTCATCCTCGGAACCGGGGCCGCTCAGGTGACGGACCGCGAACTGCACTGGGTCATCGCGCTCGCCTGCCTCGCCGTGGCGGTGCTGCTGCAGGTGGGCGTGAACTTCGCCAACGACTACAGCGACGGCATCCGCGGCACCGACGCCGTCCGCGTCGGGCCCGCACGCCTGACCGCTTCCGGACGCGTCTCGCCCCGGCGGGTGCTGATCGCCGCTCTGATCTTCTTCGCGTTCGCCGCCGTCGCGGGCCTCGCGATCGTGATCCGCACCCAGCAGTGGTGGATGCTGGCCGTCGGCGCGCTGAGCATCGTGGCCGCCTGGTTCTACACCGGCGGGAAGCGCCCCTACGGGTACAACGCCATGGGTGAGCTGTTCGTCTTCGTCTTCTTCGGACTGGTCGCCGTGCTCGGCACCACGTGGGTTCAGTCGTTCGCACTGCCCCTGGAGGCCTGGCTCGCCGCCATCGCTGCCGGACTGTTCGCGTGCGCCGTGCTGCTTGCGAACAACCTGCGCGACATCGACCAGGACCGCACGGTCGGCAAGCGCACCCTCACGGTGCTGATCGGCAAGCGCGCGACGCAGGTCGTGTACACCCTGTTCGCCCTCGCGCCGTTCGGCATCGCCGTGCTGTTCGCGCTGCTGCTGTACCCCGTCGCGTGGCTGTCGCTGCTCGTACTGCTGGCGGCCCTCCCCGCGATCCTCATCGTCTGGACGTATCGGGAACCGCGCGAGCTGGTGATCGCGCTCAGCCTCACTTCGCTGGCGTCGGTCGGCTACGCCGCGTTCATCCTCTGGGCGCTCGTGGCTTAGAGCCTCGCGGGCGATCCGGCTCACCTGTCAGAGCCTCGCCCCCACCAGCGCCTCGCCGAGGGGAGTGCGCAGATGCAGCATCCGATTCCCCTCCCGCGTGCTCGCGACCAGCCCGGCGCCGCGCAGCACGGTCAGATGATGGGATGCCGTGGACACGGCGATCCCGGCATCCGCCGCCACCTGCGACGTCGTGCGCGCGAGGTGGGCGCGCAGCAGGATGCCGGAGCGCACCGGCCCGAGCAGCGCGCCGAGTGCCCCCTCGAGCTCCGCGCTGTCCCGCGCCCACCCTGCCGTGACACCGCGCGCCGGGTAGAACACGGTGGGTTGGGCAGGCGGCTCGGTGATCACCATGCAGCCCCAGGACGACATGACCGAAGGCACCAGGACGAGGCCGGAGCCCCGACAGTCGACGTCTTCGCTGTGCCGGCGCAGCTGCACCCGCACCGCTCCGTCACTCCACTGCACGGTGCGGTGCAGGCCGCCCGCCATCCCGGCGATCCCGTCGGTGGTGATCGTGCGAGCTCGCACGGCGATGTCGGCGCGCAGCATTCGTTCCAGCTGCGGCCACACCGGGTCCAGCACGGCATCCCACACCCGCTCCCACGCCCGCGCGACCAGCGCGCGTGTGCGTTCGGGCTCCTCGCGCATTCGCTGCAATGCGGCCCGATGCGCGCCGCTGGAGCGCGCGATGCGCTTGTCCAGGTCGATCAGGATGCCGGGGATCGGCGCGGCGAGCAGCGCGGCGAGCTCGTCGGCGGGCGTCAGGTCCCACCGCGCGTCGGTGGTCAGGAAATCCGGCAGGTAGCCGTCCGCGCCGATCACCTGCGCGAGCAGTGCCAGCGGTTCGCGCGGCACACGGTCGCGCACCTGCCGCAGCCAGCCCCACTGCAGCGGATGCTGTGCGGGACGAAGCAGGATGCGGACGGCGTGTGCGAGCTCGTGGCCCGGTGAGATGCCGAAACGCACAGCCTGGATGTCGCCGGGACTGAGGTGGAAGTCGACGCGGTGATCGGGATGGTCGACGTCTTCGACCGGCGGTCGCGACCCCTTGATGTTTCGATCCACATCGAAACTCTATGGTGTCGCGCCACGCGGCGAAAGGGTGGGAGCAGGCACCGAGCGGAAAGGCAACCACGATGAGGACACTCGCTGAACCGACCCGGGTGAGCTCCGCCGAGATCGCGCTGGGAACCGGGTCGAGCAGACGGTTCGAAGGACGCGACCACGGGGCCGCCGTGTCGTACTTCTACATCGACAACCAGCCGGGACAGGGATCGGGGTTGCACTGGCATCCCTATCCGGAGACCTGGGTGCTGCTCGAAGGCGTGGCGACCTTCCAGGTCGGCGAGCAGCGGATCAGTGCCACGGCGGGCGACACCGTCACCGGGCCGGCGTTCGTTCCGCACCGATTCACGAACTCCGGCGCCGGCACGATGCGCCTGATCTGCATCCACGCCTCGTCCGTGATGATCCAGACAGACCTCGACTGAAGCTCGACTGAACTTCCAGAGAACGGAGAACCTCATGTCCTTCCAGGCATACCTCGACAACATCGAGACGAAGACCGGCTTGACGCCTCGCCAGTTCATCGAGCTGGCTACGGAGAGAGGATTCGGTCCCGGCACGAAGGCCGCTCCGATCCTGGAGTGGTTGAAGGCCGACCATGATCTGTCGCGCGGTCACGGGATGGCACTCGTGCACGTGATCACCAAGGGCCCGCAGATCAGCACGAAGCATGTCGGATCCGATGGCACCCACGGCGACCCCTCTGACATGCTGTGGCTGGACGGCAAGGCGAGCAACCCCGACAACGCCTGAGGAGGCGCTCATGGCAGTGAAAGTCGATCTGAACATCTCCCTGGACGGCTTCGCCACGACGACCGATCAGACCCCCGAGAATCCCTTCGGCGATGACTGGCAGCGTCTGGTCGCCGCGTACACCGCGACCCGCACGTTCCGCGAGCGCGTGATGGGAGAGACCTCGGGCGAGGGAACGACCGGTATCGACGAGAAGTACGCGAGCGCATACTTCGAGGGCACCGGCGCCGAGATCATGGGCGCCGGCATGTTCGGGCTCACGCTCAACGCCGACGACCCCGACTGGCGCGGCTGGTGGGGTGAGGAACCGCCGTTCCGGATCCCCGTCTTCGTGCTCACCCACACGCCGCGGGAATCGATCGAATTCGACAACGGCACGGTGTTCCATTTCGTCGACGCCTCCCCTGAAGATGCGCTGGCGCGGGCACTCGACGCGGCGCAGGGCGCGGATGTGCGGGTGGGCGGGGGAATCGATGTCGTGCGGCAGTTCCTCTCCGCGCGGCTCGTCGACAGGATCCACCTCGCGGTCGCACCCCTCGTGCTGGGGCGCGGAGAGCGGATCTGGGACGGCCTGCGAGGGCTGGAAGCCGACTACGAGGTGACCAGTGAGGTGGCCGAGAGCGGAACGACGCACGTGAGCTTCCGTCGCTGACCGGTACCTCTCGATCGGGAGATCCCGGACCGGATGCCGTCACTCGACCGCGTCGTCCTCCACGTTCTCGTCGGAGATCCTCCGCTGGCGGCGGTCGTAGATCTCTCGCGAGGTCTGCGACAGCGGGGTGCGCAGGAAGAGCAGAGAGATGCTCATGCCGATGAGGGCGGCGAACAGGGCGGCGAGCCACCAGAACTCGCGGAAGATCGGGAAGAAGACCCACATGATCGCCAGAGGCACGAGAAACGCCAGTAACCGCAGAACGGTGTAGACGAGGAGGGGTGGCAACTTCTTCACGGCCCCCAGTCTAGAAGCGGCGGTTAGGCGCCGGCTGTGCGGAAGGGGCTGGGCGAGGGGGCAGAAGCGGTACCCAGGCCGTTCATCGAAGGCGGATCTACACTGGAAGCATGGCTCGTGTCCTGATCGTCGGCGGATTCCTCGCCGTCGTGTTCTGGGTGTTCAGCATCGTCGACTGCGCCGCGCAGCCGGCGACGCGGCATCGGGGTGTCTCGAAGACCGTCTGGGTGCTCATCGTCATCCTCCTCCCCGTGATCGGCGGCATCCTCTGGTTCGCTCTCGGCCGCCTGCGCCGCGGCGAGGTCGACACCGGGTACGTCGTCCCGCCGGATGACGATCCGCAGGTGCTCCGTCGCATGGGCAATGCCGAACAGGATGCGCGCATCCGTGAGCTGGAAGCGGAGCTCGCCCGACTGGACGACGACTCCGACGGTGCGGATCCTCGCTCGTGACGAGCTCGCCGGCGAGTGACGCGGCGGCACGGCTCCTCACCGAGCTGATCGAGAACGGCGTGCGCGATCTCGTGCTCTCGCCGGGGTCTCGGTCGCAGGCGATCGCGCTGGCCGCCATGGAGCTGTCGCGCAGGGAGTTTCTGCGCGTGCACGTGCGCATCGACGAGCGGGTCGCCGGCTTCACAGCACTGGGGATCGCCCGCGAAAGCGGACGGCCTGTGCCCGTCGTGTGCACCTCGGGCACAGCAGCCGCCAATCTGCTGCCGGCCACGATGGAGGCCTTCCACGCCGGGGTGCCGCTGCTGCTGCTGACCGCCGATCGTCCGCTGGAACTGCGCGGCGTCGGCGCCAACCAGGCCACCGTGCAGCCGGGGCTGTTCGGCGCCTTCGTGCGGATGGCTGTGGATGCCCCCGTCCCGGGCCAAGATCCCGACCCGGCCCCTGACGTCGTCCCGTCCCGTCGCCCGGAGCGCCCGGATGCCGCACGGCGTGTCGCGAGCGGACACGCCGCGGATCCGACGACGGCTCCGGGATCGGAGACGGTCTCGGGCGCACAGCCGGTCTCGGGCACTCAGCCGGTCTGGGCGGGTCTCGGCGAGCGGGCGGTGCGTGCATCGCTGGGCCTGTCGGGCACCGGAGTCGCGGGGGTTGCCGGTCCGGTGCACCTGAACCTGCCGGCGCGGGAGCCGCTCTCCGGTGCGGTCACCGTTCCCGCGGAACCCGGGCCTCTGCCGTCGCGGGTACCAGCCGACTCCCTGGTGCTGGAGCGCGGTCCGCGCACGATCGTGATCGCGGGCGCGGATGCCGGTGCGGATGCCGAGGAGCTGTCGCACGCCGGTGGCTGGCCGCTCGTCGCCGAGATCGTCAGCGGAGCCCGGTTCGGTCGGCTGGTCGTGCACGGGTACCGCGAGCTGCTGCGCGACGACTTGCTCGGCGGACGGATCGAGCGCGTGGTGGTCTTCGGACACCCCACCCTCAGCCGTGAGGTGACGGGCCTGCTGGGGCGTGCGGATCTGGACGTGGTGGCGGTGCGTCGCGGCGGCGAGGAGCTGAACCTGAACGGGCGCACGCGGGCGGCGGACGCCGTCGCGGTGGCCGACGGGCCCGCAGATCGTCAGTGGCTCGGCTCGTGGATGAATGCGTCCGCGGCCGCCGCCATGGATCTCAGTGCCCCCGCTCCGGATCAGGACGGGCTGTACTCCGCGGACAAGAACGCGCGGCTGAGCGCCGTGCGGGCCGAGCTCGACGCGGTGCGGCAGAGGGTGGATCGGCCGCTGCTGGCGGATGCCGTGTGGCGCGCGACCTGGCCGCATGACCGGCTGGTGTTCGGATCATCACGCCTGGTGCGCGTGGCCGACCAGGTGCTCGGCGGCAAGAAGGTGCCGGTGCACGCGAATCGCGGCCTCGCGGGGATCGACGGCACCATCGGGACCGCGATCGGCATCGCGACGGCCAGCCAGGCGGCGGGCGCCGCGGGCGTCACCCGGGTTCTGCTCGGCGATCTGGCGTTCCTGCACGACGCCGGCGCCCTGCTGCTGCCCGGGGATGAGACCCGTCCACGCATCCAGGTGATCGTCGGCAACGACGGCGGCGGCACGATCTTCGACGGCCTCGAAGTGGCGGCATCCGCCCCTGCCGAGGACCTGGACCGCGCCTTCTACACCCCGCAATCCGTGGCGCTGCGGGAGCTCGCCGCCGCCTACGGGTGGGAGTTCACGCAGGTGACGACCCGCTCCGCGTTGGATCAGGCTCTGACATCGCCCGCGCCGGGTCCGCAGATCATCGAGGTGCCGCTGGAGCGCTGAGTCCGGCGCGCGCGAAATGCTCGGCTCGCTCCGCGCGCTCGCTGTGCGGTCACTCCAGACGGTGCGTGATCTCACCGACGTCGGCACGGGCGTACCGCTCGTCCTCGTGTGGGTCTGCACCCTGCTCGAGCTCGTACAGGTCCGCCTTCTGCGGCGCGATCGCCAACGCTTCCACGGGGGACGTGTCCGTGAGCACCTCGTCCAGCCCCTGAAGCGCGCTGAACCGGCGGGCCTGCGTCACGACGTTGCGGTCCAGTGATCCGGCGAACCGGTTGTACGCGTCGACCGTGGTGTTCAGGCTGCGCCCCAGCTTCGCCAGATGCTGTCCCAGCGTGCCCAGCCGCTTGTGCAACTCCTTGCCGACCGCGAAGATCTGCTGTGCCTCCTGCGCGAGCTGATCCTGACGCCAGGCATGGCCGACGGTTCGCAGCAGGGCGATCAGCGTCGACGGGGTGGCGATCACGACATTGCGCTCGAACGCGTACTCATACAGGGTCGAATCCTGGTCCAGCGCCGCAGCGAGGAACGGCTCCGCCGGCACGAACATCACCACGAACTCGGGCGAACCGGCGACGACGTCCCAGTACTCCTTCGCGCCGAGGTCGTCGATGTGCTTGCGCAGGTGTCGGGCGTGGGCCTCCAGCCGTTGGGCGCGCACGGTGTCGTCCGTGGCCTCCATCGCCTCCAGATACCCGCTGAAGGCGACCTTGGCGTCGACGACGACGCGCTTGTCGCCGGCGAGGTGCACGACCAGGTCCGGACGCAGCGCACCCTCATCGGTGGAGTGGTGCAGCTGCTCGTCGAAGTCGACGTGGTTGACCATGCCCGACGCCTCGACCACGCGCCGCAGCTGCAGCTCCCCCCAGCGGCCGCGCACCTGCGGAGCCCGCAGCGCGTTGACCAGCTTGCGCGTCTCCGAGCCCAGCGTCTCGGAGGACTGCCGCATGAACTGCAGCTGTTCGGCGAGCGCCGCGTTGGCCTCCAGTCGCGCCTTCTCGGCGGTCGTCATCTCGGACTTGACCGTGTCGAGGGTCTTCTGGATCGGCTCGATCAGCTGCTGCACGGCATCCTGACGCTTCTGCAGCTCGGCGGCGCCCTCGCTCTGACTGCGCTTGAGGCGCTCCTCGGCCTGTTGCAGGAAGACCTTCGAGTTCGCCTCCAGTGCACGTCTGCTCAGCGCGTCGAACTCGTCAGCGAGCCGCTTCTGGTCGGCCTTCAGCTCCTCCAGGCGCTCGGCGGCGCGGGCGCGCTCGGCGGCGACATCGGCATCCGCCTCTTCGCGCACCTCGGCGAGTCGACGCACGTGGTCGCCGCGCACCTCGTTCAGGCGCGCGGCCGCCTCTTCCTTCGTCCGCGCCACCGCCTGCTCTGCGGCGGCTCGGGCTTCGGCGAGGCGACGCTCACCGATCGTGCGCTCATCCTGCACCCGCGCGGTGATCTCGGCGCGCAGCGCCTCGGCTTCCCGCTCGAGCGACTCCGTACGCAGGCGGGCCGACTGCACCTCGGCCCGCGCTGCGGCGTCCGACGACCTCCCGCGCAGCATCCCGAGCACGAAACCGAGGCCACCGGCGAGTGCTGCGGCGATCACCGCCACGACGATGACGAGAAGGGAAGTGTCCATGAGGCGATTGTGCCCGGGGCATCGGACATCCGGCGGAAGCCGGGCATGATGTCTGCATGAGCGAGAACGTCTGGACGGCCCGGCCGAGCGACCTACTGCGGGTCGGAGCCGGATTCCGATACGAGGACGTCGATCCGGAGAGCACGCCGGGATTCAGCAGAGGCAAGCACGAGGGCCACAGAGAGCTCGAGGTGCGACGCACGGTGCTCAGCGAACTGCAGGAGCGGCTGTTCGCGGGTTCGCGCGCCGGCGAGGCGACGGATGCCGTCCTGCTGGTGCTGCAGGCGATGGACACCGCGGGCAAGGGCGGCATCGTCCGTCACGTGGTCGGCGGAGTCGACCCGCAGGGCGTCGAGCTCGCCGCCTTCAAGGCGCCCACCCCCGAAGAGCTCGACCACGACTTCCTCTGGCGCATCGAGAAGCGACTGCCGCAGCCCGGTTTCATCGGGGTCTTCGACCGCTCGCACTACGAGGATGTGCTCATCGGCAGGGTGCGCGGACTCGCCGCACCCGCTGAGATCGAACGCCGCTACGACGCGATCGTCGCATTCGAGCGTCGCGTCGCGGCATCCGGCATCCGCATCATCAAGGTCATGCTGCACATCTCGAGCGACGAGCAGAAGAAGCGTCTCGCCGAGAGGCTCGAACGGCCGGACAAGCACTGGAAGTACAACCCGGGCGACATCGATGAGCGGATGCGCTGGGACGCGTACATGGCCGCCTACCGGACGGTGTTCGAGCGCACATCCGCACCGGAGGCGCCCTGGTACGTCGTGCCCGCGAATCACAAGTGGTACGCGCGGCTCGCCGTGCAGGAGCTGCTGATCGCAGCGCTCGAGGACATCGACCCGCAGTGGCCGGCAGCCGACTTCGACATCGAGGCGGAGAAGAAGCGGCTCGAGGCGAGCTGACGGCCCGACGCGTCAGGTTGCAGACCGGGCTCAGGCGGCCGGTTTGCGCCCCCTGTGCAGCGCCACGATCCCGAACGAGAGGTTGCGGTACTCGACGTCGGTCCAGCCCGCCTCACGGATCCAGCCCGCGAGCGTGCGCTGATCCGGCCAGTCGCGGATCGACTCGTTGAGGTAGTCGTACGCGTCGCCGTTCGTGCCCGCCAGGCGCGCGACCCGCGGGAGCACCTGTGCGTTGTAGAAGCGGTACAGGCCGCGGAACAGCCTGCCCGGAGGGGTGGAGAACTCGTTGATCACCAGGCGACCGCCCGGCTTGGCGACCCGGTACAGCTCGGAGAGCGCCTTCTTCGGCTGCTGCACGTTGCGCAGGCCGTACGACATGGTGACGGCATCGAACTCGCCGTCCTCGAAGGGCAGCGCCGTGGCATCCGCCTCGACGAACGTGATGTTGGGCAGGTGCCCATGGCGACGTCGGCCCTCCGCCAGCATCCCGGGCGAGAAATCCGCGGCGACGACCTGCGCGCCGGTGCCCGCCAGCGAGGCCGAGGAGGAGGCCGTGCCGGCCGCCAGGTCCAGGATGCGCTCGCCGCGTCTCGGCGCGACGGCTCTGGTGGTCGCGGCCCGCCACAGCGCATCGTTCCCGAAGGTCATGAGGGTGTTGGTGCGGTCGTAGCCGGCGGCCACCTGATCGAACATGCCGCTGACGTGCGACGGGTCTCTGCCGAGGTCGGCGCGGTTCGGCTCCATGCCTACGATCCTACGGCGGCGCACCCGGTCGTAGACTCGGCCCGTGAGTGCGAACCGCCCCGGACCGGGCACACCGATGATCTTCCAGTGGCGCAAATGGGACGGCTCACCGCACTGGGCCAATGAGGAGATCTATCTGGGCGCCGATGTATGGGGCGACTGGATCGGGCAGCCCGCCGGATGGCGCAGCAGTCGGCCCGGCCGCGAGTTCATCGCCTCTTCGTCCGACGTCACCCTGATCCCGCGATCGGACGCCGCGCAGGGCGCCGACCATGCGGTGACCGTGCACCGGCGGCATGAGAAGGGCATGCGCATCTACATCGATATCGCCTGGGACATCCGCTGGACGGATGCCGGCGGCGTCGACCCCACGACCGGCTGGCCGATCCTCGCGACCGGCATCGACATGGACCTCGACGTCGTGCGCGTCGCGGGGCAGCGGGGCACGTGGGTCGACGACCGTGACGAGTGGGCGGAGCACAGCATCCGCTACGGGTATCCGGCCGACGTGATGACGCATCTCGAGTCCCTGGCCCTTGATCTGGAGGATCGGGTCCGTGCGCAGGTGCCGCCCTTCGACGACGCCACCGCGGATGCCTGGCTCGACCGCCTCGAGGCCCTGGGCCTGAACCGATGAGTGTCGTCGTTCGGAGCCTCGGACGCCGGCGCGGCGTGTCGGCCTCCTCGCGGGTGGGGACACACCATGTGCGCAGCGGATGCTCCGGGCGACGGCACAGAGAACGATCACGCGTCCGCGCACAAGTAGGCTGAAGGGGTGAGCAGCATCCGCCTGGTCGCGCAGACCCGCGAGATCCCCCCCGTCGATGACCTGCTGTCGCACACCTCCGCTTCGCAGCCGATCGCCTGGCTGCGCCGCGGCGAGGGGATCGTGGCAGCCGGCGACGGGATCGTCGCCTCCGTGCGCATCCTCGCGGGCGGGGGCCGCAAGCGCAGCGAGGTCATCGCCGACGCGTGGCGCGAGATCACGGCGGCAGCCGAGATCGACGACCCCGTCGGACTGCACGGCACGGGACTCGTCGCGTTCGGTGCGCTGACCTTCGACGAGGCCTCGTCCTCCGACAGCGTCCTCGTCGTGCCGGAGGCGGTGATCGGCCGACGCGACGGGCGCAGCTGGATCACCCGCATCCGCCACGCCGACCAGGACTTCGCGCCGGTTCCCGAGCCCGTCGCCTACGCACCGCACTGGGCCGGCCGCGTCGGCCCCGGCGCGCAGACGCCGTCGGGATACCAGGATGCTGTGCGCCTGGCGCTCGCCGAGATCGCCGACGGCGTGTACAGCAAGGTCGTGCTGGCCCGTGATCTCACCGGAACGGTGCCCGGTGACGCCGATCTGCGCCGCCTGGTGCGCGCCCTGTCGACGGGATACCCCGACACCTGGACCTTCGCCGTGGACGGCCTCATCGGCGCGAGCCCGGAGACCCTCGTCACTGCGCACGCGCGCACGGTCACGGCTCGCGTGCTCGCCGGGACGACCGGTCGCGGCGCCGACCCGAAGGAGGATGCCGAAGCATCCGCCGCGCTCGCCGCCAGCGCCAAGGATCTCGACGAGCACAGTTACGCCGTGCGCAGCGTGCTGGCCACCCTGCAGCCGCACACCCGCACCCTGACGGCCAGCCCCGACCCCTTCATCCTCGAGCTGCCGAACCTGTTCCATCTCGCCACGGACGTCGCAGGCGAACTCGACGACGGGGCGTCCGCGCTCGACCTGGTCGGTGCGATGCATCCCACGGCCGCTGTCGCGGGCGCACCGACGGATGCCGCTGTCGCCGCGATCCGCCGTATCGAGCCCTTCGACCGCGGGCGCTATGCGGGTCCCGTGGGCTGGATCGACGCCTCCGGCGACGGTGAGTGGGCGATCGCGCTGCGCTGCGCCCAGTTCGCGCCGGCGGCGCACGATGCCGCGGGCGCACGCCGCGTCACCGCCTACGCGGGTGCCGGCATCGTCGCGGGCAGCGATCCCGAGTCCGAGCTGCTCGAGACGCGAGTGAAGTTCCGGCCTCTCGTCGACGCGCTCGCCTGACGGCGGCTGCATGCCCAGCGGACTTCGACACAGGCGCGCGCAGGTAGGCTGGTGGGCGTGACTTCGAGCCCCGCTTCCCCGGGCACGCGACTTGCGAGCCGACTCGGCTTCAGCGACCGCGTCTTCCTCGGGCCCGCAGCGCGACGCGTCGCCGCGCGCATCGAGGAAGGTCTCGAACTCGTCGAAACCGGTCTCGCGGACGAGCTGAGGATCGCGGACCCGGTGGCGGACGCCGCGGCCCGCTACCTGTACGAGGCCGGCGGCAAGCGCATCCGTCCCGTGCTCACGCTGCTGGCCGCTCAGCTGGGCGAGGGGAACGTCCCCGCGGTGATCGACATCGCCAAGGCACTGGAGCTCACGCACCTCGGCTCGCTGTACCACGACGACGTCATGGACGGTGCCGACACGCGCCGTGGCGTGCCCGCGGCGCACGGCGTGTGGGGCAACAACGTGGCCATCCTCACCGGCGACATCCTCTTCTCCCGCGCCAGCCAGATCATGTCGCGCTACGGAGAGCGTGCCATGCGCCTGCAGGCCGACACCTTCGAGCGGCTCGTGCTCGGACAGATGCATGAGACCGTGGGCGCCCAGCCGGGTGATGACCCGATCGAGTTCTACATCCAGGTGCTCGCCGACAAGACCGGCTCGCTGATCGCCGCAGCCACCCAGGGCGGCGTCATCTTCTCCGACGCCCCGGTGGAGTTCGAGGAGCCCATGCGCGTGTACGGCGAGAAGGTCGGCGTCGCGTTCCAGTTGCTCGACGACGTGATCGACCTGTCCGCGGATGCCGAGGAGACCGGCAAGGTGCCGGGCACGGATCTGCGCGCCGGCGTGCCGACGATGCCCTCGCTGCTGCTGAAGACGGGAACGGATCGGTCGGACATCGACCTGGCCCAGCGCATCGACGACGGCGTCGCGCGCATCGGCGAGGGCGCGGATCCCGCGATCCTCGACGGGCCGCTCGCGCAGCTGCGCGACCACGCCGCCACCGAGCGGACCCTCGACCTCGCGCGCGCCTGGACCGCCGATGCGGTCGCCGCCCTCGAGCCGTTGCCCAAGGGCACGGTGCGCGAGGCGCTGACCCGGTTCGCGCTGACTCTCGCTGATCGCAGCAGCTGACGGAAGGAACCCCATGACGAAGCTCAAGCTGGCCATCGTCGGGGCGGGACCGGCAGGCATCTACGCCGCCGACATCCTGCTCAAGGCCGAGCGCAAGTTCGACGTGTCCATCGACCTCTTCGAGCAGCTCCCCGCGCCCTATGGGCTGGTGCGCTACGGCGTCGCCCCCGATCACCCTCGCATCAAGGGCATCATCACGGCCCTGCGCAATGTGCTCGACCGCGGCGACATCCGGCTGTTCGGCAACGTGCGCTTCGGCACCGACATCACCCTGGAGGACCTGAAGCGGCACTACAACGCCGTGATCTTCGCCACCGGCTCGGTGCGCGATTCCGCGCTGGACATCCCGGGGATCGATGCCGACCATTCGTTCGGTGCCGCGGAGTTCGTCAGCTGGTTCGACGGGCACCCCGACGTGCCGCGGGACTGGACCCTGGACGCCACCTCGGTCGGCGTCATCGGCAACGGCAACGTCGCGCTGGACGTGTCGCGGATGCTCGCCAAGCACGCCGACGACCTGCTGGTCACCGAGGTGCCGGACAACGTGTACCAGGGGCTGAAGGCCAGCCGCGTCACCGACGTGCACGTGTTCGGACGCCGCGGGCCCGCGCAGGTGAAGTTCACGCCGCTCGAGCTGCGCGAGCTCGGCGAGCTGCGCGATGTCGACATGGTCGTCTACGACGAGGACTTCGACTACGACGAGGCATCGCAGCAGGCGGTCGCCAGCAACAAGCAGGTCATGGTCATGGACCGCATCATGCAGTCCTGGCGCAGACTGGAGTCGGCCAACAACGCCGGCGGCACGGCATCCCGCCGTCTGCACCTGCACTTCTGGGCGCGCCCGGTCGAGGTCAAGAAGGACGAGAACGGCCGCGTCGCGGCCCTCGTGTACGAGCGCACGAAGTCCGACGGCGCCGGCGGCGTGGTCGGCACGGGCGAGCTGCGCGAGATCGCCATGCAGGGCCTGTACCGCGCGATCGGGTACTTCGGATCACCGCTGCCCGGTGTGCCCTTCGACAAGAAGCACGGCGTCGTTCCGAACCGCGAGGGTCAGGTGCTGGAGACCAAGTCGAACCAGCGAGTGCCGGGCATCTACGCCACCGGCTGGATCAAGCGCGGTCCGGTCGGGCTGATCGGCCACACCAAGTCGGATGCCATGGAGACCGTCCGCCACCTGATCAACGATCAGGGCTCCTGGTGGGTGCCCGAGGATCCGTCCGATGAGGCGATCCCCGCGCTGCTCGCGCAGCGCGGCGTGCAGTGGACCGATCTCGACGGCTGGCACCGCCTCGACGCGCACGAGATCGCTCTGGGTGCTCCGCAGAGCCGTGAGCGTGTGAAGCTGGTGCCGCGCGACGAGATGCTGCGCGTCTCCCGCGGAGAGTGACGCCGGCCCGGATACCCTGACGCCATGTGGGTCGCGGACGTACTCGGCGACGAGTTCGAGCAGTTGACGCTGCCCCTCGGAGAGGACTCCGAGGGCGAGATCGTGGCCACTCTGGTGCGGGCGCTGCCCGATGCCGCGCCGTGGTGGCTGCTGGGCGGGGACCGGCGACCGCTCGCAGGTGTCGACGTGCTGTATGTGCACGGCTGGTCGGACTACTTCTTCCAGAAGCGCCTGGCGCGGTTCTGGACCGCGCGCGGTGCGCGCTTCTTCGCTCTCGATCTGCGCAAGTACGGGCGCAGCCTGCGACCCGGTCAGACCCCGGGATTCATCACCGACCTGGCCGAGTACGACGCGGACATCGAGGCCGCACTGGCCGCGCGAGGGAGCACCGCCGGTCGCCGCCTGGTGCTGCTCGGTCACTCGACGGGCGGACTGATCCTCAGCCTGTGGGCTGCGCGGCATCCTCGTCAGGTCGACGCCCTCATCCTCAACTCGCCCTGGCTCGAGTTCCAGCTCGGGGCCGCGCGCGCGGCGATCGCACCCATGGTGGGGCTGCAGGCGCGGCTGTGGCCGATGGATGCCGCACCGCAGGTGGATCTCGGCTTCTACAGCCGCGCGCAGAGAGAGGTCGCCGACCCCGACGACCCGATGGAGACGGATCCCGCCTGGCGACCCGAGCAGAGCATGACCGTGCACGTCGCCTGGCTGCACGCGATCCTGCAGGGGCACCGACGGGTCTCCGAAGGGCTCGGCATCGTGGCACCGGTGTGCGTCCTGCTCTCGGCGCGCACCGCGCTGCCGACCCGCTGGTCCGACGAGCTCACCCGCGCCGACACCGTCCTGGTCGTCGACGACGTGGCACGAGCAGCGCTCAGGCTCGGGTCATCCGTGACGATCGAGCGCATCGAGGGTGCACTGCACGACGTGTTCCTATCCGCACGCGAACCCCGCACGGACGCCTACGGACGCCTGGAGCGCTGGGTCAGCGGGTGGGTCGCCTCCCGGGCGGCCGTATCCCGATGAGCCGTGCCCCGAGGCGCCGTGCCCCGAAGCGCCGTGCGAGCGCTCAGTCGACGCCGTAGATGGCCCGGCACGCCCGCTCGGCGGCATCCGCGTCCCCGACATGGAACGCGTCGTCCAGTTCCGCGCAGCCGGCGATCAGGCGCACGCGGTGCTCGGCCGTGATCTCGAAGCCGCGCAGGGCCCGCGCCAGGGCCATGCTGGCCTCGTCCACCAGGGACTGCTGCAGGGCGTTCCCGCACCGCGCGGAGAGGTAGCCGATGACCTCCTCGCGGGCCCGCGAGCAGGCCGCGGAGTCGTCCACGGTGTCAGCGATGCGGGCGATCATCGTCGACAGCGTCGCGAGATCGGTCTCGGTCAGTCGGGGGCACGCGAGCCGGGCGAGAATGCCCGCCTGGTAACCCGCGAAGGCGTGCGCGGCTTCGGACGCCTGTGGTGTGAGTGAGGTGACCTCGGTGTAACGGCTCGGGTACATGGTCACCAGACCGACGCGCTCCAATCGCTGCAGGGCCTCGCGGACCGGCGTGCGCGACACCGCCAGCTCGTCGGCGAGGTCGGCATCCCGGATGCGTGTTCCGGGTGCCAGCACACCGCTGGCGATCCGTTCCCCGATCAGACGGAAGACCCCCTCCGCCAGCAGATGCTTCTTCGTATCGTTCTCGTGGATTTCCATCCGCGGTCGCCCGACGTCCACCATCATCCCCACCATTCCCCAGACAGTCCCAGCTCGGGGCGCCCCTAACGCCCCGCATGGGAGCACTCTAGCCGGTCGTCGGACACCGCTGGTGGGTGAGTGGTGTGCGGGCGCTGCGGGGGAGTGGTGTGCCGGCGGTGCCGGGTGAGCGGTGCGCACCGCCTCGGCGTCGCTTTCCGGGCGTCGCACAGACGTGCCCGGTAGCGTGCTGGCCACCTCGAAGTCCGGACTGGGGTACGCCTCGCGAGGCACCACGATCAGTGGGGGGCGGGGTCCAGGGTCGAAGCCCCTCACCCTCTCCGCTTGAGCGGGGTGGGTGAGGGGCTTCCTGTCGTGCTCCCCAGCGAACGACCCAGATATCGCGAGTACCTGTGGAGGGCGATGCTACGCCCCGAACGCCCTCACCGGAAGCAGGAACGTCGAACTGGACTGACCATCGTCGTCCGCGGAATGCGAGGATGCGCGGAAGACCCCGCCCTCCTCGCAACTTCGCGGGCGGACGGGGTCCTCGCGAACCGCGTCGGAATGCGTTTACACACACCGGCTGGGGAAAGCACGGACAGTCCGAGAAAGAGGCTGGGGACATCTCCTCGGGTTCACCGTCTGGGGATTCCGGATTCCGTCCACTATCCCTGCTCTAGATGTACCGCATCCGCGTGACTCTGCGCAACGATCGGCAGACCCTGGGGCATCCTTCCAGTACTCTCGGAACCACCACGAGGCATGGAGGTGGTCGCCATGACGACGCCCGGCTCAGATCTGGATCCCGACACCGAAGCCGCGATCGACCGAGCGCTCGACGCGGCGCAGCTTCGCACAGGTGACACGACCGCTGTCGTGATCCACCCCGAACCGTTCGACGTCACCGTCGACGACGGCGGCGACGGCGACTAGGGAACGCCTACTGGCGCTCGGCCCGGAGGGCGAACGCGATCCGGTGCATCACGTGCCGGCATCCGCGCGCCACGGGACACGAAACCCCGGTCGGGGCCGGCCTCACCGGTAGTTGATGAACTGCAGGTCCACATCCAGATCGCTGCCCTTCAGCAGCGCGATGACGGCCTGGAGGTCATCGCGGCTCTTGGACTGCACGCGCAGCTCGTCGCCCTGGATCTGGCTCTTCACGCCCTTGGGGCCCTCGTCGCGGATGATCTTGCTGATCTTCTTCGCGTTCTCGCTGGAGATGCCGTCCTTGAGCGTCGAGACGATGCGGTACTCCTTGCCGCTCGCGAACGGTTCACCCGACTCGAGGCTCTTCAGTGAGATCCCGCGCTTGATGAGCTTGGATTGGAACACGTCGAGCACCGCCTTGGCGCGCTCCTCGGAGTTCGCCTTGATGAGGATCTGCTCGCCGCTCCACGCGACGGAGGCGTCGGTGCCCTTGAAGTCGTAGCGCTGCTCGACTTCCTTGCGGGCCTGGTTGAGTGCGTTTTCGGCCTCCTGGTGGTCAACCTTGGAGACGATGTCGAACGAGGAGTCAGCCATGTCGGCAGTCTATCCAGGATGTCGATCGGTGATGCCCCCGACCGCACACCGTCGTCCCTCCCTCCCTCCCCCTCCCGCTCCCTCTCGACTCTTCCCCCGCGAGAATTCTGCTGCCGGGTGAGGATGCTGCTGCTGCGGGCATTCTCACTCGGCAGAGCAATTCTCGGGGCAGGCGCATGCGCGGCCGCACCGCGGCATCCTGAGCATCCGTCCCGACCCCCCAACCGTTCGCGTTGCTGATTCCTGCTCGTGCTGCGCATATTCGCGCAACGCGGGCAGGAAAGAGCAGCGCGGGCGGATTCGGATGCTGAGAACAGCAGCGCGGGCGGATAACAGCAGCGTGGGCGGAGAAGAGCAGCGCGGGCGGAGAACAGCAGCGCGGACAGAAAGGCGCAGACTCGCGCGACACGGCATCCACGATCCTCCGACCGTTCCGCCCCGGGCGTACGGTGAGCGCATGACGACGCGTGTGGGAGGGCGAAGCCCGGCGGCGAGCTGGATCGTGGGAATCCTGTGCGCCGCGGTGGTCGGCGCTCTGCTGTGGATCTCGCTCCCCGCCGGCCCCGGGCTGCTGACCGTGGTCGGCGTTCTGCTCGACGGCACCGTGCCCGGCTGAACCGGCCGACACGCCCGGCCGGGTCGTGTCGGCGACCCCCGGCCCGGCGACACGTCGGCACGCCTCCGGCACGCGGGTTTGCGCGGGAGTTACCCTCGCTGTGCACCTATCCACGAGAGGCGAAGCCATGAGCGACCCCGAGGTTCCCCAGAACGACCAGCCGAAAGACATCGATGAGGTCGTCGGCAGCGCCAATGAGGGACTCGACGCCGCCGCTGCGGCCCGTGCCGATGTGCCGGGCGACGCCAGCGATGCGGATGCCGTCGACCCCGACCTCGCCGCATTCGAGGCGGCGGAACGAGACCACCCCGGCGTCTTCGCGGACACCGAGCAGAGCGGGCAGGAAGACGTGGCCGACGGGCGTGCGGCTGACGCCGCGGACGTCCCCGCCTCCGATGTCCCGGCCGCGGATCAGCCCAGGCTGTTCGCTTCGGATGCAGCCGACTCCGAGTCCTCTGCGCGCGACACCGCGGGCGACGATTCGGGATACGACCTCTCGTACATCCGCGCCGTCGACGACGACACGGCCGTGCAGGACGTCGACTCCCGCGCCGCCGACGATGCGACGGCGGTGCACGAGAGCACGCACAGTGTCGCCGACGACGCGTACGCCGCAGGCGCCGCTTCCGGAGCCTCGACCGAGACGCAGGTGATGCCGGCCGAGCCGATCGCACCGCCGGCCGCGCCCCAGCCGATCTTCGTGCAGGCTCCCGAGCCGCCCAGGGAGCTCGGCAACCGCGGCACCGCCGGCGCGATCGGACTGGTCGCGACGATCGCGTTCGCCATCCTGTATCTCGGTGCGATCCTCGGACTCGGCGCCCTCGCCGGCGACGTCACGGGTGAGAACATCGGCACCGAAGCGCTGGCGGCGCTGATGACATGGGCGTTCTGGGTTCCCGTCGTCGTCTTCTTCCTCGCGTTCTGGCTGCTCGGCGCTTTCATCAACCGGGGTCGCTGGGGCAAGTGGGTCATCCTCGGGCTGCTCGTCGCCGCAGCCACGTACGGCGGGCACCTTCTCGGGCAGCTCTTCCAGGCGCCGTTCTGGCGCATCACCGCCAGCGAATCGTCCGAGCTGGTCGACGAGCAGCTGCTGGCACCGCTGGCGATCGCCGCGTTCGTCTTCGCCCGCGAGCTCACGATCTGGTTCGGCGCCTGGGTCGCCCGGGCGGGGGCCCGTAAGAAGGAGCTGAACGCCGAGGCGCAGGCCGAGTACGAGCGGACTCTCGAAGCCGGACCCGCGGCTCTGCGCTGATCACGGCCGGGCTCATCGACGAGGCGCTCGGTCGAGCGTAGGGTGACGCCATGACCACCACCCGAGACCCCCGCGGCGAAACGCCGGCGGGGGTCTCGGCGTTCCTGGCGCTGGTGATCGGCTTCGTCGGGTTCGCGACGCTGTCGATCCTCGGGCTGGGGATGCTGAGCTACTTCGCCGACATCGACATCCTCTCCATACCGGGGCTGGACTGGTGGCCCGCGATCGTCGCGATGGTCTTCGCGATCCTCGCCTTCTGCTGGATGCTGTGGCCGGCGCTCAGACGGGACCGTCCGTCGTTCCTCGCGGTCCCCGCCGCCGCGCTCGTCACCACCGTGGCACATCTCATCGCGCTGGCGCTGGCTGCACTGCTCAGCGGTGTCGGGGCCGCAGCCGCGCTCGCCGCGGCATCGCAGCTGATCCTGCGAGGCTCCAGCCTTGTGGTGCTGCTCGCCGCAGCGGTGGGCGCCTGGGTGGCGATCGCGCTGCGGCGGACGCGCGCTCACGCCCCGCAGTGGCCCTGGGAGGAGCGCGACGCGGAGTGACACGCGCGCAAGCCGCGCCGATCCGCGCCCGCCCACGTACTCTGTATCCGTGGAGAGGTCTCTGGAATCCCAGGTGGACCAGGCCGTCGAGGCCTGGCTGCGCTGGGTGCCGCGATGGGCGCCGGCCACCCACAAGGGACGCGTCGCTCCGTGCCGTCGCTGCCTGGGCTCGCCGATCCTCTCGGCCGCCGGGATCGGCTCCAACGTGCCGCACGGCGTTCAGCACGGGCTGTCCACGCGCATCAAGGCGATCATCGATCGCGCCGTCGCGGAGTACACCGCGCGCAACCTCCCGGTGCTCCAGGCCGAGCTCGACCATCAGGCCGATCGGAACCGTGCGCGCGCGTACCGTCCGGCCGAGGGGCTCGACCCGGAGTACGAGGGGATGCCGCTGGATCCTGACCCGGTCCCCGGCGCTCCCTTCCTGTTCACGGTGGCAGGGCTCGCCGATGAGGCGGCGGCCGATCTCGCCCCGCTGCCTCCGCTGACCGAGGAGGCGAAGGCGGCGCTGCGTCAGGAGGTCGCCCTGGCGGACGACTACGCGAACATGGTCGGCCGAGAGATCTGCGGCATCCTGCTGCGCCACCGGCTGCAGGTGCAGGCGGCGATCTCGCAGCACGTCGAGCCGCAGATCGAAGCGATGCTGGCCGAGCTCGGCGACGAGCTGGATTCGCCGTTCGATCCTGATTTCCCGTAACGCGCTCGCTGGGAATCGTCTGCATCCGGTTGCCGGATGTCTGCGCCGCTGGCTATCGTTTCTCGATAGATAGCTGTCGTCTTTCGATAGGAGCGCCATGCAGCCTCTCGCCACTCTCGCGTTGAAGTCGATGATCGTCGTCCTGCTGGCGCTGCTGGTGATCGCGCAGGTGTTCCTGATCCCCGCGGTGGCCGCGGCCACGGCGTGGCGCAACCCCGAGCTCGCGTACCTGGAGGTGCCGGGGATCATCGGCGCCGTGCTGTTCCTCGTGCTCGTCCAGGTCGTGCTGGTCTGCGTGTTCGCCCTGCTCTCGCTGGTGCGTGCCGACCGCATCTTCAGCCCGCACGCCTTCCGCTACATCGACATCATCATCGGCGCCATGCTGGCTGCCGGCGTCGTCATCGTCGTGTCGTACCTCGTGCTCTTCATGGCTCAGGCGGCCGACCCCGGCATTCTGATACTGGCCCTGCTGGGCACGACCGTCAGCATCTCGCTCGCCCTGCTCGTCGGTGTGATGCGGGGTCTGCTCCGCAAGGCGCTGCAGCTCGAGCAGGACCTCTCCGAGGTGGTCTGATGCCCATCGTGATCGACATCGATGTGATGCTGGCGCGGCGCAAGATGAGCGTGCAGGAGTTCGCGGATGCCATCGGCATCACCCCCGCCAACGTCGCGGTGCTCAAGAACGGGCGCGCCAAGGCGGTGCGCTTCACCACGCTCGATGCGATCTGCCGGGTGCTGGACTGCCAGCCGGGAGACATCCTGCGTCGCGTCCCCGACAGCGCGCAGCCGAAGGGGGAGTCATGACGAGTTTGTGGATGCAGGAGAGCATCGCGCGGTTGAGTGACGCGCAGACGTGCCCGGTGTGCGAGCTCGCGCCGCTGCGGGACGGATGCTGTGTGCGGTGCGGTGCCGACCTGCGGGGTCCGCAGGGGGCGCAGCTGTGGAACGCATCGCTGGCCGCCGTCGCGGCGCTGAACGCCCGTGCGGCCCTCCTCACCGGTGTTCCGCGTACGGCGTTCGCGCCCCCGCGCGCGACGACCGGGGCTCCGGCAAGACAGCCGCGCCCCGGCTCGGAGCCGACCCAGCCGGCTCCTGCGCGACCCGCATCCGAGTCCGCACCGGCGACCGACGGCGCCAGCCTGCAATCCGTGCTCGCCACGGCGGGAGCCGCGCTCTTCGCCGTCGCGGCGATCGTGTTCACCTTCTTCAACCCCGAGCTCGCCGACCGTGCCGTGCGGAGCGCCATCATCGGCCTGGTGACCCTGGCGTTCCTCGGCGGGGCGTGGCTGCTCGCCCGCCGACGTCTGCAGTCCTCCGCCGAGGCGGTGGGCGGACTGGGGCTGGTCTTCGTCGGCCTCGACGTGCAGGCGGTCGCCGGCTCGTTCGCCGACGACACGATCTCCTGGATCTCTGCGGCCATCGCGACCGGTGTCGCCGCTGCCATGCTGCTGGCTGCGGCGCTCAGAACCCGGATCCGCATCTGGTTGTGGGCGTCGTTGCCGGCGCTCGCGGCCGTCCCTGCGATGCTCGGGTTCGCTGCGCAGAGCGCTCTGCCTGCGGCGCTGCTGATCGCCGCATCGGCGTTCGCGGCGACCGGACTGATGACCTTGCTTCCCCGGATCGCGCCCCGCTTTCCCTCTCGCGCGGCATCGGCGTCCACACAGGCGGACGCGGATGCGCCCGTCGCGGAGTCCGCTCCGCGTCGTGCGCTGGCGGCCGAGTCCGTGGTTCTGACGGTCCTGCAGGTCGTCGTGACGGCGCTCGCCGTGGCGCGCATCGTCCTCGGCGAGGGGATCGCCGTCGCCGCCGTCCTGGCCGTGCTGGCGGTGAGCGCGGTGCTCGCCTCGGTGCGGATGATGCCGCGGACCTGGGCTTCCGCAGCCGGTGTGCTCGTCGTGGGCGCGGGCGCTGTCGCGTCGTCGAGCCTGCTCGACGGGGCCGACCGGGGACTCGAGTGGAGCACCGCTCTGGAACCGGCGGGCGCCGTGCTCGTGCTCCTGGCCTGCGCGATCATCCCGCTGCCCGCACGCACCCCGCGCATCGCTCTCGCGTTCGGCGCGGGCTTGGCCGCGGGCGCGACCAGCGCTCCGGCGGTGATCTCGGCGATGTTCATCGGAGCCTCCCTCCTGCCCCTCACCGAGACGGGCATCGCCGTCACCGGAGCCGCGACGGCCTCGGGGCCGCTGGTCGGGTCCGCCACCTGGCCGATCATCGTCGCACTCGCAGTCATCGCCGCCGGATTCGCGGTGTTCGCACGTCTCGCTCGCGTCCGAGCCGACATCCGCCCCCTGCGGGTCGCGGCCCTCATCGTCGCGGCCCTGTACGCGACCACCACGGTGCTGGCGGTCGCGAGCGGTCGCGTGCTCCCGTCTGCTGTCAGCCTCAGCCTGCTTCTGGTGGCAGCCGCAGCCACCGCGGCCGTGCTGCCCCGGCGTACAGGAGGTGGCGCGGCATCCGCCCGGGTCGTCCTCGTCGTGGGAGTCCACGTCGCCCTGCTCGTGTCGGTGCTGCTGGCATGGCAGGACCGCGCGATGGTGCCGCTCGCAGGCGCCGGCACCCTGGCCGTCCTCGCCGTGGCGGCGCGCACGATCATCCCGTCGTGGCGGTTCCTGCATGTGGGCGTCGGGTACGGCTACGCACTGGTGCTGGTGGCCACAGGTCTGTCGCTGGCGGGTGTCGACGGTGTCGCGCTGTTGTGTCTGACAGCATCGGCGGGCCTGGTGGGTGCGATCATCGCGACGTTCGTGCCTGCCGTCCCGGCGCGCAGCTGGCAGGCCGTCCTCGTGGTCGCGGCCGCGCCGTTCGCCCTGGCGATCGTGCAGGTGGTGTTCGAGCGGAGCGGATGGACGGCGCTGTCGACCGGTCTGATGTTCGTGCTCGCGCTGTCGCTGCTGCTGACCAGGCGCGCGGGGCTCACGGTCGTGATCCGCACGCTGTCCGCGGGCATGCTGGTGCCGTCGGTGGCCGTCGTGATCCTCTGCCTCGGTGCGCAGCTGCTCGTGCAGAGCGGCTCGCCCGTGGTGCTGCCGGTCATCGCCCTGCTGGTCGCGCTCGCGCTGTCCTCGGGCGGGATGATCCGCGAGGCACTCCTCGGACGTGGTCTGCTCGCGGGGACGGCCGGTGCGGCTCGTGTCGCGATCGAGTCGTCCGCTCTGCTCACGGGCGCGATCGCCGTGCTGCTCTCGCTCTCCCGCACGGCGGCGGGATTCGCCACGGCCTGCCTGGTGCTCCTCATCATCGGCGCGGGCGCGGTGGTCACCGCGGTGGTCGCGGGTAGCCGCTACGGATGGTGGGTGGCGGCGGCGTCGTTCACCGGCGCGCTCTGGTCGCTCTGGGCACTCAACGGCGTGACAGTGCCCGAGGCGTACCTTCTGCCACCGGCACTCGGCGCGGTGCTCGTGGCGCTGATCCTCGCTCTGCGCGGCACGCGCTCGGTACCGCTTTTCGCGGCCGGCCTCGCGGGTGCGGTGGTGCCGGTGCTCGCCCTGCTCGTCACCGCAGGCGCCACCGAGGCGACCGTATGGCGCGCATACGGGCTGCTGTCCGCCGGATGGCTGCTGATCGGGGCGGTGTGGCTTGTCGGAGGCGCGGCCGGCCCGCGGCTGCGTCGTCTTCGCCCGCTGCGCACGGCGACGGCCGTGCTGGCCTCCGTCGCCGCCGTCGGCGGCACCGCACAGGCGGTGCGGTGGGGGAGCGGTGCGGATGCGCCTGCGGTCACCGACAGTGCCGCGGGGGTGTTCCTCCTCTGCGTCGCGATCAGCGCGCTGGCGGCCCTCGTCCCGGCGCTCGCCGCACGGATGCTGCGCGACGACGCGGACGTCCCTCAGGGCGCCGAGGGACGGCCCGCGCTGCTCGCGCGCATACCCGCCCGCTGGCTCGGTGCGCCGGCGGCGCTCGCCTTCGCGATCGGCGTCTGGCCGTCGATCGCGAGGGACTGGTTCGTGATCTGGGGCATGTGGACCCTGATGGTGTGCTGGCTCATCGTCATGCTGCGTGCCGCCGCACCGACGGCATCCGAAGGCGGGTCGCGCTCCGGCCGTCGCACGGCATCCGTGCTCCCGCCGGTCTGGCTGCTGTTCGCGATCGCGTTCGTCACCGCCGTGGTCGCGTGGAGCCCGCGGGAGCTGAGGGTCGAGATGTTCTCCCTCCCGCTGGGCGTGTTCCTGCTCGCCGCGGGCGCGCCCGCACTGCGCAGGAGGACGGATGCGGTCTCCGGCCTGAACCTGGACGACTGGCCGCACGGCCGGCGGGGATCCTGGCCGCTGCTCGCCCCCGGCCTGATCGTGATGATGTCCGCTTCCATCGTCTCCACCTTCACCGATCCGCTCACCTGGCGCGCGATCCTCGTCATGGGTCTCGCGCTGGCGGCGATCGTGCTCGGAGCGGCGCGACGCCTCGCGGCCCCGTTCCTCATCGGACTCATCGTGCTGCCGGTCGAGAACGTCTTCGTGTTCTCGGTGCAGCTCGGGCGAGGGATCGAGTCGATGCCGTGGTGGATCACCCTGGCGACCGTCGGTGCGGTGCTGCTGGTCATCGCCGTCGCCGGTGAGCGGCGGGAGGGCGCGGAGCGAGGCGTGGTCGCCCGCGTGCGCGATCTGCGATGACCGGCGCGCATTTGACCACGAAGGTTGCGCGGGATTACACTTGATCGGGTGTGCGCACAGCTGTGCGCGCATGCAGGGCGTCGGCACCGCCGATTCGCCTCCACGGCATACCCATCACATCAAAAGCAGGGCGGTTCCGCTCTGCCGGTGGGTCATGATGTGACACCCATCACGCTGTCACCGTGCAGCACTATTAGGAGAGAACGTGCCAACTATTCAGCAGTTGGTTCGCAAGGGACGTTCGCCCAAGGTCTCGAAGACCAAGGCGCCCGCTCTGAAGTCGAACCCGCAGCAGGCCGGCGTGTGCACCCGCGTGTACACCACCACCCCGAAGAAGCCGAACTCGGCGATGCGCAAGGTCGCTCGTGTGAAGCTCCGCAACGGCACCGAGGTGACCGCTTACATCCCGGGTGAGGGCCACAACCTGCAGGAGCACTCGCTCGTGCTGGTGCGCGGTGGTCGTGTGAAGGACCTTCCCGGTGTCCGTTACAAGATCGTCCGTGGTGCACTCGACACCCAGGCCGTGAAGAACCGTAAGCAGGCTCGTTCCCGCTACGGCGCGAAGAAGGGTTGAGTTAGATGCCTCGCAAGGGACCCGCACCCAAGCGCCCCGTCGTCAACGACCCGGTATACGGCGCGCCCATCGTCACCTCGCTGGTGAACAAGATCCTCGTCGACGGCAAGAAGTCGCTGGCCGAGTCCATCGTGTACGGCGCCCTCCGCGGCGTCGAGGCGAAGAACAACCAGGACGCTGTCGCCACCCTCAAGAAGGCGCTCGACAACGTGCGCCCGACCCTCGAGGTCCGCAGCCGCCGCGTCGGTGGCTCGACCTACCAGGTTCCCGTCGAAGTCAAGCCGCACCGCGCGAACACGCTGGCGCTGCGCTGGCTGGTCAGCTACGCGAAGGGCCGTCGTGAGAAGACGATGACCGAGCGTCTGCAGAACGAGATCCTCGACGCATCGAACGGCCTGGGTGCCGCGGTCAAGCGCCGCGAAGACACTCACAAGATGGCCGAGTCGAACCGCGCATTCGCTCACTACCGCTGGTAACGAGCTGAGCGGATGCCGCAACCGCGGCATCCGCTCCCACTCTCTGTTCGTTCCTGAACCATCCCGGAGGAACCCCCGTGGCACAAGAAGTGCTCACAGACCTGAGCAAGGTCCGCAACATCGGCATCATGGCCCACATCGATGCCGGCAAGACCACCACCACCGAGCGCATCCTGTTCTACACGGGTGTGAACCACAAGCTCGGCGAGACCCACGACGGCGCTTCGACGACCGACTGGATGGAGCAGGAGAAGGAACGCGGCATCACGATCACGTCTGCCGCCGTGACCTGCTTCTGGAACAACAACCAGATCAACATCATCGACACACCCGGTCACGTCGACTTCACCGTCGAGGTGGAGCGCTCGCTCCGCGTCCTCGATGGAGCCGTCGCCGTCTTCGACGGCAAGGAGGGCGTCGAGCCCCAGTCCGAGACCGTGTGGCGTCAGGCCGACAAGTACGACGTGCCGCGCATCTGCTTCGTCAACAAGATGGACAAGCTGGGCGCCGACTTCTATTACACCGTCGACACCATCGTGAACCGCCTCGGAGCCAAGCCGCTGGTCATCCAGCTGCCGATCGGCGCCGAGAACGACTTCGTGGGCGTCATCGACCTCGTCGAGATGCGCGCGCTGGTCTGGCCCGGTGACTCCAAGGGTGACGTGACCATGGGAGCCTCGTACGAGGTCCAGGAGATCCCGGCCGATCTGAAGGACAAGGCCGACGAGTACCGTCAGCAGCTGCTCGAGACGGTCGCCGAGACCGACGACGCGCTGCTCGAGAAGTTCTTCGGTGGCGAGGAGCTCACGGTCGCCGAGATCAAGGGCGCCATCCGCAAGCTGGTCGTCGCGAACGAGATCTACCCGGTCCTCTGTGGCTCGGCGTTCAAGAACCGCGGCGTGCAGCCGATGCTGGACGCGGTCGTCGACTACCTCCCGAACCCTCTCGACGTGGGTGCCATCGAGGCGCACGACCCGAAGGACGAGGAGAAGGTCATCGAGCGTCACCCCGACGCGAACGACCCGTTCTCGGCTCTCGCGTTCAAGGTCGCCGTGCACCCGTTCTTCGGTCGCCTCACCTACGTGCGCGTCTACTCCGGTCACCTGGACTCCGGCTCCGCGGTCACCAACTCGACCAAGGGCAAGAAGGAGCGCATCGGGAAGATCTTCCAGATGCACGCCAACAAGGAGAACCCGGTCGAGTCGCTCACCGCGGGCAACATCTACGCCGTCATCGGCCTGAAGGACACCACCACCGGTGACACCCTGGCCGACCCGGCGAACCCGGTGGTCCTCGAGTCGATGACCTTCCCGGAGCCCGTGATCGAGGTCGCGATCGAGCCGAAGACCAAGGCTGACCAGGAGAAGCTGGGTCTTGCGATCCAGAAGCTCGCGGAGGAGGACCCGACCTTCCGCACCGAGCTCAACCCCGAGACCGGTCAGACGACCATCAAGGGCATGGGCGAGCTGCACCTCGACATCCTCGTGGACCGCATGAAGCGCGAGTTCCGCGTCGAGGCCAACGTCGGCAAGCCGCAGGTGGCGTACCGCGAGACGATCAAGAAGACCGTCGAGAAGCACGACTACACCCACAAGAAGCAGACGGGTGGATCGGGTCAGTTCGCCAAGATCCAGTTCAACATCGAGCCTCTCGATCTGGACGGCGAGAAGACGTACGAGTTCGTGAACGCCGTCACCGGTGGCCGCATCCCGCGCGAGTACATCGGTTCGATCGATGCCGGCTTCCAGGACGCGATGAATGTCGGCGTCCTGGCGGGCTACCCGATGGTGGGCGTCAAGGCAACCATCGTCGACGGTGCTGCTCACGACGTCGACTCCTCGGAGATGGCGTTCAAGATCGCCGGCTCCATGGGCTTCAAGGAAGCCGCACGTCGCGCCAACCCGGTGCTGCTCGAGCCGCTCATGGCGGTCGAGGTGCGTACTCCTGAGGAGTACATGGGCGACGTGATCGGCGACCTGAACTCGCGTCGCGGCCAGATCCAGTCGATGGAGGACGCCCAGGGCGTCAAGGTCGTGCGTGCGTCGGTGCCCCTGTCGGAGATGTTCGGCTACATCGGCGACCTGCGCTCGAAGACCTCGGGTCGCGCGGTCTACTCGATGGAGTTCGACAGCTACGCCGAGGTTCCGCGCGCGGTTGCGGATGAGATCATCCAGAAGACCAAGGGCGAGTAAGCCCTTCTGCTCTCCCGGGTTCCCGCGTGGAGCCCGGGGGAGTACCCCACAACTTCACATTCACTCTCCACTAAACTGAGAAACCGAAACCAGTAGGGAACCGGTCACAATCCAGTGCCCGGCAATCTCTACACGAACGTCCTGAGGAGGACCCAGTGGCCAAGGCCAAGTTCGAGCGGACCAAGCCGCACGTCAACATCGGAACGATCGGTCACGTCGACCACGGCAAGACCACTCTGTCTGCCGCCATCTCGAAGGTGCTCGCTGACAAGTACCCGTCGGACACGAACGTCCAGCGTGACTTCGCGACGATCGACTCGGCTCCCGAGGAGCGTCAGCGCGGTATCACCATCAACATCTCGCACATCGAGTACGAGACCCCGAAGCGCCACTACGCGCACGTCGACGCTCCCGGCCACGCCGACTACGTCAAGAACATGATCACCGGTGCCGCGCAGATGGACGGCGCGATCCTCGTGGTCGCCGCCACCGACGGTCCGATGGCTCAGACTCGTGAGCACGTGCTGCTCGCCAAGCAGGTCGGCGTGCCGTACCTGCTGGTCGCCCTGAACAAGAGCGACATGGTCGACGACGAGGAGATCCTGGAGCTCGTCGAGCTCGAGGTGCGTGAGCTGCTCTCCTCGCAGGGCTTCGACGGCGACAACGCTCCCGTCATCCAGGTCTCCGCTCTGGGGGCCCTCAACGGCGAGCAGAAGTGGGTCGACTCGATCCTCGAGCTCATGCAGGCCGTCGACGACAGTGTTCCGGACCCGGAGCGCGACCGTGACAAGCCGTTCCTGATGCCGATCGAGGACGTCTTCACGATCACCGGTCGTGGCACGGTCGTCACGGGTCGCGCCGAGCGCGGCACCCTGAAGATCAACTCCGAGGTCGAGATCGTCGGCATCCGCCCGACGCAGAAGACCACGGTCACCGGTATCGAGATGTTCCACAAGCAGCTCGACGAGGCATGGGCCGGCGAGAACTGCGGTCTGCTGCTCCGCGGCACCAAGCGTGAGGACGTCGAGCGCGGCCAGGTCGTCGTGCAGCCGGGCTCGATCACCCCGCACACCAACTTCGAGGGCACCGCGTACATCCTCTCGAAGGACGAGGGTGGCCGTCACAACCCGTTCTACACGAACTACCGTCCGCAGTTCTACTTCCGCACCACCGACGTCACCGGCGTCATCACGCTGCCCGAGGGCACCGAGATGGTCATGCCCGGCGACACCACCGACATGTCGGTCGAGCTGATCCAGCCGATCGCCATGGAGGACGGTCTCGGCTTCGCGATCCGTGAGGGTGGCCGCACCGTCGGCGCCGGCACGGTGACCAAGGTCGTCTCCTAAGCACCTGCATCGCACGATGGGGTCGGACCAGACGGTCCGGCCCCATTGTCGTACCCGGCCGACTCGCGTAGAACTGTAATGCGCAGACGACTGCGTCAACCGACAGGGGAGGAAACCCATGGGGATCGATGACATGGTGAACAGGGGCAAGGACCTGTACGCGCAGAACAAGGACAAGGTGGATGAGGCCCTCCGCAGCCAGCAGGCCGAGGATATCAGCGACAAGGTGCTCGACGGCGTCGCCGACTTCGCCAAGAAGCTCGCTCCGGACGCGGCCGAGAAGATCGACGAGATCCGCGATGCCGCGGACAAGTCGCTCGGGAACGAGTGAGGACGACCCGCACCACCACGAGGCGACGCATCCGGAGGGTGCGTCGCCTTCTGTTTCGGCCGTGGCTATGTCCTAGGGGAGGAATCTCCCCTAGACTGTGAACGCCGCCTGGGGATCTGTGCGGCACGGGCGCTGTGGGGGCACAGCGTCCAGAACGACTGGGGATTCATCATGGGGAACACCGTGCCGTGCGCGTGGACCGACCACCGATGCGTCGCCCTGTCTGCGCGGGCTTCGATCCGTGCTCTCGATCGAGGCAGTCGGCATCCCTTCTCGTCGGCTCCTCCCGCCCGGTGCGTCCCCTCCCACCGGGCCTCCCATGGCGCTGGGCGGAGCATGGGGATGCTCCGCCCAGCGTCCTGAGCATCCGTTTCGGACGGCGCGACACGCCCGGGTTTGCAGTACGCGAATCCGTCGTGGCAGAATAGACAGGTTCCACATTCCTGCGCTCTTCGCGATGCGCGGGATCACTGCCACGACAGTGCATAGACGGTGCCCTCCTCGCGAGCCGGCACAGGGTTCTAGGCCACGGGCAGCAGAACACCTCCCACAACAAGACGCAGGCACGCAGTGTCGGCGCCTTCAGTGTGAAAAAAGAACAGCGGTGCGCAAGTGCCGAGGCGCGAACAGCGCCGACGCGCGTCCAATGCCCCAGGACCACCCGGCCCTGGACGGTAAGACGCTTATGGAGAGAGAGCAGACAATGGCGGGACAGAAGATCCGCATTCGCCTGAAGTCGTATGACCACGAGGTCATCGACACGTCGGCGCGCAAGATCGTCGACACCGTGACCCGTGCGGGCGCGACTGTCGTCGGCCCGGTGCCGCTTCCGACGGAGAAGAACGTGATCGCAGTGATCCGTTCGCCGCACAAGTACAAGGACAGCCGCGAGCACTTCGAGATGCGCACCCACAAGCGCCTGATCGACATCGTCGACCCGACGCCCAAGGCCGTCGACTCGCTGATGCGTCTCGACCTGCCTGCGGACGTCAACATCGAGATCAAGCTGTAAGGATCGACATGGTTGACATCAACGCAAAGATTTCCAAGGGCATGCTCGGCACCAAGCTCGGCATGACTCAGGTGTGGACGGAGAGCGGCCAGCTCGTTCCCGTCACCGTGATCGAACTGGCACCCAACGTGGTGACCCAGCTCCGCACGCCCGAGACGGACGGCTACAACGCCGTCCAGATCGCCTACGGCCAGATCGACCCCCGCAAGGTCAACAAGCCCCTGACCGCTCACTTCGAGGCCGCCGGCGTCACGCCGCGCCGTCACGTCACCGAGATCCGCACCGCGGACGCCGGTGACTACGCCCTGGGCCAGGAGCTCACGGTCGACGGCACCTTCGAGGCGGGCCAGCTGGTCGACGTCGTCGGCACCAGCAAGGGCAAGGGCACCGCGGGTGTCATGAAGCGCCACAACTTCAAGGGCGTCTCGGCATCTCACGGTGCGCACCGCAACCACCGCAAGCCTGGCTCCATCGGCGCATCGTCGACCCCGAGCCGCGTCTTCAAGGGCATGCGCATGGCCGGCCGTATGGGCGGCGAGCGCGTGACCGTCCTCAACCTCACGGTGCACGCCATCGACGCCGAGAAGGGACTCATGCTCGTCAAGGGCGCAGTCCCCGGCGCGCGTGGCCGCATCGTCTTCGTCCGCAACGCAGTGAAGGGTGCCTGAACATGGCTGACTCGACTCTCGCGCTCGAGGTCTTCGCGGTCGACGGCAAGAAGGCCGGCTCCATCGAGCTGCCCGCCGCGATCTTCGACGTCAAGACCAACGTTCCGCTGATCCATCAGGTCGTGGTCGCGCAGCTCGCTGCCGCACGCCAGGGCACGCACGCCACCAAGACTCGCGGCGAGGTGTCCGGCTCCGGCAGCAAGCCCTTCAAGCAGAAGGGCACCGGCAACGCACGTCAGGGCTCGATCCGCATGCCGCAGCACCGCGGCGGCGGTACCGTCCACGGCCCGAAGCCGCGCGACTACTCGCAGCGCACTCCCAAGAAGATGATCGCCGCCGCCCTCCGGGGTGCGCTCAGCGACCGCTTCCGCGGTGAGCGCCTGCACGCAGTCGAGGCGTTCGTCGCCGACAGCACCCCTTCGACCAAGACCGCTGCGAGCCTGCTCGCCGCTGTCGCCGGCCCGAAGAATGTGCTCGTCGTCATCGAGCGCAACGACGAGCTGACCGTGAAGAGCGTCCGCAACCTGCCGAACGTGCACGTGCTCAGCTTCGACCAGCTGAACGCCTACGACGTGATCGTCTCCGACGACATCGTCTTCACCAAGCCCGCACTCGAGGCCTTCATCGCCTCGAAGACCGGCGCAACCGAGGAGGTCTCGGCATGACCGAGCAGAACAACCTCGCAACGGCACTGAACAAGGACCCGCGCGACATCATCCTGGGCCCGGTCGTCTCCGAGAAGAGCTACGGACTGATCGACGAGGGCAAGTACACGTTCCTCGTCGACCCTCGCGCTTCGAAGACCGAGATCAAGCTCGCCATCGAGAAGATCTTCGGCGTCAAGGTGGCTTCGGTCAACACGATCAACCGCGTCGGCAAGGCCCGCCGCACCCGTTTCGGCACCGGCAAGCGCAAGGACACCAAGCGCGCCATCGTCGCGCTGAAGTCGGGTTCCATCGACATCTTCACGGCAGTCGGCTGACCGGGGGATAAGGACAGATAATGGCTATTCGCAAGTACAAGCCCACGACCCCGGGTCGCCGCGGCTCGTCGGTGGCCGACTTCGCTGAGATCACTCGATCGACGCCGGAGAAGTCGCTGCTGCGTCCGCTCTCGAAGACCGGTGGTCGCAACAACCAGGGTCGCATCACCACCCGCCACATCGGTGGTGGCCACAAGCGCCAGTACCGCGTCATCGACTTCCGTCGCAATGACAAGGACGGCATCGACGCCAAGGTCGCTCACATCGAGTACGACCCCAACCGCACCGCGCGCATCGCGCTGCTGCACTACTTCGACGGCGAGAAGCGCTATATCCTCGCGCCCAACAAGCTGAAGCAGGGCGACGTCGTCGAGTCGGGCGCCAGCGCCGACATCAAGCCGGGCAACAACCTGCCGCTGAAGAACATCCCCACCGGTACCGTGATCCACGCGATCGAGCTGCGTCCCGGTGGCGGGGCGAAGATGGCCCGTTCGGCCGGTGCCTCGGTGCGCCTGGTCGCGAAGGACGGCCCTTACGCCCAGCTGCGTCTGCCCTCGGGCGAGATCCGCAACGTCGACGCGCGCTGCCGTGCGACGATCGGCGAGGTCGGCAACGCCGAGCAGTCGAACATCAACTGGGGCAAGGCCGGCCGCAACCGCTGGAAGGGCATCCGCCCGACCGTCCGCGGTGTCGCCATGAACCCGGTCGACCACCCGCACGGTGGTGGCGAGGGCAAGACGTCCGGTGGACGTCACCCCGTCTCCCCCTGGGGCCAGGCTGAGGGTCGTACCCGTCACGCCAACAAGGAAAGCGACAAGTACATCGTGCGTCGCCGCAACGCCGGCAAGAAGCGCAAGTAGGAGTAGAGGAAGATGCCACGCAGTCTTAAGAAGGGCCCCTTCGTCGACGAGCACCTGCTTCGCAAGGTGGTCGGTCAGAACGAGGCCGGTTCCAAGAACGTCATCAAGACCTGGTCCCGCCGGTCGATGATCATCCCGTCCATGCTGGGTCACACGATCGCCGTCCACGACGGTCGCAAGCACATCCCCGTGTTCGTGACGGAGGCCATGGTCGGCCACAAACTGGGCGAGTTCGCGCCCACCCGCACCTTCCGCGGCCATGTGAAGGACGACAAGAAGGGCCGTCGCCGCTGACGCGGTGACGCTCTGGAGAGAAACAGAGGAGGAGAACAATGGTGGATTCCATCGCACGCGTCAAGCACATTCGCGTGACCCCTCAGAAGGCTCGTCGTGTCGTCGCGCTCATCAAGGGCAAGCAGGCGCAGGAAGCACTGGCCATTCTGAAGTTCGCCCCGCAGGGCGCAAGCGAGCCGATCTACAAGCTCGTGCACGCTGCGATCGCGAACGCACAGGTGAAGGCCGATCGCGACGGCGAGTTCCTGGACGAGCAGGACCTGTACGTGAAGAACGCGTACGTCGACGAGGGCACGACGCTCAAGCGTTTCCAGCCCCGTGCTCAGGGTCGCGCGTTCCAGATCAAGAAGCGCACGAGCCACATCACGGTCGTGCTGGGCACGCCCGAGGTCGCTGAGGCGACCACGGCGGCCAAGACGAAGAAGGCGAGCAAGTAATGGGCCAGAAGGTCAACCCGTACGGCTTCCGCCTCGGCATCACCACGGACCACGTGTCTCGTTGGTTCTCGGACTCGACCAAGCCGGGCCAGCGCTACGCCGACTACGTCGCCGAGGACATCAAGATCCGTCGTCTGCTGCAGACGCAGCTGGACCGCGCCGGTGTTTCGAACATCGAGATCGAGCGCACCCGCGACCGCGTCCGCGTCGACATTCACACCGCCCGCCCGGGCATCGTGATCGGTCGTCGTGGCGCCGAGGCCGAGCGCATCCGCGGCGACCTCGAGAAGCTCTCGGGCAAGCAGATCCAGTTGAACATCCTCGAGGTCAAGAACCCCGAGGCTGACGCTCAGCTGGTCGCACAGGGCATCGCCGAGCAGCTCTCTGCTCGTGTGGCGTTCCGTCGTGCGATGCGCAAGGGTCTGCAGGGCGCTCAGCGCGCCGGCGCCAAGGGCATCCGCATCCAGGTCTCCGGTCGCCTCGGCGGCGCGGAGATGAGCCGCTCGGAGTTCTACCGCGAGGGTCGTGTGCCGCTGCACACGCTGCGCGCGAACATCGACTACGGCTTCTACGAGGCCAAGACCACCTTCGGCCGCATCGGCGTGAAGGTCTGGATCTACAAGGGCGACCTCACCAACAAGGAACTCGCACGCGAGCAGGCCAACATGAAGCCGCAGCGTGAGCGTGGCGACCGCCGTCGCGCTCCGCGCAGCGAGGCGCCTGTCGCAGAAGGAGCGTCGGCATAATGCTCATCCCTCGCAAGGTCAAGTACCGCAAGCAGCACCACCCGAAGCGTACGGGCCAGGCCACCGGCGGCACCAAGGTGTCCTTCGGTGACTACGGGATCCAGGCGCTGACCCCCGCGTACGTGACGAACCGTCAGATCGAGTCCGCTCGTATCGCGATGACCCGTCACATCAAGCGCGGTGGAAAGGTGTGGATCAACATCTACCCGGACCGTCCGCTCACGAAGAAGCCCGCCGAGACCCGCATGGGATCCGGTAAGGGTTCCCCGGAGTGGTGGGTCGCGAACGTCAAGCCGGGCCGTGTCCTCTTCGAGGTCGCGGGCGTCACTGAGGAGCTCGCTCGCGAGGCACTCACCCGGGCCATTCACAAGCTGCCGCTCAAGGCACGCATCATCAAGCGCGAGGAGGGCGACGCGTAATGGCGATCGGCACCAAGGAGCTCGCACCCGCCGAGCTCGACACGTTCGAAGACCAGCGCCTCGTCGAGGAGCTGCGTAAGGCCAAGGAGGAGCTTTTCAACCTCCGGTTCCAGTCGGCCACCGGCCAGCTGGAGAGCCACGGCCGCATCCGCGCCGTCAAGCGCGACATCGCGCGCCTGTACACCGTGATCCGCGAGCGCGAGCTGGGCATCCGTGCCACGCCCGCCCCCGTCGAGGTTCCGGCCAAGAAGGCGTCCAAGACGAAGGCGAAGAAGGCCGCTGAGGCCGACGCGCCCAAGGAGGAGGCCGAGTAATGGCTGAGAAGAACGTTGAGCACGCCGAGCACGACGTGCGCGACGGTGCCGCCCGCGGCTACCGCAAGACGCAGCGCGGCTACGTCGTCAGCGACAAGATGGACAAGACCATCGTCGTCGAGGTCGAGGACCGCGTGAAGCACCCGCTGTACGGCAAGGTCATCCGCCGCACCGAGAAGCGCAAGGTGCACGACGAGACCAACTCGGCGGGCATCGGCGACCTCGTTGTGATCAGTGAGACTCGTCCGCTGAGCGCCACGAAGCGCTGGCGCCTGGTCGAGATCGTCGAAAAGGCCAAGTAAGCCTCCGGCTTACTTCAAGGAGTAATTGTGATTCAGCAGGAATCCCGCCTCAAGGTCGCCGACAACACCGGCGCGAAGGAGCTGCTCACCATCCGTGTTCTCGGTGGTTCGCGCCGCCGTTACGCCGGTCTGGGCGACACCATCGTGGCTACGGTCAAGGATGCGATCCCGGGCGGAAACGTCAAGAAGGGCGATGTGGTCAAGGCCGTCATCGTCCGCACGAAGAAGTCTGTCCGTCGTCCGGATGGCTCATACATCAAGTTCGACGAGAACGCCGCCGTGCTCCTGAAGAGCGACGGGGAGCCCAGGGGCACCCGCATCTTCGGACCGGTCGGTCGCGAGCTTCGTGACAAGAAGTTCATGAAGATCGTCTCGCTCGCCCCGGAGGTCATTTGATCATGGCGAACATCAAGAAGGGTGACCTGGTTCAGGTCATCACCGGCCGCAAGCAGGACAAGGGCGGCGACCGCGGCAAGCAGGGCAAGGTCCTCGAGATCCTCGTCGAGCAGAACCGCGTGGTCGTGGAGGGCGTGAACTACGTCACCAAGCACACCCGCGTCGGTCAGAGCCAGCGCGGCACGAAGACCGGTGGGATCGAGACCGTCGAGGCCCCGATCCACATCTCCAACGTCGCCGTCGTCGACCCCTCGAGCAAGAAGCCGACCCGTGTCGGCCACCGCGTCGAGGAGCAGGTCAAGGACGGCGTGAAGCGCACGGTCCGCGTGCGCTACGCGAAGAAGTCAGGTAAGGACCTCTGATGGCAGCGACTGACGCCGCGGTGGCTGGCAAGACCCAGCCCCGCCTGAAGGCGAAGTACAACACCGAGATCAAGAAGGCTCTGCAGGAGCAGTTCGGCTACGCGAACGTCATGCAGATCCCCGGTCTGGTCAAGGTGGTCGTCAACACCGGTGTCGGCGAGGCGGCTCGTGACAGCAAGGTGATCGAGGGTGCGGTCGCAGACCTCATCAAGATCACCGGTCAGAAGCCCATCGTCACCAAGGCTCGCAAGTCCATCGCGCAGTTCAAGCTGCGCGAGGGTCAGGCCATCGGCGCGCACGTCACCCTCCGCGGCGACCGTGCGTGGGAGTTCGTCGACCGACTGGTGAACCTCGCACTGCCCCGCATCCGCGACTTCCGCGGACTGTCGGGCGAGCAGTTCGACGGCAACGGCAACTACACCTTCGGTCTCCAGGAGCAGAGCGTGTTCCACGAGATCGATCAGGACAAGATCGACCGCGTCCGCGGATTCGACATCACCGTGGTGACCACGGCCAAGACGGATGACGAGGGTCGCGCTCTTCTGCGTGCGATCGGCTTCCCGTTCAAGGCCGCTGACGCCCCCGCATGATCTGTTCGGCTGGGACCGCCCGTCATCGGCGGTCCCAGCCGTAAGGCATAATTGAAGATTGTGTGTTCACGCAGGTCGGCGTCCGTGTAACGGGCGTCGAAACCTCATGATCGAAAGTAGACATCCATGACAATGACAGACCCGGTCGCAGATATGCTGACCCGTCTGCGCAACGCGAACTCGGCGCATCACGACACCGTGACCATGCCGTCGAGCAAGCTCAAGACGAACATCGCCCAGATCCTCCAGCAGGAGGGCTACATCGCCGGCTACGAGGTCGTCGACGCTCGCGTCGGCAGCAACCTGACTCTCTCGCTCAAGTACGGCCCGAGCCGTGAGCGCTCCATCGCGGGCATCAAGCGCGTGTCCAAGCCCGGTCTCCGCGTCTACGCGAAGTCGACTGAGCTGCCCAAGGTCCTCGGTGGCCTCGGCGTTGCCATCCTGTCCACCTCCTCCGGTCTTCTCACGGACCGTCAGGCTGAGCAGAAGGGCGTGGGCGGGGAAGTCATCGCCTACGTGTGGTGATCTGACATGTCGCGTATTGGAAGACTTCCCATCGATGTTCCCGCGGGCGTGACCGTTTCGGTCGACGGCCGTGAGGTCACGGTGAAGGGCCCCAAGGGTGAGCTCGCACTGACGATCGCCGACCCCATCGAGGTCGAGGTTCAGGACGGCCAGGTTCTGGTCTCCCGCCCCGACGACGAGCGTGAGTCGCGGTCGCTCCACGGCCTGACCCGCACGCTCATCAGCAACGACATCATCGGCGTGACCCAGGGCTACACCAAGGGCCTCGAGGTCGTCGGAACCGGTTACCGCGTGCAGCAGAAGGGCAGCTCCATCGAGTTCGCCCTCGGCTTCTCGCACCCGGTTCTCGTGGACCCGCCCGCCGGGATCACCCTGACGGTCGAGGGCACCAACAAGGTCACCGTCAGTGGGATCAGCAAGCAGGCTGTCGGTGAGGCAGCTGCGAACATCCGCAAGATCCGCAAGCCCGAGCCCTACAAGGGCAAGGGCGTGCGCTACGCCGGCGAGGTCGTGCGTCGCAAGGCCGGAAAGGCTGGTAAGTAACCATGGCTGTCAAGTCCAAGTCCGCCGCCCGCGCTCGTCGCCACACCCGTCTTCGCAAGAAGATCGTCGGCACCGAGACCCGGCCGCGTCTGGTCGTCAACCGTTCTGCACGTCACGTGTTCGTGCAGCTCGTCGACGACAGCACCGGCCACACCGTGGCATCCGCTTCCACGCTCGAGACCGACCTGCGCACCTTCGATGGTGACAAGACCGCCAAGGCCCGCAAGGTCGGCGAGCTCGTCGCATCGCGTGCGAAGGCCGCAGGCTTTACCGAGGCAGTGTTCGACCGCGGCGGCAACCGCTACGCCGGTCGTGTCGCAGCCATCGCCGACGGCGCCCGCGAAGGGGGTCTGGCACTGTGAGTGACAACAAGGAGAACGAAGTGACCGAAACCGCTCCTGCCGAGGCTACGGCTCAGGCCGAGCCGCAGCGCGAGCAGCGCGACGGCCGTCGTGGTGGACGCGACCGCGGTCAGAGCCGCGACCGCAACTCCCGCGACCGTGGCGACAACCAGTTCCTGGAGCGCGTCGTCACCATCAACCGCGTCTCGAAGGTCGTGAAGGGCGGTCGTCGCTTCAGCTTCACCGCTCTCGTGGTCGTCGGTGACGGCAACGGCCTGGTCGGGGTCGGCTACGGCAAGGCCCGCGAGGTCCCCCTGGCGATCTCGAAGGGTGTCGAAGAGGCCAAGCGCAACTTCTTCCGCGTGCCCCGCGTCGGCTCGACCATCCCGCACCCCGTGCAGGGTGAGGCCGCCGCCGGTGTGGTGCTGCTGCGTCCGGCTGCTGCCGGTACCGGTGTCATCGCCGGTGGTCCGGTCCGCGCCGTGCTCGAGTGCGCCGGTATCCACGACGTCCTGTCGAAGTCCCTCGGCTCATCGAACACGATCAACATCGTGCACGCGACCGTCGAGGCGCTGCAGAGCCTCGAGGAGCCGCGCGCCGTCGCCGCTCGCCGTGGCCTCGACTACGACGCCGTCGTGCCGGACATCATCATCCGTAACGAGGCGAAGGCCGCCGCCGCCGCCGCGCAGAAGGCAGGTGCCTGATGGCCGAGCGCCTCAAGGTCACACAGATCAAGTCCAAGGTGAGTGAGAAGCAGAACCAGCGCGACACGCTGCGTTCGCTCGGTCTCAAGCGGATCGGCGACTCGGTCGTCCGTCCGGACGACGCGCAGACGCGCGGCTACGTCCGCGCCGTCGCTCACCTCGTCAAGGTTGAGGAGATCGACTAATGGCTGAGAAGAACGAAGCCGTCGAGGCCGAGAAGGCCCCGAAGAAGACGGCTGCCAAGAAGCCGGCCGCTGCCAAGGCGCCGGCGGCTGCCAAGGCGCCGGCGAAGACGAGCGCAGCGAAGGCTGCGTCGTCGAAGACCGCTGCCAAGAAGGCTCCGGCGAACAAGGAAGCGGATGCTGTCGCATCCCGTCCCGCCGTGCTGAAGGTCCACCACCTGCGTCCGGTTCCCGGCGCCAACACCGCGAAGACCCGTGTCGGTCGCGGTGAGGGCTCCAAGGGCAAGACCGCCGGTCGCGGCACCAAGGGCACCAAGGCCCGCAACACCGTGCGGGTCGGCTTCGAGGGTGGGCAGATGCCGCTGCACATGCGCACCCCGAAGCTGCGCGGGTTCAAGAACCCGTTCCGCGTCGAGTACCAGGTCGTGAACCTGGCCAAGCTCGCAGAGCTCTACCCCCAGGGCGGCGACGTGACCGTCGGCGACCTGGTGGCCAAGGGTGCGGTCCGCAAGAACGAGAAGGTCAAGGTCCTCGGCGACGGCGACATCTCGGTCAAGCTGTCGGTCTCGGTCGACAAGGTGTCCGGCAGTGCAGAGCAGAAGATCGTCGCCGCTGGCGGTTCGGTCAACTGACACGCAGGTGACCAACGCGGGGAGGGGTCGGAGAATCTCCGGCCCCTCCCGTGCGTTACCCTGGACTTTCGGCCGTCCTTCGACGTTCGGCAATCCCTTCAGGAGGAACGCCCTTGTTTAGCGCCATCGCGCGAATCTTCCGAACGCCAGATCTGCGTTCGAAGATCCTGTTCACCATCGGCATCATCGCCCTGTATCGCCTGGGCTCGAATGTTCCGGCTCCGTTCGTCCACTTCCCGAACGTCGAGCAGTGCCTCGCGGCCACCGCCGGCACCGATGGGCTTCTGGGTCTGGTCAACCTGTTCTCCGGCGGCGCACTGCTACAGCTGTCGATCTTCGCCCTGGGCGTCATGCCCTACATCACGGCGACGATCATCACTCAGCTGCTGCGCGTGGTCATCCCACACTTCGAGTCGCTCCATCAGGAGGGTCAGGCGGGCCAGAGCAAGCTGACGCAGTACACCCGCTACCTGACGATCGCCCTCGCGCTGCTGCAGTCCAGCACCGTCGTCACGGTGGCCCGCAGCGGCCAGCTGTTCGGCCAGACCGACATCGCCGCCTGCCAGAACCTTCTCACCAACGATGTGTGGTGGGCGCAGCTGCTCATCATCATCGCCATGACCGCCGGCACCGGCCTGATCATGTGGATGGCAGAGCTCGTCACCGAGAAGGGCATCGGCAACGGCATGTCGCTGCTGATCTTCACCTCGATCGCCGCCACCTTCCCGAGCGCCATGTGGAGCATCTGGGAGGCTCGTGGCTTCGAGACCTTCCTCCTCGTCATGGTGGTCGGCCTCGTCGTGATGACGCTGATCGTCTTCGTCGAGCAGTCCCAGCGCCGTGTGCCCGTGCAGTACGCCAAGCGCATGGTGGGACGCCGCACCTACGGCGGCACCAACACCTACATCCCGATCAAGGTCAACATGGCGGGTGTGATCCCGATCATCTTCGCCTCGTCTCTGCTTTACCTGCCGATGCTGGTGGCGCAGTTCAACACGCCCACCGACGGCAGCGAGCCGCCGGCCTGGGTCGCGTGGGTGTCGACCTACCTCGTCTCGGGCGATCAGCCGCTGTACATGCTCGTGTACTTCCTGTTGAACATCGCCTTCACGTTCTTCTACGTGGCGATCACGTTCAACCCCGTCGAGATCTCGGACAACATGAAGAAGTACGGCGGGTTCATCCCCGGCATCCGTGCTGGTCGTCCGACGGCCGAGTACCTCGACTACGTGATCACCCGGATCACGTTCCCCGGCTCGTTGTACCTGGGCATCGTCGCGCTGATCCCGCTGATCGCGCTGGCGACCGTGCAGGCGAACCAGAACTTCCCGTTCGGTGGCGCGTCCATCCTCATCATCGTGGGTGTCGGACTCGAGACCGTGAAGCAGATCGACGCGCAGCTGCAGCAGCGCCATTACGAAGGGCTCCTCCGATGACCTCCGTCCACACGGCTCCCGAGTCTGTCGAAGGGCAGCACCCCACAGCGCGACTGCTGATCGTCGGACCGCAGGGTTCGGGCAAGGGCACCCAGGGCGTCCGGATCGCCGAAGCGCTCGGGATCCCCGTCGTCTCCACCGGCGACATCTTCCGCGCCAACATCAAGGAGGGCACGGAGCTCGGCCAGAAGGTCACCGCGATCCTCGATGCCGGTGACCTCGTGCCCGACGAGCTGACGAGCGAGATCGTGCGCGACCGGCTGTCACAGGAGGACGCGGCCGCGGGCTTCCTGCTCGACGGGTACCCCCGCAACACCGCTCAGGTCGCGCACCTCGACGCCTTCCTGGCCGAGAGCGGCGCGGCGCTGGACGCGGTCATCCTGCTCGATGTCCCTCGTGCCGAGAGCATGGCCCGACTGAGCCTGCGCGCGGTGGAGCAGGGCCGTTCGGACGACAACGAGGCCGCCATCGCCCACCGCCTGGACATCTACGAGAACGAGACGGCGCCCATCATCTCGGTCTATGAGCCCCGCGGCATCGTGGATCGGATCGACGGCGTCGGCTCGCTCGACGACATCACCGCGCGCATCTCCTCCGCTCTCGGCGCGCGCGGCATCGGCCAGCTCGTCTGAGCTCGTCGGATGTTCCGAAAGTCGATCTACAAGTCTCCCGCGCAGCTGCGCTCCATGGTGGAGCCCGGCCTGATCACCGCCGCCGCACTGGATGCGGTGCGTCCGCTGGTGCGGGCGGGGGTCACGACGGCTGAGCTGGATGCCGCGGCCGATCGCCTCATCGCGGCGCGCGGCGCGGAGTCGAACTTCAAGCTCGTCCGCGGCTACCGCCACACCACGTGCATCTCCGTGAACGCGCAGGTCGTGCACGGCATCCCCGGCGAGCTGGTCCTGCAGCCGGGGGACATCGTCTCGGTCGATTGCGGCGCGCAGTATCAGGGCTGGAACGGTGACAGCGCCGTGACGTTCGTCGTTCCGGACGCCGACCGGCCGGAGCTGGTCGCACGCCGCGAAGAGCTCTCCCGCGTCACCGAGGGGTCGATGTGGGCCGGTATCGCCGCCATGGCGACCGCGACGTACGTCGGAGAGCTCGGGGCCGCGATCGAGGACTACATCGAGGCTCAGGGGCGCTCGCGCCCTTCGACCGGCTCAGGGGCCCAGGCCCAGCCGTACGGCATCCTGCGGGAGTACGTCGGGCACGGCATCGGGCGGAAGATGCATGAGGCGCCGAGCGTCTTCAACTACCGTACCCCGGATGCCGGTGCCGAGATCCGCCCCGGACTGGTGCTCGCCATCGAGCCGATGGTGACCGCCGGGGGAGAGGCGACCTTCGTCGAGGACGACGACTGGACCGTCACCACGGTGGACGGATCGGACGGCTCGCACTGGGAGCACAGCGTCGCACGCCACGATGGGGGCATCTGGGTGCTGACCGCTGCCGACGGCGGCGCCGCCGGCCTTGCGCCCTTCGGTGTGACCCCGGTCCCGATCCCCTAGCCGGTCGGGCGACGCCCGCCGTCCCTCGCGTGTCGCACCTTTGCCGCGAGAATTGCCTTGCCGCGTGAGACGGCTGCTGCTAGCGCCATTCTCGACGCGTAAAGCAATTCTCGAGGGGGCGCCGACGCGCGCCGGTTCTGCCTCCACAATCGCCGGATACGCCGCGGGGCTGTGGAAAGCGGCACAACGGATGCGCGAGCGCGCAAGCTGGGCGGATGCCACTTCTCCTGTCCCAGCGCGCATTCACGTCGTCCCCAGCGCCGCTGTACCGCTTCGACGAACTCAGGACGCTCGGCATCGATCCGCGATCGGGCGAATGGATCCGGCTGCGCAAGGGCGTCTATGTCGAGCGGGCCCCGTTCGCGAAGCTCGAACCGTGGCGGCGATACGCGGTCCGGGTGCACGCGTTCGTGAGGACGAATCCCGACGCGATCCTCTGCCTGGAATCCGCAGCCGTGATCCACGGCATCCCCTTGTTCGGAGAGGCCAGGGACATTCACGTCTTCGAACCCGCCACGACGAGCACGACCCGCAACAATGACGTGTGCTTTCACACCAGTGCGGATGCTCGGATGGTCGAAGTCATCGACGGGATCCGCGTGACGTCGATACCCGATACCGTCTCGGACCTCGCGCGGGTCCTGCCACCGGCAAAGGCGCTGGCTGCCGCGGATGCTGCGATCTCCGCCGTGCAGGGCGGACGCTTCACCATCGATGATCTGCGGGCGCGGGGCGCGCACCAGCAGAGTCGACGAGGCGTGCGGCTCCGGGAATGGGTCTGGGAGCATGCTGATGGGCGCTCCGAGTCGCCGGGGGAGAGCGTGAGCCGGGCGGTCATCCGATGGTCAGGGTTCGAGGCGCCGGTGCTCCAACGCGAGTTCGGCTACGAGAGCGCCGTCGACCGGACAGACTTCTTCTTCGAGTCGTGCGGCGTCGTGGGGGAGTCAGACGGGTGGGGAAAGTACGACCTGTCCGATCCCGAAGCCGCCGAGGCGCATCTGCGCCATGAGAAACGTCGCGAGGACCGGCTGCGGCGCAATGGGCATCCGATGGCCCGCTGGACCGTGAGCGACGCATGGAAGGTCGACCCGCTGTGCCGTGCGCTCTTCCAGGCGGGCGTGCGCCGCGTGCAGCACCCTCACGCCGCGTTCCTGGCCACGCTTCACCGCAGCCCTCGAGAGCTGCGCCGCCCGCACTGATCGAGAATTGCCTTGCCTGGTGAGACGGATGCTGGCGGCAGCCGTCTCGCGCGGCAAGGCAATTCTCGCGGGGGAGGAGGGGGGTACCTGCGGAGCAGGCTCACATGCGAGGCATAGCGTGCGCACGGCAGAATGGGGTGACCTTTTTCTGCAGAAGATCGGACTGTCATGGCCCAGGCCCAGAGCAAGCGCAATTGGTTCGCCATCGGGATCTCCATCGCGGTCGTCGTCGTGCTCGTGGCACTCGGCGCTCTCGTGGTCTGGATGAACAACCAGGCGAATGATGCCGGGCCCGCGCCGTCGAGCAGCAAGTCGTTCGACGCGGAGACCGGAGCCATCACGTTCGGCGAGGGTGAGGATGTCGTCGACGTCTTCGTGGACTTCCAGTGTCCTGTCTGCAAGAGCTTCGAGGATCAGTTCGGACCCCAGCTGGAGAAGGCGGCCGAGGACGGAAAGATCACCCTCGCCTACCACCCGATCGCGATCCTGGACCGTTTCTCGCAGGGCACCGAGTACTCGTCCCGCTCGGCGAACGCCGCCGTGTGCGTCGCGGAGTCCGCCCCCGAGAAGTACCTCGACTTCGCGCAGGCGCTGTTCGACAACCAGCCGCAGGAGAACACCTCTGGCCTGGACAACGCGCAGCTCGCCGAGTTCGCGAAGCAGGTCGGTGCAGACGAGGCCGCGTCCTGCATCACGGATGAGACGTACAAGAAGTTCGGCGTCGCGCAGGCCAAGAAGCACGACATCAAGGGCACGCCGACCGTCGACATCAACGGCACGCGTCTGGACATGACCAACAACGCCGATCTGCAGAAGCTCGTCCAGCTCATCAGCTGACCTCGAGTTGCCGGACACGCCCGGACGGTCTAACATAGACCCTTGGTGCCTTGCGCCTTATCTCGGCGTGTCCGCCTAAGGCAGGCATCACCCATCACCCATCCACGCAGATCGACCGATCTGCAGAAGCGTCAGCGAGGCTATGGCTAAGAAAGACGGTGTCATCGAGATCGAGGGCGTGATCTCCGAGGCTCTTCCCAACGCGATGTTCCGCGTTGAACTGAGCAACGGGCACAAGGTCCTGGCGACGATCTCCGGAAAGATGCGGCAGAACTACATCCGCATCATCCCCGAGGACCGCGTGGTCGTGGAGCTCTCGCCCTACGACCTGACGCGCGGCCGGATCGTCTACCGCTACCGCTGATCGGTCGAGAAGTAACACCTCGGGCCCTCCGGCCCGCTCGGTGAAGACAGCGAACAGGAAAAATCATGAAGGTCAAGCCCAGCGTCAAGCCCATCTGCGACCACTGCCGCGTGATCCGTCGTCACGGTCGCGTCATGGTGATCTGCAAGAGCAACCCGCGTCACAAGCAGCGTCAGGGCTGAGCCGGGACCGGATCGGCGGCCTCACCGCATCCGATCCGGACCTGAACAACTCAATATCGCACACAGGCAGCATCGGATGCTTCGGCAGGCTCAGCACCCCAACGGGTGGAGTCTGCGGGAGCGGACACCTCGGGTAGGAGGCCCGGGAACGGATGCTGCTCCACACCTCCACAACACTCCAGGAGAACCGCATGGCACGTCTTGCCGGCGTTGACATCCCGCGTGACAAGCGCGTGGTGATCGCCCTCACCTACATCTACGGCATCGGCCGTACCCGCTCCGTCGAGATCCTCAAGGCGACCGAGATCGACGAGTCGATCCGCGTCAAGGATCTGACCGACGACCAGCTCATCGCACTCCGCGATCACATCGAAGGCACATACAAGGTGGAGGGTGACCTGCGCCGCGAGGTTGCCGCAGACATCCGCCGCAAGGTCGAGATCGGCTCCTACGAGGGCATTCGCCACCGTCGTGGTCTCCCGGTCCGCGGTCAGCGCACCAAGACCAACGCCCGTACCCGCAAGGGCCCGAAGCGCACCGTCGCCGGCAAGAAGAAGGCCCGCTAAGCGGCCAGGGAATAGGAGAACACTTTCATGGCTGCACCCAAGGCCGCCGCGCGCAAGCCGCGCCGCAAGGAAAAGAAGAACATCGCGCTGGGCCAGGCCCACATCAAGTCGACGTTCAACAACACCATCGTCTCGATCACCGACCCGTCCGGCGCTGTCATCAGCTGGGCATCGTCGGGTGGCGTGGGCTTCAAGGGCTCCCGCAAGTCGACCCCGTACGCCGCCGGCATGGCGGCCGAGTCCGCCGCCCGTCAGGCTTCGGAGCACGGTGTCAAGAAGGTCGACGTCTTCGTGAAGGGTCCGGGTTCGGGCCGCGAGACCGCGATCCGCTCGCTGCAGGCCGCCGGCCTCGAGGTGGGGTCCATCCAGGACGTCACCCCGCAGGCGCACAACGGCTGCCGGCCGCCGAAGCGTCGCCGCGTCTGATTTCGCGTGACTGTGCCGGTCTCCGCTGAGGGGACCGGCACAGTCGCCCGCAGATTTCCAAAACTGAAGACCTCATCCCACACATGTCATATAGCGGGCATGTGATCGAAAGGAACACATAGTGCTGATTGCACAGCGTCCCACTCTCAACGAGGAAAAGATCTCCGAGAACCGCAGCCGGTTCATCATCGAGCCCTTGGAGCCCGGTTTCGGATACACGATCGGCAACGCCCTGCGTCGCAGCCTTCTCTCGTCGATCCCCGGCGCATCGGTCACCACCATTCGCATCGACGGCGTGCTGCACGAGTTCAGCACGATCCCCGGTGTGAAGGAGGACGTCACCGAGATCATCCTCAACATCAAGCAGCTGGTCGTCTCCAGCGAGCGCGACGAGCCCATCACGGCGTACCTGCGCAAGACCGGTGCCGGCGAGGTCACGGCGGCGGACATCTCCGCTCCCGCGGGTGTCGAGGTGCACAACCCCGAGCTCGTGATCGCGACGCTCAACGACACCGCGCGCTTCGAGCTCGAGCTCACCATCGAGCGCGGCCGCGGCTACGTGTCGGCCTCGCAGAACCGCAACGAGTACGCCGAAGCCGGTCAGATCCCGGTCGACTCGATCTACTCGCCGGTCCTCAAGGTCAGCTACCGCGTCGACGCCACTCGTGCCGGTGAGCGCACCGACTTCGACAAGCTCGTCCTCGACGTCGAGACGAAGTCGGCGATCAGCCCCCGCGACGCCGTCGCATCGGCAGCCAAGACCCTCACCGAGCTGTTCGGTCTCGCCCGCGAGCTGAACGTCGAGGCCGAGGGCATCGAGATCGGCCCCGCGCCGGTCGAGGCCGTCCTCTCCAGCGAGCTCTCCATGCCGATCGAGGACCTCGATCTGTCGGTGCGCTCCTACAACTGCCTCAAGCGCGAGGGCATCAACACCGTTTCGGAGCTGGTCGCCCTTTCCGAGACGCAGCTGATGAACATCCGCAATTTCGGACAGAAGTCGGTCGACGAGGTGCGCGACAAGCTCGTCTCGCTCGGTCTGTCGCTGAAGGATTCGGTGCCCGGTTTCGACGGCGCCCACTTCTACAGCGGCACCGAAGACGAGTCCTTCTGAAACCCTCTTTCTGACCAGGAGCTAGATTATGCCCAAGCCCACCAAGGGACCCCGCCTCGGAGGCGGCCCCGCCCACGAGCGCCTTCTTCTCGCGAACCTCGCCGCTGCGCTCTTCGTCCACAAGTCGATCAAGACGACCGAGACCAAGGCGAAGCGCCTGCGTCCGCTGGCGGAGCGCCTCATCACGCTCGGCAAGCGCGGCGACCTGCACGCCCGTCGTCGCGCGCTGACCGTGCTGCGTTCCAACAAGGAAGCCGCGCACGTCCTGTTCAACGAGATCGCGCCGCTCGTCGCCGAGCGTGAGGGCGGCTACACCCGCATCACGAAGGTCGGCAACCGCAAGGGCGACAACGCGCCGATGGCCGTGATCGAGCTCGTCCTCGAGCCTGTCACCCCGAAGAAGAAGGCCGCCAAGGCTGCGCCGAAGGCCGAGAAGGCTCCCGAGGCGGAGAAGCCGGTCGAGGAGACCGCTGCGCCCGCCGAGGAGACTGTCGAAGCGCCCGCTGACGAGGCCACCGAGACGCCGGTCGAGGAGACCGCCGCCGAGGAGAAGGCCGAGTAAGGCACCGATTTCCTGAGAAGCCCGCCGTCCCGTCAGGGGCGGCGGGCTTCTCGCCTGTCCGCCCTGGACCTCACGAGGGATGGCGCTGCGCAGAGCGGGGAGAGGGGATGCCGTGAATGCGCGCGTCCGTCACCGACGGCGTCACCCGTGGGCCGTCATCCTCGCACCGGTCGGGACGCGGTTCCCGGTGCGCCGATGGTCTCGTGCAGGCGATAGCGCGTGCCCGGACGCCCCTTCGTGGAGTAGTCCAGCGAGCGGATGGCCTGGCCGGTGCTCGCCAGGTGCTCCAGGTAGCGTCGGGCGCTGACCCGTGACACCGACAGCACCTCGCCGATCTCGGCGGCGGAGGAGTCCGGATGATCGGTGAGCGCGCCTGTGACGCGGGACAGGGTCTCGGCGCTGAGCCCTTTCGGCAGCCCCGCGCGCTGACGGAATGCGATGATCGCATCGGCTGCCTCGACGCGCCGCACCACATCGTGCAGCTCGGTGTGATCGCGCAGCAGCAGACTGGCCTGCACCTCGGCTCCGTCCACGTGGGAGCCGGTGCTGCGGGCGACGAGCACTCTGCTGCCGACGATCACCGGACGTCCGGCGTCCTCGCCGTCGTGCAGCGCCGACAGCAGCTCGGTGCTGAGCACCTCATCGGCGGGGAAGCCGGTCAGCGCCGCGGCATCCGTGTCCAGCAGCCGTGCGGCGGCATCGTTCGCGAGAGTGATCACGCCCTGCTCGTCGACGGTGATCACGCCCTCGCTCAACCCGTGCATGGTGGTCTCCTGGTTGCGCACCAGAGCGGTGATCTCGTGCGGTTCGAGCCGGTGGATGCGGCGGCGGATGACGGCGGTGACCCACGCCGAGCCGAACACGCCGATGACGACCGCAGCCAGCATCGCACCGATGATCCAGGCGAGGTTGCCGGCGAACTCGCCGTCGCCCTGAGACTCCAGGATGCCGACCGAGACGGTGCCGATCACCTGGGAGTCGTCGGCGAAGATCGGCACCTTGACTCGCCACGATGGACCGAGAGTGCCGGTCTGGGTGCCCATGTATATCTGTCCGGACAGCGGAACGGACGGGTCGGTGGAGACCCGCTCGCCGATGCGGGCGGGTGTCGGGTGCGAATAGCGGATGCCGTCGGCGTTGGCGATCACGACATAGGTGAGGTCCGACGCCTTGCGGATCGTCTCGGCGAGCGGCTGGATGGTCGTCGAGGGGTCGGAGTCGTGGAACGCGCTGCGGATGACCGGCATCGACGCGATGGATTGCGCGACCGCCAGCATCCGGTCCTCATAGGAGTCGCGCACCGTATGCGCCTGGATGACCCCGGCCGTCACCCCGGCGATGAGGGTGACGGCTGCGACGATGAGCGCCTGCAGCAGGATCAGCTGCACGCGCAGCGTCATCCTGCCGTCATGCGTCTCTGCCGGCGCGCGCTTCATCATCGAGGCCACACGACCATTCTCCCCGCACCCGCGAGAGCGGGGAACCGGCTCGGGGGCGCATCCGCGACCAATACTTACGGAACCTCGACCAATGATTTCGGAAGCAGAGGAGGCGCTGCGAGCGCTCGTACGGTTGCGAGCATTCCCCAACGCTCGAGGAGGAGCGCATGAAGATCCAGCGCACGAAGCAGTCACGCACAGCACTCATCGCGATCGCGGCCGTCACCGCCCTCGCCTTCACCGGATGTTCGGCGCAAGCCGGTGGAGGCGACGGTGTGACCGGAGGAGGCGACGCGGAGCCCAGCTTCTCGGACGTCTCGATCGTCGTCCCCGCCGATCCCGGCGGCGGATGGGATCAGACCGGCCGCACCATCGCGAAGGTGCTCACCGAGCAGGACATCGTCAAGAGCGCCCCGGTGACCAATGTCGGCGGAGCCGGCGGCACGATCGGCCTCGCTCAGCTGGCCAACGTCAAGGAGCCGGCGACCCTCATGGTCAACGGACTCGTCATGGTCGGCGCCATCGAGACCAATGCCTCGACAGTGCGCCTGGAGGACACCACACCCATCGCCCGTCTCACGGACGAGGCGCTCGTGGTCGTCGTCCCGGCCGACTCGAAGTACGACGACCTCGAGGACCTCGTGGAAGACATCGTCGACGAGGGCCAGGCGGTCACGGTCACCGGCGGGTCCGCCGGCGGAGCCGACCACATCCTCGCCGGTCTCCTGCTCGAGGCGGCAGGGCTGAAGAGCGCGGAGATCCCCGCCAAGCTGAACTACACGCCCAACGCCGGCGGGGGCGAGGCCGTCTCGCTGATCCTCGGCGGCAAGGTCGCAGCGGGCATCTCGGGCGTCGCCGAGTTCCAACAGCACATCGAGGCGGGCACCATGCGCGCCCTGGCCGTCTCCGGTGCCGAGCAGGTGCCGCAGCTGCCCGACGTGCCCACGATCACCGAAGCCGGCTACGACGTCGTGCTCACCAACTGGCGCGGCGTGATCGCCCCCGGAGGCATCTCCGGCGCCGACCGCGCGGAGCTGGAGCGCATCGTCACCGCGATGCACGACACTCCGGAGTGGAAGAAGGAGCTGGAGACCAAGGGCTGGGCGGATGCCTTCCTCACCGGCGCCGACCTGGACGAGTTCGTGTCGCAGAACATCACCGACGTCACCGGCACGCTGAAGAACATCGGACTGATCTGACATGACTGCCCGGCTCGCCCGAGCGCGAGAGCAGATCACCGGGGCGAAGCGCAGGGTCGGTGACACCCGACCCGCCGCACGGGTTCCCGTGGGGGAGCTGGTCTTCGCCCTGCTCATGCTCGTCCTCGGTGTGCTCGCGCTGATCGGCGCGTTCAGCATCCACGTTCCCGTCGGCATCCAGGTCGGGCCCACCGTGTTCCCGATCGCCGTCTCGCTGCTGCTGGTCGGCACCGCCGCTGCCGTGGTCGTCGGCGCTCTGCGCGGCGACCGCGCGCAGCCCGATGAGGGCGAGGACATCGATCCGAACGCCCGCACCGATTGGCTCACGCTCGCCAAGATCGTCGCCGCGCTGATCGCGCACCTGCTGTTGATCGAGGCGATCGGATGGGCGCCCGCCGCGGCGGTGCTGTTCGGCATCGTCGCCTGGACCCTCGGCGCGAAGCGCTGGTGGCTCGGGTTTCTCATCGGGCTCGTCGTCGCCCTGGCCGTGCAGGTCGTCTTCGGTGGTCTGCTGGGGCTGTCGCTGCCCTGGGGGCCGGCGTTCGGCTGGCTGGGAGGGATGTTCTGATGGACAGCTGGACACTGCTCCTGGAGGGCTTCGCCACGGCCCTGCAGCCCCAGTACCTGATGTGGGCGTTCATCGGCGTCTTCATCGGCACCGCGGTCGGCGTGCTGCCCGGCATCGGGCCCGCCATGACCGTCGCGCTGCTGCTGCCGCTGACCTACACGCTCGACGCCACCGCGGCGATCATCACCTTCGCCGGCATCTACTACGGCGGCATGTACGGCGGTTCGACCACCAGCATCCTGCTCAACACACCGGGCGAGTCGGCCTCGATAGTCACGGCGATCGAGGGCAACAGGATGGCCAAGCTCGGTCGGGGAGCAGCAGCGCTCGCGACCGCGGCCATCGGCTCGTTCGTCGCCGGCACCATCGCCACGATCGGGCTGACCCTGCTGGCGCCCATCCTGGCGGACTTCGCGGTCTCGCTCGGTCCTGCCGACAAGCTCGCGCTCATCGTCGTCGCCTTCATCACGGTCGGCGCTCTGATGGGCAGGTCGGTCTCGCGCGGTGTGCTGTCGCTGGCGATCGGTCTGTTCATCGGTCTCATCGGCACCGACGCGCTCTCCGGTCAGCAGCGGTACACGCTCGGGATGCCGGTGCTCGGCGAGGGGATCAGCGTGGTGCTCGTCGCCGTCGGCCTCTTCGCCGTCGGCGAGACGCTGTACGTCGCCGCGAAGCTGCGTCACGGCGGCGTCGACGTCATCCCGGTCACCAAGGGCTGGCGCAACTGGATGACGAGGGACGATTGGAAGCGGTCCTGGAAGCCCTGGCTGCGCGGCACCGCGATCGGGTTCCCGATCGGCACCATCCCGGCCGGTGGAGCCGACGTCGCCACGTTCCTGTCCTATGCCGCCGAGCGCAGGCTCTCCACGCGCAAGGACGAGTTCGGGCGGGGAGCCATCGAGGGAGTGGCCGGACCGGAGGCGGCCAACAACGCGGCCGCAGCCGGCGTGCTCGTTCCGCTGCTGACCCTCGGCCTGCCGACCACGGCGACCGCGGCGATCATCCTGTTCGCGTTCCAGTCATACGGCATCCAGCCGGGGCCGCAGCTGTTCACCAATCAGCCCGCGCTGGTGTGGGCCCTGGTGGCGAGCCTGTACCTGGGCAATCTGATCCTGATCGTGCTGAACCTGCCGCTGGTGGGCATGTGGGTCAAGCTGCTGCAGATCCCGCGGCCGTACCTCTACGCCGGCATCCTCATGTTCGCCGCGTTCGGCGCGTACGCGATCCGCTTCGCCATCGCCGACGTGGTGATCCTGCTGATCATCGGCGTGCTGGGATACTTCATGCGCCGCTTCGGCATCCCGGTCGCGCCGCTCGTGGTCGGGATGATCCTCGGACCGATGGGCGAGGCGGAGCTGCGCAAGGCGCTGCAGCTGAGTCAAGGGGATCCCGCCACGCTGATCATGCAGCCCTTCGCGGCCGCCGCCTACGGGTTGCTCGTCGTGCTGGTGCTCGGCGCGCTGTGGCTGCGGCGGCGTCAGGCCCGCTACGAGCAGCATCTGACCGAGACGATCGCGGTGCCCATCACCGCCGATCAGGAGGTGTGACGGCGTCATCCGCGCGCGAGGTCCCGGGATAGTCTGGTCCGGTGCGCGACGACCAGGCCATCACCCGGGGTCCTCGCGCGTATCTCGCCTTCGTCGTCATCGGCCTGACCGCCGGCCTGCTGTCGGGGCTGTTCGGCGTCGGAGGCGGCACGGTGATCGTGCCGCTGCTGGTGCTGATGCTGCGCTTCGATCAGCGTCTGGCGGCGGGGACGTCGCTCACCGCGATCGTGCCGACCGCAGGCGTGGGCGTGATCTCGTACGCCCTGTCGGGATCAGTGGAGTGGTTCGCCGCGCTGATCCTGGCTGCGGGAGCCGTCGTGGGAGCGCAGATCGGGTCGAGACTGATGCCGAGGATCCCCCAGACGGCGCTGCGCTGGGGCTTCGTGGCGTTCATCGTGATCGTGATGGTGAGCCTGTTCGTCGTGGTCCCCTCGCGAGGTGCGGTCTTCGAGCTGTCGTGGCTGAACGGCGTCGGACTGATGATCGTCGGCATGTTCACCGGGACCGTCGCCGGGCTCATCGGCGTCGGAGGAGGGGTGATCATCGTCCCCGCCCTCATGTTCGTCTTCGGCACCAGCGATCTGGTCGCCAAGGGCACGTCCCTGCTGATGATGATCCCCACTGCCGTCTCCGGCACGATCGGAAATCTGCGTCACGGCAATGTGGACCTGCTCGCCGCGGCCATCGTCGGTGTCTCCGCGTGCACGACGACGGCGCTCGGCGCTTGGCTGGCCACCCTGATCGATCCGCTGACGGGGAACATGCTCTTCGCCGCGTATCTGGTCGTCGTCGCCGTGCAGATGGCGATCAAGGCCGCCCGCAGCCGCGGCCGCTGATCAGCCGGATCGGCCGGGTGCGCGTGCCCGACGGGTGCGGCGAAGGCCTTCCCCCGGAGCCCGGTTAGGATCGAGGGGTGCCCGTGAACAACGAACTGGTCGGCCGGGAGTTCCCGCCGACAGCCCCCTACCTGGTCGGTCGTGAGAAGGTGCGCGAGTTCGCCCGCGCCGTCTTCGCCGACGCCCCGCAGCACACCGATGTCGCGGCAGCGCAGGCCGCCGGGTACGCCGACGTGGTCGCACCGCCGACGTTCGCGATGGTGATCCAGGACCTCACGCTGCAGCAGCTGCTCGCCGAGCCGGACTCCGGCATCGTGCTGGCGCGCACCATCCACGCCGAGCAGCGCTTCACCTACTCGCGGCCCATCGTCGCCGGCGACGAGCTCGTCGCGACGCTGGCCGTCACCGGCATCCGCACGCTCGGCGGCAACGCCATGATCACGAGCGACGCGACCATCACCGATGCCGCGGGCGAACACGTCGTGACCGCCACCAGCGTGCTGCTGGTCGGCCAGGATGCCGAGGAGGCGAAGTGATGGCTGACCTCACCGCGGGGCTCACCGTGGGCGACGTGATCGCCGAGCGCACCGTGCACCTGACCCGCGAGTCCCTGGTGCGCTACGCCGGGGCATCCGGCGACTTCAACCCGATCCACTACCGCGACGACGTCGCCGCCTCGGTCGGGCTGCCCGGCGTGCTCGCACACGGGATGCTCACCATGGGCATCGCCTCATCGGTCGTTCTCGCCGCGCTCCCCGCGGATGTGCGTCTGATCGACTACGGGGTGCGCTTCACCAAGCCGGTCGTCGTCGACGCGGCGACCGGCGCCGACGTGCACGTCATCGCCAAGGTCGGCATGGTCGACGAGGAGTCCGCGCGCATCGACCTGACCGTGAAGTCCGCCGAGACCACCGTGCTGGTCAAGGCGCAGCTGCGGGTCGCGCTCTGAGATGACGTCACTCGAAGTCACCCCGACCCCGTTGCGCGGGCTGACGACGCTGCGCACGGGCGCCGCCCCCGAGCGGATGCTGGATGCGACCACCCGCACGGAGCTCATCGACGCGCTGCACGAAGTGTGGGCCGGCGGCGATGACTGGTTCGTGCTCGGCGGTGGATCGAACCTCTTCGTCGGCGACGAGCCGTTCGAGGGCGCGGTGGTCCGCATCCTCACCAGCGGCATCGAAGAGTTGCCGTCCCCGCACGAGGGTCGCATCCGCCTGCGTGTGCAGGCGGGACACGGCTGGGACGCGCTGGTCGGATACGCGGTCGAGCGGGGTTACGCCGGCATCGAGGCGATGAGCGGCATCCCCGGCACCGTGGGCGCCGCGCCCGTGCAGAACGTGGGTGCCTACGGGCAGGAGATCCAGGAGACCCTCGTCGAGGTGGAGCTGATCGACGAGGGCGCCGCGGACGCGGTCGTCGTGCCCGCCGCCGAACTCGGGCTGGGCTTTCGCACGTCCGTGCTCAAGCACCACTACGGCGAGGCGCAGCAGCGACGTGCCGTGATCGTGTCCGTCACGTTGGACCTGGCGGTCACCGGTGGTGCGGGTCGGGTGATCCGCGGCGAGCAGCTGCGTCGCGCCCTGGGCCTGGAGGATTTCGAGCCGGTCCCGCTGGAGTGGGTGCGCACCCGCATCCTCCAGACCCGCGCGGCCAAGGGAATGCTGCTGGACGAGCATGACCCCGACACGCACAGCGCCGGCTCGTTCTTCCAGAACGCGATCGTGCCCGAGCGCATCGCCCGCGCGCTGCCGCCGGAGTGCCCGCGCTGGCCGGTCGAACCGGACCTCGACACCATGACCGTCATCCCGCTGGAGAACTACTTCGGTCTCGCCCCGCGCGCGGAGGCGCCCGAGCGTCTGGTCAAGGTCAGCTCCGCCTGGCTGATCGAGCACTCCGGTATCCGCAAGGGCTTCAAGCTGCCGCGCTCGCGTGCCGCCATCTCGACCAAGCACGCTCTCGCGCTGACGAACCGGGGCGGGGCGAATGCCGCCGAGCTCGGTGAGCTGGCGCGTTTCATCCAGAACCGCGTGCACGCCGAGTTCGGCCTGCTGCTGCAGCCCGAGCCGGTGTTGGTGGGTGTGGAGCTCTAGCTCGACTCTCTGCGGTTGAGAGCACGGGGCGTCACCGAGTGCACGGCGACGCGACATGAACGTGCCGTGCCCTCGAGAGCATGAGGTGCCCTCGGCCCGTAAGAGCCCGTGCGCTCGGCGCGCGAAGGCGGGTACGCTCGCGGGATGAGCGGATTGGTTCCCTACCTGCTGTTCCCGGGCGATGCGGCAGACGCGTTGCAGCGGTATGCCGCGATCTTCGGCGGCGAAGCGCGGCTGTTCACCTACGCGCAGGCGGGCCGTACCGACGGCCCCGAACACGCCATCGCGCACGGGATGCTCGTGGACGGCCCCGTCGAGCTGGCCGGCGCCGACGCCGCCACGGGGGAGGACTCCGTCGCGATGAGCGGGATGTTCCTGTCCCTGCTCGGCACGGCGGATGCCGAGACTCTGACCGGCTGGTTCGATGCGCTCGCCGTGGGCGGGACCGTCATCGATCCGTTGCAGAAGCGGCCGTGGGGCGACCACGACGGCACGCTCGTCGACCGGCACGGCGTGCGCTGGTTGATCGGCTACCAGGGCTGACCGCCCGGGTGGTCCTGGCGGGGATGCGCCAGCGAGAATGGTCCTGCCGGTTGAGAATGCGCCTGGCAGGGCAATTCTCACGCGGCAAGGCAATTCTCACGCGGGCGGGCCGACGCGGGCGGGCCGACGGCGGGTGGCGGGTCAGGCGAACAGGCGCTGCAGACGCTGCACGCCCTCGAGCAGCTGGTCGTCGCCCAGAGCGTATGACATGCGGATGTAGCCGGACGGGCCGAAGGCCTCACCGGGGACGACCGCGACCTCGGCCTGCTCCAGGATGAGGTCGGCCAGCTCCAGTGACGTGGTCGGCGTCACGCCGCCCCACGTGCGCCCCAGCAGGCCCTGCACGTCGGGGTACACGTAGAAGGCGCCGTGCGGGTTCGGCACGATGAGACCGTCGATCTTCGACAGCTCCGAGACGATCAGTCTGCGTCGGCGGTCGAACGCCTGGCGCATCTTCTCCGCTTCGTCCTGCGGGCCGTTCAGCGCCGCGATCGCTCCGCGCTGGGCGACGTTGTTGACGTTGCTGGTCAGGTGCGACTGCAGGTTGCCGGCGATCTTGATCGCATCAGCGGGTCCGACCATCCAGCCCACTCGCCAGCCGGTCATCGCGTAGGTCTTCGCGACGCCGTTGACGAGGATGGTCTGCGCAGCGGCCTCCGGGACGGCCTCGACGACCGACGTGGCCTTCACGCCGTCGTAGGTGAGGTTCTGGTAGATCTCGTCGGAGATGATCCAGATGCCGTGCTGCACGGCCCATTCGGTGATGGCCTTCGTCTCGTCGGCGGTGTACACCGAGCCGGTCGGGTTGGAGGGCGAGACGAACACGAGCACCGTGGTGCGCTCGGTGCGTGCGGCCTCGAGCTGCTCGACGGTGACCTTGTAGTCCTGATCCGCACCGGCGAACACCTCGACGGGGACGCCGTCGGCCAGACGGATCGCCTCGGGGTAGGTGGTCCAGTACGGTGCGGGCAGCAGCACCTCGTCGCCGGGGTTCACAACCGCCTGGAACGCCTGATAGACGGACTGCTTCCCGCCGTTGGTGACGATCACCTGGCTGGGGGAGACCTCCAGGCCGGAATCGCGCAGCGTCTTCGCGGCGATCGCCTCTCGCAGCGCGGGAAGGCCCGCGGCAGGGGTGTAACGGTAGTTCGCCGGGTCGGCGAGTGCCTCGGCGGCGGCATCCACCACGAACTGCGGCGTCGCGAAGTCGGGCTCACCGGCGGCGTAGGAGATGATCGGCTTGCCCTCGGCCTTGAGGGCCTTGGCCTTCGCGTCCACCTTGAGCGTGGCGGACTCGGCGATGGCACTCAGCTTCTTGGAGAGCTCGTACTTGCGGGAGAGGGGGGCGCGTTCGGTCACACCTCAGATGCTACTCGGCCGGGAGTCCCGCTTCGAGGCTCAGACGCGGTCAGGTGTGGAACGTGTCCGGCACGGCGCAGTAGTCCGCGAACTGCCGGAACGGATGCTGCGGATCGGTGACGTCCACGAGTGCGGTCGATGCCGTGTGCGGCGTCTCGTCGCCGACCATCAGCCAGATGCTGAAGTGCCACATGCCCCGGCGAGTGTCATCCAGCAGGCCGGCGTCGCCCGCGACCACGAGCACCGCGTTCTCGCGCGCGCTGCGGAAGGGACCGACCACCTCGGAGCGCAGCGTGTCGGCATCCGGAGCACCCGGAGTGGCCGACGTCGCGGTGATGCCGCGGGCGGTGAGTGCCGTCGTGAGCTGTGCGGCGAAGGCGGCGGACCGGTCGCGGTCGGGGCTGGCGACGGCGATCAGGCGCGATCCTCGCGCGTACGAGTGCAGGAACTCGTCGATGACGCTGTTCAGGAGGTCGGCTTCGTCGGACATGGCACCAGGGTACGCCGCCTGGAGGACGGCGGGGCGGTGGCCGGGTCGGTGACGCCGGACTCACCGCTCGACCAGGATCCCGTCCTCGTCGGCGTACAGCCGTGCGCGGGGACGGAACGCCACACCCCCGAACTCGAGGGGAACGTCGACCTCGCCTGTTCCCGCCTTCGCGCTCTTGCGCGGGTTCGTCCCCAGCGCCTTGACGCCGAGCCGCATCTGCCCCAGCGCGACGCTGTCACGGACGCAGCCGTGGATCACCACGCCCGACCAGCCGGCATCCACCGCGCTCTGCGCGATCATGTCGCCCATCAGGGCGCTCTCCAGCGACCCCCCGCCGTCGACCACCAGCACGCCGCCGTCGCCGGGTGTCTGGAGGATCTGCTTGACCAGCGCGTTGTCCTGGAAGCAGCGCACCGTGCGGATGGGACCCTCGAACCGCGCGACGCCGCCGAAGGAGCGCAGCTGCAGCGAGAGGGACTGCAGGGCATCGCCGTGCAGGTCGTAGAGGTCGGCCGTGGCGGTCATGGTCTCTCCGATCGGGTGAGGGACGCCGTCGACGGGCTCAGTGACCCGGGGGTCCCTGAGCCCGTCGAAGGGGATGTCAGCTGAACTGGTTCATCGTGTTGTGCTGCCCGCCGGCCTTCAGGGCGGCCTCGCCGGCGAAGTACTCCTTGTGGTTGTCGCCGAGGTCGCTTCCGGCCATGTTCTGGTGCTTGACGGTGGCGATGCCCTGGCGGATCTCCTGGCGCTGCACGTCGCGCACGTAGGTCAGCATGCCCTCGTCGCCGAAGTAGCCCTTGGCCAGATTGTCGGTCGACAGCGCTGCCGTGTGGTACGTCGGCAGGGTGATGAGGTGGTGGAAGATCCCGGCCCGCGCCGACCCGTCGCGCTGGAAGGTGCGGATCTTCTCGTCGGCGATGCGGGCGAGCTCGGTGTCGTCGAACTCCACGCTCATCAGCTTGTCGCGGTCGTACTCCGAGACATCCCTGCCCTCGGCGACGAGCTGATCGAAGGCCTGCTGGCGGAAGTTCAGCGTCCAGTTGAACGACGGGCTGTTGTTGTAGACGAGCTTCGCCGTCGGCATCACCTCGCGGATGCGGTCGACCATGCCGGCGATCTGCTCGACGTGCGGCTTCTCCGTCTCGATCCACAGCAGGTCGGCACCGTTCTGCAGCGAGGTGATGCAGTCCAGCACCACACGGTCGACACCGGTGTCCTTGCGGAACTGGTACAGGTTGCTCGCCAGGCGCTTCGGACGCAGCAGCCGACCATCGCGCTTGATGACCACGTCGCCGTTGCCGAGCTCGCTCTCCTCGATCTCCTCCGCGTCGAGGAAGGAGTTGTACCGGTCGCCGAGGTCGCCGGGCTCGCGCGTGACGGCGAGCTTCTGGGTGAGGCCCGCGCCGAGGGAGTCGGTGCGCGCGACGATGATGCCGTTGTCGATGCCCAGTTCCAGGAAGGCGTAGCGGACCGCGTTCAGCTTCGCGATGAAGTCCTCGTGCGGCACTGTGACCTTGCCGTCCTGGTGGCCGCACTGCTTCTCATCGGAGACCTGGTTCTCGATCTGGATGGCGCAGGCCCCGGCCTCGATCATCTTCTTGGCGAGCAGGTAGGTGGCCTCGGGGTTCCCGAAACCCGCATCGATGTCCGCGATGATCGGGACGACGTGAGTCTCGAAGCCATCGATCTGCGACTGGATGAACTCCTCCGCCGTCTCGTCGCCGGCAGCGCGGGCGGCATCCAGCTGGGTGAACAGCAGGTCCAGCTCCCGGGCGTCGGCCTGACGCAGGAACGTGTAGAGCTCCTCGATCAGCGCCGGCACCACCGTCTTCTCGTGCATCGACTGGTCGGGGAGAGGGCCGAACTCCGAGCGGAGCGCGGCGACCATCCACCCGGACAGGTACAGGTACCGCTTGTTCGTGGATTTCAGATGCTTCTTGATGGAGATGAGCTTCTGCTGCCCGATGAAACCGTGCCAGACGCCCAGCGACTGGGTGTAGAGCGATGAATCGGCGTCGTACTCCGCCATGTCACGGCGCATGATGTCGGCGGTGTACTGCGCGATCTCGAGTCCGGTGCGGAACCGGTTCTGCGCGCGCATGCGTGCGGCGGATTCGGGGTCGATGGCGTCCCAGCCCGATCCGTTGGCGTCCTTCAGCTCCTGGATGGCGGCGATGTCGTCCTGGTAGTGAGTCATGTCATGTCCTTCGTGGTGGATGGCTGATGCGCGTGGAGCGTCAGTCGGTCTCGGTGAGGAAGCGGGAGTACCCCGGCAGGGTGAGGAATGCGGGGAACTCGGGCCGCAACGAGACGTCGCGGAACAGCTCGGCGGCATCGTCGAAGCGGTCGCCGGACGTGCGGGGCGCCTGGCCGAGCATCTCGGTGATCAGTCCTTCCACATAGTCGGCGGTGATCAGCTCGCCCTCCTCGGTGCGACGGTCCTGGTGGACCCACTGCCACACCTGCGAGCGGCTGATCTCCGCCGTCGCGGCGTCCTCCATCAGCCCGTCGATCGCGACCGCGCCCTGGCCGCGCAGCCACGCCTCGATGTATCGGATCGCCACGGACACGTTCTCGCGCACGCCGTTCGCCGTGATGGGTCGTCCGATGCGCAGATCGAGCAGCTGCTCGGCCGTCACATGGACGTCCTCGCGCTGCCTATCCAGCTGGTGGGGGTGCTCGCCGAGCACGGCGTCGAACTCCGCCTGCGCGGCGGGGATCAGGTCGGGGTGCGCGACCCACGTGCCGTCGAAGCCGTCGGCGGCCTCGCGCTGCTTGTCCGCGGACACCTTCGCCAGCGCTCGTTCGGTCAACTCGGGGTCGCGGCGATTCGGGATGAATGCGCTCATGCCGCCGATGGCATACGCACCGCGCTTGTGACAGGTCTTCACCAGCAGCTCGGTGTACGCCCGCATGAACGGCACCGTCATGGTGACCTCGCTGCGGTCGGGGAGCACGAAACGCGCCCCGCGGCCGCGGTAGTTCTTGATGATCGAGAAGATGTAGTCCCAGCGCCCCGCGTTCAGGCCCGCGCAGTGATCGCGCAGCTCGTAGAGGATCTCGTCCATCTCGAAGGCCGCCGGCAGGGTCTCGATCAGCACGGTGGCGCGGATGGTGCCGTGGGGGATGCCGATGTACTCCTCGCTGAACGAGAAGACGTCGTTCCACAGCCGCGCCTCCTCGCTGGACTCCAGCTTGGCGATGTAGAAGTAAGGGCCGCGGCCCGCACCGATCAGCGCCTGCGCGTTGTGGAAGAAGTACAGGCCGAAGTCGACCAGCGAACCGGATGCCGACAGCGTGCGCCCCGTGCGGTCGGTGAACTCGATGTGCTTCTCGGCGAGGTGCCACCCGCGCGGGCGCATCACGATGGTCGGGGTCGTCTCGGCGGTGACGCGGTACTCCTTGCCCTCCGCACTCGTGTGCGTCAGCTCGCCGCGGATCGCGTCGCGCAGCGACAGCTGCCCGCCGACGACGTTGCGCCACACGGGACTGGTCGCATCCTCCTGGTCGGCCAGCCACACCCGGGCGCCGGAGTTGAGGGCATTGATGGTCATCTTCGGATCCGTCGGCCCGGTGATCTCCACGCGCCGGTCCTCCAGACCCGGCCCTGCGCCGGCCACTCGCCAGTCGGCGTCCTCGCGGATGTGGGCCGTGTCCGCGCGGAACTGCGGGTCATGCCCGTTGCCGATCTCGAAGCGGCGTCGCATCCGGTCGGCGAGGCGATCGTGACGACGCCCGGCGAAGCGGTGGTGCAGTTCGGTGAGGAATGCCATCGCCTCGGGGGTCAGGATCTCGTCGAACCGGTCGTGCATCGGGCCGGTGATCTGCATCGCGGGCCCCATGCCGGCGACGGCGGTGCCGAGCGCTTCGATGGGGGCTGTCTGAGACGCGGTGGGGATGCTCATGATCTTTCTCCTCCTGAATGTCGGTCGGCACCGGGTGTGTCGAAGGGCCGGGTGGCTTGCCATCCACTCTGCGAGAACTTCGACTGCACATCCGGCCAGATCCGAGGGGAAGTTCGGCAGAATTTCTGTTTTCGTGACAGAATCGCCGGCATGGTCCTCGCAGAAGCCTCAGAAGACACCGATGCCCTCACGATCGGGCGCCGCATCCGGCAGCTGCGCACCGAGCGGGGGATGACGCTCGAGCAGCTCGCGACCCTCATCGACCGCGCCCCCAGTCAGCTGTCGATGTTCGAGACCGGCAAGCGCGAGCCCAAGCTCACCCTTCTGCAGGCCATCGCCCGCGCGCTGGACACCACGATCGATGCGCTGCTCGCGGGCGAGCCGCTCGACGAACGCAGCACCATGGAGATCGCCCTGGAGCGCGCCATGAAGGGGCAGACGTTCCGGACGCTCGGCATCGCGCCGTTCCGCATCGCGAAGTCGGTGCCCTCCGAGGCGCTCACCGCGATGCTCGCCCTGCACGGCGAGATCGAACGGCTCCGCGACGAGAGGGCGGCGACGCCCGAGGAGGCCCGGCGGGCGAACGTGGAGCTGCGCCACCTCATGCGCCGTCAGGACAACTACTTCGCCGACCTCGAGGCCAAGGCCGCCGAGATCCTCGCGGCGGTGAAGCATCCGGGGGGACCGCTCACCCAGCGCACCGCCTCCGAGATCGCCGCTCACCTCGGTTTCACGCTGCACTACGCGCCTGACCTGCCGCAGACCACGCGCAGCGTCGCCGACCTCGCCAACGGCCGGCTGTACCTTTCCAGCAGCATCCCCGCCAAGGGCGATGCGCGCACGGCGGTGCTGCAGGCGCTGTCCAGTCGCATCCTCGGTCACGGCGAGCCGCGCAGCTATGCGGAGTTCCTGCGTCAGCGGGTGGAGACGAACTATCTCACCGGGGCGCTGCTCGTTCCGGAGGCGCACGTGGTGCCGGTGCTGCACGAGGCCAAGGAGCGCCGGGCGGTGTCCATTGAAGATCTCCGCGACGCCTACTCCGTGTCGTACGAGACGGCCGCGCACCGGTTCACGAACCTCGCCACGCGACACCTGGACATCCCCGTGCACTTCCTCAAGGTCCACGAGTCGGGCACGATCACGAAGGCCTATGAGAACGACGACGTGAACTTCCCGACCGATCGTCTCGGCTCCATCGAGGGGCAGATGTGCTGCCGGCGATGGACGAGCCGGGAGGTGTTCGAGGTCGAGGACCGCTTCAACCCGTACTACCAGTACACCGACACCGGCAACGGCACCTATTGGTGCACCGCCCGTGTCGAACCGTCGAGTGAGGGTCTGCATTCGGTGAGCGTGGGGGTGCGCTTCGACGACACGAAGTGGTTCGTCGGGCGCGACACGCCCAACCGCGGGGTGTCGAAGCACTCGGTGGAGACCTGCTGCCGCCGCGCGCCCGCCGAGCTGGAGGAGCGCTGGCGAGAGCAGTCCTGGCCGAACGTGCGCACGCCGCGCACGCTGCTCGCCACGCTGCCGACCGGGTCGTTCCCCGGGGTGGACACCACAGACGTGTACGAGTTCCTCGAGGCACACGCTCCGCGCTGACGCGGTGTCCGGAGTCGTCGGCGCGCGGGCTCAGTGCGACCGGCGCGCGCCGATCGCGCGCAGCAGTGCGTCGAGGCCGAACTCGAACGCCTCGTCCACGTCGCCGCCCAGGCGGAACGCGCCGGCCTGCTCCATGGTCGAGAATCCGAAGATCCACGCGGTGAGGGTGCGCGCCGCGGGGAGCGGGTCACCCGGGACCGCGGCGGACACGGCGGTCATCAGGATCCGCAGGAGGGGCTCCGACGCGGTCGGGGAGGGTGCCGCCTGCTCGGAGGGTGCCGCGAACAGGAGCGCCGAGACACGCGGTGCCGTCGCGGCGAACGCGCGCAGAGCGCGAGCGAGCTCCTCGAGCGTCTTCGCGGGATCGCGGTCGGGAGACGAGACGTCGACAAGCCCGTCGACCAGCTCTCGGGCGGCGTCGTCCGCGGCGAGGCGCAGCAGATCATGGCGATGCCCGGCGCGCTTGTAGAGGCTGGGGGTGCGCATGCCGACGGCCTTTGCGACCGCGCTCATGGTGACGGCGTCGATGCCGTCCTGTTCGGCGATGCGGCGGATGGCGGCGACGAGTTCTTCCGGGCTGACACGCAGTGGTGCGGGCATGGCGATCCTTCGTTCGGTGCTTCCCTCGAGCATAAGGCTATTGACATTAGCCTTCATGGCTATGTAACGTAGCCATCATGAATGCACAGCTCCTTCGGATCGGCGACGACCTGGTCGCCATGCATGCCGTCGTCACCGATGACGGCGTCACGCTGATCGATGCCGGTCTCACCGGCGATCGCGCGGCGCTGCAGCGTGCGCTGCGCACCGTCGGCCGCACCGTGGCCGATATCCGAGGTGTGGTGCTGACGCATGGCGACAGCGACCACATCGGCGTCGCCGAGTGGCTGCGCGGCGTGCACGGCGTGCCCGTGCACGTGCACGAGGCCGACGCGGCGCGCGCCCGTGGCGAGGAGAGATCGCACGCGCCGGGCGGCTCCTGGCGGATCGGAGCCGTGCTGCGCTTCCTCGCCGTCACGCTTCGGCGCGGCGGATTGCGCACGCAGGCCCTCGGCGAGGTGGTCGCCTTCCGCGACGGAGAGGTGCTCGACCTGCCGGGTGCTCCCGAGATCATCGGACTGCCCGGGCATTCGCCGGGGTCCGTGGCCATCCGTGTGCCGGCCGTCGACGCGCTGTTCGTCGGCGATGCGATCACCACCCGCAACGTGCTCACCGGAGTCGACGCCGTCGTGCTGGGGCCGTTCAGCGATGCACCCGAGCAGACGCGGGCGAGCCTGCAGCGTCTGCGGGCCCTGCCCGAACGACTCGTCGTCCCCGGACACGGACCGCAGTTCGTCGGCACCGCCGCAGAGCTCCTGGACGCGCTGGCGGTCTGAGGGCACGCGCTTCCCGGCGCCCGATCGGGTGCCTCAGCGATATGACGCCGTCGCGTGCGATCGTCGAAGCCGATGCTCAGTCCGGGCCGGCGGCGTGCAGCGCCGCCCACAGCTCCGCTCGCGCGGGGAACGACGACAGATCCGTCCCGAGCAGGGCGGCGGCCCGGGTGATGCGGGTGCGCAGCGTGTGCCGGTGGATGCCCAGGGCGGCCGCGCTGCGCTCGCTGTGCGCATCGTGCTCCAGCCACACCCGCAGGGTGCGCTCCAGCTCGGCCCCGGTCGCCGGATCGTGCGCGTGCAGCGGCGCGAGGCGCGAACGTGCGAGCAGGCGCGCCTCGTCGGTGCTCAGGGCGTCCAGCACCCCGCCGGCCGTCGCATCGGCATAGCGCGTGATCCCAGGACCTCCCCGTCGCAGGGCGGTGAGCGCCTGCGCGTGCGCCCGGGAGAAGGCGGCGTAGTCCGCGGCATCCGACACTCCGATCCGGAGCCCGAACCGCTCGGTCATCCGCTCCAGCGCGTCGGCCTGCGTCGCGCCCACGCACATCACGAGTCCTGCCGGGCCTTCCGCGACGAACGTCCCGCCGTCCACCCGGTCCCACCAGTCGATCACGCCGCCCACGCGGTCCGTTCCTGCGGCGGCGACCGCCACCAGCATCGGCGCGGGTGGAAGCGAACCGAGCACGCGGCGCGCGGGCGCGGGATCGTCGGCGAGCAGCGTGGTGAGCACCTGGGCGCGCAGGCGGCGCCGCGCGCGAGCCAGCTGCTCGTTCTGCTCCAGCGCCAGGCCCGCCATCGCGGTCACCGAGCTGACCACGGCTCGCGCCTCCGGGTCCAGGGCCGTGGCGGCGATGGCCAGGGCGCCGCGCAGCCGTCCGGTGCGTCCCAGCGTGAACACCGTGAACGCCGTCGGCCCGTCCTCGATCGTCCGGCTCGCGGATCCTCCGCGGGACAGAAGTCCGGCGACCTCGGGTGCGACGGCATCCATCGGCTCAGGAGGGGAGAGCGGATGCTGATGCGTGAGCCCTCCGCTCGCGTCGAAGAGCCCTACCCAGCATCCGAGCCGCCGCGACAGCTCGGACAGTGCCGCCTCGAGTCCGCGAGGCCGCAGCGCGGCGACCGCCAGCGCGCGATGCGCCTCCAGGGCCCAGGTGCGCCGGGCGTAGGCGTGCGCGGCGATGGCGCCGGCGTGCACGCGCGCGACCGCCAGGAACGGGATGTCGTACGGCACCTCGAACAGGGCGAGTCCGAAGCCGCGGCAGGCGGCGATGAGCTCGTCGGGCACGCGCTGGCGATGAACGCCCGAGCCGAACCCGAGAGCCAGCACGCCCCGACGCACGAGCCGGGCGACATAGTCCCGTGCGGCGCTCTCATCGTGCTCGGCGAGCTGGGAGCCGGTGGTCAGCAGCAGCAGGCCATCGGAGAGGAACGGCGTCGGGTCGACGAGGTCGGAGTTGTGCACCCACTGCACCTCGCGATCCAGCGTGCCCGGAGCCAGCGCCCTCTCCGCGGTGATCAGTGCGAGTCGCAGCTCGCTGTGGCTCAGCAGCATGCGCAGGGTCGGGGCGGCGGGCGACTCCACGGCATCGCCTCCTCTTGTACGCGTGGGTGAACGGAGCATTCGTATTGTACGGTTCGGCGAAAGACATCCGCGCGTCCGGGACGTAGCCTCCCCTCATGACCCTCATCGACGAGACCACCTCGATCCCCGTCGGCGGACCCACCCTCGAGCAGGTCCGTCGCCTCGTCACCGCACTGCCCGGCCCGCGCTCGGCGGCGCTGCTCGCCCGCAAGTCGGACGCCGTCGCCTCCGGCGTGGCGCATTCCATTCCGGTCGCGGTCGTGGCCGCGGGCGGCGGCGTGATCCTCGACGCCGATGGCAACTCGCTCATCGACCTCGGCTCGGGCATCGCGGTGACGAGCGTCGGCAATGCGCATCCGAAGGTCGCCGCGGCGATCGCCGCGCAGGCCGCGCAGTTCACCCACACCTGCTTCATGGTCTCGCCCTACGAGTCGTACGTCGAGGTCGCCGAGGCGCTGAACCGCCTCACCCCAGGCGCCTTCGCCAAGAAGACCGCCCTGTTCAACTCGGGTGCCGAGGCCGTCGAGAACGCGATCAAGATCGCCCGCAAGCACACCGGCCGCCCGGCCGTCGTCGCCTTCGACCACGGCTACCACGGCCGCACCAACCTGACCATGGCGCTCACCGCCAAGGCGATGCCGTACAAGGCCGGCTTCGGTCCGTTCGCGCCCGAGGTCTATCGGGTGCCCGCTTCGTACCCCTACCGCGACGGACTCAGCGGAGCCGAGGCCGCTCAGCGCGCCACCACGCTCATCGAGAAGCAGATCGGCGCCGACAGTCTGGCTGCCGTCATCATCGAGCCCATTCAGGGAGAGGGCGGCTTCATCGTCCCCGCCGACGGCTTCCTCGACGCGGTGGCGGCCTGGTGCCGCGCCAACGGCGTCGTGTTCATCGCCGACGAGGTGCAGACCGGGTTCGCCCGCACCGGGGCGATGTTCGCCAGCGAGATCTTCGGCATCGAGCCGGACCTCGTCACCACCGCCAAGGGCATCGCCGCGGGCCTCCCGCTCGCCGGCGTCACCGGGCGCGCCGAGATCATGGACGCCGCCCACGCCGGCGGCCTGGGCGGCACCTACGGCGGCAACCCCGTCGCCTGCGCCGCAGCGCTCGCCGCGATCGACGCGTTCGAGAACGACGGACTCGTCGAGCGCGCGCAGCAGATCGGCGCGATCCTTCGCGATCGCCTCGACGCACTCCAGGCATCCGACCCGCGCATCGGCGAGGTGCGCGGACACGGTGCGATGATGGCCGCCGAGTTCGTGGACCCCGCCACCGGCGCTCCGGATGCCGCACTCACCGGCGCCGTCGCCCGAGCGGCCATCGCGGAGGGCGTCGTCGTGCTCACCTGCGGCACGTTCGGCAACGTCATCCGCTTCCTCCCGCCGCTGTCGATCGGCGACGATCTGCTGAACGAAGGCCTCGACGTCATCGCCGCCGCCCTCGAGAGCGCACGACCCTAGACCGCCGGCCGCGATCCCGGTCGGGGGATCCGGATCGCGGCCGGCAACCTCCCCGCACGACGCAACCTCTCCAGAATCGAGACGAAACATGAGCACCATCGCATCGAACGAGCAGGAGCTGCTGGCACGCGTGCCCGGCGGCCTCTTCATCGGCGGAAAGTGGATCGACGCCGAGGAGGGGCGCACCTTCGATGTGCGCGACCCCTCCACGGGCGACGTGATCGCCTCCATCGCAGACGCGACGCCGGCCGACGGCATCCGTGCCCTCGACGCCGCCGTGGCCGCCCAGCAGGAGTGGGCCGCCACCGCCCCCCGCACTCGCAGCGACATCCTGCGCCGCGCCTTCGACCTCGTGCAGGCGCACAAGGAGGATCTGGCGCTGCTCATGACGCTCGAGATGGGCAAACCGCTGGCGGAGTCGCGAGGCGAGGTCGTCTACGGCGGCGAGTTCCTGCGCTGGTTCAGCGAGGAGGCGGTGCGCATCGACGGCCGCTACGGCAGCAATCCCGAGGGCACCGGCCGCATGGTCGTCTCCCAGCGTCCGGTCGGCCCCTCGTTCTTCATCACCCCCTGGAACTTCCCCTTCGCGATGGCGACGCGCAAGATCGCGCCGGCGCTCGCCGCCGGCTGCACGGTCGTGATCAAGCCGCCGGCACTGACGCCGCTGACCACCGTGTTCTTCGCGAAGCTGCTGGAGGAGGCGGGACTGCCCGCCGGCGTGGTCAACGTGGTCCAGACCGCGCGTTCCAGTGCCTTGTCGGCGCCGATCATCGCCGACCCCCGGCTGCGCAAGCTGTCGTTCACCGGCTCGACCGAGGTGGGCCGCAAGCTCATCGCGCAGGCCGCGGACGGCATCCTGCGCGTGTCGATGGAGCTGGGCGGCAACGCACCCTTCGTCGTGTTCGAGGACGCGGATCTCGACAAGGCCGTCGACGGGGCCATGATGGCGAAGTTCCGCAACATCGGACAGGCGTGCACGGCTGCGAACCGTTTCATCGTCCACGAAGCGGTCGCGGAGGAGTTCGCGCGCCGGGTGACCGAGCGCGTGAACGGGATGAAGATCGGCCGGGGCACCGAGGACGGTGTGACCATCGGGCCGCTGATCGACGAGGACGCCGTCGCGAAGGCGCAGCAGCTCGTCGGCGACGCGGTCGAGCGCGGCGCCCGGCTGCTCGCCGGGGGCAATGCGCTCGAGGGCGCCGGCACCTTCTACGAGCCGACCGTCATCACCGACGTGGTGGCCGGCAGCGACATCCTGCGCGAGGAGATCTTCGGACCCGTCCTGGCCATCGCGACCTTCGCCGACGAGGCGGAGGCCGTGCGCCTGGCCAACGACACCGAGTACGGGCTGGTCTCGTACGTCTTCACCGAGGACCTCGGTCGCGGGCACCGCATGATCGACGCGCTCGAGACCGGCATGATGGGACTCAACATCGGCGTCGTCTCGAATGCGGCCGCACCGTTCGGCGGTGTCAAGCAGTCCGGCATCGGCCGCGAGGGCGGCGCCGAGGGAATCCACGAGTACCTGTTCACCAAGTACACCCTGATCCCCAACTCCTGATCGCGCACCGCCGCGTGAGAGGGGCCGGCCCGTGGCCGGCATGAGAGAGGAACCGACATGACCGACTACGCCGTCATCAACCCGGCCACCGGCGAGACCCTCGCCACGTACGACACGTTCACGCAATCCCAGATCGAGGATGCCGTCGCGCTGGCGTCGTCGGCGGCCGTCACCTGGGGGAGGACCGCACCCGCCGACCGTGCCATCGTCATCCGCCGCATCGCCGAGCTGCACCGCTCGCGCAAGGACGAGCTCGGCGCGATCATCGTCCGCGAGATGGGCAAGCCGATCGCCGCTGCCGTCGGCGAGGTGGAGTTCGCCGCCGACATCATCGAGTTCTACGCCGACAACATCGACAGGATCACCGCCGACCAGCCGCTGGACATCCTCGGGGACGGCACGGCAGTCGTGCGCCGTGCTCCGCTGGGTGCGCTGCTCGGGATCATGCCGTGGAACTTCCCGGCCTATCAGGTGGCCCGCTTCGCGGCGCCGAACCTGGCCATCGGCAACACGATCATCCTCAAGCACGCGCCGCAGTGCCCGGAATCGGCCGCAGCGCTGGAGGCGATCTACCGCGACGCGGGCCTTCCCGACGGCGGGTACGTCAACGTGTACGCCACGAACGAGCAGGCGGCGAGCATCATCGCCGACCCCCGCGTGCACGGTGTCTCGGTGACCGGATCCGAGCGCGCGGGCGCGGCCGTCGCGGAGGTCGCCGGACGCAACCTGAAGAAGGTCGCCCTGGAGCTGGGTGGATCCGACCCGTTCATCGTGCTCTCCGCCGACGATCTGGATGCCGTCGTGCAGAGCGCCGTCGACGCGCGCCTGGACAACAACGGGCAGTCCTGCAACGGCGCGAAGCGCTTCATCCTGATCGACGGGCTGTACGACGAGTTCGTGACGAGGTTCACCGCGGCACTGTCGGCCGTGTCGGCCTCGGATCCGACGCGGGAGGACACCGTGCTCGGGCCGCTCTCGTCCGAGGCGGCCGCCGCGCGCCTGCAGGAGCAGATCGACACCGCGCTCGCGCAGGGCGCGACGCTGCTGATCGGCGGCACTCGCGAGGGGACTTTCTTCGCCCCGACCGTGCTCGCCGACGTCACGCCGGAGATGGACGTGTACCGCGAGGAGCTGTTCGGTCCCGCCGCCGTCGTCTACCGGGTGGCCGACGAGGATGCCGCGGTGGCGCTCGCCAACGACACGTCCTTCGGCCTGGGCTCGTACGTCTTCACCACGGACCCCGAGCAGGCCGAACGCGTCGCCGACGGCATCGAGGCGGGAATGGTCTATGTGAACCTCGTGCTCGCCGACAGCCCCGAGCTGCCGTTCGGCGGTGTCAAGCGCAGCGGCACCTCGCGGGAGCTGGGTCTGCTGGCCGCCGACGAGTTCGTCAACAAGAAGCTCATCCGCAGGGGCTGACGGCGGGGCGTGCTCCTGCGGCCGGCGACCCCGCAGGAGCCGCCGCCCCCGCCGTGCCGGAAACGGGGGAGCGCCGACGGTGTCCAGCGCTCCGGCCCCCGCGCCCGTGGGCGGGCATAGGCTCGACCCATGGTCACTGTCGCTGAGAACATGGTCCACGCCCTGCGCGCCAATGGGATCGACCGGATCTACGGCATCCCGGGCGATTCTCTGAACGGCTTCACCGACGCGCTCCGCAAGGACGGCGGGATCCGCTGGGTGCACGTGCGGCACGAGGAGTCGGCGGCGTTCGCCGCGGCGGCGGATGCCGCGCTGACCGGCGAGCTCGCCGTGGTCGCCGGGTCCTGCGGGCCGGGCAACCTGCACCTCATCAACGGTCTGTACGACGCGAACCGCTCGCGCGTGCCCGTACTGGCGATCGCCGCGCACATCCCGACCGTCGAGATCGGCACGGGCTACTTCCAGGAGACGCACCCGCAGGAGCTGTTCCGCGAGTCCAGCGTCTACGTCGAGTACGTCGCCGACCCGGTGCAGATGCCGCGCCTGATGGAGATCGCCATGCGGGCGGCCATCGAGAAGCGCGGCGTCGCCGTGCTCGTCATCCCCGGCGACGTCGCGCTCGCCGAGATCGCCGACGACCGCGCCGTCGTCATCCCGCGCACGCGTTCGGTCGTCATCCCCAGCGGTGCGGAGCTCGACCAGGCCGCCACTCTGCTCAACGCCGCGAAGAAGGTGACGATCCTCGCCGGCGCCGGTGTCGAAGGCGCCCACGACGAGGTGATCGCCCTGGCGGACAGGCTCGCCGCACCCGTCGTGCATGCGCTGCGCGGCAAGGAGTTCATCGAGTACGACAACCCGTTCGACGTCGGCATGACAGGTCTGCTGGGCTTCGCCTCCGGCTTCCGTGCCATGGACGACGCCGACGCGGTGCTCATCCTCGGCTCCGACTTCCCGTACACCCAGTTCTATCCCGACGGCGCGACCACCATCCAGGTCGACATCAGGGGCGAACAGCTGGGCAAGCGGCATCCGCTCGACCTCGGCCTGGTCGGGGACGTGCGGGCGACGACGGACGCCCTTCTGCCGCGCCTGAAGGAGAAGACGAACCGCTCCCACCTGGACGACGCCACCGAGCACTACCGCAAGACCCGCGCCAAGCTCGACGACCTGGCGGTGCCGGCGCGCGGCAAGGCGCCGATCCACCCGCAGTACCTCGCGCGGCTCATCGACGAGGCGGCGGCATCCGACGCCATCTTCACGGCGGATGTCGGATCGCCCACGGTGTGGGCGGCGCGGTACTTCACCATGACGGAGAAGCGCCGGCTGATCGGCTCGTTCAACCACGGCTCCATGGCCAATGCCATCATGCACGCGATCGGCGCGCAGGTGGCCCGCCCCGATCAGCAGGTGATCGCGCTCGCCGGCGACGGCGGACTGGCGATGATGCTCGGCGAGCTCATCACGATCACCCAGAACGACCTGCCGGTGAAGACGATCGTCGTGAACAACTCCTCCCTCAACTTCGTGGAGCTGGAGATGAAGGCCGCCGGGTTCGTCACCTACGGCACCGATCTGCACAACCCCGATTTCGCAGCTGTGGCGCAGGCGCTCGGGATCTTCGCGCGCCGGGTGGAGCGCTCGGAGGACCTGCCGGATGCCGTGGCCGAGGTGCTCGCGCACGAGGGCCCCGCGCTGCTGGACGTCGTCACCGAGCGTCAGGAGCTGTCCATGCCGCCGGCGATCACGGCGGAGCAGGTGAAGGGCTTCGCGCTCTACGCCATCCGCACGGTCATGTCCGGGCGCGGCGACGAACTGCTGGACCTGGCCCGCGCGAACTGGCGGCAGCTCTTCTGAGCCCGTCGCAGCCGATGCGACTCACGCGGGAGTCGCATCGGTTCGGCCGGACGGATCGGATGCCGTACACTTGAGGGGCAGTTGTCTGCATCCTTCACCGTGCCCTCACCGGCGCAGGGGAATGCGGACCCAGAGGCCATCCGGTCTCTAGGGCGGTAGCTCAATTGGCAGAGCAGCGGTCTCCAAAACCGCAGGTTGCAGGTTCGATTCCTGTCCGCCCTGCGCGTCAGCACACAGGCTGACTCACGAAAGGTGCTTGCACGATGGATCAGGACGACGTTCGCGGCGATATCGTCGCAGCAGGCTCGTACTCCCTGCGTGACAAGCAGCTCGGCTTCTTCGGTCGCATCGTGCTGTTCCTCCGTCAGGTGATCAGCGAACTGCGCAAGGTCATCACGCCGACCCGCAAGGAGCTCATCAAGTTCACCGTCGTTGTGCTGGTGTTCGTGGTGATCGTGATGGGCCTGGTGTACGGCCTCGACTCGCTCTTCGGCTACGTGAGCCACCTCGTGTTCGGGGTTCCCGGCAGCTGACGCACCCGCGACTGACGGTCGCAGTGAACGGAAAGAACCAACGTGTCTGAACGATATTCCGACGATGCCGACTGGGCGACAGCCGCTGAGCAGTCCAGTGAAGAGGACGAGGCCCAGGAGGGCAACATCCTCGCCGAGCAGGAGAAGTCCTCCTCGTCCGCCGAGCACGTCGCCCTGCATGTCGAGGACGAAGACGGCTCCGACGAAGAGTACGAAGACGACACGAACGACATCGAAATCGAAGACCCGGAGGCGGACGCGATCGTGAACGACGCTCTCAACCTGGACGAAGCGGCTGAATCACAGGCAGCCGCCGAGGTCCTCAACGACGCTGTGGCGGAGGACACCGCCGAGGCGCAGGCCGCCGCAGCGGAAGAAGTCACCCCCTACGACGGTCCCGACGTGAACGGCGACGACGAGACGCCCGTCGGCGACGACGAGACGCCCGCCGAGGACGCCGGCCAGGACCCGACCGAGGAGGACCCGTACGAGGCCTTCCGGATGGACCTGCGGATGCTGCCAGGCAAGTGGTACGTGATCCACTCCTACGCCGGATTCGAGCGCAAGGTGAAGGCCAACATCGAGCAGCGCAAGTCGACGCTCGAGGTCGAGGACGACATCTATCAGGTCGAGGTCCCGATGGAGGACGTCGTCGAGATCAAGAACGGCCAGCGCAAGATGGTCACGCGGGTGCGCATCCCCGGCTACGTGCTCGTGCGCATGGAGCTCAACGAGGACACCTGGTCGGTCGTGCGACACACCCCGGGCGTCACCGGCTTCGTGGGCAACGCCCACAACCCGACCCCGCTGCGCTTCGAAGAGGCCTTCAACATGCTGAAGGCTCTCGTCGAGGTCAAGGACGTCCCGACCGCGAAGTCCATCGCGGCGAAGGGCGGCGTCGCCGTCGCGCGTCCGATGGCCGCGGAGATCGACTTCGAGGTCGGCGAGACCATCACCATCAAGGAGGGCTCGTTCGCGGGTCTTCCCGGCACGATCAGCGAGATCAACGCCGCCGCCGGCAAGCTCACCGTTCTGGTCTCGCTCTTCGAGCGCGAGACCCCGGTCGAGCTGTCGTTCGAACAGGTCACCAAGATGCTCTGAGCATCAGGTCGTCCGAAGCCCCGTCCGGATTCCGGGCGGGGCTTCGTCGTCCGACACGCGCCCGCTCCAGCGCCGCGACCGCGCCCGAGACGCGAGGAGAGGAGCCGGATGCCGGTCATGGGGCCGCATGACCGGCATCCGGCTCCTCGCCGGCACGCCAGTGGATGACGGAGCGGCACGCGGTGCGTCACCCGGGCGAGGCGGTGGGCGCGCGCGGAGCTCGGCTGGGATCGGGTAGACTTACATGGTTTGTGCGCGAGCACGAACGTCACCGCGCCTCGGAGACGCTGAGGAAGCGGGAGAGGGATGCCCCCGGCATCCGCTCGATGAAAGGAAAGAGAATGGCACCCAAGAAGAAGGTGACCGGCCTGATCAAGCTTCAGATCAACGCCGGTGCAGCCAACCCGGCGCCGCCGATCGGCCCTGCGCTCGGTCAGCACGGCGTCAACATCATGGAGTTCTGCAAGGCGTACAACGCCGCGACCGAGTCGCAGCGCGGCAACGTCATCCCCGTCGAGATCACCGTCTACGAGGACCGCAGCTTCACGTTCATCCTGAAGACCCCGCCGGCTGCTGAGCTGATCAAGAAGGCAGCAGGCGTCAGCAAGGGCTCCGCCACTCCGCACACCGTCAAGGTCGCGAAGATCACGGCAGAGCAGGTCCGTCAGATCGCCGAGCAGAAGCAGGCCGACCTGAACGCGAACGACATCGACGCCGCGTCGAAGATCGTCGCCGGAACCGCCCGCTCCATGGGCATCACGGTCGAGGGCTGAGGGAGATAACAATGGCTACCAAGTCCAAGGCATACCAGGCTGCCGTCGCGAAGATCGAGGCAGACCGTTTCTACACTCCCGCCGAGGCCGTCGCCCTCGCGAAGGAGACCGGCTCGACGAAGCTCGACTCGACCGTCGAGGTCGCGCTCAAGCTCGCCGTCGACCCCCGCAAGGCGGACCAGATGGTGCGCGGCACCGTCATGCTCCCGCACGGCACCGGCAAGACCGCCCGCGTCATCGTGTTCGCCAACGGCCCGGCTGCTGAGGCGGCCATCGCCGCAGGCGCCGACGAGGTCGGCAGCGCCGAGCTGATCGAGAAGGTCGCCGGCGGCTGGACCGACTTCGACGCCGCCGTGTCGACCCCTGAGCTCATGGGCCAGGTCGGCCGTCTCGGCAAGGTGCTCGGACCGCGCGGTCTGATGCCGAACCCGAAGACCGGCACCGTGACTCCGAACCCTGCCAAGGCCGTCGAGGAGATCAAGGGCGGAAAGATCGAGTTCCGTGTCGACAAGCACGCCAACGTCCACTTCATCGTGGGCAAGGCCTCGTTCTCGGCCGAGCAGCTGGACGAGAACATCGGCGCGGCGCTCGAGGAGATCGTGCGTCTGAAGCCGTCGAGCGCGAAGGGCCGTTACATCCAGAAGGGTGTCGTCTCGACCACGTTCGGCCCCGGCATCCCGCTGGACGTCCACGTCATCTGAGTCTGAGGCTCATCCGGAGGACCCCCGCACGGCTCGCGTGCGGGGGTCTTCTGCTCGGTGCGGCCGCCCGCCGCAACCCCGCGACACGCGGGGGAGAATCCCATCCTGCGGAGCGTACGGTGGATGGGGGTCCGCGCACCGCAGCATCCCGCACCCACAGGACCGCGCAGTGAACCACCGCGCACTCATATCACCCCAGGAGGGTACCCGCATGTCCCGTCGTCTCATCACCGTCGCCGCATTGGCCATCGCCGCCGCAGCTCTCACCGGATGCGGCGGTGCAACCGCACCGGCGGACGACTCGGCCGACGCGGGGCCCGACTACGGGCTGGTCTCCGACGGCACGCTCACGGTCGCCACGGAGGGCACGTACCGGCCGTTCAGCTTCCATGCCAACGGCGGCACAGGCGATCTCACCGGCTTCGACGTGGAGGTCATCCAGGCCGTCGCCGACGAGCTGGGACTCAAGGTCACCTTCCAGGAGACGCAGTGGGATGCGATCTTCGCCGGTCTCGATGCGGGCCGATTCGACGTCATCGCCAACCAGGTCACGATCAACGACGAGCGCTCGGCGAAGTACCTCTTCAGCGCTCCGTACACGGTCTCGCCCGGTGTGATCGTGGTCGCCGACGATGACGACTCGATCACCTCGTTCGACGATCTGGCGGGCAAGACCACCGCGCAGTCGCTGACCAGCAACTGGAACGATCTCGCTGTCGAGTCCGGCGCCAAGGTCGAGGCCGTCGACGGCTGGGCGCAGGCTGTCGCCCTCCTGCGTCAGGGCCGCGTGGACGCCACGATCAACGACAAGCTCACCTTCCTCGACTACGAGACCACCGACGGCCCCACCGGTCTGAAGATCGCCGCGGAGACCGACGAGGCCGGCGCGCAGGCGTTCGCCTTCACCAAGGACAAGCAGGCGCTCGTCGACGCGGTCGACGGCGCGCTCGAGGAACTGCGGACCGACGGCACTCTCGCGAAGATCAGCGAGAAGTACTTCGGCGCGGACGTCACCGAGTAGGACGCGACGACGATGGATGCCTGGCAGCTCTTCCTGAACTCCCTCGGGCCCATCGCCCTGGGCGGTGTGCTGGGCACCATCCCGCTCGCGCTGGCCTCGTTCGTCGTGGGCCTCGCCATCGCCGTGGGAGTGGCGCTGATGCGGATCTCGACCCGGCGCGTCGTGTCCGGCATCGCGCGGTTCTACGTCTCCGTGATCCGGGGGACGCCGCTGCTCGTGCAGCTGTTCGTGATCTTCTACGGGATGCCGGCGGTCGGAATCGTCATCGATCCCTGGCCGAGCGCGATCGTCGCCCTGTCGTTGAACGTCGGGGGATACGGCGCCGAGGTCGTGCGGGCCGCCATCCTGTCCGTGCCGAAGGGACAGTGGGAGGCGGCCTACACGGTCGGCATGAACCGCACCCGCACGCTCACGCGGATCATCCTGCCGCAGGCCGCCCGGGTATCGGTGCCACCGCTGTCCAACACGTTCATCTCGCTGGTGAAGGACACCTCGCTCACCTCGACGATCCTGGTCACGGAGCTGTTCCGCGTGTCGCAGCAGATCGCGGCATCGTCCTATCAGGTGATGGTGGTGTACCTCACCGCGGCACTGGTGTACTGGGTGATCTGCCTGGTGCTCGCCACGGGGCAGAGCGCCCTGGAGAGGAGGCTGGACAGTCGTGTCTCGAACTGACCCGTCGGACGGGCCGCTGCTGGCGGCGTCGCAGCTGCACAAGAGCTTCGGAGCCAACGAGGTGCTCCGCGGGATCGATCTGACCCTCCACCGCGGCGAGGTCGTCGTGCTCATCGGCCCGAGCGGCTCGGGCAAGACGACGCTGCTGCGCTCGCTGAACGGGCTGGAGACGCCGGACGCCGGGACGATCGCCGTCGACGGCGGGCTCGAGATCGACTTCGCCGGTCGCGTGTCCGCCCAGCAGCGGTTCGCGTTGCGCGACCGTTCGGCGATGGTCTTCCAGCACCACAACCTGTTCCCGCATTTCACCGTGCTCGAGAACGTCATCGAAGGGCCGTGGCGGGTGCAGGGCCGCCCGAAGGCGGAGGCCGTCGCCGCCGCGCGGCAGCTGCTGGAGCGGGTCGGACTCGCAGGGAAGGAAGACGCCCGACCTCACCAGCTCTCCGGTGGTCAGCAGCAGCGCGTCGGCATCGTCCGGGCCCTCGCCCTGCGCCCTGACCTGCTGCTGTTCGACGAGCCGACCAGTGCGCTGGACCCCGAGCTCGTCGGTGAGGTGCTGCTCGTGATCAAGGAGCTCGCCGACGAGGGGTGGAGCATGGTGGTGGCCACGCACGAGCTCGGTTTCGCACGCGAGGCGGCGGATCGGGTGCTGTTCATGGATCACGGCGCGGTCGTGGAGGAGGGGCCGCCCGCGCAGCTCTTCGGCGCTCCCCGGCATCAGCGCACGCAGAAGTTCCTCACGCGCATCCTGCGTCCGCTCGACGGAGCCTGAGTCACCCCACGAGGACCGGCAGGACGAGACCGATCGCGAGTACGATCATGACGACCGCGATACCGGCGTCGAGCACGCGCCATGCCGCCGGCGTGCGCAGCCAGCGGCCGAGGTGCCTGGCGCCGAAGCCCAGACCGGTGAACCACAGGCAGCTGGCGAGCACCGCCCCGGCGGCGAAGATCCAGCGCCCCTCGCCGTGCGTGGACGCGACCGAGCCGAGCATCAGCACCGTGTCGAGGTAGACGTGCGGGTTGAGCCACGTGAGAGCGAGCACCGTGGCGATGACCGGCACGAGTCGCGTCTTCGGGGCGACCCGTGCGATCGTGCCGGTGATCGACGCCGACGCGAGGGCATCCTCGTCGGGCCGGGTGGCCGAGGATGCGCCGACGGGCGGAGTGGTCCCGTCCGCCTGCAGGCCGCTCCCGCTGCGCCAGGCGCGACGCGCCGCCAGCAGCCCGTAGGCGAGCAGGAACAGCGCGCCGGCCCAGCGGGCGGCGATGACCAGCCAGGGTGCCTGTTCGACCAGGAAGCCGAGGCCGGCGACACCCGCGACGATCAGGACGGCGTCCGAGAGAGCGCAGATCACGACGACGGCGAGCACGTGCTCGCGCCGCAGGCCCTGGCGCAGCACGAAGACGTTCTGAGCGCCGATGGCGACGATGAGCGACAGTCCGAGTCCGAGCCCGGCGAGGAAGGTGAGCACATGTTCACGCTAGAGCGGCGGAAGCATGAGCGCCAGCGAAGAGAACTGCAGGTGCATTAGCATCGCTTATGTGAGGATCGATGCCCAGCTCGCCGCCACCGTCGCCGCGGCCGTGGACGAGGGGAGCTTCGATGCGGCCGCCCGCCGGCTGAACGTGACGCCTTCGGCGGTGAGTCAGCGCATCAAGGCCGTCGAGCGGCAGCTGGGACGGGTGGTGGTCGTGCGCTCACGTCCGGTGCGCGCGACCGAGGCCGGCGAGGCGCTCGTCCGCCTGGCGCGACAGGTCGAGCTGCTGGAGCACGATGCGGTCGCCGCGTTCGGCGCCGCCGCCGGAGAGGAGCCGGACCGCCGCATCCGGGTGCCGCTCGCCGTCAACGCCGACTCGATGGCCACCTGGTTCCTCGCTCCCATCGCACGTGTGGCTCGTCAGCATCCGGTCGACGTCGACCTGCACCGGGATGACCAGAACTACACCGCCAGACTTCTGGAGTCGGGCGAGGTGATGGCCGCGGTGACGAGCGAGTCCGCTCCGGTCGGCGGCAGCGTGGTCACTCTGCTCGGCGTGCTCGAGTACCGGGCCATGGCCGCGCCCGAGTACATGACGCGCTGGTTCGCCCCGGGGGTGACGGATGCCGCGCTGCGCGACGCCCCGTTCGTGGACTTCGATCGTCGCGACACGCTGCAGCACGACTGGCTGCGAGCACGGGGCGTGGATCCCTGGTCGGTGCCGCGGCACTACGTGCCCGCCTCCCACGATTTCTCCGAGGCGGTGCGGCTGGGCCTGGGCTGGGGGCTCATTCCGGCTCCCCAGGCCACGGGCGACCTCGTCGAGCTCGGCGGCCCGCCCACGCGTGTGCCGCTGTACTGGCAGCAGTGGAATCTGCGCTCACCGCTGCTGGACGCGATCGCGGAAGAGGTCGCAGCCGAGGCGCGTCGAGTGCTCGCCCCGCTCTGAACGCGGGTCAGTCCGAGAGTGCCAGGGCGCGGAACATGTCGCGCTCGCGCAGCGAGGTGCGTCCAGCGGGGGCGAGCGGCGCGCGGGACGGCGGCTGCTCGCCGGTGGTGCGGTGGTAGAGCTCGTCGATCAGGCGATTGGCCAGGCCGACCAGACGGCCGATCTGCTTCTCGTCGCGGTCGATCCACACGCTCCGGGGTTCGTCATGGATCGGCTGGAAGTCGACATGCTCCTCCCAGACGAACAGTGTCCGTTCGGCCCCGAGCACGTGCTGCTGCCACCAGACCTGACGCAGATAGGTGCGGGGGATCGTGCGCCAGGACTTGTTGGTCGTCTTGATCTCGGCGAGCAGGACGCGTCCGCCGTCGTCGACGCAGACGCCGTCGGGGGTCGCCAGGTGGCGCTTCTCGATCTCGGCGCAGAAGAGGGCCGAGGAGGGCAGGATGCCGTGGGTCGCTGCCACCCATGCCGCGATCTCGGGTTCGCGGCGGCGTCCGTGATCGGTGTAGGCGTTGCCGCCGAAGCGGGGGCCGTGGCCCAGCTTGGCGTCCGCCGCGCGGGCGATCGAGGCTTCGCCGGACAGCCCGGCGACGTCGGTGGCGGTGATCCCTCGGGCGCGGGCACGGAGCCAGGCGACGCGGTCGCTGGAATCCGCGATGATGCGCGCTGCCAGTTCCGGGGTCACCCATCGACCATAACCCCGCCGCCCCGCACCGTCCTCCCGTACACGCCGCTCGCCGTCATCCGCCTCTTCCGTCCCCGCTCCTGCGCCCCCTCTCGTCGATTTGGGAGGCGGCGCGGGATGCCGTAGAGTGGGGGCAACCGAAGACCGCCGGTCATCGTCGTGTGCGAACACGAAGATCGAAGCTCTGCTCAGCAGGGGCCCGCGCAGGTGTCATAGAGATTCTCTCCCGAGAAACATGCTCCGTGCGCTTGCGCCGGAGCTTTTTTGTTGCCGCGGCGGTGGTCGAGGCCGATGTCACGCAGCCGCGTGACATCCGTACACGTAAGGAGTGACCATGGCGCAGAAGGATGCAACGGTTGCCGAGCTCACGAAGTCTTTCGAGAGCTCGAACGCCGTCCTGCTGACCGAGTACCGCGGTCTGACGGTTGCACAGCTCAAGCAGCTGCGCAACGACATCCGTCAGGACGCGGAATACGCCGTGGTGAAGAACACGCTGACCAAGATCGCCGCGAACAACGCGGGGATCACGACGCTGGACGACGACCTCAAGGGTCCGTCGGCCGTCGCGTTCGTGCACGGTGACTTCGTCGCCACTGCCAAGGCTCTGCGTGACTTCGCCAAGGCCAACCCGCTTCTCGTGATCAAGGGCGGTGTCTTCGAGGGCAAGTCCCTCGACGCCGACGAGGTCAACAAGTACGCCTCGCTCGAGAGCCGTGAGGTTCTGCTGGCGAAGGCTGCGGGCATGATGAAGGCGACGATGGGCAAGGCTGCCGCCACCATCGACGCTCTTCGCGAAAAGCTGGAGACCGCCGAGGCCGCGTGAGCGACCGGCGTTCCTCCCCGACAAACCCCATTCATTAGGAGATAAATCATGGCGAAGCTCACCACTGAGGAACTGCTGGAGCAGTTCTCCGGTCTCACCCTTGTCGAGCTCAGCGAGTTCGTGAAGGCGTTCGAGGAGAAGTTCGACGTCACCGCTGCCGCACCCGTCGCCGTCGCCGGCGCTGCCGGTGCCGGCGCTGCCGAGGCCGAGGAGGAGAAGGACTCGTTCGACGTCATCCTCGAGGCTGCTGGCGACAAGAAGATCCAGGTCATCAAGACCGTCCGCGAGCTCACCTCGCTGGGTCTCGGCGAGGCCAAGGCCGTCGTCGACGGTGCTCCGAAGGCCGTCCTCGAGGGCGCCAACAAGGAGGCCGCAGAGAAGGCCAAGGAGGCCCTCGAGGCCGCCGGCGCCACGGTCACCCTCAAGTAATCACGCGTCACTGCGTGCAGAAGGCCTCGGGATCCGTCCCGGGGCCTTCTGTCGTGTCCGGCGTGAATTCCCGCCGCGGGTACAGGTGGTCGGACGTCCTCGGATGCTGATCCGCCGCACGCACGCTCTAGCCCCGCGGCACCGCCGTCGAGGCGCGCATGATGAGCTCCGACGGCAGCACCCGCCGCACGGGCTCGGCATCCGGGTCCGCCATCCGCGCCATCAGCAGCTGCACAGCGGACACGCCCTGGGCGCGCGGCTGCTGTCTGACCGTGGTCAGGGTGAACATCTCCGCCTGTTCGTGGTCGTCGATGCCCACGATGCTGAGCTCCGACGGCACGGACAGTCCCAGCCTGCGGGCCGCGACGACGCCACCGATCGCGGCCTCATCGCACACGGCGACGAACGCGGTCGGACGGTTCTGCCGGTCACCCAGCATCCGCACCGCCGCCTGATATCCGCCCGGGATGGTCGCGCTGCCGTCGGCGTGACGGATGTGCGCGTCGAGACCGGCGCTCGCCATCGCCGCACGATACCCCGCGAGACGCAGGCCGTCGCCGAAGGCGTGCGTGGCGGCATCCTCGCGTCCGCCGAGGAAGGCGATGTCACGGTGGCCGAGGTCGATCAGATGCTCGGTCGCGATGCGGGCGGCACCCTCGTCGTCGATCGAGACGGCGCTGACGCCCTGGCTGTAGGCGCCCACGCACACCAACGGCGAACCGACGCGCACCAGGCGCTCCAGCTCGTCGGCGCGTGGCTGGATGCCGACGCCGATGATGCCGTCCAGGCGGCGGGCGGGGAGCACCTCTTCGAAGAGCCTGTCGCGCTCGGCCGATTCCTCCCGCACGCCGTAGAGGACCAGATCGTGGCCGGATGCCAGCAGGCCCTCCTGGACGCCGCTGAGCAGCTCCGCGAAGTACCAGCGGTGCAGGGAGGGCATGATCACGCCGACCGACAGGGATCGGCCGGTGGCCAGGCTCATCGCCGAGGAATGCGCGACGTACGACAGCTCCGCAGCCGCCGCGCGCACGCGCTTCCTGGTGTCCTCCGCGACATAGCCGCCGCCGCTGAGGGCGCGGCTGGCCGTGGCCTTGGAGACGCCGGCGCGCGCGGCGACATCGGCGATCGTGCTCATCATTCCTCCGGTCGGGCAATCGAAAGCGTATCGGGATCGCAAGTCGAAGGGAACCGGTTCCAGACGATACGATCTGGGAGCGCTCCCACAAATCGCATCACGTCTCCACAACGGTTGTGAAGATGTGGCTGCGTGGCGTTGTGTGGCGGCGCCCGGGGCAAGTAGGTTGTCCTGGAATCGGTTCCTCACCGACGGCGGATATCGCGGTCCGGCGAGGAGCCGGGATCCACCCGAAGAGGAGAAAACACATGGCTCTGTCACAGCGATACCGCCTGCTCGCTCCCCTCGCCCTGGTCAGTGCGGCTGCGATCGCCCTGACCGGTTGCGCGGAGGCGGCACCCGGCGGCGGGGACGGCGGTTCCGAAGGGAAGGCGACCGTCCGCATCTCCGGCGGCATCACCGGCATCGAGGCCGATGACCTCAACAAGTCGTTCGACGCCTTCGAGAAGGACACCGGCATCAAGGTCGAGTACACGGGCGACAAGGCTTTCGAGGGCAACATCGTCACCAAGGTGACCGGTGGCGACGCCCCCGACATCGCGATCGTTCCCCAGCCGGGTCTGCTGAAGACGCTCGTCGAGACCGGCAAGGTCCAGGCCGCACCGGACGGCGTGTCCAAGGCCGTCGACGAGAACTGGTCCGCCGACTGGAAGAAGTACGGCACCTTCGACGACACCTTCTACGCGGCTCCGATGCTGGCGAACCTGAAGGGCTACGTCTGGTACTCGCCCGCGAGCTTCAAGGAGTGGGGCGTCGAGGCTCCCCAGACCTGGGACGAGATGATGACGCTCACCGAGACCATCCGCGAGAAGACCGGTCAGGCGCCGTGGTGCGCCGGATTCTCGTCGGAGGCCGCGTCGGGCTGGCCCGGCACCGACTGGATCGAGGACCTGGTCCTGCGTCAGTCCGGCCCTGAGGTCTACGACAAGTGGATCGACGGCGACGTGAAGTTCACCGACCCCGAGATCAAGAAGGCCTTCGATGCCGTCGGATCGATCCTGCTCAACCCGGACTACGTCAACGCCGGCTTCGGCGATGTGAAGAGCATCAACTCGACCGCGTTCGGCGACGTCGCGGCCAAGGTCGCCGACGGCAGCTGCGCGCTGACGCACCAGGCGTCCTTCCTCTCGGCGAACTTCCTGGATGTGAAGAACGCCGACGGCGAGACCCCTGAGGTCGGCCCCGACGGTGACGTGTACGCGTTCCTCATGCCGGGCGAGACCGCGGGCGAGCTCCAGGTCGAGGGCGGCGGAGAGTTCGTCGCCGGCTTCAACGACGACCCGTCCACCGTGAAGGTTCTCGAGTTCATGGCATCTCCGGAGTTCGCAGATGCCCGCGTCGAACTCGGCGGCGTGCTCTCGGCCAACAAGAAGGCGGACTCGAGCCTCGCTTCCAGCGAGTTCCTCAAGGAGGCCATGGACATCATGCAGGATGACTCCACGACCTTCCGCTTCGACGCATCCGACCTGATGCCGTCGACGGTGGGCTCCGGGTCGTTCTGGAAGGGCATGGTCGACTGGATCGACGGCAAGCCCACCGATGAGGTGCTGAGCAACATTCAGGCCGGTTACGAGAACTGACCGGCAGCGCTAGTCTGAGCGCTACCTGCTGACAGGTGCGGGGTCGGGCCACGGCTCGACCCCGCACCCGCATCACCTCCCGGGCCGTGGACGCGACGGCCCAGCTGCACCGGGTGTGACCGGTGCCGTACCCAGAAGGGGAACCCATGTCGCAAGTGATCGTCGAGGATACCGAGACGACTGAACTGCCGCGGACCACGCACGGCTCCGACCCGAAGGGGCGCGCGCTCACGCGTATCCTCGTCGTCGCGGGGTTCGTGCTCATCGCGGCCCTGCTCTTCCTGTTGATCTTCTCCGCTCCCGTGGAGGATCCGGCCCGCATCGCACTGGGCCCCCTCTCGCTGAACACGTTCTTCATGTGGCTCGGCAACATGCATCCGCTGCTGCAGATCCCCGTCGTACTGGTGGCCTTCGGCCTCGTCGTCACGATCGTGCTGGTGCTCATCGAGTTCGCTCCCCGCCCGGGCAAGGGCTATTTCTACATGCGGCTGGTCGCCTGCCTGGTGATCCCCGTGCTCGCCTTCATGCTGCTGCGCCCGTACTCCAATGCCGTGCTGTACGTGGTGGGCATCGCGCTGCTCTCCGGCGCACTGCTGTTCTTCGCCGACTACCGCTCCCGACAGGGCGCCGGCTACCTGTTCCAGCTGATCCTGTTCATGGCGCCCGCCGCGATCATGCTGCTGCTCGGGCTGATCTACCCGGCCATCGCGACCTTCGCGAAATCGTTCTTCGACAAGACCGGCACCGACTTCGTCGGTCTGGAGAACTACATCTGGGTCTTCACGAACCCGGTCGGCTCGTCATCCGTCATCAACACCCTCATCTGGGCGCTGCTGGCGCCGACGATCTCGGTGGCGTTCGGTCTCGCCTACGCCGTCTTCATCGACAAGGCGCGCGGCGAGAAGGTGCTGAAGGTTCTCGTCTTCATGCCCGTCGCGATCTCGTTCGTAGGTGCCGGCATCATCTGGAAGTTCATGTACGACTACCGCCAGGGCGACCAGCTCGGTCTGCTGAACGCCCTCGTGACCATGTTCGGGGGTGACCCGGTCAACTGGCTCGCGGTCAAGCCGCTCATCAACACCTTCATGCTGCTGATCGTCTTCATCTGGACCCAGACCGGTTTCGCGATGGTGATCCTCTCGGCCGCGATCAAGGCCGTCCCGGTCGAGCAGATCGAGGCCGCCGAGCTGGACGGCACGAACGCCTGGCAGCGCTTCACCAACGTGACCGTTCCCGGGATCCGTTCGTCGCTGATCGTGGTCCTCACGACCATCACGATCATGTCGCTGAAGGTCTATGACATCGTCGCCGTGATGACCGGCGGACGCGACGACACCAGCGTGCTGGGCTTCGAGATGGTCAACCAGCAGCAGCGCTTCCAGAGCTACGGGCACTCGTCGGCGCTCGCCGTCGTGCTGTTCATCTTCGTGCTGCCGCTGATCATCTACAACGCCCGATCGATGACCAAGCAGAGGGAGATCCGCTGATGACCGCCACCGAAGCCGTCGTGAGGGATACCCGGACCAAGGCCCAGGTCGCCCGCGACACCCGCCGTACCGAGGCGATCGCCCACAAGAAGCTCACCTCCAAGGGGGCGACGATCGCCGCAGTGATCATCGCGTTCTTCTGGACGATTCCCACCTTCGGGCTGTTCGTCACCTCGTTCCGCCCCGGCGCCGACACGCAGTCGACCGGATGGTGGACCGCCTTCACCGACCCGGAGTTCACGCTCGACAACTACGTGGAGGCGCTGAACGCAGGCGGCACGTCCACCACGCTGGCCGTGGCGTTCGTGAACTCCCTGGCGATCACGATCCCCGCCACCGTGTTCCCGATCGTGATCGCATCGCTCGCCGCGTACGCGTTCGCCTGGATCGACTTCAAGGGTCGCAACCTGCTGTTCGTGTTCGTGTTCGCGCTGCAGATCGTCCCGCTGCAGATGGCTCTGGTGCCGCTGCTGAGCCTGTTCTCCAGCGGACTGACGATCGGCGACGTGACGGTCTTCCCTGGCTTCACGCTGAACGATCTGGAATTCAGCTTCGCCCGCGTGTGGATCGCGCACGCGATCTTCGCCCTGCCGCTGGCGACGTTCATGCTGCACAACTTCATCTCCGAGATCCCCGGCGACATCGTCGAAGCCGCTCGGGTGGACGGCGCCGGCCACGGCCAGGTGTTCTTCCGCATCATCCTGCCGCTGGCGATGCCGGCGATCGCGTCGTTCGGCATCTTCCAGTTCCTGTGGGTCTGGAACGATCTGCTGGTCGCGACGATCTTCGCCTCGCCCGGTGCGCTGCCGATCACCCAGGCCCTCAACTCCCTGTCGGGCACGTGGGGCAACAGGTGGTTCCTGCAGTCGGCGGGAACGTTCATCTCGATCATCGTCCCGCTGATCGTGTTCTTCGCGCTGCAGCGCTTCTTCGTCCGCGGCCTGCTCGCCGGCGCGACGAAGGGCTGACGTTTCGACAGGCTCAGCGACCCAGGGTGGTCCCTGAGCCTGTCGAAGGGCCGGATGCTGAAACACTCTCCGCATCCGCCATCCGCACATCTAGCCTGAGACCCATGCGCTACGCGGAGAACATCGTCGACCTGATCGGCGACACCCCCCTGGTCAGGCTCAGCACGGTGACCGACGGCATCGCCTGCACCGTGCTGGTCAAGCTCGAATACCTGAACCCCGGCGGCTCCGCCAAGGACCGCATCGCGACCCGCATCATCGACGCGGCGGAGGCATCCGGGGCCCTGAAACCGGGCGGCACCATCGTCGAGCCCACCAGCGGCAACACCGGGGTCGGCCTGGCACTGGTCGCGCAGCAGCGCGGCTATCGGTGCGTGTTCGTCGTGCCCGACAAGGTCGGCGACGACAAGATCGACGTGCTGCGCGCCTACGGCGCCGAGGTGGTCGTGACGCCGACTTCCGTCCCCGCAGACAGTCCCGAGTCGTATTACAGCGTCAGCGACCGGCTCGCCCGTGAGATCCCCGGAGCCTTCAAGCCGAACCAGTACGAGAACCCGAACGGTCCGCGCAGCCACTACGAGACCACGGGCCCGGAGATCTGGCGCGACACCGACGGCCGTCTCACCCACTTCGTCGCGGGTGTCGGCACCGGCGGGACCATCACCGGCACCGGCCGCTTCCTGCGTGAGGCGTCGGAAGACCGGGTGCGCGTGATCGGCGTGGACCCCGAGGGCAGCGTCTACAGCGGCGGCACCGGTCGCCCCTACCTGGTGGAGGGCGTGGGGGAGGACATCTGGCCGGGTGCGTACGACCCGCAGGTGCCGCATGAGATCATCGCGGTGACGGATGCCGAGGCCTTCGCGATGACGCGGCGACTGGCACGCGAGGAGGGCATCCTCGTCGGCGGCTCCAGCGGCATGGCGGTGGTGGGAGCACTGCGCGCCGCCCGGCACCTGCCCGCGGATGCCGTGATGGTGGTGCTGCTGCCCGACGGCGGGCGCGGCTACCTGGGCAAGATCTTCAACGACTCGTGGATGCGCTCCTACGGTTTCAGCGACGTCGAGGCGGAGGAGACCGTGGCCGACGTGCTCGCCGCTCGCGACACGATCATCAGGCAGAAGCAGCAGACCGGTCGTGCGATCCCCGCGCTGGTGCACACGCACCCCGATGAGACGGTGCTGGAGGCGATCGGCATCATGGCCGAGTATGCGGTCTCGCAGCTGGTGGTGCTCAGCGTGGAGCCGCCGGTGATGATGGGCGAGGTGACCGGTGCGGTCGATGAGAAGGGGCTGCTCGACTTGCTGTTCCGCGGGGACGCGAAGCCCACGGATCCCGTCGGCGCGCACGTGGGGGAGCGGCTGCCGCTCATCGGCATCCACGACTCCGTCGCCCAGGCTCGCGCCGCGCTCGCCGGGGCCGACGCCCTGCTGGTCACGATGGACGGCCGACCGCACACGGTGCTCACCCGGCAGGATCTGATCGGCTATCTCGCCCACTGAGCCCACGGTGCGCAAGGGTCTCGCGACGTAACAGGATGCCGGATGCCGGCCCCGCTCGGCGTAGCGTGGACGGACCGCCGCACCATCCGCCGACCTTCGAGGAGTGTCATGACCGACCACGCCTTCGCCACCCGTGCCATCCACGCCGGCCAGGATGCCGATCCGACGACGGGAGCGATCATCCCGCCGATCTACCAGTCCTCCACGCACGTGCAGGACGGCATCGGCGGCTTCCGCGGCGGGTACGAGTACAACCGCGCCGGCAATCCGACCCGCTCATCGCTGGAGACCCAGCTCGCCGCACTGGAGGGCGGTGCGTCGGCGCTGTCGTTCTCGTCGGGCCTCGCCGCCGAGGACGCTCTGCTGCGCGGCATCCTGCGCCCGGGCGACCACGTGCTGCTGGGCAACGACGTGTACGGCGGCACGTACCGTCTGCTGACGAAGGTGCTGGCGCCGTGGGGGATCGAGACGACCACCGTCGAACTGCAGGATCCGGATGCCGTTCGTCAGGCGCTCCGGCCGCAGACGAAGGTGATCTGGCTGGAGACGCCCAGCAACCCGCTGCTGAAGATCGTCGACATCGCCGGGGTCGCCGAGATCGCTCACGCGGCCGGCGCCGTGCTCGTCGTGGACAACACGTTCGCGTCTCCTGCGCTGCAGCAGCCGCTGGCTCTGGGAGCGGATGTCGTCGTGCACTCCACGACGAAGTACCTCGGCGGCCACTCCGATGTGCTCGGCGGCGCGGTGGTGCTGGCGGACGACCGCTTCGCGGAGGCGGTGGGCTTTCAGCAGTTCGCGGTCGGAGCGGTCTCTGCCCCGCTGGACGCGTGGCTCACCACCCGCGGCATCAAGACCCTCTCCGTCCGTGTGCGTCAGCACAGCGAGAACGCCCAGGCCATCGCCGAATGGGCGGCGTCGCGCGCCGAGTTCTCCACGGTGTACTACCCGGGTCTGCCCGCGCATCCGGGACATGAGATCGCCGCGCGGCAGATGAGCGGGTTCGGCGGGATGCTGTCGCTCGGCCTCGCCGACGGCGCCGCGGCCGCCCGTGCGCTGGCCGAATCGACCTCGCTGTTCCAGCTGGCCGAATCGCTGGGCGGCGTGGAGTCGCTGATCGGCTATCCGCCGGAGATGACGCACGCGTCCGTGCGCGGCACGGCCCTCGCCGTGCCGGATAACGTGGTGCGCCTGTCGGTGGGCATCGAGGACGTCTCGGATCTGATCGCCGATCTGGAGGAAGGTCTCGCGCGCGTCGCCGCGTCGTAGGTCCGGGGGCTGCCGCAATCGACCCCGTTTCGCGAGAAACCACTTCCGTCAAGAGAAACCACGGGCGCACGTGCGTCTCATGCGGAATGTGGTTTCTCGGCGGACGAGAGCGATCGTCGGGGTCGAGTAGCATGGAAGACTTCTCCTGCGTCGAATCGTTTCGGCGCGGTATCCGCTCTTCTCTCGAAAGCCCTCAGTGAGCGACGAACGCACTCCCACCGGCAGCATCCGCGCCATCACCGGAACCATCCGCACCTCCACCCCGACCGGAGCCATCCGCACCCTGGGCGCGGACCCGGCCACGGCCCCGATCGTCCTCCACCCCGGCGATGCGATCTCCCACGCACGCCGGGTGCTGTACATCATCGTGCTGGGCGCCCTCACCGCCCTCGGCCCGTTCACGATCGACCTGTACCTGCCTGCCTTTCCGCAGCTCGAAGAGGACTTCGCGACGTCGGCGGCCATGATCCAGCTGACGCTGACCGGCACGATGATCGGGTTCGCCCTCGGTCAGCTCGTCGTCGGGCCGCTCAGCGACAAGATCGGCCGGCGTGTGCCGCTGATCGCCGTCACCGCGCTGCACGTGCTGGCCAGCATCGCCGCCGCCCTCGCACCCGACCTGATCCTGCTCGGCGTCGCGCGCGTGGTCATGGGGATCGGGGCCGCAGCGGGCGGTGTCGTGGCCATGGCGATCGTGCGCGACCTGTTCGGCGGCAGGCGCCTGGTCGGCATGCTGTCCCGCCTGGCGCTGGTCTCGGGCGTGGCACCGGTGGTCGCTCCGATCGCCGGCTCCGCGCTGCTTGCGGTCATGCCCTGGCGGGGCATCTTCGTCGTGCTCGCCGCGTACGGACTGGTCATGCTCATCGCGGCATCCACGCTGATCCCCGAGACGCTGCCGAAGGCGCGACGGCAGGAGCCGGGATCGAGCACCGTGCTGCAGCGGTACCGCAGCGTGTTCTCCGACCGGGTCTTCGTCGGCGTGCTGGTGATCGGCGGCATGACGTTCTCGGGATTGTTCTCCTATCTGTCGGCGTCGCCGTTCCTCTTCCAGCAGACGCACGGCCTGAACCCCCAGCAATACGGACTGCTGTTCGCAGCGAACTCCCTCGGCGTGGTGGGCGGCGTGCAGGCCGCCTCGCGTCTTGCCGCGCGCTTCGGACCGCAGTGGGTGATGGCGTTCTCCACCGGGATGCTGCTGATCTCCGGTGCGACCATCATCGTCTGCGACCAGGTCGGCGCGGGCTTCTGGGGCACCGTCATCCCGCTGTGGCTGTTCATGACCGCGTGCGGATTCACGTTCCCCTGCGTGCAGGTGCTGGCGCTCGATCGGCACGGCAAGGCGGCCGGCACGGCGGCATCCGTTCTCGGCGCCTGCAACAACGGCATCGCGGCGGTGATCTCGCCCGCGGTGGGTCTGATCTCGGCCGGTTCGGGGATCACCGCGACGACCATGGCGATCGTGATGGTCGGGTGCGCGGTGATCGCGATCCTCGCGCTGTGGCTGATCGTGCGCCCGCGCACGGTCGCGATGCTCGCACCCTGATGCTTCGGACGCGCGGTCGGCCGGCGGAGCGCGTCAGCCCATCAAGGTGAGCAGCACGTGGGACGGCTCCAGAGCCTCGAGCTCGTGGGGTTCCGATGCGGTGACCTGGATCGTCCCGCCGGCGCTGAGGTCGTACTCGACTCCGGCGACGCGGAACAGGATGCGTCCGGAGACCACGGTCACCAGGATCGGCACAGGAGCCCGGTGCTCGCGCAGCACCGTGCCGGCGTCCATGACCAGGGTGCGGATCTTGAAGCCGTCTCCGTCGAGGGTGCGATGGGGACGCACACGGCCCTCCTCGACCGGATGCGCGGCGACGAGGTCTGCGGCCGAGGCCGCGAGCAGCAGGTGAGAGGTGGCGAAGCTCATGATCCGAGCGTATCCCCGGCCGGGTGCGCCGCGGACGGATCGTCGGCAGGCAGAATGGGACGATGACGCGAACTCGGATGCTGATCTCCGGCGGCGCACTGCTGGCCGGCGCCGTCGTCCTGGGCTGGGTGATCGTGGTGCTCTTCGGTGGGGCCGTCGAAGGCCTGGATCCGAGTTGGAACCGACTGATGGGGCAGATCAGGCAGCCCTGGATGCTGACGATCGCCTACGCGCTGAACATCATCGGCGGCGGCTGGAACGCGATCCTGGTCGTGCCACTGCTGATCATCGGGCTGCTGCTGGCGCTGCGCCGGTGGAGAGCGGCGGTGTACGCCGCCGCGGCGTTCGTGGTGAGCGTCGGCCTCACGCAGCTGATCAAGGAGATCTTCGGCCGATCACGGCCGGAAGACCTTCTGGTGGCATCGGATTTCGGGTCCTTCCCGTCGGGGCACACCGCCAATGCGGCGACCATCGCGGCGGTCCTGATCATCGTGTTCCGGCGATGGTGGGTCGTGATCGCGGGGATCATCTGGACCGTGGTGATGGCGCTGTCGCGCACGATCCTCAGCGTGCACTGGCTCACGGACACGATCGGGGCGATACTCGTCGGCGCCGCGGCGGCGATGCTGGTGGCGGCGGTGCTCGGGCGCTGGGCGCGGCTGCCCGGGTTCGAGCAGCTCGTCCCCGGCCCGGACGAGTCCGGCCCGTCAGGTCCGTCAGAACCCGGCCCGAGAACGAAGGGGCTGTCATGACCGACACGTCCGCGGCGGGTGCGTCCCGCATCCGCCCTTACCGTCCCTCCGACCGGGAGGCGATGTACGACGTGTGCGTGAAGACGGCGGACGCCGGAGCGGATGCGACCGGTCTCTTCGAGGACGACCGCCTGTGGGGCGACATCTTCGCCGTGCCGTACGTGGAGCGGCATCCGGATCTCGCCTGGGTCGTGGAATCTCCCGACGGCCGCACGATCGGCTACGTCGTCTCGACCGACGACACCGAGGCCTTCGAGGCCTGGTTCCGCGATGAGTGGTGGCCGCGCGTCGCGGCCCGATACCCCCGGTCGGGCGAGACCGAGCCGACCCGGCAGGACGGCATCATCGACTACGCCGACAGACGCGCCCCCGGGCGCGAGCCGCACGCGGCGCACTACCCGGCGCACCTTCACATCGACCTGCTGCCCGAGACGCAGGGACAGGGACTCGGCCGCCGGCTGATCGAAACCCTGTTCGCCGAGCTGCGACGCCGGGGCGTGCCCGGCCTGCACCTCGGTATGAATCCGCAGAACACCGGCGCCGGTGCCTTCTACGAACGGATCGGGATGCATCGCCTCGATTCGGGCCCCGACACCACCATGTACGGCGTGCGGTTCGACTGACCTCGCCCGCTGGTCCTCTCAGGCGTGGAGTCTTCGCTCCGGGGGCTCAGGGCGTGCTGTCGTCGCCCGTGCCGACACCGTCGGCTCGCGAGAGGAGCCTCTCCTTCGCGTTGCGCAGATGCAGCGCCATGTGCCGCTGTGCGGTGTCGGCGTCTCCGGCGGCGATGGCCTCGAGGATGTCGTTGTGCTCCTGCACGATGGTGGTCGGTCTTGCCGACTGATGAGCTCGGTACTGCCCCATGCTCAGGTGCACCTCTCCCATGATCAGTTCGTGCATGCGGCTCAGGCGCGCGCTGTCCGTGGCCTGGATCAGCGCCGTGTGGAACGAGACGTCCGCCTCCACCTGCTGGTCGAAGGACTCGCTCGACGCCGCGCGCTTGAGTCGTTCGTGCGCTTCCAGCGCAGTCGCCGGCACGGTTGAGGCGCCGGCAAGCCGTGACACCGCGAAGGCCTCGATCGCCTCGCGTGCCAGGAACAGATCCTGGATCTCGGCGGGTCCCAGCGTGGGTATCAGGGCACTGCGATGGGCGGAGCGGATGAGCAGCCCGACGCCGATCAGCCGTTCCAGGCAGGCCTTCGCGGTGGTGCGCGCGACGTTGTAGTCGGTCGCGATCCGTGACTCCGTGAGTTTCTCGCCCTGTCTGAAGTCGCCGCTGATGATCCGCGACCGCACGGACTCGTACAGGGCGTCTGTGAGCGACGCCGTCGCCAGGTGGAACTGCTGAGACCCATGAGCCATGGCAACAATATACTCTCCAGCACTCTTGTTAGACAAGTTTGCTGAATAGTCTTGCTTGCGTGACTACTCACTGCTACGGTCGACGCAGAGTCGTCCGGTGCTCGCTCACCGGTCGCGCACGCGGTGCATCCGACCTCGTGCACGCCAACGTCACATGCATCTCCCCTGCGGCCCGCGCGCGGGCACCGCGCATTTCCTAATCAATGTCGATAAGAGGACTTCCCATGAACATCGATCGCAGAACCTTTCTCGCCCTCTCCGGTATGGCCGGCCTCGGTCTGGGGCTCGCCGCGTGCGGTGTGAGCCAGCCGGGCACCGCGGCCCCAGGCGGTGCGGACGGCGTGAGCCTCCGCTACGGGTGGTGGGGGAACACGATCCGGCAGCGCGCGTACGAGAAGGCCTTCGAGACCTTCGTCGCAGACCATCCGAACGTCACCGTGCAACCGGAGTTCGCGGAGTACGCGGCGTTCCAGGAGCGCATGACCACGCAGATCGCCGGCAAGACCGTGCCGGACATCTTCTGGATCGCGTCCGCGCAGGTGCTGAGCTACTACAAGGCCGGCATCTACCACGACGACCTCGACAAGATCGACACGCTCGATCTGTCGAACTTCACCCCGGAGCAGCTCGCGCTGTTCAAGATCGACGGGAAGCTCAACACCGTGCCGCTGGCGGTCACTGCGCCGGTGGTGCGCTTCAACGAGACGTTCCTGGCGGAAGCAGGTGCCACGCTGCCGGAGGAGGGCTCGGCCGGCTGGTCATGGGATGGTCTGGCGGAGTTCCTCATCGACTACACCAAGGACGCCCCGAAGGGTCGCGTGGGCATCGCGCACAACGCGCAGCAGGATCTCACGTTCGAGTCCTGGCTTCGGCAGCACGGCCAGCAGCTCTGGGACGAAGACGGCAACGTCGGCTTCGACGCCGACGGGCTCGGCGGGTGGCTCGACTGGTGGGAGAAGCTGCGAAAGGCGGGTGCCACCCTCTCCCTGAGCGAGCAGGAGGGTCCCGGTATGGATTGGGCGCTCGCCGGAGACAAGACGCTCATGACCTTCGGAAACGCCAACCACATCGCCGACCACGCCAAGATGTTCCCCGACTACTCCTTCGAACTGCGCGGCATGCCCCTGCTGCCGGATGCGGCGGCGGGGCACACCTTCGGCTTCATGAACCGTCTCACCATCTACTCCGGCATCGATCCGCAGCGTCTCGCGGATGCGGGCAGATTCCTCAGCTTCAATCTGAACCACGAGGCGATGCTCACACCCACGCTCTCGCTCGGCGCGCCGGTATCGGGCAGGCAGCTGGAGGCAGCGTTCGACGTCGCCTCACCGGACGAGCAGAAGATGCTGCGAATCGTGCAGCACAACAACGCGCAGGAATCCAAGCCGCGTTATGAGGCTCCGGCCGGGACCGGCACGTGGCGCAACATCATGACCCGGACGATCGAAGAGATCGTGCTGGGCGGGATGCCCGTCACGCAGGCCTCCCAGAGGATGATCGACGAGGTTCAGCGAGAGATCGATCAGGTGTCATGAGCACGGACGTCGACAGACACGGGACGCACCTCTCGCGTCGGGCGAGCGTTGCGGAGGCCGACCCGATCGGTCCCACCCGGGCTGGTGGCCGGGAGGTCGGTGACGGGCGGAGACGCCGAACGCGTCTGGGCCGCCAGGGCGGGGCCGCGCACGTCTTCCTGCTGCCCTGGTTCGGTGGGCTGCTGCTCATCACGGCGCTGCCGCTGGTGGCATCGCTGTACCTCTCGTTCACCAACTACAACCTCCTGTCCGAACCGGTGTTCATCGGCTGGGACAACTTCACGCGGATGGCGGGAGACCCCCGGTTCCTCTCGTCCGTGGTCGTGACGCTGCGATACGTCCTGATCTCGGTGCCGCTGCAACTGGCCTTCGCCCTGCTGCTCGCGGTGATCCTGGACCGCGGGCTCAGAGGGCTCTCGTTCTACCGCGGGGGGTTCTACCTGCCCTCGCTGCTCGGGGCGAGTGTCGCCGTGGCGATCGTGTGGAAGGAAGTGTTCGGGCACGACGGCTTCGTGAACCAGGTCCTCGGGCTCTTCGGGATCGAGGCGGCGAGCTGGCTCCAGGATCCCACGCGCGCCCTCTCCACACTGATCGTCCTGAACGTGTGGACGTTCGGCTCCCCGATGATCATCTTCCTGGCTGGTCTTCGCCAGGTTCCCGAGGAGTTGTACGAAGCGGCGAAAGTGGATGGTGCAGGTCGCGTGCGCCAGTTCTGGAACATCACGTTGCCGATGATCACGCCGATCGTGTTCTTCAACCTGGTTCTGCAGACGATCGGATCGTTCCAGAGCTTCACGCAGGCGCATGTGATCAGCGGCGGTTCCGGAGGGCCGCTGGATTCGACGCTGTTCTACACGCTCTTCCTGTATCAGCAGGGATTCGTCGGATACAAGATGGGCTACGCGTCCGCATTGGCGTGGGTGCTGCTGGTCTTCATCGGCGTGGTCACGGCCATCCACTTCCTGCTCGCCAGGTACTGGGTCTTCTACGGAGATGAGAACTGATGCGGAATCAGGGAGCGCTGACGCCGGTGCGGCGGCGCAGGGGAGTGCGGGCCGGCTCGGTCATCAAACACGTCCTGCTGTCAGGACTGCTGCTGCTCATGCTCTATCCGCTGCTGTGGATGGTCGTGAGCTCATTCAAACCGGGTGACACCGTGCTGACGGACACCGGGCTGATCCCCGGCGAGATCACGTTCGACAACTACAAGGACGGCTGGAACGCGCTCAACGAGCCCTTCACCCTGTTCTTCTTCAACTCCCTCGTGGTGTCCGTCGGATCCATCGCCGGCAACCTGGTGTCGTGCACGCTGGCCGCTTTCGCGCTGGCCCGATTGAACTTCCGCGGGAAACGCCTCTATTTCGCGATCACGCTCGTGTCCGTGATGCTTCCGCTGCACGTCCTCGTGGTGCCGCAGTACATCTTCTTCTCGGGGCTGGGCATGGTCAACACGTTCTTCCCGCTGCTGCTGCCGAAGTTCCTGGCGACGGATGCGTTCTTCGTGTTCCTGATGGTCCAGTTCATCCGCACCATTCCGAGGGAGCTGGATCAGGCCGCATGGATCGATGGCGCCGGACCCTTCCGGACGTTCTGGTCGATCATCCTGCCCTTGATGTCGCCCGCCCTGGTGACGACGACGATCTTCACCTTCATCTGGACCTGGAACGACTTCTTCGTGCCGCTGATCTACCTGACTTCGCCGAAGGTGTACACGCTGCCCGTCGCGCTGAGCACGCTCGTCGACTCGGAGACCCTCGACGGGATCGGAACGCTGTTCGCGATGTCCGTGCTCTCCCTCATCCCCGTGGTGCTGTTCTTCGCCCTCGCGCAGAAGCACCTGGTCCGCGGCATCGCCACGACGGGGCTCAAGTAGTCCCGCAACCCCGTTCGTAACCAGTCTCAGAAGGAAACAGCGTGAACTCTCACAGCTCAGCACTCGCACTGCCGCACCCCACTCAGAACGATGACCTGCGCAGCGCCACGTGGTACCGGACCGCGACCCGATGGACGCAGATCACCTTCGTGGAGGACGATCCGCACCGAGCCGATCCCGAATTCTGGATCGACATCATGAAGCGCAGTCAGTCCAACGCGGTGTGCATCAGCGCGGGCGGGTACATGGCGTTCTACCCGACGCAGATCCCGTTCCACTACCGGAGCACGTTCCTGAGGGACGCGGACCTGTTCGGCGAACTGGTGAACGGCGCGCGCCGGCTGGGGATGCACGTCATGGCCCGCGTCGACCCGCACGCCATCCATGCCGATGCGGCGGCGGCGCACCCGGAGTGGCTGGAACGAGATGTCAGTGGTGCCCCCGTCCCGCACTGGGCGTTTCCCGACACCTGGGTGACGAGCCCGTTCGGGCCGTACAACAGCGAATTCATCACCGGGGTCGTGCGCGAGCTGGTGGGGACGTACGACATCGACGCGGTCTTCATGAACAGGTGGCAAGGCGACGGGGTGTCCTACACGGCGGGGGTGCGTGAACGGTTTCGCACCGAGATGGGCCTCGACCTTCCGGTGCCGGGCCAGGATCCCGCATCCGAGGAGGCCCTGGCCTGGAAAGCATGGCGCAAGCAGCGGCTCAGCGAGTTGGTCGCATTGTGGGACACCGCGGCGAAAGACGTCAGACCGCACACCAGTGTGATCCCGAACCTGGGCTCGCTGTCGATCCACGAGCTGGATCGCGGACTCATCGGCAAGCACTATCCGCTGTTCTTCATCGACCGTCAGGGGCGCGACGGCGTCGAACCGCTGTGGTCCCCCGGCCGGAACGCGAAGCGCACCCGCGGCGTCTTCCCGGATCGGCCTGTCGGTCTCATCACCTCGGTCGGCCCCGAGAGTCACCAGCATCGATGGAAGGATTCGGTGAACTCACCTGCCGAGACGGCGATGTGGATCGTCGCCGGATTCGCACAGGGTGCCTTCCCCTGGTTCACCAAGTTCAACGGAAAAGTCCCCGACGACCGGTGGATCGCCCCCGTGACGGATGCCTTCGGTCTTCACGCACGCCTGGAACCCTCTCTGGCGGGCAAGACGATTCACGCCCAGGTGGCCGTGATCGACCCAGGCCACCCCTTCGGTGCGCAGTTCCCCGGCGAGCACGCCGAACGTCACCACGACGACGGCTTCTATCACGCGCTGGTGGAAGCGCGCATTCCCTTCGAACTCGTCGCACAGCAGGAGATCTCGACGGAGCGGATCGCCGGATTCGACGTGGTCGTGCTGCCCAGCATCGTGGGTCTGCTTCCCGAGCATCAGGCGGTGCTGGAGGAGTACGTCGCTGGTGGAGGTGCACTCGTCGGGGCGTTCGAGTCCGGACTCGCACACGACACCGACGCCGGCAGGTCCGATCTCGGACCGTTGTTCGGGATCTCGCGCGCGGCCATGCGCGATGGCCTCGTCAAGAACAACTACATCGAACTGCAACGACCCGCCGATCCTGACCCGTTCGATCTGACCGGAGGATTCGACGGCGCGCAACGGGTCATCGGCGGCACTCGGATCGTCGATATCGAGGCCGAGCCCGGTGCCGATGTGCCGTTCAGGTTCATCCCGGACTTTCCCGATCTGCCGATGGAGGAGGTGTACCCGCGTGAGGACGCTGACCGCCCGGCCGTGGTGACCACGCAGAACGATGCCGGCGGACGCACGGTGTACTTCTCCTTCAACGTGGGTGCGATCTTCTGGGAGGCGCTGCAACCCGACCACGGTCGGCTGATCCGGAATGCGATCTTCTGGGCCCTGGACGGACCGCCCGAGGTGACCGGTTCGGGTGCGGGCGTCGTGGAGATCGCGGTGTACCGCGGCGAGGAAGAACTCACCGTCTGCGTCGTGAACCTGACCAACCCGATGGCGATGAAGGGGCCGCTGCGGGAGATCATCCCGCTCGAAGGCCAGACCCTGAGCGTCGCGATCCCCGCGGGACGCAGCGCGACGAGCGTGCGGAGCGAGGTGAGCGGCCGACAGCTCGCGTTCGACGTCGATGCAGGACGCCTGCGGATCGAGCTGCCCGCCATCGAGATGATGGAGGCCGTGTGCGTGAGCTGGGGAACGGCGGACGCGGGCGCTGCAGGAAGGACGTCATGATGAGATTCGCCGCGAACCTCACGATGCTGTACACCCGACTGCCGTTCATCGAGCGCTTCGCCGCCGCGCGGATGGACGGCTTCACCGCTGTGGAGTTCGTCTCTCCGTACGAGCATTCGCCGGACGAACTCGCGCAGGTGCTCCGTGAGAACGACCTGACACCCGTGCTGTTCAATCTCCCCGCGGGTGACTGGGCGGCCGGCGAACGCGGCATCGCGGCTCTTCCCGACCGGAAGCACGAGTTCCGCGAGGGCGTGGAGGGGGCCATCCGGTTCGCGAAGGCTCTCGGGGTCACCCAGCTGAACTGCCTGGCGGGGGCGCCGTCGACGGCGGTGTCCCCGCGCGAGGTCCACGACACTCTCGTGGAGAATCTCGCGTTCGCGGCTGCGGAGCTGGCACGGCACGACATCCGTCTGCTGCTGGAGCCGGTCAACGATCGAGACGTACCCGGATTCGCCGTCGCGACCGTCGAGGATGCCGTCGACATCATCGCTGAAGTCGGCTCACCGAATCTCTTCCTGCAGTACGACCTGTACCACGCTCAGGTCATGCAGGGGGATCTGCTGCCGACCTTCCTGCGCCACCAGGAGATGATCCGCCACATACAGATCGCCGACCACCCCGGCCGTCACGAACCCGGGACGGGTGAGATCAACTATCGCTTCCTGTTGCCGGCCATCCGGTCAGCCGGCTACGAGGGCTGGTTCGGGTGCGAGTACATCCCCGGCGACCCGGGTGGGATGGGATGGTTGTCGGACTTCGACACGGAGGAGGAATCATGAAGGTGGGATTCATCGGACTCGGCGTGATGGGAAGACCGATGGTCGCCCGACTCATCGATGCCGGACACGAACTGTTCGTCAGTCGTGTCAAGGCGGTCTCGGAGTTCCTCGTCGAGGCGGGGGCGACCGGATGCGCGAGCCCCGGCGACGTTGCGCGTGCGGCGGACGTGGTGATCGTCATGGTGCCGAGGACGGAGGATGTGGAACAGGTGCTGTTCGGCGCGAACGGGGTCGCGGAGGGTCTTCGCCCCGGTGCGCTGGTGATCGACATGAGTTCCATCTCGCCGGTGGCCACTCGGGTCTTCGCGCAGCGCGTGCAGGACCTGGGCGCGTCGTATCTGGACGCACCCGTATCCGGCGGCGATGTGGGTGCGAAGGCCGGCACGCTGTCGATCATGGTGGGAGGCGAGGCTTCGGATTTCGAGCGGGCGAGGCCGCTGTTCGAGATCCTGGGCGCGAACATCACCCTGGTGGGTGCGGTCGGGGCGGGTCAGACGACGAAGGTCGCGAACCAGATCATCGTGGCCGGTACGATCCAGGCGGTGGCCGAGGCCCTGCGGCTCGCCGAGGCAGCCGGCGCGGACACGACGAAGGTGCGGGCGGCCATCAGCGGCGGATTCGCCTCGTCGCGAGTTCTCGAGGCTCATGGTCAGCGCATGATCGACGAGGCGTTCGATCCCGGCTTCCGCATCCGCTTGCACCACAAGGACCTCGACATCGCCCTGTCGGCGGCGGAGTCGCTGGGAGTCGAGCTGCCGGTGACGAGCCGAGTGGAACAGCTCATGGCGGCGGCGATGCAGGCGGGGATGGGCGATCTCGACCATTCGGCGCTGTTCGTCCTGCTGCGAGACCCAGACGAATCAGGCCGGTGACGCCGCGTGGCTGAGTCAGCGGGGCGCCGATCCGCCGTCGTGACCGACCGCGACGTCGTGGACGCGCTCGGCCGTTCCGGGATCGCCCTCCCCGAGGAGGAGGTTCCGCTCTACGCGCAGAGCATGCAGGCGGCACTGGAGGAGATCACCGTCTTCCTCGACGCGACGAAGAGCCTCGCCGCTCCGCGCGACGTCGCCGCGGGTCGCGAGCGCGGGTATCGACCGCAACCCTACGAGGATCCGCTCAACGCGTGGCAGTGGCGGTGCACGATCCGCGGCGCCGAAGGGCTGCTCTCCGGAAGATCGGTCTCCTTCAAGGACAACATCGCCGTGGCCGGTGTTCCGATGGGGCTGGCGACCGACCTGCTCGCGGATTTCATCCCGGACATCGATGCCACCGTGGTCCGTCGCGTGCTCGCCGCGGGAGGCACCATCACGGGGAAGAACACCATGGACGGGCTCACCGGCGGACACGGCAACGGCGGGTCCTTCGGAGACAGCGGACCGGTGCTCAATCCGCGGAACCCCGAACACCTCACCGGAGGTTCCACGTCCGGCGGGGCTGCGGCGGTGGCGGCAGGTCAGGTCGACATCGCTTTCGGCGGGGACCAGTCCGGTTCGATCCGCATCCCCGCCGCATGGTGCGGCACGGTCGGGCTGAAGCCCACCTTCGGAATGGTCTCGCATCACGGCGTCGCCTACGACGTCGACCAGTCCGTCGATCATGTCGGGCCGCTCGCGGCGACGGTGCGAGACGCAGCCCTCGCCTTCCAGGCCGTCGCCGGGTACGACGATGCCGATCCGCGCCAGCGCCGCGACATCCCCGAGACCGTGGATGTGATGAGCACACTCGAGGCGGGCATCGCCGGCGTGCGCGTCGGGGTCCTGGAGGAGGGGTTCGCGGATGCCGATCCGGCGGTCTCCGCGGTGGTCTCCGCCTCGATCGAGCGGCTCAGAAGTCTGGGCGCGCAGGTCTCCACGATCTCGGTCCCCGCGCATCTCGAGCTCGCCTCGGCGATGATGGCCGTGCTGATCGGCGGCTCGCGCGCGTCCTTCGAGACGACCATCGCCGGGGCGCACCACACGGCCGGGTATCCGGAGTCGATCGTGACGGCGGTGCAGCACTTCCGCGGCAATCACCCCGAGAAGCTGAACCCGCGTCGGATCCTCTACCTGGGGATCGCCGAGATCGCCCGCCAGAGGTTCGACGACGCGCTGTACGTGCGCGGACAGAACCTGCGCGCGCACTACCGCAGCGCTTTCGACGCGGCCTTCGAACACGTGGATGTGCTGGCGATGCCGACGATGCTGGACGTGGCGCCGAAGCGTGCGGCGGCGCGTCCCCGGTCGGAAGCGCTGCCCGGGTCGATGCGTGAGCCCATGCGGCTGGGCCGCGTGATCCGCAACACCGCACCGGCCAACTACACCGGTCATCCTGCGCTCGCTCTGCCCGTGGGATTCGTCGGGGATCTGCCCGCGAGCCTGCAGCTGGTCGGCCCGCGCTTCAGCGAGGCGCTGCTGCTGCGGTGCGGCTATGCACTCGAGCAGGTCGACGGACACGCAGCCCGGCGCGCAGCGCCGCAGTGAGTCGAGGACGGCACCGAACGCGCCGTCCTGCAGAAATGCCCTGAGCCCCGGAGTTCATCCGGGGCTCAGGGCATTCTGCGGCGGTGACGGAGGGATTCGAACCCTCGGTTGCTTGCACAACACACGCTTTCCAAGCGTGCTCCTTCGGCCGCTCGGACACGTCACCAGGAACAACCTGTCCATCCTATCCGATGGGGTGGGGCCCGACGAACCGGCGGGACGGGCCACGTAGAATCTCTGGGTGCCCACCCCCAAGATCGTGCTGTTCTACGCGTTCGCGCCACTGCCGGATCCCCACGCGATCCGACTGTGGCAACGCGATCTCGGCGAGGCGTTGAAGCTGCGCGGGCGGATCCTCATCTCGGAGCACGGCATCAACGGCACGCTCGGCGGAGACCTTCCCGCCGTCAAGAGATGGCTGCGGCGCTTTCGCGAGTATCCGGCGTTCAAGGATGCCGACATCAAGTGGAGCGAGGGCAGCGGCCTGGATGACGACGGGTACAGCGTCGACTTCCCGAAGCTCAGCGTCAAGGTGCGCGACGAGATCGTGTCATTCGGCGCCCCGGATGAACTCGTCGTCGACGAGAACGGCGTCGTCGGCGGGGGCGCGCGCCTGAGCCCAGGGCAGCTGCATGAGCTGATGGCGCGGCGCGGCGACGAGGTCGTCTTCTTCGACGGGCGCAACGCCCTGGAGGCGGGCATCGGCCGGTTCCGGAACGCGATCGTTCCCGACACCGAGACGACGCGGGACTTCGTGCGCCTGCTCGATGACGGCGTGTACGACGATCTCAAGGGCAAGCCGGTCGTCACCTACTGCACGGGCGGCATCCGCTGCGAGGTGCTGTCGAGCCTGATGGTGTCCCGCGGCTTCGGCGAGGTGTACCAGCTCGACGGCGGCATCGCCCGCTACGGCGAGGAGTACGGCGACGACGGCTTGTGGGAGGGGTCGCTGTACGTGTTCGACAAGCGCGGTTCGGTGGACTTCTCCGACCATGCCGCGGTCATCGGCGAATGCGTCGGATGCGGGGCGACGACCAACCGTACGGCGAACTGTCCCGACGCCGCGTGCACGCGACAGTTCGTGGCGTGCACCACCTGCGATGCGGTGCCCTGCGCCGAGCACGCCTGAGTCGCGCCGATCCCTGCCCCGCCCACCCGCCGCGTGTCGCCTGCTGACGCAAGACCGATGTCGGGTCAGCGGCGTCGCACGAAGAGGGATGCCGGTGCCAGACGCGCGCTCAGGCGCTGGCGCGCGTCCGCACCGGCGGTGAGCTGCCCGGTCACGACGCGCAGCGGCGTGGCCAGATCATCGGCATCCGGAGCCGACGGCGCATAGCTGGCGCGCTCGACAGCGGCCACCAGGGCCGTCATCGATTCGGGATCGGCCCCGCGGGTCGAGGTGAGCATGTCCGCGCGGGCACGCGCGGTCTGCGCGACCGGTGCAGGCAGGCCCAGGTCGACCAGCGTGTCGGAGAGCTCCCGCCAGGCGGCCATCGCGTCGCCCGACCGCGCACGCCTCAACCGCAGCACCCTGCGGACCTCGCGCACCAGCGCCGGCAGCAGCAGCAGCGCCATCACGCCCAGGACCGTCAGCATCACCGGTGTCGGGTCCAGCGCGCGCAGCGTCCCCACCCCTCCCGTCCCGGTGTCTTCATCGGCTCCGGCGCTGCTCGTCGGCGTCGCGGAGGGTCCGGTGGTGGGGGCGATCGTGGGGGTCGGGGCATCCGGTCCGTCGCCGCTGCCGCCGCTGGAGCCGGCGATGAAGTCGGTCGGCACACCCAGTGTCGCCGTCGGCTCGAACGGCACCCAGCCGATGCCTTCGAAATGCACCTCCGGCCAGGAGTGCAGCTGGTCACTGGTGACCGAGTACACGATGCTGTCATCGCGCCTCTGGTCCGTCCCGGAGCCGGGCAGGTAGCCCACGACGATCCGCACCGGCATCCCCAGGCTGTCGGCCATCAGGGCGAACGCGCCGGCGAAGTGGATGCAGTAGCCGGTGCGCTTCTCGAGGAAGGTCGCCACGGCATCAGCTCCCGTGCCGTCGAATCCTTCCTCGACCGGAGCATCGAGCGAGTAGGTGAATTCGTTCCGGAACCAGTCCTGCAGCGCGATCAGCCTGTCGTAGTCGCTGGCGGCGCCGGCGGTGACATCACGCGCGAGCCGGCCGATGATCGGCGGCAGATCCTCCGGCAGGGCCGATGTCGACGCCCCGGAGGCGGTGGTCGCGCGGATCTGCTCGAGCGTCGGCACCGCGGTCGCAGCCTCCACCGTGTAGTCGGCGCCGGCGGCATCGGATGTGGCGCTGACCACCGTGCGATTCTCGCGCACCGCCGACCAGGTGCCCTCCACGCCCGAGAGCTCCTCCGGCGCGTAGGGCACGGGCAGGCGGTCGCTGGAGACGCCCAGCACCCGGATGGACACTTCCGTCTCGACCGTCTTGATCGTCTCGGGCCAGTCCCGTCGACCGAATCCGAGCCGCAGCGGGATCCGGTCGCTGCGATCGGGTCGCCATACGTCGCCGTCGAAGCGCGACAGGGTGGCCATCCGCAGGTAGGGAGGGCTGGCGGAGGAGGTCACCAGCGTCAGAGCCTCGATGCCCTCGGGGCGGCGCAGGTCGTCGCCCAGGCGCAGGTCAGCGCTGACCGTGAGCATGGGTCCTGTGCCCGGCAGCGCAGATCCCAACGGCATCGCCGGGGCGAGCACGAGCGTCGTCAGCACGGCGACCAGCCCGGTGGAGCCGGCGACGAGGTGGGAGGCCTGTCGAGGGGAGCGCGGATCGTGCCGCGCTCCGAACCGCAGCAGCAGCAGGATCATGACGGCCTGCAGCAGGAACCATCCGATGTTGACGGCGCTGAACGAGATCAGCATCGGCATGACCCCCACGACCGAGGTCAGCAGCACGGCCAGCACGACCAGCCGGTGCGCCACCAGCTGGTCGATGAGGATCGCGACCACAGCGAACGCGAGGCCCAGCAGGGTCGCCATGGGCGGCGAGGCGGCGATGGGCGCCACGCCGTTCATGATCTCCTCACCGCTCTGCTGCAGCCGCACACCGATCAGTCGCACCGTCACCCCGGTCGGAAGCAGCCCCATCCAGGCGGTCTCGCCCGCCAGGAGGACGGTGCAGGCCACGGCGGAAGCCAGCACCTGCAGGACCAGCGCCACGGGCTCGCGGACGGCCGGGCGCGCCTGGCGCAGGGCGAGCCGGGAGAGGATGCCGGCGGCCGTCACGACGATCACGACCGTGCAGACGACGAACGTCCAGACGCCCGGGGTGACCGCGCCGGTGTACGACCAGACGGAGATCAGCGTCGCGGCGGCCGCGAGGATGCCGGGGCCCAGCGGACTCAGGCGCGTGCGGTCGGTGCGTGCCGGGACGTTAGGCATGCGCGGCCTTCGAGACCGGTAGCGCGTCCGCCCAGGTCTGGGCGACGTCCGCGTCCGCGGGCAGCAGTGCGGTGTTCCAGCCGTGAGCCGTTGCGGCGGCAAGCGCTTCGGGCTCCGCGGTCGCGGCGAACAGCAGGGGAGCGGCGGCCCCGGCGGTGGTCATCCGCTCGGCATCCTCGACATCCAGCCGCCCGGTGATGAGCACGAGTGGTCCTGGCGGGGTGCTGCCGACGATCGAGCGCAGGTCGCGCTGCTCGCCGCGCGGCCCGGCCATCGCCAGGGCGACCATGAGATCCTCCCGGTCCTCCTCGTGCCCGCGCAGGGCGCCCAGCTGTGCTCCCGACGTGTCGACCACATCCACGCTGTAGCCATCCGTCACCAGCCGGAGAGCGACCGACGCGCACAGCGTGATGGCCGCCTCGAAGGCCGGATCCGGCTCATCCGCGGGGCGATCCCATCGATCCGCCGCGCGGTCGAGGACGACCAGCGCATCGGGACTCGCCTCCTCTTCCTCCTGCCGGACCATGAGGTCTCCGCGGTGGGCGGTCGCGCGCCAATGGATGCGGCGCCGGGAATCGCCGGACGAGTACGGGCGGGGGATGAGATTGTCCGCGCCCTGGCCGATGCGGGTGGAGTGGGTCTGGGCCGTGCCACCGGCGGCGCCCACCTTGGTCGGCAGGGGCGCGAGCGCCACACTCTGCGGGATGACGGTGATCATCCTCGTGTCACCGAACGCCTGCTCGCGCTGCGCCAGGCCGAACGGGTCGACGGTGCGCAGGATCAGAGGGCCGAGCGTGGAGATGCCGCGGCGCACGCCGGTCAGGTCGTAGCGCAGCGTCAGGGCGTCTCCCGGGTAGTCGCCGGTGGCGTCGCCGCTCACCGCCGGAGGAAGGGTGTCTCGCCACGTGCCGTTGGGGATACCGAGCGTGTACAGGTCGAAGCGCACCTGCACCTGCGAGGTCTCACCCACGGCGAGCAGATCCGTCGAGATGCGCCGCGACACGTCCGCGCGCCGCCGCGGCATCCGCACGATCAGCAGGGCGATCAGCGGCAGCGCCACCAGCAGAACGCCGAGGTACAGCAACGGACGCGCCGCGACCACGTTGGCGGCGACGATGAGCAGGATGCCGGAGAGCAGGCATCCCCATCCTCTGCCTGTGAGCGGCCGTCGGTTCATGCGCGCCGTCTCAGCGACGGGTGCCGGCGAACGGCACCGGCACGCGAGCGATGATCTGGTTCAACGCCGCCTCGACGGGTTGCGTGCCGGCGCGGTGCACGCCGCGGGCTGCGAGCAGTCGATGCGCGAAGACCGGGATGACGAGTTCGGTCAGATCGTCCGGCACCACGTACTGCCTGCCGTCGAGGGCGGCCCGCACCTTCGCGGCGCGCACCAGCTGCAGGGTGGCCCGCGGGCTGGCGCCCAGGTGCAGGCTCGGGTCCTGTCTGGTCGCCTGTGCCAGGGCGACGGCGTACTCCTCGAGCGACTCGGCGACGTGCACACGGCGGGTCCAGGCGATGAGTGATCTCACGGTCGTCGCGTCGGTGACGGGACTGATGGCGTCGAGCGGATTGGACGTCTCGCGCTGGCGCAGCATGAGTGTCTCGGCGGCGGCATCCGGGTACCCCATCGAGATGCGCATCATGAACCGGTCGCGCTGCGCTTCCGGGAGGGGATAGGTGCCCTCCATCTCCAGCGGGTTCTGCGTCGCGACCACGAGGAACGGCTCGGGCAGGCGGTGCGTGGCGCCGTCGACGGTGACCTGCTGCTCCTCCATCGCCTCCAGCAGGGCGGACTGCGTCTTGGGCGAGGCGCGGTTGATCTCGTCGGCGATCACGATGTGGGCGAACACCGCGCCCCGCTTGAACTCGAACTCGCGCGCCACCGGGTCGTACACGGCGACGCCGGTCACGTCCCCCGGCAGCAGATCGGGCGTGAACTGGATGCGGCGGACGGTGGCGTCCACGCTGGCCGCCAGCGCTCGGGCCAGCATGGTCTTGCCGACGCCCGGCACGTCCTCGATGAGCAGGTGGCCCTCCGCGAACAGACACGTCAACGCGCTGCGCACGGCTTCTGTCTTGCCGTCGATGACCGAGGAGATCGAGGCGATGATGCGAGACGTCTGCTGAGCGAATTCCTCGGCGGTGATCTCGGCGGCGACCTGCCGGGTCTGCTGCTCGGTCAGCTGCTCTGGCATGCGGTGTCTCCCCTGCGCGACGGTGCGGACTCCGATCGTAACCCGGCCAGGTGACCGCGGCGCAGGATGCGCCGTGGCATTCGGCCGCAGATCTGCACAATTGCGGAGACCTTGCACGATTCGGCTCCGAGATCCTGCAGATCTGCGGAGCTGTGCCGCGGGAGCTGATGCGGGCGATCGTCCGAGCGCGTTCCGACTGTCGGGTAGACTCGTGGACGGCTCTCCGCGTGACGGCATCCAGGCCAATTCCCCCAGGGCGGAAACGCAGCAAGGGTAACCGGGCTCTGTCGGGTGCGCGGAGGGTCTTTTCTTTGCCCTGGGGCGGGGTGGAGACCTTCGGGCCGCTCACCGGAAGTCCTGCGAAGATCGATGCTGTGACCACCGCACCCCCGCCGGCCAAGCCCTCGTCGTTCTCGCGCTTCCTCGCGCCGATCGGCCTGCTGGCGGTGATGTGGACGATCCAGTTCGCGGATGCCGTCCTGCCCGGTTCGTTCACGGGCTGGGGTCTGCGCTCCTGGGACGTCGGCAGCCTGCAGGGCATCGTGCTCGGTCCGCTGCTGCACGTGGGCTGGGCGCACCTGATCGCCAACTCGGTGCCCCTGCTGGTGCTTGGATGCCTCGTCGCCGTCGAAGGGGCGAGACGCTTCTGGCTGGTGACGGCGGTCGTCGCGCTGATCGGCGGCGTCGGCACCTGGCTGATCAATGCGCCAGGGACCCTCACCGTCGGGGCGTCCGTGCTCGTCTTCGGGTATTTCGGCTACGTCGTGCTGCGGGTGATCGCGCCGGGCCGACTGGCGCACCGGCTCGCCTATGCCGCCATCGCCGTCATCGTCGTCGTCCTGTACGGCGCGACGATGCTCGCCGGCATCCTCGGCGCCGCCGCGGGCGTCTCCTGGCAGGCGCACCTGTTCGGCGCGATCGGCGGCGGTGTGCTGGCCTTCACCGGGCGGCGGAGGGAGCCGGCCGCGTGACCAGGCGCCGTTCGCGCGCGTCGACCCTGCGTCGGCGCGCCCGCCGACGCCGTCAGCGCAGGCGGATGCTGAGGATCGCCGCGATCACGGCATCCGTCGCCCTGGCGATATCGACGGTCTTCGTCGTCGTGGGTCTGCTCAGCGCGCCCCGTCCGGATGTCGCCTACTGCGTCGCGGAGCCGCAGGCGTTCCCCGCGGCGGGCGTCGACGGGTGGCGCGGAGAGCAGCTCGAGAACGCGGCGGTCATCGTCGGCACCGCGCGAGAGCTGGGTTTCGGCCGGGACGGTCAGATCATCGGGGTGATGGCGGCGATGGGCGAGAGCTCGCTGCGCAACATCGATTACGGCGACTGGGAGACATCCGGCGTCACCAACCCCGACGGCAGCCGCACCAGCAGCATCGGCCTGTTCCAGCAGCAGTCGTGGTGGGGAACGGCGGAGGAGCGGATGGATCCCGCCACGGCCGCGACGAAGTTCTTCACGCGGCTGGGCAGGCTGCCGGGGTGGCAGGAGATGCCGCCCTCGCATGCGATCAACCGGGTGCAGATCAACTCTGACCGCGAGCATTACGCACGTTTCCTGCACGACGCGACGTCGGTGGTGGATGCGCTCTCGGGCGCGTGCGCGGGGTGAATGTCGGCGGATGCCGCACCCGCCGCGTGGGGCGCGACGCGGTCGCTAGGCTGAGGGCATGTCGCTGGCAGCCGCCGTCATCACCGTCTCCGACCGATCTGCCCGCGGAGAACGAGCGGACACGTCGGGTCCCCTCGCCGTCGCCGCGCTCCGCGCGGCCGGGTTCGAGTGCGCCGACGCCGTGATCATCCCGGACGGCGCCGTGTCGGTGGAGGCGGCTCTGCGCGAGACGCTGCAGCGCGGCATCCGTCTGGTCATCACCACCGGCGGCACCGGCATCTCGCCTCGTGACCGCACGCCTGAGGGCACCGCGCCCGTGCTCGACCGAGAACTGCCGGGCATCGCCGAGGAGCTGCGCCGCCGCGCCACCGCCCAGAAACCCGGCGGCATGCTCTCCCGCGGGCTGTCGGGGATCGCGGGACGTGCGCTCATCGTGAATCTGCCGGGATCGACCGCGGCGGTCGCCGACGGCGTGCGACTCGTGCTCGAGGTCGCACAACACGCGCTCGGGCAGCTCGAAGGGGAAGACCACCGATGACCATCCGACTTGCACAGATCACCACGGAACCGCTCGACGTCGACGCCCACCGCGCCGCCGTCGACGACCCGCGGATGGGCGCCGAGATCACCTTCGTCGGCCGCGTGCGCGACAACGACGAAGACGCCGCCACGCCCGTCGTCGCCCTGGAGTACAGTGCCCACCCGGACGCCGAGACGACCCTGCGCACCCTGGCCGTCCAGGCCATCGGCGACTCGGATGCCATCGTCGCCGCCAGTCACCGCATCGGTCGGCTGGAGGTCGGCGACGCAGCGGTGATCGTGTCGGTCGCGTCCGCCCACCGCGGCATGGCCTACGAGGTCTCCCGCGAACTCATCGAGGCCATCAAGCACAGCCTGCCCATCTGGAAGCGGCAGATCGAATCCGATGGAGCGACCGTCTGGAAGGGTCTCGGCGGCTGACACCGACCGTCTGTGGGGCGCAAACGACCGTTTCCGCACTCATGAAGCAAGCATTTGCGCCCCACAGACGGTGTTGACGGGAGGGGGCTACCCGCCGGCGAACGGCGGCAGCACGTCGACCACGGCGTCGCCGCGCAGCGCCCAGCTGTCATCCACCCGCGCGCCGTCGACCAGCACCGAGCACCGCGGCAGGATCTCGGCCAGCGCCGGATGATCCTCGCGCAGAACCGCCGTCAGAGCTCCGACGGTCGGCGCGTCCACGGTCAGCTGCGCGCTGCCCACGGCCTCCTCGGCCGCGGCGAAGAATCGCACCTGAGCCATCTCATCCCCGCCAATCGCCGGCGAGCTTCGCGATGTCGGCCACGGCAGCGCGGACATCCTCCGGCGAACCGCCGCGACGCCCGGCGACGAGGCCGGCCACGAATGCGCTGAACGGAGCAGCCGGGCGCGCGACGCCGTTCGCGACATCCTTCGCGAGATCCAGGACGAGCGAGATCGGCACATCCTCAGCGGCCAGATCGAAGTGCTCGCGCAGGGCATCGGCCCACTGGTTCAGCGTCTCGGGCGGCAGATGATCGCTCATGGATGCTCCTTCGTCAACTCGTCGTAATCCTCCCACGTGTCCACATCCCGGGCGCCGAAGCCCGGATGGGGAAGAGCTGCGACCGCGAGGCCGGAGAGCAGCGCCCGCACGGGCAGATCCCTGCCCTCGCCAGGCAGAGCCGCCGCCGCGTCGGTCAGCGCGCCGGTGCGATACACGCCCGTCAGCCACTGCATCCGTCCGCCGGCATCGGTGAGGCACAGGCCGTCGCGACCACGGACGCCGTGCACGAGCGCCGCGATCGCGGCATCCGGTCGGGGCAAGTCGCAGGCCAGCAGGAACGTCCACTCCGCGGCGTCGGCACCCATCGCCGCCAGCGCCGTCACCACCGCGGCGGCGGGACCCGAGAACGGCGGATCCTCGCGCACCCAGCGCACGACGTGCCCGGATGCCGACTCCGGGCCGACCACGATCACCGGATCCGCATTCACCGAAACCACCGCGGCGATCGCCCGCTCACGCATGCTCACGCCGTCGACCAACAGCCCCGGCTTATCGATGCCGCCCATCCGCGACGCGCGTCCGCCGGCGAGGAGGATCGCGCCGAATCGCGGCGACGGCGAGGCGGTCATGGCCGCGCGGGCTCGTCCGGGCGGTGCCAGTCCCCGGACTTCCCTCCGGTCTTCGCCACGATCCGCACGTTCGCGATCGTCGTGCCCTTGTCCAGGCCTTTCACCATGTCGACCACCGTGAGTGCGGCGACGGACACGGCGGTCAGCGCCTCCATCTCCACCCCGGTGCGGTCGGCCGTGCGCACGGTCGCCTCCACCTCGACGCCGTCGTCGACGACGCGCAGGTCGACGACCGCGCCATGCACTCCGATCACGTGTGCGAGGGGCAGCAATTCCGGCGTGCGCTTCGCGCCGGCGATGCCCGCGATCCGCGCGACGGCCAGGACATCGCCCTTCGGCACTGCGTCATCCCGCAGCGCGGACACCACATGTCCGGCGCAGCGCACGAACCCGCGCGCGGTCGCCGAGCGCACCGTCGGCTGCTTCTCGGTGACGTCGACCATGCGGGCGTGGCCCGCGGCATCCAGGTGTGTGAAGCTCATGGCACCAGCATGACATCGACGACGTCGCCGACCTCGACCCTGTCCACCTCGGACGGCACGATCGCATACGCCTCGGCTCGGCCGAGGCTCGCCGCCAGATGCGAGCCGCCGGAGGATGCCGGGCGCACCCCGTCGGGTGTCACCACGACCGGTCGGTACTGTCGGCGACCCGGAGGCGTCCGCCACGCCTCGATCACGGGCAGCCGCACCACCGGCCGGTCCAGATCCTGCGAGCCCTGCATGGCCCGCAGGGCGGGACGCACGAACACCTCGAACGACACCGCCACGCTCACCGGGTTGCCTGGCAGGCCGAACAGCAGCGGCTCGCCGGCGCCGAAACCCTGCGGCTTGCCGGGTTGCATGGCGACCTTGTCGAAGCCCATGCGTGCCACGTTCTTCACCACCTCGTAAGCGCCCTCACTGACTCCACCGGAGGTGATCACGGCATCCGCGGCCAGGGCAGACGCATCCGCCAGAGCAGCACGCAGCTCGTCGCCGTCATCCGTGACCGACGCCGTCAGCACGACCTCCACGCCGTTCTCGCGGCACAGCCCCTCCAGCAGCACGCTGTTGGACTCCGGGATCTGCCCGCGCCGGAGGGGGGCTCCGGGTGGGCGCAGCTCGTCACCGGTGGAGATCACCACGACACGCGGCACTCTGGACACGACCACCTCGTGCACGCCGGCGGCCGCAGCCGCGGCGAGTTGGCGGGCGCCGAGTTCCATTCCGGCGGGCAGGATCTCGTCGCCCGCGTGGGCCTCCTCGCCCTGTGGTCGGATGTGCGCACCGGCCGCGCGAGGCGCAGCGAGCACCCGGATGCCCCCCAGGGAATCCGCGAGTCCTCCGGCGGTGTCCTCGAACGGCACGATGACGTCGGCATCGCGAGGGACGGCGGCGCCGGTCATGATGCGCACGGCCTGACCCCGACCGAATGACGGGTCCGCCGCGCTGCCGGCGGGCACGTCGGCGACCACCTCGAGTGTCACCGGGTCATCGGGCGAGGCGTCCGCGACATCGACGAAGCGCACTGCGAAGCCGTCCATGGCCGAGTTGTCGAACAGCGGCAGGTCGACGGCCGAACGCACCGGCTCGCGCAGGATGCGTCCGAGTGCGCCGCTCAGGGGCACCCGCCGCGCCTCCAGCGTCGGCACCGCTGCGAGGATGCGATCGCGATGCTCTTCGACGGTGATCATGCGGGCTGCCTTCTGCGGCGGTATCCGTCCATTCCGCCGCGCAGCACGACGGCGTCCACGCCCGCGCCGCGCAGCGCCTGGGCCGCCCGCCTCGCGCGCATGCCCACCTGGCAGACCAGGACGACCTCGCTGCCCGCCAGTTCTGCGGCGACCGCGTCGACATCGCCCAGCAGCGAGGCCAGCGGCAGATGCCTCGCCCCGCGCAGCATCCCGGTCGCGACCTCGTCGTCCTCGCGCACATCGATCACGACCGCGTCGTCGGCGGGATCATCGACGTCGGGAACGACCGGGGGAGTGGGCCGGGATGCCGGAGCGGTGGTGCGCGCCGCCCGCAGCGGCGCCTCGCGCACCGTGCCCGCGAGCACGTCGATCATCGCGATGCGGCCCAGCAGCGGACGCCCGATACCCGTGATCAGCTTGAGCGCCTCGGCCGCCATCATCGAGCCCGCCTGCAGGCACATGGGTCCGAAGACGCCGACCGCCGAGCACGCAGGCGCCTCGCTGCCAGGCGGGTAGAGGTCGTGCAGTCGCACGGCATCCTCGCCTGCCGGGGGCGCCGACCAGAACACGGTCACCAATCCCGCGAACTCCTGCACCGTTCCCCAGACCAGCGGTACGGCGAGCCGTTCGCAGGCCGCGGCGATCACCTCTCGGCTCTCGAAGGTATCGGTGCCGTCGAGCACGAGGTCGACGCCCGAGATCAGCTCGGCCGCGTTGGCGTGCGTGAGACGGGTGCTCACCACCCGGACCTCGGTCTCGGACAGATCGGATGCCACCCGCACCACGCTGTCGGTCTTGGGTCTGCCGACGTCCTGCAGTCGGTGGATCACCTGACGCTGCAGATTCGACAGTTCGATGTCGTCGTCATCGAACACGACGATGCGGCCGATGCCGGCGGCAGCCAGAGCCAGCACGACCGGTGCGCCGAGGCCACCCGCCCCGATCACACCCACGCTGGCGGCGGCGATGCGCCGCTGACCCTCGGTGCCCAGGCCCACCAGCCGCTGGTGTCTGGCTGTGCGCAGCTGCTCTCGGCTGCTGAGCGCGTCAACGGGTTCGACCAGCGGTGGGAGCGACATACCCACAGGCTAGACCCTCCGCGCGCCGGGCGACCATCCGCAGATGCGGATGAAAACCGCCTCCCCATCCGCATGTGCGGTGGTACGGTGTGGTGATGCCCGTGAGCTACAAGATCGCGCAGGCGGCCGACCTCCTCGGCGTCAGCGACGACACCGTCCGCAGGTGGGTCGAGCACGGCGTGCTTCCGGTGACGGAGGCCACCCCCGCGGAGATCCCCGGCGAGGCTCTGGCCCAGCAGGCGATCGCTCTTGCGAAGTCCGGCGCAGACGCCACCGGCGTGCGTTCCAGCGCACGCAACCGCTTCACCGGACTGGTCACCGGTGTCGTGATCGACACGGTGGCCGCGCAGGTGGAGATCCAGGCCGGCCCGCACCGGATCGTGTCGCTCATGACGGCCGAAGCCGTGCGCGAGCTGGGCTTGGAGGTCGGGTCGCTCGCCGTCGCCGTCGTCAAGGCCACGACGGTCATCGTCGAGGCTCCCAGGCCTTGAGCCGGTCGCCGAGGACTGACCATGCGCCGCCCCCTCACTCTCACCGCCGTCGCTCTCGTGCTTGTGCTGACCGCCTGCGCGGCGGCCCCGCAGTCCGGCAGCTCATCGGCCGCGGGCTCGGATGCCGTCAGCGGCGATCTGACGGTGTCGGCGGCCGCCTCACTGCAGGGCGCGTTCGATGCGGCCGCGGAGGAGTTCATGGCCGTTCACCCCGACGTGGACGTCCTCATGACCTACGACGGCTCCCGCACACTCGCCACGCAGATCGACAACGGCGCGCGGGTGGACGTGTTCGCCGCGGCGGATGAGGCGAGCATGGCCGGGGTCACGGATGCCGGGCTCGCATCGGCCCCGGCCGTCTTCGCGCGCAACACGCTCGTCCTCATCGTGCCGAGGGGAAACCCCGCCGGCATCCGGACGCTCGCCGACCTCGCGGAGGCCGGCGTTACCACCGTGCTGTGTGCCCCCGAAGTGCCGTGCGGGGCCGCGTCGCGGAAGCTGCTGGGCGCTGCGGGGGTCGAGGTCCACCCGGCCAGCCTGGAGCAGAACGTCACGGCGGTGCTCACCAAGGTGCGCGGGGACGAGGCCGACGCGGGACTCGTGTACCGGACCGACGCCATCGCCGCTGCCGAAGACGTCGAGTGGTTCGCCCCTGACGGGGCCGCCGGCGTCGTGAACTCCTATCCGATCGCCGTGCTCGACGGCGCGCCGAACCCTGATGCGGCGACGGCCTTCGCCGCCTTCATCCGCGGGGAGTCCGGCCAGCGCATCCTGGCCTCGTTCGGATTCCAGGCGCCATGACCCGCCCGCTCACCGCGTCACGATCCGCACCCCGCCGCGGATACGCCCCCCGGGTGCTCGCCGTCCCCGCGCTGCTGGGCGTCGCCTTCCTCGTCCTGCCCCTGGCCGCGCTGGTCGGCCGAGTGCAGTGGGGCACGCTCTGGCAGGACATCACCTCGACCGAAGCGCTCAGCGCGCTGCGCCTCTCGGTGCTGACGGGCCTCGCCGCCACCGGGATCTGCCTGCTGATCGGCATCCCGCTGGCATTGCGGATCGCTCGGGCCTCCCCGCGCACGGCGGCGCTGCTGCGCGCCGTCGTGACCGTGCCGCTGGTGCTGCCGCCGATGGTGGGCGGCCTCTCGCTGCTGTTCCTGTTCGGCCGATCCGGCTGGCTGGGATGGACGGGATGGCAGGTGCCGTTCACCACCGCGGCCGTCGTGCTGGCGCAGACCTTCGTCGCCCTGCCCTTCCTCGTGCTCGCCCTGGAGGGGGCGATCCGCACCTCCGGGCTCGACCACGAGCAGACCGCCGCCGGGCTCGGCGCGGGCAACTGGACGATCCTGTGGCGGGTCACCCTGCCGCTCGCGGCGCCGGGGCTGCTCTCGGGCACCGTGCTGTGCTTCGCCCGCGCCGCCGGCGAGTTCGGCGCCACGGCGCTGTTCGCCGGCAACGCTCCGGGCGTCACGCAGACCATGCCCCTGGCGATCTACACGGCCTTCAACGGCGCGGGAGTCAGCCAGGGCAGTGCCATCGCCCTGTCGCTGCTGCTGCTGGTCACCTCGGTCGCCGTGCTGCTGCTGGTGCGCGGATGGCGTCCGAGCGGGGCGGCCGGGGCCGTGGAGGCACGGAGATGAGCACGAGTGCGACGCGCGGCGCGAGGCTGGATGCCGACGTCCAGGTGGATCGGGGCGCGTTCGCGCTGCACGCCGACCTGCACGCCGAGCCGGGGGAGGTCGTCGCCCTGATGGGACCGTCGGGTGCCGGGAAGTCGACCCTGCTGGGCGCGATCGCCGGTTTCGTCCCCCTCCGCGCCGGTGCCGTGCGTCTGGACGGCGACACGGTGCAGGACGCCGAGCACATCGACCGGCCTCCGCGCGAGCGCGGCGTGATCCTGCTCGGCCAGCAGGCGCGGCTGTTCCCGCACCTGACCGCACGCGACAACATCGCTTTCGGCCTCCGAGCCCGCCGCACGCCGAGAACACGGGCACGGGCGGAGGCGGACGCCTGGCTGACGCGCATCGGGCTGACCGATCTCGGCGACAGGCGCCCGGCCCGGCTGTCGGGAGGGCAGCAGCAGCGCGTCGCACTCGCGCGCGCGCTGGCCACCACACCACGGGTGCTGCTGTTGGACGAACCGCTCGCCTCCCTCGACCCCGCCACGGCCGACGGCATCCGCACGCTGCTGCGGGATGAGCTGGCGGCCACCGGGACCACGGTCGTGATGGCGACGCACGACGCCGCGGATGCCATGCCGCTGGCCGACCGGCTGATCCTGCTCGAAGACGGTCGGGTCACCGGTGACGGCGCACCCGCGGCCGTGCTCGACACGGCGTCGACCCCGTTCGCCGCGACCCTCGCCCGCACGCTGCCGGGGTCCGACGGGGCCTGGGACGCGAGAGTCGAGCGCATCGTCGACACCGCCGACGGCATCCGCGTCCGCGTCCGGACCGCCGGAGGCGAGACCGCCGTCCTCCACCTTCCGGAGGGCGCCCCGGTCGTGCACGGTTCGAGGATCAGCATCCGTCCTCCTGCACCCTGACCCGTGCGGCGAGGGAGTACGGTGACTCCCATATCTGGACGAGCGAGGGCGCACCCGGGAGGACGCGATGGGCAGGATCACCACCCGCAAGAAGGTCGTTCGCATCACCGCAGGAGCGGAGGGCGCCGAGCCCGCGGTCGTGCGCAGACTCGACACCCTGGCCGTCGAGGAGCCGCTGGAGATCCGGGTGCACGGCGCACCGCTGACGGTGACGATGCGCACCCCTGGCCACGACGTCGAGCTGGCGGCGGGCTTTCTCGTCTCCGAGGGGGTGATCACGCGCAGCGAGCAGTTCGCCTCCGCGATCCACTGCGTCGGGCCCGGCACCGGCGGCGCCGCGACGCCGGGGGCGTACGCGCTGGGAGCCTCGGCCGCGGACGGGGGCAACACGTACAACGTCCTCGACGTGACTCTCGCTCCTGGCACCCCGCTGCCCGACCCGGAGCGGGCCCGCCATGCGTACACGACCAGCGCCTGCGGCGTGTGCGGGGCGGCCTCCATCGAACAGGTGTCGACGACGTCGGCCTTCGACGTGTCGACCGACCCTCTGATCGTGGATGCCGAGACGCTCACCGCCCTGCCGGACCGGCTGCGCGTGCAGCAGGATGCGTTCGACAGGACCGGCGGGCTGCACGCGGCCGGGCTCTACGACGCGGCGACCGGAGAGCTGCTCGTCGTCTGTGAAGACGTGGGGCGGCACAACGCGGTCGACAAAGTCGTCGGCTGGGCGGCGCTGAACGGGCGGCTGCCCCTCGCGGGCACGGTCATGCAGGTCTCCGGACGGGCGAGCTTCGAGCTCGTGCAGAAGGCCGTGATGGCCGGCATCCCGATGCTGTCCGCCGTGTCGGCGCCGTCGTCCCTCGCCGTCGAGATGGCCGAATCGACAGGACTGACGCTCGTCGGCTTCGTGCGCGGCGCCAGCATGAACATCTACTCGCGGGCGGACCGCGTGCGCGAGGGCGTGCTCGCCTCCGCCTGAGGGCGACGTGACGGTGCGAGGACGCGCGTTGCGCCGCGCCGGTGGAACGCCTCCCCGATCCGTGCGGATCGTATACGAGACTCTTGTGTGGATCGTATATCACTGGTAGGCCTGTCATCACAGACACAGGCGAAGGAGCGTGTGACGATGGCTGCCAAGGCCCCGGTCGACGACATCAGCGAAGACGCGAGGGAGATGGAGGTCAGCCCGCCGCGGGAGTGGGCGGCGGGCATCCCCGGGATCACCCATTCGATGGTTCCGGCCGTCAAGGACATGGGGCTCGGTCGTGCGCTGACGCTGCTGACCGACATGAACCAGAAGGACGGCTTCGACTGCATGAGCTGCGCGTGGGCCGATCCGGACCACCGCAAGACGTTCGAGTTCTGCGAGAACGGTGCCAAGGCGGTCACATGGGAGGCGACGCCCGTCACGATCCCGACGTCCTTCTGGGCGCAGAACTCGATCAGGGCACTGTCCGACAGGTCCGAGTACTGGCTGGGGATGCAGGGCCGCCTGGTCGAGCCGGTGTACAAGCCGAAGGGCGAGGACCACTACGAGCCCATCTCGTGGGATGCCGCGTTCGCGCTGATCGCGGAGCGGCTGAAGGCGATGGACTCGCCCGACGAGGCGACCTTCTACACCAGCGGTCGCACCGCCAACGAGACGGCGTTCATCTACCAGCTGCTCGCACGCTCGCTCGGCACCAACAACCTGCCGGACTGCTCGAACATGTGCCACGAATCCACCGGCAAGGCGATGGGCCAGGTGATCGGCATCGGCAAGAACACCATCGCCTACAAGGACTTCGCCAAGGCCGACCTCATCATCGTGATGGGCCAGAACCCCGGCACGAACCATCCGCGCATGCTGACCGCACTGGAGGAGGCCAAGGACAACGGCGCCGAGATCGTCGCGATCAACACGCTGCACGAGGCGGGTCTGTCCCGGTACAAGAACCCCCAGCGCGTGCGCGGCATCATCGGGCACGGCACGGGTCTCGCCGATCAGTACGTGCTGATCCGCGCCGGCGGTGACGGCTGGCTGATGAAGGCGCTCTCGCAGAAGGTGCTGCAGGCCGAGGACGCCGCTCCCGGCACCGTGCTCGATCATGCCTTCCTCGAGGAGCACTGCTCGGGGCTGGAGGAGTTCCGCGATCACGTCAGGGACCTCGACCCGGAGATGGTGCTGCGCGCCACGGGACTCACCCAGGCCGAGATCGACGAGCTGGCAGAACGCTACCTGCGGGCCGACCGCGTCGTCATCACCTGGGCGATGGGGCTCACCCAGCATCGGGACGCGGTCAACATCATCAAGGAGGTCATCAACCTCCTGCTGCTGCGCGGCAACATGGGCAAGCCCGGCGCCGGAGCCTCGCCGATCCGCGGACACAGCAACGTGCAGGGCGATCGCACCATGGGGATCTGGGAGCAGATGCCCGAGAAGTTCCTCGCCGGTCTCGACAGGGAGTTCGGCATCAGCGTCCCCCGTGCGCACGGCTACGACGTCGTGAAATCGGTCGAGGCGATGCGGGCGGGCAGGACCAAGGTGTGGATCGCCATGGGCGGCAACATGGTCTCGGCCGTCTCCGACACGCATGCCGCGGAGGAGGGGTTCCGCAAGGTCGGCCTGAATGTGCAGATCTCCACCAAGCTGAACCGCAACCACCTCACCGTGGGCGACGAGGCGATCATCCTGCCGGTGCTCGGGCGCACCGAGATCGATGTCCAGGCCGCCGGCGAACAGGTCCTCTCCGTGGAGGACTCCGTGTGCGCCATCCACGCCACCAAGGGCAAGGTGAAGCCGATCTCCCCGCTGCTGAAGTCGGAGGTGTCCGTGGTCGTGGGAATCGCCCGCGCGCTCTGGGGCGACAGCAGCCCCATCGACTGGGCGGGCTTCGAGCGCGACTACGACAGGATCCGCGATCACATCGAGCACGTCATCCCCGGGTTCACCGACTTCAACCAGCGCCTGCGCGAGGAGCACGGCTTCGTCCTGCCGCACGGACCCCGCGACTCGCGCACCTTCCCGACGGCGACGGGCAAGGCGATGATCACCGTCAACGACCTGGAGTACATCGAGCGACCGCAGGGCCGGCTTCTGCTGCAGTCGATGCGCGCGCACGATCAGTTCAACACGACGATCTACAGCCTCGACGACCGATACCGCGGCATCCGGAAGAGTCGTCGCGTGATCTTCGTGAACCCCGACGACCTCGCCGAGCTGGGCATCGCCGACGGCGATCTTGTCGACGTGCACAGCGAGTTCTCCGACGGGATCGATCGTGTGGTGCGCGAGTTCAAGGCGGTGTCCTTCCCGACCTCCCGCGGGTGCGCGGCGACCTACTTCCCCGAGGGCAACCCGCTGGTTCCGCTCGGCTTCACCGCGCTGGGCAGCAACACCCCGGCATCCAAGTCGGTGGTGGTGCGTCTGGAACCCGTCTCGGCGCGAGGACGATCCGATGCCGCGGGCTCGCCGGGAGCGATGGCGGCCACCGGGAGCTGACGCCGCGGCAAGACGTCTCCCCTCCGGGGGATGAGTGCGTCCACATGAGTCAGAGAGAGGTGTACGACATGTCAACACCGGCAACGACCCGAGGCCAGGGAACCGACCCGACCGCACGCCGATGGTGGATCGTCGTCGCGGCGCTGCTGCTGCAGTTCGCGATCGGTGCGGTCTACGCATGGAGCGTGTTCGGCAAGGCGCTGGCCGACCCCGGCGCGATGGACCTGACCACGTCCGAGGCGTCGCTGACGTTCACGGTGACCATCGGCATGATCTTCATCGGCAGCTACATCGGCGGCAAGGTGCAGGACCGCACCGGTCCCCGCCCGGTGGCGCTCACCGGCGGTGTCGTGTACGCCCTGGGCTGCATCATCGCCTCGTTCGCCGTGTCGCACGATTCCAGCCAGCTCTGGCTGCTGGTGCTCGGCTACGGCGTGATCAGCGGCTTCGGGCTCGGCTACGCCTACATCGTGCCGATCGCCATGCTGCAGAAGTGGTTCCCCGACAAGCGGGGACTGATCACCGGCCTCGCGGTCGCGGGCTTCGGCTTCGGCGCCGTCGTGACGGCGCCCGTCGCGCAGTGGCTGATCGCGATGACGCCGACGGAACCGAACCGGGCGTTCCTGCCGCTGGGGATCGGCTACCTCGTGCTGGCCGTGCTCGGCGCATCCTTCTTCCGCAACCCGCCGGCCGGGTACACGGTTCCCGGCTGGGTGCCGGCGACCGCCGGGCGCACTCAGGACGCGTACAAGCAGTTCACCGAGAAGGAGGCCCTCCGCGCCCCGCAGTGGTACCTGCTCACCGCGATCCTCACCTTGAACGTCACCGTCGGGATCGCACTGATCGCACAGGCGGCGGCCAGTGCGAAGGACATCGCCGGGTACACGGTCAGCGGAGCAGCGGCCCTGGTCGGCGTGCTGGCGCTGTTCAACGGCGGCGGCCGCATCTTCTGGGCGTGGGTGTCGGGCTTCACGGGCCGCATGTGGGCGTTCGCGCTCATGCTCGGACTGCAGGGCATCTGCCTGCTGCTGGTGCCGCACGCCGGCAACGCGGTGCTCTTCTTCATCCTCGCGGCGGTGATCTATCTCTGCTACGGCGGGGGCTTCGGCACCATGCCGGCCACCGCCGGCGATTTCTTCGGGGTCAAGCACGCCGGCGCCATCTACGGTCTGATGATCATCGGCTGGAGCCTCGGCGGCATCATCGGACCGCCGATCATCGCCGCGCTGATCGGCGATGGAGACGTGAAGAACTACACGCTCGGCTACACGGTCATCGGCATCATCGCACTGGTCTCGCTCGTGCTCCCGCTGATCACGAAGATGCCGAGGCCGAAGGAAGCCGCGGTCGGCGCCGTTCCCGCATCGGGAGCAGCCACCGCGGCCGCGGTGGACTGAACCCGGCAGCCCCGCCGCCCCGCTGTGATTCCACGGTCTGGGGCGCCGGGGCGCAATCGACGACTACGGTGGTGATCATGGCAGTGCAGCTCGGATCCCGGCTTCGCGACAGCCAGGGGCGCCTGCTGCGGGACATGCGCATCTCTGTCACCGACCGCTGCAACTTCCGCTGCGTGTACTGCATGCCGAAGGAGATCTTCGGCCGCGACTACGACTTCATGCCGCACGCCATGCTGCTGAGCTTCGAGGAGATCGTCCGCGTGGCGCGCGCCGGCGCCGCGCGCGGAGTGCACAAGCTGCGTCTCACCGGCGGCGAGCCGCTCCTGCGCAGGGACATCGAGACTCTGGTGGCCATGCTCGCCGAGCTGCGCACCACCGAGGGGGAGCCACTGGACCTCGCTCTCACCACCAACGGCTCGGCTCTCGCCCACAAGGCGCAGGACCTGCGCGATGCCGGGTTGAACCGGGTGACGGTCTCGCTCGACTCCCTCGACGAGACGACCTTCCGCGCGATGAACGACATCGACTTCCCGCTGAGCCGGGTGCTGGAAGGCATCCGTGTCGCCGAGGAGGTCGGATTCGATGCGATCAAGGTCAACACGGTCGTCAAGCGCGGCGTCAACGACGAGGACGTGCTCGACATCGCGGAGCGCTTCCGGAACACCGGCGTGACCGTGCGCTTCATCGAGTTCATGGATGTCGGCACCACCAACGGCTGGAACCTCGACCAGGTCGTCCCCTCCACCGAGATCATCCGCCGCATCTCCGCCGTGCATCCCCTCGAACCGCTCGCGCCCGCCTACCGTGGCGAGACCGCGACCCGCTGGCGCTACGTGGACGGCTCCGGTGAGATCGGCGCGATCTCGAGTGTCACCGAGCCGTTCTGCGGGAACTGCACGCGGGCGCGGATCTCGGCGGACGGCAAGCTGTTCACCTGCTTGTTCGCCTCGCGCGGGCACGACCTGCGCGCGCTGCTGCGCGCCGGGTGCACGGATGCCGAGCTCGAGGACGCCGTCGCCGGCATCTGGCACGACCGCGATGACCGCTACTCCGAAGTGCGCTCGGCGGACACCCCTGCCGAGCGCATCGAGATGTCGTACATCGGCGGCTGACGGTCCCGGCGCACCCGTCCGGTCGCCACCGGCGAGAAGTAGGCTGGGCCCGTGGCACGCAGCATCTACATCACCTCCGCCGAGGGGCACAGCGGCAAGTCGACGATCGCGCTGGGTGTGCTGGATGCGCTGATGCGCGTCTCGCCCCGGGTGGGGGTGTTCCGGCCGCTCGTGCGTTCCACGACGGAGCGCGATGTCGTCCTCGAACTGCTGCTCGCACATGACGGCGTGCACCTGGACTACGAGGACTGCATCGGAGTCACCTACGACGACGTCCGTGACGATCCCGAGCGGGCGCTCGGCACGATCGTCTCGCGCTTCAAAGCAGTGGAGGCGCAGTGCGACGCGGTGATCGTGGTGGGCAGCGACTACACCGACGTGGCCAGCCCTGCCGAGCTGGGGTACAACGCGCGCATCGCCGCGAACCTCGGCGTGCCGGTGCTGCTCGTGCTCTCCGGACGGGACCAGCAGAACAGTGCGGAGCAGCTCGGCACCACCACGGCGCGCTCGCCGGAGCAGATCGAGCAGATCGCTGCCCTGGCGCTCGGTGAGCTCGCCACCGAGCGCGCCGAGCTGTTCGCCATCATCGTGAACCGTGCCGAGCCGGACGCACTGCAGGAGGTCGTCGAGGGGATCGGCGTCGACCGGACACCGGTGTGGGCGATCCCGGAGGAGCGGTCGCTCGTCGCCCCGTCCATGCGGGGCATCCTGCAGGCACTCGGCGGGCGGGTCGTGCGCGGCGCGGACGAACTGCTGGAGCGCGAGGCCTACAGCATCGTGATCGCCGGCATGTCCATGGTGAACGTGCTGCCCCGGCTCACCGAGGATGCGGTGGTCGTGATCGCGGCCGACCGCAGCGAGACCCTGCTGGCGACGCTGCTCGCGGCGGCATCCGGGACCTTTCCCGACATCGCGGGCATCGTGCTGAACGGTCCGTTCGAGCTTCCCGACACGGTCGTGCAGCTGATCGACGGGCTCGAGCTCAGTATCCCGATCCTCGCGACCGACCTGGGCACCTACGACACCGCCGTGCGCATCATGCACACCCGCGGGCGCGTCTCCGTCGACTCCGGCCAGCGCTACCAGAGCGCACTGGCTCTGTTCCAGAAGCACGTCGACATCGCCGAGCTCACCATAGAGATGGGGCTGGCCCAGTCGTCGGTGGTGACTCCGCTGATGTTCGAGTACGGGCTCATCGAGCGGGCGCGGAGTCGGCGCAAGCGCATCGTGCTCCCGGAGGGCGGCGACGACCGCATCCTCCGTGCAGCCGCCATCCTGCTCGCCCGCGGCGTGGCCGACCTGACCATCCTGGGCGATGACACGGAGGTGCGGGCGCGCGCGACCGCCCTGGGCCTGGACATCGCCGATGCGCAGGTGCTCAGCCCCACCGATCCCGAGCACGTCGAACGGTTCGCGCAGGAGTACGCGCGCCTGCGGGCGCACAAGGGCATCACCCTCGAGCAGGCGGCGGACACCGTCACTGACGTCTCCTACTTCGGCACGATGATGGTGCATCTGGGACTCGCGGACGGCATGGTCTCGGGCGCCGCCCACACCACCGCGCACACCATCCGCCCGTCCTTCGAGATCATCAAGACCCGGCCCGGCGTGAACGTGGTGTCCAGCGTCTTCCTCATGGCGCTCGCCGACCGCGTGCTCGTCTACGGCGACTGCGCGGTGATCCCCGACCCGACCAGCGTCCAGCTCGCCGACATCGCGATCTCGTCCGCAGCCACCGCGCAGCAGTTCGGCATCGAGCCGCGCGTCGCCATGCTCTCGTACTCGACGGGCGAGTCGGGAACCGGCGCCGACGTCGACAAGGTGCGCGAGGCGACCGCCCTGGTGCGCGAGCGCATGCCGGAGCTGCTCGTCGAGGGACCGATCCAGTACGACGCCGCGGCCGACGCCGCCGTGGCCGCAGCCAAGCTGCCGGGCTCGCAGGTCGCCGGACGCGCGACCGTGTTCGTCTTCCCCGACCTGAACACGGGCAACAACACCTACAAGGCGGTGCAGCGCTCGGCCGGCGCCGTCGCGATCGGGCCGGTGCTGCAGGGACTGAACAAGCCCATCAACGACCTGTCGCGAGGCGCGCTGGTCGATGACATCGTCAACACGGTCGCGATCACCGCGATCCAGGCGCAGGAGGCCGGGGCATGAGCGTCGTCCTCGTCATCAACAGCGGATCGTCGTCCCTGAAGTACAGCCTGATCGACCCGGAGCGCGAACTCGAGCTGGCCGGCGGCCTGATCGAGCGGATCGGTCAGGACAGCGGCGTGGTCACTCACACCGCGCGCACAGTCGCAGAACCGGGCCGGCCGTCGCCGACGGTGCTGGATGCCACGTACACCGACGAGCGGCCCGTCGCCGACCACGATCAGGCGTTCACGGTCATGCTCGCGCAGTTCGCCGAGCACGGTCCCAGCCTCGACGATAACCCGCCGGTCGCCGTCGGGCACCGGGTCGTGCACGGCGGTGCCCGCTTCTTCGAGCCGACGCTGATCACCCGCCTGGTGGAGATCAACATCGAAGACCTGATCGTGCTCGCCCCGCTGCACAATCCCGCCAACCTGGCCGGCATCCGCGCTGCGCGCTCGGCATTCGCCGCTGTGCCGCACGTCGCGGTCTTCGACACGGCGTTCCACCAGACCCTTCCCCCGGCGGCCTACACGTACGCGATCGACGCGGATCTGGCCGGTGAGCACCGCATCCGCCGCTACGGGTTCCATGGCACCAGCCACAAGTACGTCTCCGAGTCTGCCGCGGCTTTCCTCGGACGCGACACCGCCGAACTGCGCCAGATCGTCCTCCACCTCGGCAACGGCGCCTCCATGACCGCCATCGACGGCGGTCGATCGGTCGAGACCTCGATGGGCTTCACCCCGCTGGAGGGCCTGGTGATGGGCACCCGCTCTGGTGACATCGACCCGGCCGTGCAGTTCCACCTCGCCCGTCGTGCGGGGATGGATGCCGACGAACTGGACACCCTGCTCAACAAGCGCAGCGGGCTGCTGGGTCTGGCCGGGCGCAGCGATATGCGCGACATCCTCGCAGGACGCGCCGCGGGGGAGAAGGCGGCGACGATCGCCTATGACGTGTACATCCACCGGCTGCGCCACTACCTGGGCGCCTACATCGCCCAGCTCGGCGGAGTCGACGTGATCTCGTTCACTGCCGGGGTCGGCGAGAACGCCGCGGATGTGCGGGCGGATGCCCTGGCCACGCTGGGATTCCTGGGCCTGGAGGTCGACCCGCAGCGCAATGCCGTCCGGGACCGCGGCGTGCGACGCATCTCGACCGACCGATCGCGCATCGGGGTGCTCGTCGTGCCCACCGACGAAGAGCTGGAGATCGCTCGGCAGACGCTCAGCGCGATCTGACCCCCGCGGTCCGATGCCGCCGGCCCGGGCGGCCCTCCGCGCGCGAGCGCAGGGCGCGTTCTTCATTAGGCTGGACGTGCCCACCCACTCCTGGAGGTCCCGTGACCGACCTGCTGCCCGACCTGCGGCGCGCCACCGGCGTGCTGTTCGATCTCGACGGCGTGCTGACGCCGACCGCCGAGGTGCACATGCGCGCCTGGCAGCACGTCTTCGACGACGTGCTCGCCCAGTGGGGCGTGACCGACCCGTACACGGATGCCGACTACTTCGCGTACGTCGACGGCAAGAAGCGCTATGACGGCGTGGCCAGCCTGCTGCGCAGCCGCAACATCGAGATCCCGTGGGGGCAGGTCGACGACCCGCCCGAGGCTGAGACGGTCTGCGGCGTCGGCAACCGCAAGAACGCCGCGTTCGCGGCGGCCCTGCGCAGCGAGGGCATCGCCCCGTACCCCGGGTCGCTCGCCCTGTTGGAGAGTCTGAGGGCGGCGTCGGTCCCGATGGGAGTGGTGTCCAGCTCGAAGAACGCCGAGGAGGTGCTGGGCAGCGCCGGCATCCGGGACTTCTTCCGGATCGTCGTCGACGGCGTCGTCGCCGAGCGCGATCACCTCGCGTCCAAACCCGCGCCGGACATGTTCCGCGAGGGCGCCCGGATGCTGGGCGTGGACCCCGCCGAGGCGGTCGCCGTCGAGGATGCGGTGGCCGGCGTGGCTTCCGCCGCGTCCGCCGGATACGCGAGCGTCATCGGCGTCGACCGCGGGGCCGGCCCCGATGCGCTGCGGGAAGCCGGCGCAACCGGTATCGTCGATGATCTTGCCCGTCTGCTGCCCGGCGCCGCGCGCTGACACGTCCCTCTCTTCACCCCTCCCGGAGAACGCATGATCGACCGCGACCGCTACCCCGTAGACCCCTGGCGTCTCGTCGAACGCCGCTATGACGAAGCCGGTGTCTCCGAGACGCTCTTCTCGGTGGGCAACGGCTATCTGGGACTGCGCGGCAACCACATCGAAGGACGCGGCGCGCACGAGCACGGCACGTTCATCAACGGGCTGCACGAGACCTGGCCGATCCGGCATGCCGAGCAGGCCTACGGCTTCGCCGAAGTGGGACAGACCATCGTCAACGCCCCGGATGCCAAGGTCATGCGCGTTTACGTCGACGACGAGCCGCTGTCGTTCGACGAGACCGAGATCCTGTCGTACTCGCGCGAGCTCGACATGCGCACGGGCGTGCTGGAGCGCACGGTGGTCTGGCTGACGCCTTCGGGCAAGCGCGTGCGCATGCGGGATGAGCGGATGGTGAGCTTCGAGGAGCGCCACCTGGCCGTTCTGCGGCTCGAAGTGACCGTCGAGAACTCTGACGCCCCGGTGACGATCAGCTGCCAGCTGCTGAACAGGCAGGACGGCGCGGGGATCTACGCCGGCGACCCGATGGCATCCAAGTCCGAGAACAAGGCCGGTTTCGATCCCCGCAAGTCGGAGCGGATCACCGCGCGCGTTCTGCAGCCGGTGGAGTACTGGCAGGACGGACTGCGCTCGGCGCTGTCGTACCGCGTCAGCGATTCGGGGATGACCGTCGCCGTGGTCGCCGACCACGTCGTGGAGACCGAGAACGAGTACAGCGCGCGCACGCTCATCGAGCCCGACATCGCCAAGAACGTGTTCCGCATGCAGGCGAAGGCGGGCGTCCCCATCCGCATCAGCAAGATCGTCAGCTACCACAGCTCCCGGGGCGTGCCGCCGCGCGAACTCGTGGACCGCTGCCGCCGCTCGCTCGATCGAGTGGGCGTCGAGGGTGTCGACGCCCTGTTCCGCGGTCAGGAGAAGTGGCTGAGCGCGTTCTGGGACCGCTCCGATGTGCGCATCGCCGGCCACGACGACCTGCAGCAGGCCACGCGCTGGTGCCTGTTCCAGCTGGCGCAGGCGGCATCACGCGCGGACGGCAGCGGTGTGCCCGCGAAGGGGCTGACCGGTTCCGGGTACAGCGGCCACTACTTCTGGGACACCGAGATCTACGTGCTGCCGTTCCTGACGTACACGTCGCCGCAATGGGCGAAGAACGCGCTTCGCGCGCGGGTGATGATGCTGCCGGCCGCCCGCCGTCGCGCCGCTCAGTTGAACGAGGCCGGCGCCCTGTTCCCGTGGCGCACGATCAACGGCGAGGAGGCCTCGGCCTACTACGCCGCCGGAACCGCGCAGTTCCACATCAACGCGGACGTGAGCTATGCACTCGGCAAGTACGTGCGCGCCACGGGAGATGTGGACTTCCTGCGTCGCGAAGCCGCCGACGTCGCCGTCGAGACCGCCCGGCTCTGGGCCACGCTCGGATTCTGGCGCGGCACGAACGGCACGTCGACGTTCCACATCCACGGCGTCACCGGTCCCGACGAGTACACCACCGTCGTCAACGACAATCTGTTCACCAACGTCATGGCGCGCTACAACCTCCGCTTCGCCGCGCGGGTCGTCGGCGAGATGGCCGAGCAGGATCCCGAGGCCTATGCGGCGCTCGTGGAGCGCACCGGGCTGGATGAGGGGGAGCGCGACGCCTGGGAGCGCGCGGCCGAGGCGATTCACATCCCGTACAGCGACGGGCTCGGCATCCACCCGCAGGACGCGTTCTTCCTCGAGCGCGAGGTATGGGATCTGGAGGGGACGCCCGCCGACAAGCGGCCGCTGCTGCTCTACTACCACCCGCTGGTCATCTACCGGTTCCAGGTGCTCAAGCAGGCGGATGTCGTGCTGGCCCTCTTCCTGCAGGGCAACCACTTCACCGACGAGGACAAGCTCGCCGACTTCGACTACTACGATCCGCTGACCACCGGGGATTCCACGCTGTCCGCCGTCGTGCAGTCGATCATGGCGGCCGAGGTGGGGTACCAGGATCTCGCACTGGAGTACTTCACGCAGGCGCTCTACGTCGACCTCGGCGATCTGCACCGCAACGCCTCGGACGGTGTGCATGTGGCCTCCGCCGGCGGCGTGTGGACCGCCCTGGTGAGCGGATTCGGCGGCATGCGCGATCACGACGGGCTGCTGAGTTTCGACCCTCGCCTGCCTGCCAGCTGGCCCGAGTTGTCGTTCCCGCTGCAGTGGCAGGGGTCCTCCCTGATGGTCACGCTGACCCGCGACGCGCTGCGCGTGGAGGTGCGCTCCGGCGACCAGGTGGAGTTCTCGGTGCGCGGCAGCGATCATCGGGCGGCGGTCGCGGAGCCGGCGATCATCGCGCTCGCCGACCAGGGCCCGCTCCGTCCCGGCAGGCCGACTCTGCGCCAGTTCGAAGACGCACGTCGCGACGACGGCACCCTCATGTCCCCGACCATCCCGGTGACGACGACCACCATCCCGATCATCGGGGCCTTCGAGGACTAGCGAGTATCGGGCAGTCGCCTGCGTGCCGTGATGCGCGTGGGCGGCCGCCTGCCCGTGCGCCGAGTGCAGGCGCGCGCGCGCCCGTGCGCTATCCGGGCAGTCCGGGGTGTGCGTCCAGCAGTTTCGCCAGCAGCGCTCGCAGCTGATCCGACTCCGCCACGGAGAGGTTCGCGGCGAGTTCCGCCTGCGCGGCATCGGTGGCCGCCTGCAGCTCCTCCAGGTAGCGCTTCCCCGTCGGAGTGATGGTGACGGTGTTGCGCCGACGGTCGGCAGGGTCGACCGTACGGTCGACATGGCCGTTGTCGTCGAGGCGCGTGGTGATGCCATTGATGCGGTTGCGGTCGAGACCGAGTCGACGGCCGAGGTCGACCTGGCTGATGGCGCCGAATTCCTCCAGGGCGGCGAGGACGGCGAAGTCGGCGCGTCCGGTTGCCGGCATACGCGCTCCGGTCAGCCGGGCTCCGACGATGTCGGCCTTGTGCACCTGCCAGGTCAGGAGTGCGCGCAATCGGGCCGGGGGTCGGATCGCGTCGGAATCAGCCATGCTCACATCGTAACCGTTGCTGATGTCAACGAATAAGGAATATCGTTGTTTAGGACAACGTTGTGCTGAACAACTGATTCATCGACAGTGAGGAAGACCTGATGGACGAAACCTCTGGAATGACACCCGATCGGGGCTCAGCCGCGATCCTCGTCACCACGGCAGGAAAGGTCGGCGGACACACCGCCCGGCTCCTCTCCTCGACAGGCCATGCCGTACGCGTCATGGTCAGGAATCCGGATGTGCACGCTGATCTCGCGGCCGCCGGAGTCGAACTGGTCCACGCGGACCTCGACCAGCCCGATTCCATCGCGGGCGCTATGGTCGGCGTCCGGTCGGTCGTGCTGGTGTCACCGGCGGTGCCCGCCCAGGAGATCGCCGTCATCGATGCGGCACGACGCGCGAGCGCAGCGCACGTGACGAAGGTCACCAGTGACGCCGCGGCGGACTCGCCGATCGGGCGCCGTCGCGACCACCATCGCATCGAGGTGGCGCTGGCGGCGTCCGGGATACCGCATACCTTGCTTCGGTCGAACGCCTACATGCAGAACGTCCTCGCCCTCGCCCCCGCCATCGCCGCCGAATCGGAGTTCGCATCCTCCACCGGCGACGGCCGCATCGGCATGGTCGATGCCCGCGACGTCGCCGCGGTCGCCGCGACCATCGCCTCCTCACCGGCCGCGCACGCGGGCAGGACCTATCGTCTGAGCGGACCGGACAGCCTGTCGTACGACGACGTCGCCGACCTGCTCACCAGGATCCTGGGTCGCACCATCACGCACCGGCGCATCGGCGTCGCCGAGCAGGAGGCGGCGATGGTCGAACTGGGGCTCCCGGCGCCGGTCGCCCGCGCGAACGCCCAAGCGCTCGCGCTCTTCGCGCAGGGCGACTCCGATTGGACCAGTCCCGACGTCGAACGCATCACCGGCCGGCCCGCGACCGGATTCTCCGCGTTCGCGGCCGAGCACGCCGGCCGGTTCTCCGGAACCGTCGCGTGACCGGGCTGCCGGGCGCGGAGGTGAGCACCGCCGTGCTCGATGTCGGTCCTACGCCGTAGGCTGGTCGGGTGACGACAGCCCTGTACCGCCGCTACCGGCCCGAGACGTTCGGGGAGATGATCGGTCAGTCCCAGGTGACCGATCCGCTCATGACCGCACTGCGTGGTGACCGGGTCGGGCACGCCTATCTCTTCTCCGGTCCGCGCGGATGCGGAAAGACCACGTCAGCGCGCATTCTCGCGCGCTGCCTGAACTGCGCGGAAGGTCCCACCGACACCCCGTGTGGGGTGTGCCCGAGCTGCGTCGAGCTCTCGCGCGACGGCGGCGGATCGCTCGATGTCGTCGAGATCGACGCGGCGAGCCACAACGGTGTCGACGATGCGCGTGATCTGCGCGAGCGCGCGACCTTCGCGCCCAGCCGCGATCGGTACAAGATCTTCATCCTCGACGAGGCGCACATGGTCACACCTCAGGGCTTCAACGCCCTGCTGAAGCTGGTCGAAGAGCCGCCCGAGCACGTCAAGTTCATCTTCGCGACCACCGAGCCCGAGAAGGTCCTCGGCACGATCCGCTCGCGCACTCACCACTACCCCTTCCGTCTGGTGCCTCCGGCGGCGATGCTCGAGTACGTCGAGAAGCTCTGCGTCGAAGAGGGGGTGCAGATCGAGGAGGGCGTGCTCGGGCTCGTCGTCCGCGCTGGCGGCGGGTCTCCGCGTGACACGCTCTCGCTCCTCGACCAGCTGATCGCCGGTTCCGACGAGGGCACGGTGTCGTACTCGCGTGCGGTGGCACTGCTCGGCTACACGCATGCGGCTCTGCTCGATGAGATCGTCGAAGCGCTCGCCGCCGGCGATGCCGCCGCGGCGTTCCCCGCGGTCGATCGCGTGGTGCAGTCCGGTCAGGATCCTCGCCGGTTCGTCGACGATCTCCTCGAGCGGCTGCGTGACCTGATCGTCATCGCCGCGGTCGGAGACGGCGCCTCGGCCGTGCTGCGCGGGCTTCCTGCCGATGAGATGCAGCGGATGCTGGCGCAGGCGGCGAGCTTCGGATCGTCCAGGCTCTCCCGCACCGCCGACCTCGTGAGTCGCGCTCTTGATGACATGACCGGGGCGACATCGCCGCGCCTGCACCTCGAGCTGATGGTCGCCCGCGTGCTCGCCGGGGCGCCGACGCGAGGCGACGAGACGGCGACGGCGGCACCGGCCGCCTCGCGCGTCCCCGCTCCGGGCGCGCCCTCAACGGCGGCGCCTGCCCCTGCGGCGGCCGCGCAGAAGACCGCCGCGACGGGTCCTGCTGTCCAGCCCGCGTCATCGCCGACGAGCGCGGCGTCCGCTCCCGCAGCGGCCGCCCCGACGTCGACCGCGCCCGGCGCTGCTGCCGCGCCCGCGGCGGCGCCCAGCGCTCCTGCCGAGCCCGCGGCGGCGCCCGGCGCTCCTGCCGAGCCCGCTCCTGCAGCGGAGGCCGTGTCTCCCGCTCCCGCGGCGACCGCGACGACGTCGTCCGCGCCTCCCTCTCCTGCCGAGCCCGCGGTACCGGCGGCGGGTGATCCGGCCGCGGCCGGTCCGGTCACCTTCGACCGCATCGCTGCCAGCTGGCCGGCGGTGCTTCAGCGTCTCGAGCCCGTCAGCCGAGCGTCCTGGCTGATCGCCACGGGAACCCAACCGCTCGCCTACGATTCCGGCACCGGGGTGCTCACGCTCGGCTTCGCCAGCCCTGCCGATGTGTCGAAGTTCAAGGGAACCACCCCGGGGCAGGGCCCCTCCGATCACCTGCGGGATGCGATCGAACAGGAACTCGGGGTCACGGTGAAATACCGTCCGGCACCCCTCCCGCCCAGCGGTGGCGGCGGGGGAGGCGGGGGTCCGCGGCCTGGTCCTGCGCCCACGGGCACCGCGCCCGGCCGCCCGGCGGCCAACGGGGACGACGCGCCCGCAGCGGGCTGGGCCAACCCGATGAGCACTCCCGAGCCCGTCGGCGGCCGCGCGCAGGGCGCGAAGGACAGCGCCCCCACGGCATCCGCATCACCGTCCCGAGCGGCGGCGGCGTCCGTGACCGAATGGGCGGTCGCCCCCATCCCCACCTCCGCTCCCGAGGCCGCGACCACATCGCCCGCTGCCCCACCGGCGGCGATGGTGCCCTCCGCCGTCGCCACGATCGCGCCGCAGTTCCCGGTCGATGAGGAGCCCGCCGAGGTCGAGGCCGCGGCATCCGCTCCCTCCCCCCCGGTCGACGGAGCGGTCGACGCCGCCCCGCTGGATGATTACCCGCCGTTCGACGACGAGCCGCCGTACGACCCGGAGTACGACGGGCCGGGCGGTGGCGGCAGCCGCCCCTCGTCGCCCGCGCCCGCCCCGAGGAGTGCGCCGTCTTCCTCGGCATCCGCATCGTCCTCCGGCGTCCGGCAGCAGGGCGCGCCGCGCGTGCGAGAGGCCCGGCCGGCGCCGGTCGTCAGCACGCGCTCCGCGGGACCCGAGGGCGTGGAACGCCGAGGTGAGGCCGTGATCCGTCAGGTGCTCGGCGCGAAGTTCCTGCGTGAGGAGCCCTTCCAGCCCCCGACGAGGTTCAGCTGATGTACGACGGCATCGTCCAGGAGCTCATCGACGAGTTCGGCCGACTCCCCGGCATCGGACCGAAATCGGCGCAGCGCATCACCTTCCACATCCTGCAGACTCCCTCCTTCGATGTCGCGCGGCTCGCCGAACTGCTGACCGAGGTGCGCTCGCGGGTGCGTTTCTGCGAGGTGTGCGGCAACGTGTCCGAGCAGGATCGTTGCGCGATCTGCCGCGACCCGCGCCGCGACCCCACGCTGATCTGCGTCGTCGAGGACGCCAAGGACGTCGCGGCGATCGAACGCACCCGCGAGTTCCGCGGGCTGTACCAGGTGCTCGGCGGGGCGATCAGCCCCCTGTCCGGCATCGGACCCGACGACCTGCGCATCGCCCAGCTGATGTCCCGACTGGCCGACGGCACCGTGCAGGAGGTCATCCTCGCGACGAACCCGAACCTCGAAGGCGAGGCGACCGCCAGCTACCTCAGCCGACTGCTGACCAGTATGGAGATCACCGTCTCGCGGCTCGCCTCCGGTCTGCCCGTCGGCGGCGACCTGGAGTACGCGGACGAGGTGACCCTGGGGCGGGCCTTCGAGGGCCGCCGACGCCTGTGAACGAGCAGCGTGCGGGGTTCAGCCGCAAGGGATGGATCCTGTTCGCCGTCATGGCGTTCGTCTGGGGCATCACCTACCTGTTCATCAAAGAGGCGGTCGGCTCGTTCTCGCCGCCGGCCGTCGTGGCCGGTCGCACCCTGCTCGGCGGGCTCGTCCTGCTGCCCTTCGCGATCCGCAGCGGCGCGCTCAGGGCGGCGTGGAAGTTCTGGCCGTGGGTGCTCGCCTTCGGCGCGGTCGAGATGGCCGGGCCGTTCCTGCTGCTCAGCCACGCAGAGACGCAACTGCCGTCGGGGCTGACCGGACTGCTCGTCGCCACGGTTCCGCTGTTCGCCGTCATCATCGCGCTGCTGCGCGGCGACCGCTCAGTGCTGGCGCCCGTGCGCCTGGGAGGCCTGATCCTCGGCTTCGTCGGTGTCGCCGTCGTGGTGGCCGGTCCGGGGCTGTTCCCGCACGGACCGGCGAGTATGGTGGGGATCGGCGAGATCCTGCTCACCGCCGTGCTGTACGCGATCGCACCGTTCATCATCGCGCACAAGCTGGCATCGGTCCCCTCGATGGGCACCATCACCCTGGCGCTGTTCGCGGTCGGGGTCGCCTACCTGCCGGCGGCGCTGCTCACCCAGCACGACGTGCCCACGCTGCGCTCGACGATCTCGCTCGGGCTTCTCGGCGTGGTGTGCACGGCTCTCGCCTTCGTCGCCTTCTTCGCGCTCATCCGCGAGGTCGGGCCGGTGCGCGCTCCGCTGTTCACCTACGTCAATCCGATCGTGGCGATCGCGCTGGGGACGGTGGTGCTCGCCGAGCCGGTCACGCCCGGCCTACTTCTGGGTTTCCCGATCGTGCTCGCCGGCTGCTGGTTCGCGGCGACCGGGGGACGGCTCAGGACGCGATCATCCGAGCCGGACCTCACGACCGGGCCGGTGACGACGACGGAGACGGCCGAACTGATCGTCCCCGATCCGGACGCCGACCGCCCCTGACGGCCCCGGCATCCGCCCGCGCCCTGTCACATGCCCCACCCGGCATGGGCGGCATCCGTAGAATGTGCGTGGGTGAATCCGCCCACCGTCCTCGGGAGTGATCGTGGCCCTGATCGTGCAGAAGTACGGCGGCTCGTCCGTCGCCGACGCAGAGAGCATCAAGCGCGTCGCGAAGCGGATCGTCGACACCCGTCGCGCCGGGCACGACGTCGTCGTCGCCGTGAGCGCCATGGGCGACACCACCGACGAGCTGCTCGACCTCGCGCACGAGGTCGCGCCGATCCCCGCCCCGCGCGAACTCGACATGCTGCTCTCGAGCGGTGAGCGCATCTCCATGGCGCTACTGGCGATGACCATCCACTCGATGGGGTTCGAGGCGCGTTCGTTCACCGGCAGCCAGGCCGGCATGATCACCGACTCGCATCACGGCAAGGCACGCATCGTCGACGTCACCCCGGTGCGTCTGCGCGAGGCGCTGGATGAGGGTGCGATCGTCATCGTCGCCGGCTTCCAGGGGTTCAACCGCGACACCCGCGACATCACCACGCTCGGACGCGGCGGCTCGGACACGACCGCCGTCGCGCTCGCGGCAGCGCTCAAGGCCGACGTCTGCGAGATCTACAGCGACGTGGACGGGATCTACACCGCGGATCCGCGCGTGATCCCGCTGGCGCGCAAGCTCGACCACGTCTCCAGCGAGGAGATGCTCGAGCTCGCCGCCAACGGCGCCAAGGTGCTCTACATCCGCGCCGTCGAGTACGCCCGCCGTCAGGGCGTCCTCATCCACGCCCGCTCGACCTTCTCGTCGGCCGAGGGCACGTACGTTCTGGGCGAGGGCATGAAGAACCCGCGCGCATCCGAGGGAGCAGTTATGGAAGAACCGATCGTCGCCGGCGTCGCCACCGACCTCAGCCAGGCCAAGATCACCGTCGCCGGTGTGCCCGACGTGCCGGGCAAGGCAGCCGAGATCTTCCGGATCGTGTCCAAGTCGGGCGCGAACGTCGACATGATCGTGCAGAACGTGTCCGCCGCCTCCACCGGCCGCACCGACATCTCGTTCACCCTGCCGAAAGCCGACGCCACCGCGACGCTCAAGGCTCTGGCCGCAGAGCAGAGCGAAGTCGGGTTCGAGAACCTGCTGCACGACGACCAGATCGGCAAGCTCTCGGTCGTGGGCGCCGGCATGCGCACCCACTCCGGTGTCTCGGCGATCCTGTTCGAGGCGCTCAGCGAGGGCGGCATCAACATCGAGATGATCTCCACCTCGGAGATCCGCATCTCGGTCGTGCTGCGCGGCTCGGACCTCGCCGATGCCGCCCGCACCGTGCACGCGGCCTACGGGCTCGACAGCGAGATCGAAGCTGTCGTGCACGCCGGCACCGGGCGCTGATCGCACGCACCCGCCGGGTACGATCATCGGATGACCGCGACCGACAGGGCAGACGACGCCGCCGACGGGGCGGACCGCACGGACGACGCAACCGGCCAGGCCGCGCTGATCCGCGCCGTCGAAGAGGCGGATCATGAGGCGTGGGCGGCGCTGTACCGCGGATACCGCGACTTCTACGACCTTCCGCACGACGAGGAGGTCATCCGAACCGTCTGGGGCTGGCTCCGCGATCCCGCGCACGAGCTGAACGGGCTCGTCGCGGTGCGCGACGGCGCGCCGATCGGGCTGGCGCACTGGCGACGCTTCCCTCGTCCGTCGCGCGGCGGGACGGCGCTCTTCCTGGATGATCTGTTCCTCGCCCCGCACGCGCGCGGCGCGGGAGTGGGGTCCGCGCTGATCCGGCGGCTGCACCGCATCGCGCAGGAGGAAGGACTCCTCGAGGTGCGCTGGATCACCTCCTACTCCAACACCGACGCGCAGCGGCTGTACGAGCGGCTCGCGCTGCGGGCGCCCTTTCACACCTACATCGACCCGGTCTGAGCCGTCCGACGTCGGAGAGGTCTCGGCGGAGCCGCACCCCCGGCCGACCGGGTAGACTCGCGGGCAACCCTGACATCGGCGCCGGGCGCAGCATCCGCACCCCGGAGTTGAGCCTGGCGCACCGTCTTCACGCCAAGGATCTGCTCATGACCCGTATCTCCGACTCAGGATTCTCGATCGCCATCGTCGGCGCGACCGGCCAGGTCGGCACCGTGATGCGCGACATCCTCGCCGAGCGTTCGTTCCCGATCCGTGAGCTGCGCCTGTTCGCGTCGGCCCGCTCCGCCGGGAAGACCATCGAGTTCGACGGTACGCCGGTGATCGTCGAGGACGTCGAGACGGCGGATGCCACCGGCATCGAGATCGCGCTGTTCTCGGCCGGGGCGACGGCGAGCCGTGCGTACGCGGAGAGGTTCGCCGCTGCGGGCGCCGTGGTCGTCGACAACTCCAGCGCCTGGCGGATGGACCCCGATGTGCCGCTGGTGGTCAGCGAGGTCAACCCGGATGCGATGGACGACCGGCCCAAGGGCATCATCGCCAACCCGAACTGCACCACCATGGCCGCGATGCCCGTGGTCAAGGCGCTGCATGCCGAAGCGGGCCTGGAGCGCCTGATCGTCAGCACCTACCAGGCCGTCTCCGGCTCCGGGCTCTCCGGTGCTCAGGAGCTGCTCGGCCAGGTCGAGGGCGTGCTGGCCCAGGGCGACACCCTGCGCCTCGTGCACGACGGCTCGGCGATCGAGTTCCCCGCCCCGGACAACTACGTCGCCCCCATCGCGTTCGACGTCATCCCGTTCGCCGGCAACCTCGTCGACGACGGCGACAACGAGACCGATGAGGAGAAGAAGCTCCGCAACGAGAGCCGCAAGATCCTCGGTCTGCCCGACCTGCGCGTGGCGGGCACCTGCGTGCGCGTGCCGGTCTTCACCGGACACTCGCTCTCCATCCACGCGGAGTTCGCCGACGACATCACCCCCGAGAGGGCGCGCGAGGTGCTGGCATCCGCTCCCGGCGTCGTCGTCGAGGACGTCCCCACCCCGCTGCACGCGGCGGGCAAGGACCCGAGCTTCGTCGGCCGCATCCGCGCCGACCAGTCCGCCCCCGAGGGCAAGGGCCTCGTGCTGTTCATCAGCAACGACAACCTGCGCAAGGGTGCGGCGCTCAACGCCGTGCAGATCGCCGAGGAGCTCACCCGGCGCCTCACCCCCGCCTCCGTCTGAGCGACGACGCCGCGGGGATCGCGGGCGGAGAAGGAGACGTATGCGGACGGCTAGACTTGCCTGGTGACTGAAACCGTCGATGTCGTTCTGATCGGTGGGGGCATCATGTCCGCCACTCTGGGTACGCTGCTGCACGAACTGCAGCCGGACTGGAAGATCGTCGCCTACGAGCGACTGAGCGACGTCGCGCAGGAGAGTTCGAATCCCTGGAACAACGCCGGCACCGGACACGCGGCGCTGTGCGAGCTCAACTACATGCCGATGGGCGACGACGGCTCGATGGATCCCGCGAAGGCGATCTCGATCAACGAGCAGTTCCAGCAGAGCCGTCAGTTCTGGTCGACGCTGACCGAGCGCGGCGTTCTCGACGCGCCGTCCACATTCATCAACTCCACACCGCACATGACCTTCGTGCGGGGGGCGAAGGACGTCGCCTTCCTGAAAGCGCGCTACGAGGTCCTCAAGAAGCAGCCGCTGTTCTCGACCATCGAGTACAGCGAGGACTCCCGCGTCATCAACCAGTGGGCGCCGCTGCTCATGCAGAAGCGACTCAAGGGAGAGCCGTTCGCGGCGACCCGGGTGACCGCCGGCACCGACGTCGACTTCGGTGCTCTCACCCATCAGCTCTTCGCGCACCTCGCCGATTCCGGCGTGCAGGTGCGGACCAACCATGAGGTCAGGAGCCTGAAGCGTCAGAAGGACGGCACCTGGCTGGTGAAGTATCGTCACGCCCTCGGCCGCACGCCCGGTGAGGTCAAGGCCAAGTTCGTCTTCGTCGGCGCCGGGGGCTGGGCCCTCAAGCTGCTGCAGAACAGCGGCATCCCCGAGATCAAGGGCTACGGCGTCTTCCCGATCGGCGGCCAGTTCCTCAAGACCAGCAACCCCGCGGTGGTCGCTCAGCACAAGGCGAAGGTGTACTCGCAGGCATCCGTCGGGGCCCCGCCGATGTCGGTGCCGCACCTGGACGCGCGTGTGGTCGACGGTGAGTCGTCGCTGCTGTTCGGGCCGTTCGCGACCTTCAGCCCGAAGTTCCTGAAGAACGGCTCGATGTTCGACATCGTCTCCCAGGTGCGCACGCACAACCTCTGGCCGATGCTGCGGGTGGCGTTCGCGAACCCCGATCTGATCACCTATCTGCTCAGCGAGCTGGTGAAGACCCACGGCAAGAAGGTGGACAGTCTGCGCACCTTCATGCCGACCGCGAAGGACGAGGACTGGACGCTGATCCAGGCCGGGCAGCGCGCCCAGGTGATGAAGAAGGATGCCAAGAAGGGCGGCGTCCTGCAGTTCGGCACCGAGGTCATCGCCTCCGAGGACGGCACGATCGCAGGGCTCCTCGGCGCCTCGCCGGGAGCATCCACGGCGGTGCCGATCATGCTCGGGCTGCTTCAGCGCTGCTTCCCCGAGCAGTTCCCCGCCTGGCAGCCGACGCTGAAGGAACTGATCCCGACGGTGGGGGAGACTCTCAACGACCGGCCCGAGGTGGCCGAGGAGTCGATGAGCGAGACCGCCGCCGCGCTGTCCCTCTCGGCCTGACGGGTTCACCGTGGCGAAGCTGTACTTCCGCTACGGCGCGATGAACTCCGGCAAGTCGACCGCACTGCTGCAGGCCGCGTACAACTACGAGGAACGCGGGCAGCGGGTGCTGCTGGCCAAGCCCGAGATCGACACCAAAGCCGCGTCGCAGATCGAGAGCCGGCTGGGGATGACACGGGAGGTGGACTTCCTGATCGGACCGGACGACGACGCGCGCGTCCTGTTCACCGCCCAGCGAGACCGCGTGCGGCGCGAGAGCGAGGAGGAGCTGCTTCCCGCTGACCGTCCCCGCGAGGTCGCCTGTCTGCTGATCGACGAGGCGCAGTTCCTCACCCCGGCGCAGATCGACGACCTCTTCCGCATCGCCGTCCTCGACGGCATTCCGGTGATGGCGTACGGCATCCGCAACGATTTCCGGACGCACGCTTTTCCCGGTTCCGCCCGTCTGCTGGCGATCGCGCACTCCCTCGAGGAGCTGAAGACCATCTGCCGATGCGGGCGCAAGGCGGTCTTCAACGGGCGCAAGGTCGGCGGCCGGTTCGTCTTCGACGGTGATCAGGTCGCCATCGACGGCGCCGAGGTCACCTATGAGTCGCTGTGCGGGAACTGCTATCTCGAGGAGTCCGGCGGCGTCCTGGGCTGAGTGCGGACAGTCCGGCTTGCGTGGTCTGACCACACCGGATAACCTGTGGTCAGACCACAGGAGGACGGATGCCGCGGACCGAAGCGACGCAGCGAGCCTGGCGCACGGTCCTCGCGCGCATCGAGAGCGACCTGCTGGACGGCGCGCTCGGCCCTGGTGACCGGCTGCCCTCCGAGCGCGACCTCGCGGCCGACCTCGGTGTCGGCCGGTCCAGCGTGCGCGAGGCCCTCCGCGTGCTCGAGGTGATGGGGCTGATCCGCACCGCCACAGGCTCAGGGCCCCAGTCCGGCGCGATCGTGATCGCCGCCCCCTCCGGGGGCATGTCGACCCTGCTGCGGCTGCAGGTGGCCGCACAGGGCTTTCCCCTCGCGGATGTGGTGCAGACCCGTCTCGTGCTGGAGGATGCCGTGGCCGCCCGGCTGAGCGCCGATCCGCAGCGCGACCTGGCCGGCGTGCGCGGCATCCTCGACGCGATGGATGCCGACGACCTGACCGCACCGGAGTTCCTCGTCCTGGACGCCGAGCTGCACTACGCGCTGGCGGAGGCGTCAGGCAACACCGTCGTCACGGCGATGATGGCAGGGCTGCGCACCGCCATCGAGTCGTACGTCCTGGAAGGCTCTGCACGAATCGACGACTGGGAGTCGATGGTCTCGGTGCTGCGGGCGGAGCACCACGCCATCGTCGATGCGATCGACGCGGGCAGGGCGGATGAAGCCCGCGATCTCGTCCGCGCTCACATCACCAGCTACTACACCGCCGCCGGGCTTGTGCCCGGTGCGCACTGACCCGTCACTTCAGAGAGGAACGCCATGGTCCAGCGCCAGCTGCCCAACCCCGCCGAGCTGCTCGAGCTGATGAAGTTCAAGAGGCCCGAGCTCAACGGTCGCAAGCGCCGCCTCGACGCCGCGCTCACGATCCACGACCTGCGCACGATCGCCAAGCGCCGCACGCCGAAGGCCGCCTTCGACTACACCGACGGCGCCGCCGAGGGCGAGCTGTCGCTGGCCCGCGCCAGGCAGGCATTCGAGGACGTGGAGTTCCACCCCGGCATCCTCAAGCCCGCCCCGACCGTCGACACCTCGGTCGAGATCCTCGGCGGACCGTCGGCCCTGCCGTTCGGCATCGCACCCACCGGGTTCACGCGGCTCATGCAGACCGAGGGCGAGACGGCGGGCGCGGGAGCGGCAGCCGCAGCCGGCATCCCCTTCACCCTGTCCACGCTGGGAACCACCTCGATCGAGGACGTCAAGGCGGCCAACCCGCACGGGCGCAACTGGTTCCAGCTGTACGTCATGCGCGACCGGGAGATCTCCTACGAGCTCGCCCGTCGTGCCGCCGCCGCGGGCTTCGACACCCTGCAGTTCACCGTCGACACTCCGGTCGCCGGGGCGCGCCTGCGGGACAAGCGCAACGGGTTCAGCATCCCGCCGCAGCTGACCCTCGGCACGATCATCAACGCGATCCCGCGGCCGTGGTGGTGGTACGACTTCCTCACCACCCCCAAGCTCGAGTTCGCCTCGCTCAGCACCACCGGCGGCACGGTCGGCGAGCTGCTGGATGCCGCCATGGACCCCACGATCAGCTACGACGACCTGGCCGTCATCCGCGACATCTGGCCCGGCAAGATCGTCATCAAGGGCGTGCAGAACGTCGAGGACTCCGTGCGACTGAAGGATGCCGGTGTGGACGGCATCGTGCTCTCCAACCACGGCGGGCGCCAGCTCGACCGCGCGCCGATCCCGTTCCGTCTGCTGCCGCACGTGCGCAAGGCCGTCGGCGAGGACTTCACGGTCATGGTCGACACCGGCATCATGAACGGGGCCGACATCGTGGCATCCGTCGCCCTCGGCGCCGACTTCACGCTGATCGGGCGGGCCTACCTCTACGGCCTGATGGCGGGCGGGCGCGAGGGCGTGGATCGCACGATCGCGATCCTGCGCACCGAGATCGAGCGCACGATGCGCCTGCTCGGCGTCTCCTCGCTCGCGGAGCTGGAGCCCGCGCACGTCACGCAGCTGACGCGTCTGGTCCCCGTTGTCGGTGCGGCGTCAGAGGTCGCCGTCCGCTGACCTCGCGCGGCGCCTGCGCGTTCGACCTGTGCGCTGCTCGTCGTCTCGGGCACTCGGCGGTGCCGCATGTCTCAGAAGTGGTGGGTCCGGATGCTGCGCACCCGCCGCTGGTGGGACATGGCCGTCGCCGGGATGCAGAACCGGCGGGTCGGCGGCAGCCTGACCCGCCGTTGATGCGACATGGGTCCGGATGCGGTCAGCCGGCGACCGGTGCCGGCAGGGTCTCCAGCAGGGCGTCGAGCTTGTCGGCGGTGTCCTCCCAGCCCTCGACGGCGATCGAGGGGACGCCGATCGCGAGCACCGGGTAGTCGTTGCCGCCCTCGTCGAGCCGGTCGCCGTAGAAGAGCATGTCCGGCAGGGCGATGCCGGTGCGCTGGGCGAGCTCTCGCATGCCGAACGCCTTGTCGATGCCGGCACGGGTGATGTCGATCGAGGTGGAGCCGCCCGAGCGCACCTCGAGCCCGGACAGCCGCGCGGCGACGGCGTCGCGGAGCAGGGCGCGCTTGGCGCCGTCCGCGTCCCATGCGTGCTTGGCCTCGCGGGGAGCCTGCTGTCCGAGGGCGGAGAAGGTGATCTGCGACCCGCGGTCCTCGAGGATCTCTCCCCACGGCTCGCTCTCCCACAGGCCCAGGCGCTCTGCCTCCTCGCGGAGCGCCGTGAGAGCGGCGCTCTTCTCGGCGTCGCTGAGGTCGTGGGCGTACACCGCGGTGAAGTCCGCGCCGTCGTGGCGCAGGTATCGCGTTCCGCACGTCGGCAGCAGGTGAAGGCGGGACAGATCGGATGCGGCGGCGTCGGCCAGCTGAGCGATGACCTGCGTCCGGAACTGCTCCTCGTTGCCACCCGAGATGATCGCCACATCCACGCGCTGCATCAGGGCCATCAGGAGGTCAGCGATGCGGACGTCGATCCGACCCTTCGAGGGTGCGAGTGTGTCGTCGAGGTCGAAGGCGACCAGGCGGGGTGCAGTCATGATGGCTTCAGGATATCGGAGGGCGGCTGTGGGGCGGCGGGGTCGACCGCACATGCAAGAAGGACCCGCCCTGGAGGGCGGGTCCTTCTGCGTCTGCGGTCGGGGTGACAGGATTTGAACCTGCGGCCTCTTCGTCCCGAACGAAGCGCGCTACCAAGCTGCGCCACACCCCGCTGTTGCAACCGTTCGAGTCTACATGTCGCGCGCCGCAACTCCGAATCGACGGCGGCCGGTCACACTGAGCGCGCGGTGAGGGTGAGCAGGGTCACCTCGGGTCGGCACGCGAAGCGCACCGGTGCGTAGACGGAGTGCCCGACGCCGGCGCTCACGTTCAGCGGAACCGTGCGTCCCTTGTGGCTCCAGGTGCTCAAGCCCTTGGCCTGCTTCAGTGGGATGTCGCAGTTCGCGACGATCGTCCCGTAACCCGGCAGGCATACCTGGCCGCCGTGGGTGTGACCCCCGAAGACGGCATCGGCTCCGAGATCCACGAAGGAGTTCAGCACTCGCTGGTAGGGCGCATGCGTCACGCCCAGGACGGATCCGCCGGCCGGGCGCTCGCCGAGCGCGGACAGCGCCTCCGGCAGCGCGCCCAGCTCATCCCAGTCGCGGTGCGCATCGTCGACGCCGAAGACGTCGAGGGTGTTCCCGGCGACCTCCAGACGCACGGCCGCGTTGTTCACGGCTCGCCAGCCCAGTTCGTCGGTGAAGAAGCAGTCCATGCCGCCGGTGTCCAGCCGCTCCGGCTCGCGGACCTTCTTCGACGGTCCGCTGAAGTACTTGAACGGGTTGCGCGGTGAGGGCGCGTGCACGTCGTTCGAGCCGTGCACGAACACGCCGGGAATGCCGGCGAGCGGTGCGAAGGCGCGACGGATGCCGACGAGTCCGTCCCGGTGTCCGAGGTTGTCGCCGGTGTTCACGATCAGGTCGGGCTCGAGCTCTGCGAGCGAGGCCAGCCAGGACTGCTTGCGGTGCTGCCAGGGCGCCATGTGGGCGTCGGACACGTGCAGCACGCGGATCGGGCGGCTGCCGGGGGAGAGCGCCGGTGCCGTCACCTCGCGCACGGTGAACAGATAGCGCTCGATGCCGATGCCCCATACCGCGGCGGCGACACCGGCGGCCCCCACCGCGCCGAGCGCGATGAGGGCCGGGTGCGCGGACCTCTCAGTGGTCAATCGTCGTCTCCGCACGTCAGGACGATCGTCGTGCCGGGCGGGACGTCGGTATCGGCACCGGGGTTCTGTCCGGTCACCGGTGCTCCGCCACGGCATTCGTCGGCGCTCACGCCGAAGCCGGCGTCCTCCAGCGACTTCCGCGCCTGGTTGAACTTCGCCCCGGTCACGTTCGGTACCTTGACGGTCGCGGGCGGCGGCGCCTTGCCCGTGCTCGGCACGAGGGTGACGGTGGTCCCGCCGGGGGCGCTGCCGGCACCGGGGGTCTGCTCCGCGACCAGACCCGCTGCCACGGTGCTGTCGACAGGGGTGCCGACCTGCACCGAGAATCCGGCGTCCTCGATGATGCTCGTCGCCTCTTCGATGGACTTGCCGACGACGTTCGGCAGATCCTTCATCACGGGACGCGTGAGGTTGCGATCGGGCTTCGGCAGGCTGTCGCCGCCGTAGACGGAGTTGGCCGCGCGCTGCAGCGCCTGGGAGACGGGGAAGCGGACCCGGTCCATTCGCTTGCCCTCCCAGAACGTCCGCGCCAGCTCGAACTTCGGTCCGCTCGCCCAGCCTGCGTAGACGAACGTGGCCGTCTTGGTGCTGGAGAGAGCCATCGCGGTGCCGAAGGACTCGTTGGTACCGGTCTTGCCGATCAGCGGGATCCCATCGCGCGGGTTGGCGGCGCTTCCGGTGGCGTTCAGCACGCCGTGCAGCGCGTATGCGGCCGTCGCGGCGACCTCGGGCGAGATCACCTGCGTGCACGAGGACTCGGGAACCGGAAGCTCCTTGCCGTCCGGGCCGATGACCTTGTCGATCGCCCGGGGTGTGCAGAGGATGCCCTTGTTGGCGATGGCCCCGAAGACACCGGCCATCTGGATCGGGGCGATGCTCTTCGAACCGAGCACCGTCTCGAACGGGTAGTTGCCCTTGTACGGCTCGCCTGGTGTCGGCGTGCCGGTGACGGGCTTGCCGTTGCCGAGGTGGACACCCATGCGCGCGGCCATCTTGTTGATGTCGCAGAGGTCGAGCTGCTGCGCCATCGCGAGGTAGCCGGTGTTCAGTGACGCGGCCGTGAAGCGCATCGGCGTGCCGGTGTAGCCGCGGTTCTTGGCGTAGTTGTTGATCGGCTCACTGTTCTTGAAGTTGTGGCCGCAGACCGTGAACTCCTTGAAGGTGCGCATGCGCCCGTCGAGGACCTCGTTGACCGAGTGGCCCTTCTCGAGCCAGTCGAGCAGGGTGAACACCTTGTAGGTCGAGCCGACGCCGAAGCCGCCCGCGCCTCCGTGGTTCGCATCGGCGGCATACACCTGTCCGATCTGTCCCTTGGCCTTGTCCGCGCTGGCCGTCTCGTTGAACTGCGTGTTCTGGACGATGGCCAGCACGCGGCCGGTGGTCGCCTCCACCGTCACACCACTGGTGGCCATGTCCTTGCCGGGAAGAGACACGGGGGCGTTCTCGGCCATCGCGTCGACGCCGGCCTGCTGCACCCGCATGTCGAGGGAGGTGTAGATCTTCAGCCCACCGCGCTTGAGCATGTCGCGGCGCTCGGCGGCCGTCTTCCCGAAGGCCTTGTCGTTCTCGATGATCGACTTCGCGTACTGGCAGAAGTACGCCTGCTTTCCCGCGGCCGCGCAGCCCTGCGTGGTCGGGTGGATGTCGGGTGTGATGGGAAGGGCCACCGCGTCGTCGTGCTGCTGCTTGGTGATCTTGCCGTCTTTGAGCATGCGGTCGAGCACATAGTTGCGTCGCAGTTTGGTGTCGGCGTAGCCGTCGTCCTTGCTGTTGCGCGCGGTCTGCGTGCTGTCGGTCCAGGAGCCGCCGGGGCGGTCGAAGCGGAAGCGGTTCGGGTTCTGCACCATGCCCGCGAGGGTCGCCGCCTGATCGAGGGTGAGGTTCTTGGCCGTGGTGCCGAAGTAGTAGTTCGCCGCGGCCTCGATGCCGTAGGTCTGTCCGCCGAAGTTGGCGACGTTGAGATAGCCGAGCAGGATGTCGTTCTTCGAGAAGTCCTTCTCGATCTGGATGGCGTAGCGCATCTCCTGCAGCTTGCGCTCCACGCCGTCCGCGCCGGTCGCGTTGGTCGCATCGGTCCAGCACTTGCTGAGCTTCGCGCTGTAGTCCTCGTCACTGGGGGAGACGTCCTGCTCGCATTGCTGGATGAGCACGTTCTTGACGAACTGCTGGCTGATCGTCGACGCGCCGCGGGACGAGGTGCCGCGCACGTTGTCGACCACGGCCTTGACCGTGGCGCCGAGGTTCACGCCCCCGTGCTCGTAGAAGTTCTTGTCCTCACTGGAGAGCACGGCGTCGAACAGCAGCGGTGAGACCTGGTCGAAGGTGACGGGCACACGGTTCTGGTCGTAGAACTTCGCCAGTTCGAACGGCTTGCCGTTCTCGCCCGTGCCGTAGAACACGGTCGGTTCCATCGGCGTGCCGGGGGTGAGGCTGTCCGGCAGGTTCTCGAAGATCGAGAGCGCCTGTGATCCGGAGACGCCCGCGATGGCGATGGCGGGGGTGACCGCGGCCGTCGCCAGCACGCCCGCGACGGCGCTCAGGCCGACCAGGCCCAGCAGTCCGCCGAGGACACCCTTCACCGTGCGATTCTTTTGAGGCATACGCTTGATGCTAGGGGATTTCCCTGAATAGAAGCCTCGACGGCAGCATCCGTTCTGCCCTCGTCGACCCGCAGGAGTGCCATGACCACGTGGGAGTACCTGACCACCCCGCTGCTGATCCACAACACCGCCGCGATCCTCAACAACTGGGGAAAGCAGGGCTGGGAACTCGTCCAGGTGGTGCCGGGTCCGGAGGGCGGCCTCGTCGCCTACCTCAAGCGCCCCGTCACGACCGAGTCGACGGCCAACGCCGGCCTCGCCGCGGCCGCCCAGGCGTCGCGTCAGTTCGAAGGAGAGAACCAGTGAGCATCGCCACCCGCCTCGAAGAGCTCGGCATCGAGCTGCCCGCCGTCGCAGCTCCCGTGGCCGCGTACGTCCCCGCCGTCGTCCACGGCGACCTGGTGTACACCTCGGGACAGCTGCCGTTCGTCGGCGGCGCGCTGCCCGAGACCGGCAAGGTGGGTGCCGAGGTGGACCCGGATGCCGCCAAGGGCTACGCCCGCACCTGTGCGCTGAACGCGCTCGCGGCGGCGGCGGATGCCGCCGGTGGCGTCGACCGGATCGCCGGTGTGCTGCGGGTGGGCGGTTTCGTCGCATCCGACCCGGCGTTCACCGGGCAGCCCGGTGTCGTCAACGGCGCCAGCGAAGTGCTCGGCGAGATCTTCGGCGACGCCGGCAGGCACGCCCGTGCCGCCGTCGGTGTCGCGGTGCTGCCGCTGGACACCCCTGTCGAGGTCGAGGTCACCTTCATCATCGCCTGATCCGCTTCGACAGAAGCAGGACGGCCCCTCCTCGCGGAGGGGCCGTCCTGGTGTACGCCTACTTGACCTGCTTGGTGATGGTGCTCATCACCAGGGTGTCGGCCAGCGTCGTCGTGTCGCCGACCTCGCGGCCCTCGGCGACGTCGCGCAGCAGACGCCGCATGATCTTGCCCGAGCGGGTCTTGGGCAGCTCGCCCACGATGTACACGTCGCGGGGGCGTGCGATCGGGCCGATCTGCTCGCCGACCCAGGCGCGCAGCTGGGCGGTCAGACCCTCGGGCGAGTTCTCATCGAGGTAGCTCTGCTTGATGATCACGAACGCCACCACCGCCTGGCCGGTGGTCTCGTCGGACGCGCCCACGACCGCGGCCTCCGCGGTGGCCTCGTGCGCCACCAGCGACGACTCGATCTCGGTGGTCGACAGGCGGTGGCCCGACACGTTCATGACGTCGTCGACGCGGCCGAGCAGCCACAGGTCGCCGTCCTCGTCCAGACGGGCGCCGTCTCCGGCGAAGTAGTAGCCCTGATCCTGGAACTTCTCCCAGTAGGTCTCCTTGAAGCGCTCCGGGTCGCCCCAGATGCCGCGCAGCATGGCCGGCCAGGGCTCGGTGATCACCAGCAGGCCGCCGTTGCCGTTGCCGACCTCGTTGCCGTCGTCGTCGGTGACGTCGATCGAGACACCGGGCACCGGCACCTGCGCCGATCCGGGCTTGGTCGCCGTGATCCCCGGCAACGGGGAGACCATGATCGCACCGGTCTCGGTCTGCCACCACGTGTCGACGATCGGGACGCTGTTCGCGCCGATCACCTCCCGGTACCACATCCACGCCTCAGGGTTGATGGGCTCGCCCACCGAACCGAGCAGACGGATGCTGGAGAGGTCGAACTTCTGCGGGATCTGGCGGCCGAGCTTCATGAACGAGCGGATCGCAGTGGGCGCAGTGTAGAAGATCGTCACGCCGTACTTCTCGATGAGCTCCCACCAGCGCCCCGGATGCGGGGCGTCGGGAGTGCCCTCGTACATCAGCTGCGTGGCGCCGTTCGCCAGCGGTCCGTAGGTGACGTAGGAGTGCCCGGTGACCCAGCCGATGTCGGCCGTGCACCAGAACACGTCGGTCTCGGGATGCAGGTCGAACACGTACTTGTGGGTGTACGCCGCCTGCGTGAGGTAGCCGCCGGTCGTGTGCAGGATTCCCTTGGGCTTCCCGGTCGTGCCGGACGTGTAGAGGATGAACAGCGGATTCTCCGCGGGGAACGCCTGCGGCTCGTGCTCGGCGGATGCAGCGGGGACCACATCGTGCCACCAGATGTCGCGGCCCTCGGTCCAATCGACCTCGTTGCCGCAGCGCTTGACGACGAGGACGTGCTCGACGCTCTGCTGCTCGCCCTCGCCGTGCCGGTCGCTGAGCGACTGATCCACGGCGGGCTTGAGGGCTGAGACCTTCCCCTTGCGCCAGCCGCCGTCGGCCGTGATCACGAGCTTCGCGCCGGCATCGTCGATGCGCGAGCGCAGGCTGTCGGCGCTGAAGCCGCCGAAGACGACGGAGTGGATGGCCCCGAGGCGGGCCACGGCCAGCATGGAGATGACGGCCTCGGGGATCATCGGCAGGTAGATCGCGACGCGGTCGCCGTGTCCCACGCCGAGATCGGCGAGCACGTTCGCGGTGCGCTTGACCTCGTCGGTGAGCTCCGCGTAGGTGATGCGGCGGGAGTCGCCGGGCTCGCCCTCCCAGTGGATGGCGACGCGGTCGCCGTTGCCCGCCTCGACGTGGCGGTCGAGGCAGTTGTAGGCGACATTCAGCTCGCCGTCGTCGAACCACTTCGCGAACGGGGGGTTCGTCCAGTCGAGGACCCGAGTGAAGGGCTTGCTCCAGCTGATCAGGTCGCGGGCCTGCTCGCCCCAGAAGCCCTCGCGGTCCGCGGCGGCGCGCTCGTACAGCGCCGGGTCGTCGATCGAGTTGGCGACGAACTCCTCGGACGGCGGGAACTTCCGCGACTCGTCGAGGAGGTGGTCGATCTGGCTGCTCATGGCACTTCGCTCCTTTGCGCGGGCTGATGGACATGTCGGGGGCACATCCGTGTCACGGCGAATCTAGTCGGAGACCGCCGTGCGGGCCTACCCTCGAAAGTCGGTAGTGGGTCTCGTTTGCGTCGGCCAACCCGCCTGCATACACTGACGTCAAGCCGAATCTTATTCCGGCTTCAGCGCGCCCAGTACCCCCGAAGACGGGCGCGCGCGTGGGCGGCATCTCATTCCCCCCGTGAGGTGCCGCCTTTCGCATTCCCGGCACAGGTCGAGGCACAGGTCGAGGCACAGGTCGACGCCTCGCCGCCGGAGGCGAGCATTCCTCCTGCACAGCGACGAGCGGTGCCGGCTTGTCCACAGGCGCTGGGATCCGCGCTCTCCGCGTCGGCGGGAGCTCCTAGCGTCGTGGCATGCCCGATCCGTTCGTCCTTCGTCCCCGCTCGGCGGCGACACGCGCCCCCGGCGTGCCGGCGGTGCGGCGTGTCGATCCGGCGTTCGGTGCGCTCGCCGAGCACGTCCGGGATCAGCGTGTCACCGACATCTTCGTCAACGGCGCACAGGGGCTGTTCGTCGACCGCGGCAACGGGGCCGAGCACGTCACAGGATGGAACGCGTCCGAGCGGGAGGTGCGCGATCTCGCCGTCGCTCTCGTCGGAGCCGGCGGTCGGCACCTGGACGATCAGTCGCCCTGCGTGGACGTGCGGCTGGACGACGGCATCCGTGTGCATGCCGTGCTCGCACCGATCGCCACCACGGGTACCGCGCTCTCCGTGCGTGTGCCGCGCGTGCTCGGCGCCGACCTCGATGCGCTCGAGCGGTCGGGGACGTTCACGGCCGCGCAGCGCGCATGGCTCGGCGAGCTGGTGATGCAGCGCGCGAACATCCTGATCACGGGTGGAACCGGCACGGGAAAGACGACGCTGCTCACAGCCCTGCTGTCCGAGGCGGGACCGGGGGAGCGCATCGTCACGATCGAGGATGTCGCCGAGCTTCGCCCACGGCATCCGCATCACGTCGCACTCGAGGCGCGCCAGCCCAATCTCGAGGGTGCGGGAAGGATCACGCTGGCGATGCTCGTGCGCGAATCGCTGCGGATGCGCCCCGATCGTCTCGTCGTCGGCGAGTGCCGGGGCGAGGAGGTCCGCGAGCTGCTCACCGCGCTGAACACCGGGCACGACGGCGGCGCGGGCACGCTGCACGCCAGCGGCCTCGCGGATGTGCCCGCGCGTCTGGAGGCGCTGGGTGCGCTTGCCGGCATGGATGCCACCGCGCTGGCACGGCAGGTGGTCAGCGCGTTCACGATCGTGCTCCACCTGGAGCGCTCCTCCGACGGGCATCGGCGCATCGCGCGGGCCGGCTCGTTCGTCCTAACCGATGACCGCCTCGGGATCGAGGAGGTGGCGCCGTGGTGATCGCCGTGCGCCGCGATCGCGGAGCGGATGCCGGGATGGCGGCGGCCGACGCCGCGGCCACCGTGCGGACTCTGGCGGTGCTGCTGCAGGCGGGGGCGCGACCGATCGAGGCGTGGCGGCACCTTGCGGATGCCGGGGATCCGGTCGCCGTGCGGGTCGCCCGGCGCTGCACGGACGGCGCCGAGCTCGCCGGTGCCCTCGATGCCGAGGGCGGAGCCTGGTCGGACGTCGCCGCGGCGTGGGAGATCGCCACGGTCGTCGGCGCGCCGCTGTCCGAGGTGCTGGGAGCGCTCGCGGAATCGTTGCAGGACGCGGCATCCGCCGCCGATGATGTGCGCATCGCCCTCGCCGAGCCGGCCGGCACCGCCCGTCTGCTGCTGTGGCTTCCGTTCGCGGGGCTGCTGCTGGGCTTCGCGCTCGGGTTCGACACGATCGGCGTGCTGGTGGCGAATCCGTTCGGCACCGCATGTGTCGTCGTCGGCCTTCTGCTGGTGGTGCTGGCGCGATGGTGGACGTCGCGGATGGTGCGCGCCGCGCAGCCTCGGCCCGGCACGCCCGGGATGCGGGCCGACCTCGTCGCCGTCGCGCTCTCCGGCGGTGCCGGGATGCCGAGGGCCCTGCGCCTCGTGGAGCAGAGCACGGCCGAACTGATCGATGAGCCCGCGTCGACGCAGGCGGTGCTCGATCTCTCCCGCAGCGCGGGCATCCCGGCGGGTTCCCTGTTGCGCGCCTCGGCGTCCCACCTGCGGCATGAGGCACGAGTGCAGGGACGCCTCCGCGCCGCGCGGCTGTCCTCGAAGCTGCTGCTGCCGCTCGGGGCGTGCACCCTGCCCGCCTTCCTGCTGCTGGGTGTCGCGCCGCTGATGCTCAGCGTGCTCGGCTCCGCCCCCCTGCCCGTCTGAGCCTGCCTGCCCGTCTGAACCCGGGACGATACGCGTCCCCCGAGAGAAAGAAGAAGCACATGCGAGAGAACGACCTGCCCCTGCTCACCAGGAGCCGCGCCGCGCACCTGTTCACCGACGACACCGGCGCCGCCACAGCCGAGTACGCGATCACCACCATGGCGGCGGTGGCGTTCGCGGGTCTGCTGGTGGTGATCATGCGCTCCGACGAGGTGCGCGGCATCCTCACCGATCTCGTCCGTCGGGCGCTGACGGTGTCATGACGCGCACCGTCCGGCGTGCTCGCGCGCTGCGCGGACGGGGCGGCGAGCTCCGGGGTGATCGCGGTTCCGTCGCCGCCGAGCTCGCCGTCGCCCTGCCGGCCACCCTGGTCGCGCTGCTGCTGGGCGTGGGCGCGCTGAGCGCGGCGGCGACGCAGGTCGCACTGCAGGATGCCGCCGCCGACGCGGCGCGTCTGCTGGGCAGAGGCGAGGACACCGGGAGAGCGGCGGGGGTCGTGCGGGCCGTCCACGACGGGCGGATGTCGTCCCGGGATGCCGGCGACCTCGTGTGCGTGACGGCGTCCGCCGACTTCCGAGTGGGCCGGTTGATCAGCGTTCCTCTGCACGCGCAGAGCTGCGCCCTGTCCGGTGGCCTGTGAGCCTCGAACGCGAAAGGAGCGGACCCCATGGCCGGAACGGCGCTCGCCGCCGGCATCCTGACCGTCACCGCGACACTCTCCGTGGGCCTCGCGGCTGTCGGCGGTGCGGCGGTCACCGCGCAGCGGACGGCGGGTGCCGCCGACGCCGCAGCCCTCGCGGCCTCCGACGCCGCTTCCGGCGCGGTGATCACCGACGAGGATCCGTGTGCGCTGGCCGCCCGTGTCGCCGCGGCGGGCGGGGCGAGGCTGACGGCGTGCACGATTCGCGGCCTCACGGCGACCGTGGAGGTCCATTCCGCGTACGCTGGTCTGGTCGCCGTCTCCCGCGCCCGAGCAGGGCAACCCGAGGGATGACGCGATCACCACCCCGCCGCCTCCCGACGACGCCGTGTCACCGTGACCCTGTGTCCGCCCCAGGACAGCGGTGTGTATGGTGTGCTTCGGAGAAAGGACGCACTCTTGGCACAAGGCAAGAAGCTCGTCATCGTCGAGTCCCCGACGAAGATGCGATCGATCCAGGGATATCTCGGCGACGACTACGAAGTGCTGAGCTCCGTGGGCCACATCCGCGACCTCGCCGACAAGAAGGACATCCCCGCCGCCGACAAGGAGGCGTACGGGAAGTACTCCATCGACGTGGAGAACGACTTCGACCCCTACTACGTGGTCTCCGATCGCAAGACCAAGACCGTCGCCGAGCTGCGCCGTGCCGTCAAGACCGCCGACGAGGTCCTGCTCGCAACCGATGAGGACCGCGAGGGCGAGGCGATCGCCTGGCACCTGCTGGAGACCCTCAAGCCCAAGGTCCCCGTCAAGCGCATGGTCTTCCACGAGATCACCAAGGATGCGATCCAGGCGGCCGTCAGCCGCACCCGCGAACTCGACCTGGCGCTCGTCGACGCGCAGGAGACTCGTCGGATCCTCGACCGCCTGTACGGCTGGGACATCTCGCCGGTGCTCTGGTACAAGGTCAAGTCCGGTCTGTCCGCAGGACGGGTGCAGTCCGCCGCCACGCGCATGATCGTCGACCGCGAGCGCGAGCGGATGGCGTTCGTCTCCGCCGAGTACTGGGACGTCGAGGCCGCGGCATCCGCCACCTCCTCCACCGGTGCGGGGCAGTCCTTCGGCGTGCGTCTCGTGCGCATCGACGGCGGTCAGCTCGCCCGCGGCACCGACTTCACCGACACCGGCGCGCTCAAGAAGGCCGTCGTCGTGCTGAGCGAGACGGATGCCACGGCGCTCGCCGCGGCCATCGACGCGACCGGCACGGCGACCGTCAGCAAGGTCGAAGCCAAGCCGGGCACACGCAGCCCCTACGCCCCCTTCACCACCTCCACCATGCAGCAGGAGGCCGGCCGCAAGCTCTCGATGAGCGCGAAGCAGGCGATGAGCGTCGCGCAGCGCCTGTATGAGAAGGGGTACATCACCTATATGCGAACGGACTCGGTCTCGCTGAGCACGCAGGCCCTGCAGGCCGCGCGCAGCCAGGCCGTGGCGCTGTACGGCGATGCCGCCGTGCCGCTGAAGCCGCGCGCGTACAAGTCCAAGAGCAAGAACGCGCAGGAGGCGCACGAGGCGATCCGTCCGTCGGGCGAGACGTTCCGAACGCCCGCGTCGGTCTCCTCCGCGCTCGACCGCGACGAGCAGCGCCTCTACGACCTGATCTGGAAGCGCACGGTCGCCAGCCAGATGTCGGATGCCAAGTACGAGACGACCACGGTCACCCTGGAGACCGTCGCCGACGGCAAGAGGGTCGAGTTCACGGCATCCGGAACCGTCTACACCTTCAAGGGCTTCCTCGAGGCCTACGAAGAGGGACGCGACGAGAAGCGCAACGCCCAGGATTCCGCCGAGAACCAGTCGCTGCCGGCTGTCGCGGTCGGCGACCAGCTGGCGATGTCCGATGCCGCGGCCAAGGGCCACCGCACCACGCCGAAGCCCCGCTACACGGAGGCGTCGTTGGTGAAGGCGCTCGAGGAGCACGGCATCGGCCGCCCGTCGACGTTCGCCAGCATCATCGGCACGGTGATCGACCGAGGCTACGCCATCAAGCGCGGCCAGGCGCTGGTTCCGACGTGGCTCTCCTTCAGCGTGGTGCGCCTGCTCGAGCAGCACTTCGCCGACCTGATCGACTACGACTTCACGGCAGCGCTCGAGGACGACCTCGACGCGATCGCCCGTGGCGAGCAGAACCGCGTCGAATGGCTGAAGTCGTTCTACTACGGCTCCGACACCCAGGTCGGGCTGCGACAGGTCGTCGACAACCTCGGCGAGATCGACGCGCGCGCGCTGAACTCCACGCGCATCACCGACACCGCCACGCTGCGCTTCGGCAAGTACGGTCCGTACCTGGAGGTCGCCGACCCCGCCGACCCCGAGGCCAAGCCGCGCATCGTCAACGTTCCCGAGGACCTGGCACCGGACGAGCTGACCGCCGAGAAGGCGCAGGAGCTCATCGACGCTCCCGTCGCCGGCGACCGCGTGCTGGGCGAGAATCCTGAGAACGGCAAGGTGATCGTCGTCAAGGACGGCCGCTTCGGCCCGTATGTGCAGGAGAACGACGCGGTGTCCGAGGAGGACGCCGTCGACACCGCCACGGGCGAGGTCGTCGAGGCGCCGAAGACGAAGAAGAAGAGTGCGAAGAAGGATGCTGCGCCCAAGCCGCGCACGGCATCGCTGTTCCGCTCCATGTCGGTCGAGACCATCGATCTCGACACCGCGCTCCAGCTGCTCAGCCTGCCGCGCGTGGTCGGGACCGATCCGGAATCCGGCGAGGAGATCACCGCGCAGAACGGACGCTTCGGGCCCTATCTGAAGAAGGGGACGGACTCGCGTTCGCTGGAGAGCGAGTCGCAGATCTTCGACATCACGCTGGAGAAGGCGCTGGAGCTGTACGCGCAGCCCAAGTACGGCGCCCGGAAGGCGTCCAGTGCTCTGGCCGAGTTCGACGCCGACCCGGTCAGCGGCAAGCCCATCCGCATCCGCGACGGCCGGTTCGGCGCCTACGTCACCGACAGCGTGACGAACGTGACGATTCCGCGGGGACAGACGCCCGAGGACATCACCTACGAGGTCGCCGTTCAGATGCTCGCCGACAAGCGCGCGAAGGGTCCTGCGCCCAAGCGCGGTGCTGCCAAGAAGGCGCCCGCGAAGAAGGCGCCTGCGAAGAAGACGCCCGCCAAGAAGACGTCCGCCAAGGCGACCGCCGCCAAGAAGGCGACGACGTCGAAGACGGATGCCGAGAAGGCCGCCGCGCGTTCGGCGGCAGCCAAGAAGGCGGCGGCCACCCGAGCTGCGAACGCCGCCAAGGCGAGGTCGTGACCGCGGGGCTCTGGATCACCTTCGAGGGCGGCGACGGCTCGGGGAAGTCCACCCAGGCAGCGCTGCTCGCCGAGTGGATCTCCGAACGCGGACGCACCGTCGTGCGCACTCGAGAGCCCGGTGGCTCGGAGGTCGGCGCACTCGTGCGCGACATCGTGCTGCATCACCGCGGGGACATCGCCCCGCGCGCCGAGGCGCTGCTGTACGCCGCGGACCGTGCGCACCACGTCGCCACCGTCGTGCGCCCTGCGCTGGAGCGCGGGGACGTCGTCATCCAGGATCGGTACCTCGACTCCTCGGTCGCCTACCAGGGCGCCGGCCGGGTGCTCGATGCCCGGCAGGTGCGTGATCTGTCCCTGTGGGCCGCCGACGGCGCGCTGCCCGATCTCACCGTGCTTCTCGACATCGATCCGCTGCTGGCCAGGCAGCGGCTGGACGCGGACGACAAGCCCTTCGACCGGCTCGAGGCGGAGAAGGCGGAGTTCCACACGCGCGTGCGGGAGGCCTTCCTCGCCCTCGCCGCCGAGGAGCCCCGGCGCTTCCTCGTCGTCGACGCGACGCGGGACCCCGACGACATCGCGGTGCTGATCCGCGCTCGCGTCGCCGCGCTGCTCTGACCACGCCCGTGCTCGCCGCATCCGAGCCCGGCGCCGCCGGCGGCCTGGCGCTGCCGGCGGCGTGGCGCTGCCGGCTGCCTGGCGCTGCAGGCAACCCGGGAGGGAGATGTCGGTTGTGGGCCCGGATGACCGGCATGTGGCTCCCCGCCTCATGACGGGAGGGCGGTGCGGGCAGTGTCGGGGTGAGATCCGAGTGGTGTCCGTAACAGCGGGGGAGGGAGATGTCGGTTGTGGGCTAGCATGACCGGCATGTGGCTCCCCGCCCGGACCGCGCGTGCGAGAAGCACGGAGCAGTGGGAGAGGCGATGTCGCACCCCCGGTTAGGCTGGAGACCATGACCGCCGCCCTGACCGCGCCCTTCCCGTGGTCCGACGTGTGGGGACAGGATGCCGCGGTGCAGACTCTGCGGCAGGCCGCCTCCGATCCGGGAGCGCTGTCGCATGCCTGGCTGATCACGGGGCCGCCCGGATCCGGCCGCTCGACGCTCGCCTACGCCTTCGCCGCGGCTCTCATCGCCGACCGGCCCGACGACGAGAACACCATGCGTCAGGTGCTCGCCGGCACGCATCCCGACCTCACCGCCCTGCGCACCGACAAGGTCATCATCACCATCGCTGAGGCGCGCTCCCTGGTCGAGCGCTCCTACTTCGCACCGTCTGCCGGCCGGTACCGGGTGATCGTCGTGGAGGACGCCGATCGCATGGTCGAGCGCACCTCGAACGTGCTGCTGAAGGCGCTGGAAGAGCCGCCCGAGCAGACCGTGTGGGTGCTGTGCGCACCCAGCGAGGCCGACCTGCTGCCCACCATCCGGTCGCGGGTGCGCGCCGTGCGACTGCGCGAGCCCGAGGTCGCCGACGTCGCACGCCTCATCACTCTGCGCACCGGAGCGGACGAGGCGACAGCGGAGCAGGCCGCCCGCCACGCCCAGCGGCACATCGGCATGGCGCAGCGACTGGCCACGGACGAGGGCGCACGGCGCCGCCGCGACGAGACGCTGCGGGCGGTACTGGGCGTGCGCGGTGTGGGCACCGCCGTCGAGGTCGCCGGGCACATCATCCAGGCGGCCACCGACGATGCCAAGGCGCTCACCGCCGAACGGGACGCTGCCGAGCGGGCCAGCCTGCTGCGCACGGTCGGGATCGCCGAAGGACAGGCCGTGCCACCGGCGCTGCGCTCGCAGGTCTCGGCTCTGGAGGACGATCAGCGCAAGCGCGCCACCCGCAGCCTGCGCGACGGCATCGACCGGGTGCTCACCGATCTGCAGTCGATGTATCGGGATGTGGTCATGCTGCAGTTCGGTCGCGATGGCGAGCTGATCAACGGCGAGCTGAGGACGGAGCTCGCAGCGCTCGCCGCGGCATGGCCCGTGGAGCGCACGCTCATCGCGCTCGATGCCATCTCCGACACCCGTGAGTCCCTGGAGCGCAACGTCTCGCCGCTGCTCGCGACCGAGAGTCTTCTGGTGACCATCTCCAGTGGAAGGACCCCGTGATCCCCCGAGCCCCGCGCAGCCTGCGCCGAATCGTCACCGTGCTGGCCGGCGTGGTCGTCGCCTCCGTCGCCCTGTCGGGCTGCCTGTACGCGCAGATCCCCGAGGCATCGCCCTCGGTGACGCGCTCTCCGGATGCGAGCGACGTGTCGCCCGACCTGGTCTCGTACTACACGCAGGAGCTGAGCTGGGAGGCCTGCGGGGCGGGCTTCGACTGCACCGAGGTCACCGCGCCCCTGGACTGGGAGAACCCGGGCGGAGACGACATCTCGCTGGCGCTCGTGCGTCATCGGGCCACGAAGAAGGCTCTCGGGTCGCTTCTGATCAATCCGGGCGGTCCCGGCAGCAGCGGCTACGACTTCGTCGCCGATAGCCTCACCTACGCCGTCGGCGCCGACCTGATCGAGAGCTTCGACGTGATCGGGTTCGACCCGCGCGGCGTCGGCCGCTCCACCGCCGTCGCGTGCCTGGACGCGAAGGCGATGGACGAGTACAACTACGGCGTCGTCGCGCAGACGCGCAACACCCCCGAGTGGGAGGCCGAGCTCACCGCCCGCAACAAGAGCTATGCCGAGGCGTGCGAGGCGAACAGCCAGGGCATCCTGCCGTTCATCACCACGGTGAACTCCGCCCGCGACATCGATCTCATCCGCGGTGTGCTGGGGGACAAGACCCTCAACTACCTCGGGTACTCCTACGGGACGTTCCTCGGGGCGACGTACGCGAAGCTGTACCCTGAACGCGCCCAGCGTCTGGTGCTGGACGGCGCGATCGACCCGTCGGTGTCAGGACTCGAGGTGGGAACCACTCAGGCGGCCGGGTTCGAAGCGGCGCTGCGCGCCTACCTCGAGGACTGCCTCAGCGTGGGGAACTGCCCGTTCAACGGCTCCGTCGACGAAGCCCTCGCGGACTTCAGGGCCCTGCTGGCGAGTATCGCCCGCTCGCCCCTGAAGAACAGCGACGGGCGGGTGCTGACCGTGGACACGATGGTCACCGGAACGATCACCGCGATGTACAGCGAGCAGAACTGGCAGTACCTGACGCAGGGGATCACGGCGGCGCTGCAGGGCGACCCGTCGGTGATGATGGCGCTCGCCGACCAGTACAACGGACGTGATCCCGACGGCACGTACGCCGACAACTCGGCCGAGGCGTTCCGCGCGTACAACTGCATGGACTATCCCGTCGAGGACGACAAGGCCGCCGAGGATGCCGCGCTGAAGATCATCGAGAAGACGGCCCCGACATTCGCCCCGTACTGGCAGGCGCCGGACCCCTGCGAGGTCTGGCCGTACCCGCCCGCCGGCGTGCGCGAGAAGATCGCCGCATCCGGTTCCGGCCCGATCGTCGTCGTGGGCACCACCAATGACCCTGCGACCCCTTACGCGTGGTCGGAATCCCTGGCCGAGCAGCTCGAGAACGGCGTTCTCGTCACCCGGGTCGGTGAGGGACACACCGGCTACAACAAGGGCAACGGCTGCGTCGACGCGGCGGTCGAGTCGTTCCTGATCGACGGCACCGAGCCCGAGGACGGGCTGCGCTGCGGATGAGCGCTGCACGGGCCTCGGTTTCGCGGTGACCGCGTGGTCGTAGTAGGATCATTGATCGTGCCGCAGTCCGCTGCGCACGCCACCTTAGCTCAGTGGTAGAGCATCCCACTCGTAATGGGAAGGCCGTCAGTTCAATCCTGACAGGTGGCTCAGACAAGGCCCGGGATGCCAGCATCCCGGGCCTTTCGCGTGTCCGAGCGGCGCGATCAGATGATGCTGCGGTTCTCCGCCTTGGCCTTCCGAGCCTCCTTGACGAAGGCTCGGACGATGACGAACAGCGTACCCCCGACGACGAACGGCCAGACCAGCACGTAGGCGGTCAGGGCGATGGTGGACATCTCCATGGTGTTTCTCCTCTCCGCCTCAGCGGCGTGTGACGTCGGTGATGATGTCGGACTCGGACTCCAGCTCGGCCAGTTCGGCGTCGAGATCCGAGTCGCCGCGGTCATCGAAGTTCCCGGTGCGCTGCGCGATGAGGTCGAAGTCGAAGTCCTCCTTCCTGCTGGGCAGGGTCAGCGCGACGCAGACGATCGTCGACACGGCGTAGGCGACCAGCGAGCCCGACAGCACCGCGTAGGTGTGCAGGAACCCGATCGTGAAGGGCGCCGACACGATGACCGAGAGCGTGCCGAGGATGAGCGCCACGCGCTTTCCGAAGAATCCGAAGGCCATCAGACCCAGCACGACGCCGATGCCGATCGTGGCGAGCACATCCGAGACGATCCCCACCGGTCCGGTCAGCTCGATCCACTCGAAGCGCACGGGCAGGAACGCTGCCAGGGCCACCACGACCGCGGTCGAGAACGCCAGGTTGGTCACGCGCTTCCAGTAGAAGCTCGCGATCACGGGGAACACCAGTGCTCCCCACAGCGCGCCGACGAAGACCAGCAGATCGAGGATGCTGAGCTGCGATCCGGCGAACGCCAGGGCGGTGACCATGGCGATGATCATGGTGATCCGGCCGATGAGCACCATCGTGCGCGGGTTGGCGTTCTTCTTCCCGGCGATGTTCTGCCCGTAGATGTCGGCCATGACGATCGACGACAGTGCGGTGAGGTCGGCGTCCGCCGTCGACGAGAGCGAGCCGATGATCATCACGAAGAACACGCACAGCAGCAGCGGCGACAGGTAGGTCGCGGCCATCTGGGGGATGAGGTTGTTCACGTCCCCGCCCTCGGGCGTGATCCCCGCGTACAGGGCGATGACCCCCAGCATCCCGATGCCGATGATCGTCGCGCCGTAGCCGAAGGTCGCCGTGATGAACGTCTTCTTGATCAGGTCCTCGCGCACGGCGAACAGGCGCTGCGCGATGGTCTGGTTCCCGATCGCGTACGCCAGGACCGCCGCGATGTACGGCGCACCCTGGTTGAAGAACGCGTCGGAGGAGAAGAAGTCCGCCTGCTGCGGCGTCACGTTCGCCGCCCCTGTCTCGAAGAGTCCCGGGCCACCCGCGGCGAAGAACACCACCGGGATGATCACGATGACCGCTCCCAGCATCGCGACGACCTGCGCGAAGTCCGTGAGCACCGACGCGCGGAATCCCGACCACAGCGTGTACAGCAGCACGCCGGCGCCGATCGTGATGATGCCCTGAGTGAACGTGAAGGGCGACAGCAGCGAGACCAGCGCGCCGCCGGCGATGAGGTTCGAGGTGAGGCTGATGATGCTGCCGAGCACGTTCGAGCCGGCGAGCATCAGCTGGCTGGAGCGTCCGTGCCGGGCGAACATCACCTCGGCGATAGTGTGGGCATTCGGAGCCACGCGCCGGATCCGGCGTCCGAAGGGGTAGATGAGCAGGATCATCAGGGCACCCCAGAGCCCGTAGTGGATGGGTCCGGAGACGCCGTAGGTGTATCCGGACGTGGCGGAGGCGTACATCGACGACGCCCAGATCCAGGTGGCGGTCATGGATGCGGCGGAGATGCCGAATCCGATGCGGCCGCCGCCGGTCATGTACCCGTCGGCGTTCTCGGTGCGCTTGCGGATGCGCAGCGACATGTACAGGCTGCCTCCGAAGAACAGCACGATGAGGAGGACCACGACGGGCCCCGCGAGGGTCTGCAGATTTTCCATATTGGTCTCTCTTGTCGAAGTGACCGGCGGAAGTGCCGGATCGAGGAAGGAGAGAACGGGCTAACGTTTGGGCAGGGTGGCCAGCAGAGGACCGGAGTCGAGAGTGGCGTCAGTGGGAAGGAGCGGTGATTTCCGGGCCGGCATGCAGTTCCGATCGTCAGCGGGCACGCACGCAGCAGTCCCCTCCGCCTGCGAGGTGACGCGCGCATGCGCGAACGACTTCGGCGTTCGCACGAGGCCGGAGGAGAAGCAGTCGCTGCACACGACGAGGCACAGTCGTGGCGCACCTGCGACGGGGTTTGACGACCCCGATCGGGCGGATGCGCGCACACGGCAGCGCTGCGAGCGCATCCGGCTCGCCTCTCCAACGTAACAAGCCCGCTGGGCAAGTCAAATGCGCGGGAGGCGGAGGAGGGTGCAGGGTGCCGGGGTTGACCGTCACGGGTACCCTCATCAGCATGAGCAGAGCACTTCTCATCGTCGACGTGCAGAACGATTTCACCGAGGGGGGCGCACTCGCGGTGGCGGGCGGAGATGCCGCGGCATCCGGCATCAGTGACCTTCTCGCCGCGCAGGCGGGGGACTACGCGGTGATCATCGCCTCGCGGGACTGGCATGATGCGGACAGCGACAACGGCGGGCACTTCTCGACGGCGCCCGACTACACGGACTCCTGGCCCGTACACTGCGTGGCCGACACGGAGGGCGCGGCATACGACCCGTTGCTGGTGACGGATGCCATCACGCACCACGTGCGCAAGGGGCAGGGGAGCCCTGCCTACTCGATGTTCGAGGGCACGGCCGAGGACGGCGGGACCGTCGGTGAGATCCTCTCCGCGCACGGTGTGACCGACGCGGATGTCGTGGGGATCGCGACCGACCACTGCGTGCGTGCATCGGCGCTGGATGCGATCGCCCGTGGTGTGCGCGTGCGCGTCCTCACGGACCTGGTGGCCGGTGTCGGGGCGGAATCCAGTGAGGCCGCCCTCGCGGAGCTGGCGCACGCGGGCGCGGAGCTGGTGCCCAGGCGTCCAACCGTCTCGGGAGCCGAGTGACCGCCGGACGGTGCGCGCTGCTGCTGCGCGCGGTGAACGTCTCGGGCCGCAATCGGGTTCCCATGTCGGAGCTGCGGGCGCTGCTCGGCGCGCGTACGGGGCTCGGCGAGGTGTCGACGTACATCGCGAGCGGGAACATCATCTGCGACGCACCGGACGATCCGGGCGCCGCCTGCGCGGAGGTGCGCAGCCTCATCGCGGAGACTTTCGACGTCGACACACCGGTGATCGCACGCACGCATGCGCAGCTGGTCCGGGTGGAGCAGGCGAACCCGTTCCCGGATGCGTCGTCAGACAAGATGGTGCATGCGATGTTCCTCGAGGGTGATGCCGCCGTGGATGCGGTCGAGCAGCTGACCCCGCGACTGCAGGCGGGTGAGCGGATCGCGGTGATCGGCCGGGAGCTGTGGATCGACTACGGGTCCGGCGGGGCCGCGTCGACACGGCTGACCGGGCCCGTCCTGGACCGCGCTCTGCGCACTGCGGGCACGGCTCGGAACATCAACACGGTGCGCAGGCTCGTCGAACTCACCGCGCCGAGCTGAGAGACGAGGCGGAACTGCCGTCGTCGCGCGCCGCGCACGCCCTTCGCGGCGCGGCCCGTCGACGCGGCGTCAGGCGTGCTGTTCGCGGTGCGGCCCCTCGCCGATCTCCTCGATCACCTTCTCGCAGAAGGCGGGCAGATCGTCAGGCGTACGGCTGGACACCAGACCCGCGTCGACGACGACCTCCCGGTCGACCCAGGTCGCACCCGCGTTGCGCAGGTCGGTGGCGAGACTCGGATAGCTCGTCAGCGTGCGACCGTCCACGACTCCGGCCTCGATGAGGATCCAGGCGCCGTGGCAGATGACCCCCACGGGCTTGCTCTGCTCGAAGAACGCGCGGGCGAACTCGATCGAGTCGCTGTCCAGGCGCAGGTGGTCGGCGTTCACCACGCCTCCGGGGAGCACGAGGGCATCGAAGTCATCGGCCGACGCGACGGCGGCCTGCAGGTCCACGCTCTGCACGTGACCGTTCTTACCGGTGATCTCGTCGGATTCGGGCGACACCATGGTCGCCGTCGCGCCGGCGCCGGTCACCGCCTCCCAGGGGCTGGTCAGCTCACTGTCCTCGTAGCCGTTCGTCGCGAGAAAGGCGACCTGGGCCGCGGAGATGCTGGTCATCATCGAGTCCTTTCGTCAGGTGGAGGGGCTGACCAGCATGCGATGAGCGGGCGCGCGGGGAACAGGGGATGGCCATCCGTGCATGGGCGTGCTATCCCCGCGGGATTGCCGGGCGCACTCGGGCCTACCCTGGAGGCATGGCTGCCCGCGTGACCCACCCCGCGACGATCGCCGCGCCGATCGAACACGAGCTGGTCATCCGCAAGTCGCGGTTCATCGCGCAGATCTCCCCGGTCGCCTCGGCGGAAGACGCCGACGAGACGATCGCCGCCGTGCGTAGGCGGCACTGGGACGCACGGCATCACTGCAGCGCACAGGTCACGGGGCTGGACGGAGATCGTGCGCGCTCGTCCGACGATGGCGAACCGTCCGGAACGGCCGGGATTCCGATGCTGGAGGTGCTGCGCCGTCGTGACCTCACCGACGTCGTCGCCGTCGTCACCCGGTACTTCGGCGGCACCAAGCTCGGTGCCGGCGGACTGGTGCGGGCGTACTCGTCCGCGGTCTCCGAGGCGCTGGATCGGGCATCCCTCGTCGATCGCAGGGTGCTCGCTCAGGTGACCATCGCCGTGCCGCATGCCGACGCCGGTCGGCTCGACAATCTGCTGCGTGACTGGACGAGCCGGCACGGCTCCCTGCTGGGCGGAGCCCGCTACGACATCGAGGCGCACTTCGAGGTGTGGTGTCCTGCGGGGCAGCTTCCGGCGCTGCAGGCGGAGGTCGCCGCGATGTCCTCGGGAGCGGTGACGGCTGCCGTCACCGGAGCCGAGCGCGTGATCGACGTGCCGCGCTGAACGCGGCGGGAGGAGAATCGGCTCATGGATCTCGGACTGCAGGGACGCTTCGCCGTCGTCACCGCCTCCGGTGCCGGCCTCGGCCACGCCTGTGCCGCGCGGCTGGCCGCCGAGGGGGCGACGGTCGTCGTCAACGGACGCGATGCGGCCGCTCTCGCACAGTCTGCGGAGCGCATTCGTCAGGAGACCGGCTCGGAGGTGATCGAGGTACCGGGAGACGTGTCGGATGCCGCGGTGCAGCAGGCGCTGGTCGAGGCCGTGCCGCAGGTCGACATCCTCGTCAACAACAACGGCGGGCCGCCATTCCGAGACTTCCGAGAGGTGGGCCGGGAAGCGATCCTGGCCGGGGTCACCGCGAACATGGCGACGCCCATCGAACTCGTGCAGCGCGTGATCGACGGCATGATCCAGCGGCGCTTCGGTCGGATCGTGAACATCACCTCCTTCTCGGTGAAGATGCCGATCGCTGGTCTCGACCTCTCCAGTGGGGCGCGGGCAGGCCTGACCGGCTTCCTGGCGGGTGTCGCACGTGACGTCGCGCACGCCGACGTCACGATCAACTTCCTGATGCCGGGTTACTTCGCCACCGACCGGCTGCGCTCCCTGCACGCGCGTGAGGCCGAGGAACGCGGCGTCACCGCCGAGACGGTGGCGGCCGAGGGTTCCGAACGGATCCCGACGCGACGTTTCGGCGCCCCGGAGGAGTTCGGCGCGGCGTGCGCGTTCCTGTGCTCCCAGCAGGCCGGCTACATCACGGGGCAGAGTCTGCTCATCGACGGCGGCGCGTACCCCGGCATCCTCTAGCCCGGCCCCGCGGTCGTCAGCCGGACCCACGGTCTTCAGTCCGCGATGCGCGTCTGGGGCGCGGGCGGCATGCCGTCGGGGCCGCGCAGGTCCACACGCCGTGCGCCGCAGTCGACGCAGCGCACATAGACGGTCTCGCCGACCGATGTGCGGTGCGCGGACTCGCTGACCCAGGCATGCTCGTGCAGCAGCTGCGGGTTCGGGATGACGATCGGGAGCGTGGGAGATGCGGTCATGCCTCCACGATGCTGTAATGGTCTTATGCATCTCAACCCTTACGGCGAGTACGCGGTCCTGCTGGCGGCGTCGCTGGCGAACGACTGGCCGGACGATCGGAGCGGCATCGAGCAGCGCACCCGTGATTTCGGGATGACTATGGCGTTCGATCCGCGGCCCGACGACCATGCGCGCTCTCGGGTGGTCGTGGAGGCCTGGCTCGGTGTCGTGGACGCCGCTGACGACGCCGCGCGCGCTGCGGCGTTGAACGCCCAGATGGCGGCGGCGGCGGCCTACCCGCAGCTGACCGAACACGACGGGGAGGGCTGGCACCTGCACTACCGCGACGAGCGGCTCCGGTCTCTGCCGGATGTGCTGGAGGCGGTCGTCAGCGTCGGGACCGCACTGCACCTCACCGAGCGCGGCATGCACCGCCTCGGGCGTTGTGCGGCTTCGCCGTGCGTGAACGTGATCGTCGACGTCACGCGCAACGGTCGTCAACGCTACTGCTCGGTGCGCTGCGCGAACCGTGACGCCGTGCGACGGCACCGGGCGCGGGGCGCCTAACGCTTCTGCAGCGCCGCGAGCACGGCATCCGACAGCGGCGGCCACGCCTCGATCGCCCAGGGGCCGAAGTCACGGTCGGCGAGGGCCACGCAGGCGACACCCGCCCGCGGATCGACCCAGAGGAACGTGCCGCTCTGCCCGAAGTGCCCGAACGTGGCGGGGGAGTTCGCGGACGACGTCCAGTGCGGATCCTTGCCGTCGCGCAGTTCGAAACCGAGCCCCCAGTCGTTCGGGCGCTGCACGCCGTATCCGGGCAGAACCCCGTCGAGACCGGGGAAGGCGACCTGCGTCGCCTGTGCGACGGTCTCGGCGGCGAGGAGGGACGGGCGCTGCAGCTCCGCGGCGAACCGTGCCAGATCCGCCACGGTGGATACGGCGTCCGCGGCGGCGGAGCCCTCCAACCGAGAGGACGCCATGCCGAGCGGGGCGAAGACCGCTTCGTCGAGGTACGTCGCGAACGGAATGCCGGAGAGCTCGGTGATCGCGGCCGCGAGCGCATCGAAACCGCGGTTCGAGTAGATGCGGCGCGCGCCCGGTTCGGCTCGCACACGATCCTCCGTCATGTCCAGCCCCGAGGCATGCGCCAGCAGATGACGCACGGTCGACCCTGCAGGGCCGGCGGGGGAATCCAGGTCGAACACGCCCTCTTCGACGGCGATGAGAACGGCGTAGGCCGTGAGCGGCTTGGTCACCGAGGCGAGCCGGTAGGGACGATCGGCATCGCCGTGCGCAGCGAGCACGGTGCCGTCGGATGCGACCACCGCGGCAGCGGCGTTGTCCACCGGCCACGCCTCCATCAGGGCGAGTGCGTCATCCAGGGTCGTCATGGCTCCTCCACAGGTGGATCGCGTGCGCACCGGTCATATCGGCCGCGTCCGAATCCTCCCACACCCGATGCGGCGACGCGGGGACGGCTCAGGACCGGCAGGTGCCCGTACGCCGTGCCCGACGGCGCTGCAGGATCATACGGTGGGCCCCGTGGGGCTCGAACCCACGACCCGCGGATTAAAAGTCCGATGCTCTGCCGACTGAGCTAGAGGCCCGTGCGTCCAGTCTAAGGCGACAGGAAAGTGCCCGCCGACGACAGTCGGCGGGCACTTCACCGGTTCACGCGCTCCCCACCGCGGTCCCGGTCACGTGTGCGTCGATCGCGATCGACGCCACGGCTCACTCGGCCGGCGGCATCAGCACCGAGTCGATGAGGTACACGGTCGCGTTGGCGGTCTGCACGCCACCGCAGATGATGTTCGCATCGTCGACCATCCAGGCGTCACCGGAGCCGGTGACGTCCAGCTCGGAGCCCTGCACGGTCTTGTGCATTCCGGCGATGTCGGCGGGCTCGATCTGACCGGGAACGACGTGGTACGTGAGGATCGACGAGAGCGTCTTCGAGTCGGTCTTCAGGCCCTCGATGGTTGCGGGGTCGATCTTCGCGAACGCGTCATCGACCGGTGCGAAGACGGTGAATTCGCTGCCGTTCAAGGTGTCCACGAGGTTCACATCCGGGTTCAGCTGTCCGCTCACGGCGGCGACCAGCGTCGTCAGCAGAGGGTTGTTCGACGCGGCGACGGCCACCGGGTCCTGCGACATGCCCTGGATCGAGCCGTCTCCGTCAGGAACCTGTGCCGCGTACGCGTCGCAGCCAGGGCCGACGAGGTTCGCGGCAGGATCCATGGTCTGCGGAGCAGCCTCCGAGGTCTCCGCCGCCTTCGGCTCCATCGACGGCGAGGCGTCGTCGCCGCCCATCGAGCAGCCGGCGAGCACGAGGACGCCGACGAAGCCGAGTGAGAGAGCTGCGCTGATCTTCTTCTTGGTGCTGAGCATTTCAACCTCCGGGGTTCGCAGCCGCGGACCTCCCGCGGCGTCGAGTGTTGTTCGGAGCGGTCCCGGGATCGGATGGAAGACAATCCGATCCCGGGTCCGGGACCGAAGAACGGATGACGAAAGGCGCACCATGGACCTCATCCTCATCGGACTGCTCGGCGGTCTCATCACGGGCATATCGCCGTGCATCCTGCCGGTGCTGCCGGTCATCTTCCTGACCGGCGGCGCGCAGTCCGCGCGCTTCGACGGGCAGGTGACGCCGGCACCGCGTCGTCGGCCCTATCTCGTCATCGCGGGGCTGATGCTGAGCTTCAGCGCCGTGACGCTGGTCGGCTCGCTCGTGCTCGGACTGCTCGATCTGCCGCAGGACATCATCCGCTGGGTGGGCATCGGCGTTCTGCTGCTGCTCGGCATCGCCCTGCTCGTCCCGCGGCTGGAGCAGCTGCTCGAGAGGCCGTTCCAGTGGATTCCGCGACGCGAGGTGCACAACGGCGGCAGCGGATTCGGCGTCGGCTTGGCCCTGGGGGCCGTGTTCGTCCCCTGCGCGGGCCCCGTGCTGGCTGCGATCATCGTCGCCGGGAGCACCGGCCGGATCGGGGTGGACACCGTGTTCCTCACCGCCTCGTTCGCCGTCGGCGTCGCCGTGCCGTTGCTTGCCTTCGCGCTCGCCGGTCGCGGACTCGTGGAGCGCATCCGCGCCTTCCGCTCCCGCGAGCGCGGGCTGCGCATCGCTGCCGGCATCGCCATGATCGCGTTGGCCACCGGGCTCGTCTTCAACGTTCCGCAGCAGCTCCAGCGGCTGCTGCCCGACTACACCGCGCAGCTGCAGGAGGGTCTCGCCGAGCAGCAGGGGGAGGCGCTGGACCTGGGCGGACTGGTCACCGACGAGAACCGTGAGCTGAGCAACTGCACCAACGGTGCCACGGAGCTCGAGGAGTGCGGTGCCGCTCCCGCGATCAGCGGCATCGCGCAGTGGCTGAACACCGCGAACGGCGCGCCCGTCGATCTGAAGGATCTGCGCGGTCAGGTGGTCCTCGTCGACTTCTGGGCGTACTCGTGCATCAACTGCCAGCGCTCCATCCCGCATGTCGTCGCGTGGGATCGGGTCTATCGCGATGCGGGGCTGCAGGTGATCGGCGTCCACTCGCCTGAGTACGCCTTCGAGAAGGACGCCGGGAACGTGAGCGCCGGCGCGCGCGACTTCCGCATCACGTACCCGGTGGCGCTGGACAACAACCTGTCCACCTGGACCGCGTACCGCAACCGCTACTGGCCCGCCCACTACCTCATCGACGCGGACGGCACGGTGCGCCACATCTCCTTCGGCGAGGGGAACTACGCCGCCACGGAGAAACTGATCCGCGAGCTGCTCGCGGACGCCGATCCGGGAGTGCGGCTCCCGGACGCGACCGAGGTCGCGGACACGACCCCGGCGCGGGGATCGACCACGCCGGAGACCTTCCTCGGATCGTCGAAGGACGTGAACTACGGCGGCGCGGACGCGTATCGCGCGGGGTCCGCCTCCTATGCCCTGCCGGCCGAGCAGGCTGCGGACACCTTCGCCCTGGGCGGCGCCTGGGATGTGAGGACTCAGTACGCGACGCCGCAGAGCGGGGCCGTCGGCAGCATCCGTCTCCGGTACCGCGCAGCCGAAGTGCGCATCGTCCTGGCGGGCTCGGGCGAGATCACCGTGCGCGACGGCGACAGCGCGCCGAAGGGGATCACCGTCGACGGCACACCGCGCTCCTACGCGATCAGGGCGGGGAGCACGAACAGCGGAGTGCTGACCGTGGAGGTTCCTGCAGGCGTGGAGGTCTACTCGTTCACCTTCGGGTGAACGGGACGGCGTGCACGGAGAGAGGAGGTGAATGCGGCATGCTGGGGGAAATGGTTATTGACGGCCTGGATGTGCCCGAGGACGGTTCGGCGCGGGACAGCGCCGCCGACCTCCTTCTCCGCGTCGCCGCCGGAGACCAGCGGGCGTTCGCCGAGCTCTACGATCTGCTCTCGCCTCGCGTATTCGCGCTGATCCTCCGTGTCCTGACCAACCGGGCGCAGAGCGAGGAGGTCCTGCAGGAGGTGTTCCTGGAGATCTGGCAATCCGCCGGCCGGTTCGCTCCGAACAGAGGGCAGGGCCGGTCGTGGATCCTGACGATCGCGCACCGTCGTGCCGTGGACCGGGTGCGGGCTTCGCAGTCCAGCACCGATCGTGACGTGCGCGTCGGCACGCGCGACCTCGAGGCCGACCGGAACGTCGTGGAGGAGGCGGTCGAGGAACGACTCGAAGGCACGCGGGTCGTCAGCGCACTCTCCGGGCTGCCCGAAGCACAGCAGGAGGCGCTGATCCTGGCCTACTACGGCGGCTACAGTCAGAGCGAGATCTCGGCCCTGATCGGCGTGCCGCTGGGAACGGTCAAGACGCGGATGAGGGACGGGCTGACGCGATTGCGCAACGAGATGGGGGTGTCGACATGAACGAGCAGGAGTTCCAGCAGCTCGCCGCCGGGCACGCCCTGCACGCGCTCTCGGCGGCCGACGAACGGCGATTCGCCCTCGCCGGAGCCGAGCACCCGGAATGGACGTCCGACGCCGACCGCGACGTGGAGACCGCCGCCGCGCTCGCCGCCGCGCTCGAGCCGGTCCGGCCGCCGTCGGCACTGCGCGACGCGCTGCTCGCGCAGATCTCGACCACGCCGCAGGATCCGGAAGCGCAGGACCCGGAAGCGCAGAACCCGGGCGCGCAGGAGGTGCGCGCGGACGGCCGCGTGGACGCCGCCGCAGTCCGCACATCTCCGACGACGCGGTCGACGGGCGGTCCGCGACGCTGGTCGCGTGCGCTGTTCACGCTGGCGGCCTGCCTGGTCCTCCTCGTCGGCGGCGGCATCGCGACCGCGATCGTCGTCTCCCAGCTGCAGCGCCCGGCATCCGTGGTCGCCCTCGATGAGATCCGCTCCGCGCCGGACGCCGAACAGGCCACCGTGCGCCTGGATTCGGGCGCCACCGCCACGGCGCACTGGTCGGGGCAACTGGGGGAGGCGGTGCTGGTGGCATCCGGCCTCGACCGGCCGGATCCGGACAAGACGTTCGAGCTCTGGTTCGTGCGCGGCGATCAGCCGATCTCCGCCGGGGTCTTCGACACCGTCGACGGCGAGGCGACGGCACTGCTCGACGGGGCCATGCAGGCCGGCGATGCGATCGCCGTGACCGTGGAGCAGGTCGGTGGATCCCCGTCGGGCGCGCCGACGAGTGATCCGATCTTCGTCATCCCGACCGCGTGAAGCGCGCGTACGCTGGACGGATGCCCGAGCAGTTCCACCGCCCCGTCCGGCGTCCGTCCGCAGCCTTCGACAAGCTCGTCGGGGCGTCGGATCCCGCCGAGAAGTCCCGTGTCGCGCATGCGACGGCATCCGCCCTGCTCCGACGCGCCAGGCAGGATGCGACGGGAGAGACGACCGAGCGCCTGATCGCGTTCACCGCCGAGCACGGGATCGACGACATCGCCGAGCTGTGGTCGATCGCCCCGTCGCGCTCGCTTCCGGGGGCGCTGTGGCGCCTCTACCTGCTGCAGATCGCTATCCGCAGCGACTCCGCGACGGCAGCACTGCTGTACGAGCGCGGGCGGGTCGAGCTGAGATCGGCGGATGCCGCGATCGCCGGCGCTCCGACGCCCGCCAGTCCCGACGAGCTCACCGCGCTGGTCGACACCATCCTGCGTGGCGTCTTCCAGGGAGATTTCGCCGTGGCGTTGGAACGCGCGGCCGCGTACTGCCGGGTGCAGGCCTCCGGCGCCACGCACACCGCCGACGACTACGAGCCGACGGAGCCGGGACGGGCGAGCGACCTCACCCGCCGGGCCCTGCGGCTGAGCGGTTACGCCGATGATCTGACGGCGGCAGCCGGCCTCTGGCGCAGCGGCGCACTGACCTGAATGCGGGCATGAAAGAGCCGGACCGCAAGAACGCCTCTCGGCGGAAGGCCGCTCGCAGCGGCAGAATTTGGAGCCCGGGGTTATGCGGCCCGGCCGTTCCAGTGTAACGCCTCTCCCGCTCTGGTATTCCTGGCCGTCCTAAGCTGAGGGCATGCTCCAGCGCTTCGCTCTGATGATCGCTCCGGTCGACGCCGCGGACACGCGCGACGACTTCTCCGCCACCTTCACACCGATGGATGTGGCGGCTCCGGCGCTCAGCGTGGGCGAGTTCAGCACTCAGCGCGGAGACGGCGTGTTCGAGTCCATCGGCGTGATCGACGGGCACGCGAACGAGGTCGAAGCGCACGTGCAGCGACTGGCGCATTCCGCGCGGCTCTGCGACCTTCCGGTGCCCAACGCCGAGCAGTGGCGCCAGGCCGTGGCCACCGCCGCGCGCCTCGTCCCCTCGGGGGAGGCCGTGGTCAAGCTGATCCTCAGCCGGGGGGTGGAGCACGGCCCGGCACCCACCGCGTGGGCGACCGCCTCTCCGGCGCCGGACTTCACCGCGGTGCGCCGGGACGGGGTGCGCGTGGTCACCCTCGACCGCGGCTACGACCTGGAAGCCGGACAGCGCGCGCCGTGGCTGCTGCTGGGCGCGAAGACGCTCTCGTACGCGGTGAACATGGCGGCGCTGCGCGAAGCGCACCGGCGCGGAGCGGACGACGCGGTCTTCGTCACACCGGACGGGCATGTCCTCGAAGCGCCCACGGCGTCGCTCATCCTGCGTGTGGGCGACGATTTCATCACACCGGCGCCCTCCGGCGGCATCCTGCACGGGACGACCCAGCTGAGCGTGTACGAGTATCTGGAGTCGCGCGGCTTCCGCACGCGCTACGCCACGCTGACCACATCCGATCTGGCGACCGCGGATGCCGCGTGGCTGGTCTCCAGCATCCGCCTGGCCGTGGCCATCACGGCCGTGGACGGCGCGCCGCTGGCATCCGATCCCGCGCTCACGGCGCAGCTGAACACCCACCTGCTCTCGCCGCGCTGAGTCCCGGGCGGCGCCCGCGCGTGCGGTCGCCCGGAGCCCTCCGGCGTGTCGTCCGCCGGGATGTGGCGACACGCCGCCTCCCGCGCGGAGGCTCCGGACGACGGGACGACGGGACGACGGGACGACGGCACAGGCAGCAGCTGATCGGCAGCAGACGGCAGGCGGGGGCTGCTGCGGAAGACGTCAGCGGCGAAGGTGCGCGCCCTCGGCGATCTTGGCCAGGATCGCGGCCTCGACGCGCGGCCAGCCGTGGACGATCATCCGTAATCGAACCGCAGCGTCTCGTATCCGAGGGCGGCTGCTGCGGCGTCCCGCAGCAGATCCTTGTGCCGCTCGGCCGCGCGCTCGTGATTCTCACGCCCGTCGCACTCGATCAGGAGTCGGTCGCCGATGACGATGTCGATCTCGCCCACGCCGTCGATACGGATCTGAGTCCGAACCCGGATGCCGAGCAGATGCAGTCGCAGCCGGACGAGCGACTCCAGCCCGCTGTCGGCATCCGAGCGCGCGACGCTCATCAGCCAGCGCTTGCCGACCGGCATCCGCTGCCGGAGCCAGGCTATGCCGCTCGGTGAGATCTTCATCAACCGCAGCGCCGACTCGTAAGCGGCGAAGAACGTCTCGTCGTCGAAGCACTCGAGCAGCTGCAGCAGCACGACCTCGACGGGAGGGAGCCGGCCGAAGACGGCCGTGCCGTCGGTCCAGTGCACGTGGCAGTTCCCACAACCCGGGTGCGCCTCGCCCGCTCGACCCAGCCACACACAACTCCGGCCGCGCTCCAGCAGCCACAGCCCGAGCCGGTCCGCGGCATCCGCGCACCCGGGCACGCCGCCGTGCTCGGCCGCGTGGCGCACCACCGAAGGCGCATCCGGTGAGGCGTACAGCCCGCGCCGGATCTTCACGATCTCGCCGGCACCCACGGCCTCGCGCAACCGCCGCGTCGTCACTCCCTGCGCACGAAGCGTCGCCGTGCGCGCGACACCGCCGAGTTGCCGCAGGATCGAGTCGAGCATCCTGCGAGTGTGTCGGAGCGGTCGACGAGGAGAAGCCGGGGTCCCAGTGATCGTGGACAACTCGCCGGCGCAGCGCAGTTGTGCAGGGCGAACGATCCGTCCCCTCGCCCGGAGCCAATGTCGTCGGTACGGCGTGTCACGTGGCGACGCGCCGCGTCCCGCGCGGATGCTCCGGATGACGAACCGGCGGCGGATGACGAGGCGGCGTCGCCGGGGTCAGCCGAAGCGCCCGGAGACGTAGTCCTCCGTGGCCTGCACGGACGGGGTGGTGAAGATCGTCGCGGTGTCGTCGTACTCGATGAGCTTGCCGGGCTTGCCGGTGCCCGCGATGTTGAAGAACGCGGTGCGGTCGGAGACGCGGCTGGCCTGCTGCATGTTGTGCGTCACGATCACGACCGTGTACTCGTTCTTCAGCTCGCCGATCAGCTCCTCGATCGCGTAGGTGGAGATCGGGTCCAGGGCCGAGCACGGCTCGTCCATGAGGATCACCTCGGGCGACACGGCGATCGCGCGTGCGATGCACAGCCTCTGCTGCTGGCCGCCGGAGAGGCCCGATCCCGGCTTGTCGAGACGGTCCTTGACCTCGTTCCACAGGTTGGCGCCGGTCAGCGACTGCTCCACCAGGGCGTCCTCGTCGGAGCGCGACATGCGCTTGTTGTTCAGCTTGACCCCGGCCAGGACGTTCTCCCTGATCGACATGGTCGGGAACGGATTGGGACGCTGGAAGACCATGCCCACCTGGCGGCGCACCAGCACGGGGTCGACCCCGGGTGCGTACAGGTCGTTGCCGTCCAGCAGCACTTCGCCCTCCACGCGAGCGCCGGGGATCACCTCGTGCATGCGGTTCAGGGTGCGCAGGAAGGTGGACTTGCCGCAGCCGGACGGGCCGATGAAGGCGGTGACGCTGCGCGGCCGGATCTCGAGGGACACGCCCTCCACCGCCAGGAAGTCGCCGTAGTAGACGTTCAGATCGTTGACTTCGATGCTCTTGGACATGTCGGGATTCCTTCGGGTCGGATGCGGCTCAGCGGCCGGAGGTCTTCGGGGCGAACCACTTCGCGATCAGGCGCGCGACGAGGTTCAGGACCATGACGATCAGGATCAGCGTGAGGGCGGCCGCCCAGGCGCGTGCCACCGAGGCGTCGGCCGCGGTGCCCTGGTTCATGTAGGAGTTGTACGCGAACACCGGCAGGGTCATCATCTGGCCGTCGAACAGGTTGGTGTTGAGGCTGGCAGTGAATCCCGCCGTGAGCAGCAGCGGGGCCGTCTCGCCGATCACGCGTGCGATGGCGAGCATCACCGATGTGGTGATGCCGGCGATGGAGGTGGGAAGCACCACCTTGAGGATGGTCAGCCACTTCGGCACGCCGAGGGCGTAGGCGGCCTCCCGAAGCTCGTTGGGCACGATCCGCAGCAGTTCCTCGCTGCCTCGGACCACCACCGGCACCATCAGCACCGCGAGCGCCAGTGCGCCCATGAAACCCATCGAGATGCCCGGACGGATGAACAGCGCGAACACCGAGTAGATGAACAGACCGGCCACGATCGAGGGGATGCCGGTCATCACGTCGACGAAGAACGTGACGCCCTTGGCGATGCGGCCCCGTCCGTACTCGACGAGGTAGATCGAGGTCATCAGCCCCACCGGCACGGCGATCACGGTGGCCATCAGAGTCACCAGCACGGTTCCCCAGATGGCATGCGCGATCCCGCCGCCCTCACCGACGATGTTGCGCATCGAGAACGAGAAGAACTCGGCGTCGAAGCGGTGCAGGCCGTTCGCCACGACGGTCCACAGCAGGGAGATCAGCGGCAGCAGCGCGATCAGGAACGCTGTGGCGACCAGCGCCGTCATCAGCCGGTCGACCGCCTTGCGGCGGCTCTCGGCGATCGACGCCACCACGGTGATGAGCACCAGGTAGATCGCGGCGCCGACCGCCACCGCGCCGGCGATGTTGAAGTCGGCGAGTTCGCCGCCGGCGGAGAGCACCCCGAAGACGGCGAAGGAGCTGGCGAAGGACGCGCCCAGCAGGGCCCACGGCACCCAGGAGGCGAGTCTGCCGGAGGTGAGCGCGGTGCTGCGCGCGGTGAGCGTGATCGAGGTCATGTCAGTTGGCTCCGGAGAACTCGGCACGGCGGGCGACGATCCAGCGCGCCACGGCGTTGACGGCGAAGGTCACGATGAACAGGACCAGGCCGGTCGCGATGAGCGTGTTCACCCCGGTGTCGTGCGCCTCGGGGAACGCGAGCGCGATGTTCGCCGGAATGGGGGTCGGGTTCGTCGCGGTGAGCACCAGGAAGCTGTACACGGCGGCGGGCGAGAGGACCATAGTCACGGCCATGGTCTCGCCGAGGGCGCGGCCCAGCGCGAGCATGACGGCGGAGACCATCCCGCCGCGAGCGAAGGGCAGCACGGCCATGCGCACCATCTCCCAGCGGGTGGCGCCGAGCGCGAGCGCGGCCTCCTCATGCAGCTTCGGGGTCTGCAGGAACACCTCGCGGCAGATGGCGGTCATGATCGGAATGACCATGACCGCCAGCACGAGCGACGCGGTCATGATGGTCTTCCCGGTGGAGGAGACCTGACCGCCGAAGAACGGGATCCAGCCGGCGTTGGCGTTCAACCACGCGTAGACGGGCTGCAGCAGCGGCGCGAGCACCAGACCACCCCACAGCCCGAAGACGACCGACGGGACGGCGGCGAGCAGGTCGATGACGTAGCCCAGCACGCCGGCGAGCCGCCGCGGGGCGTAGTGCGAGATGAAGAGCGCGATGCCGATGGAGATGGGCGTGGCGATGAGCAGGGCGATCAGCGATGCCCAGACGGTGCCGAACGCCAGCGGTCCGACGTACTCCCAGAACGACCGGCCCTTCAGGATGTGGTTCTCGGTGGTGTCCGGGGAGAACGCGGGCAGGCTCTGCACGACGAGGAACACCGCGACCGCGGCGAGCACGACGAGGATGACGAGGCCGGCGCCGAGCGCGGTGCCCGAGAAGACCCGGTCGCCGATCCGCTGCTTCGCCCGGATCCGCGCCGGTCGGGACGGCGGCGGGGCGGGAGCTTCCGGCGGTGCCGAGGTGGTCATCGTGCTCATGGTCTCCGTTTTCGATGGGGGCGAGCGGCGGGTAGGCCCTCCGATGCCCCCGCGCCGGATCGGACGCGAGGGCATCGGAGCTGTCAGCGGGCTGTCATCAGCCGACCTTGATGGTGTCGATGGCGGCGAGCACCTTCTCGCGGAGGCCGGCGGAGATCGGCGCGCTGCCGGCATTGTCGGCGGCGGCCTTCTGGCCGTCCTCGCCGGCGACGTACTCGAGGTACGACTTCACCAGCGATGCGGTGTTCGCGTCCGCGTACTCCTCGCACGCGATCAGGTAGCTGACCAGCGCGATCGGGTAGGAACCGGCCTTCGCCGCAGCAGGGTCGACGTCGAAGACCAGGTCCCCGGCGCTGCGCCCCTCCTCCAGAGGAGAGTTCTCGACGAGCGCGGACGCCGCCTCGGCGGAGTACGGCACGTACTCGCCGTCGACACCGACGTGCACCTGACCCAGGCCGGCGACCTGCGATGCGTCCGCGAATCCGATCGCACCGTTGCCCGCCTTGATCGCCTGCACGACGCCGGATGTGCCCTGCGCGGCTTCGCCGCTCTTGATCGGCCACACGTCCGCCGGCTCGTACGTCCACACGTCACCGGCAGTCGCGCTGAGGTACTTGGTGAAGGTCTCCTGAGTGCCGGAGGGATCCGAGCGGTGCACGGGGGAGATCGCCAGGTCCGGCAGGTCGACGCCGTCGTTCTGGTCGGCGATGGCGGGGTCGTTCCAGTTCGCGATGGTGCCCGCGAAGATTCCCGCGATCGTCTTCGCGTCGAGGTTCAGGGTGTCGACGCCGTCGAGGTTGAAGGCGATGGCGACGGGGGAGATGTACAGCGGCACCTCGACGATCGCATCGGTCGCGCAGGTCTTGAAGCCGTCGGCGAACTCGTCGGTCCTGAACGCGCGATCCGAGCCGATGAAGCTGCTGGCGCCCGCGATGAAGTTCTCGCGGCCCGTGCCCGAGCCGGTCGGCTCGTAGTTGATGGTGACGTCCGGGTTGGCGGTCTGGAACGCGGCGACCCACGCCTCCTGCGCGGAGCCCTGGGACGACGCGCCGGTCGCCTTCAGGGTGCCCTCGAGCGTGGAGGCGGCGGCCGCGTCGGGGCCTGCGGGCGTGCCGGCCTCGTTCGCGGCGCAGCCGGCGAGTGCGAGGGCGGCGACCGCGCCGACGGCGCTGATACGAGCGATGCGGGAGATCTTCACTGTGGTCCGTTCGATCGAGGAAGGGGTACTGGCCCGGTGCAGGGCACACAGCGACAGTAGGAGCCTCGGTTAACGAGATTGACCCCCGCGGGTGAACGGGAGGTGAACGGATCGGGGCCGATGTCCGCGCAGACGCGGATTCCGTACGAAGTCAGACCTTGGGTGCGTGGGTCTCGATCGAGATGATTCCCGAACCGGGGTTGGTGGCCGAGAAGTGAACGACGGAGAACCCCGCGGTCTCGAGTGCGGTCGCGCTGCCCACGTACGATCCGTGCACCGTGCCCGTGGCCAGCACCATCTCGGAGAGGATCGCGGGGAGCACGGGCCGGTGGCTGCAGAGGACCGCGGCTTTGCGAGAGCGGATGCGGTGCCCGACCACCGAGCGGATGTCGGACGTGCCGGCATCCCAGGCGTCCTGGCTGATCCTGCTGGTGATGCGGGCTGCGTGGGAGACCTTCTTCTGCAGCGGTGCGATCGTCTGCAGGCAGCGTTCGGCGTCGCTGGAGACGATGCGACGCACCCCGAACGCCTTCAACGGCGCGGCGACCGCCTTGGCCTGGCGCAGTCCCCTCTCGGTGAGGGGGCGCGTGGCATCCGCGCCGTCCCAGTCCGCGCGCGAGACCGCTTTCGCGTGGCGCAGCAGGATGAGCGGGAAGGTGTGCAGCACGCCGTCGTCGACGAGGCTGGCGAAGCCGTCGAGGATCTCCACGTCGACCGGGTAGCTCAGGCGCGCTCGCGCCTTCTTCAGGCTCACCCACTCGATCGCGGCGATCTCGCCGTTCGGGACGAACGTCGACGCGCGGATGGCGTCATCCGTGGCCTCGGCCGCCCAGTAGTGGACCACCTTCTGCCGCTTGGGGCGCATCCAGTACTTGCTCACGCCCACCGGAACGCCCAGAGCCACCTTGATCCCCGTCTCCTCGCGCACCTCCCGCACGGCCGTCTGCGCGAGCATCTCGCCCGGATCGACCTTGCCCTTGGGCAGCGTCACGTCGCGATACTTGGTGCGGTGGATGAGCAGGATGCGGAGCTTGCCCTCGACCAGACGCCACACCACGGCGCCGGCCGCGAACACCGCGGTGTCGGTCACCGGACCGATCGCTTGCGACGGCGGTTCTGCACCATGGACATCGTCTTGTCCTGCAGGTCCACGAGCGGTGCGTCCTCGGTGCCCGACGCGCGCAGCCAGACGCCGCCGGCCGCCAGATGCCAGGAGTTGGTCCCCGGGTCCATCGCCAGATCGAACAGGTCGTGCAGCTCCTGGATGTGCGCAGGCGTCGACAGCCGCACCAGCGCTTCGATGCGGCGGTCGAGGTTGCGGTGCATCATGTCGGCGCTGCCGATGTAGACGATCGGGTTGCCGTCGTTCTCGAAGGAGAAGATGCGCGAGTGCTCCAGGTAGCGGCCCAGGATGCTGCGCACGGTGATGTTGTCGCTCACGCCGGGCAGGTCCACCCGCAGACTGCAGATGCCGCGCACCCATACCTCCACCTGCACCCCGGCCATGCTGGCTCGGTACAGCGCGTCGATGATCTGCTCGTCGACCATCGAGTTGACCTTGATGCGCACACGCGCGCGCTTTCCGGCCTCGGCGTTCTTGATCTCGTTGTCGATGTGGCGCAGCAGGCCCTTGCGCAGGTGCAGCGGGGCGACGAGCAGACGCTTGAACTTCTTCTCGATCGCGTATCCGCTGAGCTCGTTGAAGAGACGCGTGAGATCCTTGCCGATCTGCGGGTCGGCGGTGAACAGACCGAAGTCCTCGTACATGCGGCTGGTCTTCGGGTTGTAGTTCCCCGTACCGATGTGGGAGTAGTGGCGCAGCACGCCCTCCTCCTCGCGGATGACCAGGGCCAGCTTGCAGTGCGTCTTCAGGCCCACCAGGCCGTAGACGACGTGCACGCCGGCCTTCTCCAGCTTGCGCGCCCAGACGATGTTGTTCGCCTCGTCGAAGCGGGCCTTCACCTCCACGAGAGCCAGCACCTGCTTGCCCGCCTCGGCCGCGTCGATCAGCGACTGCACGATCGGACTGTCGCCGGAGGTGCGGTACAGCGTCTGCTTGATGGCGAGCACGTGCGGGTCGCGCGCCGCCTGGTCCAGGAACGCCTGCACGCTGGTCGCGAACGACTCGTAGGGGTGGTGCACCAGCACGTCGGCACGGCCGATGGCCTTGAAGACGTCGGGCCGCTCGTTGCTGTCGCCGGGCTGGAAGGCCACGGCGGTGGTGGGCAGGTGCGGCGGGTAGCGCAGGTCGGGACGGTCGATGCGGGCGAGGTCGAACAGGCCGCGCAGGTCCAGCGGGCCGGGAAGGCGGTAGACCTCCTGGTCGGTGATGTCGAGCTCTTTGATGAGCAGCTCGAGTGTCACGTCGTCCATGTCGTCCGTGATCTCCAGCCGGATCGGCGGACCGAACCGGCGGCGCAGCAGCTCGGCCTCGAGCGCCTGGATGAGGTTCTCGCTCTCGTCCTCCTCGATGTCGAAGTCCTCGTTGCGGGTGAGGCGGAACGCGTGGTGGTCCAGCACCTCCATCCCGGGAAAGAGGTCGCCGAGGTGGTTGGCGATGAGCTCCTCGAGACGGATGAAGCGCATGATCTCGCCGACCCTGCGCACCTCCACGAAGCGGGGCAGCATCGGCGGCACCTTCAGGCGCGCGAAATCCTGACGGCCCGTGCGCGCGTTGCGGATCCGGATGGCCAGGTTCAGCGACAGGCCCGAGATGTAGGGGAACGGGTGCGCGGGGTCGACGGCCAGGGGCATGAGAACCGGGAACACCTGGGCCTGGAAGTACTCGCCGAGCGAGCGGCGCTCGGCATCGGTCAGGTCGGACCATTCGATGATCTCGATACCGGCGTCGGCCAGCGCGGGGCGCACCTGGTTGGTCCACACGTCCGCGTGGCGCAGCTGCAGGGTGTGAGCCTCGGTCGAGATGTCGGAGAGGGCGTCGGATGCGGGGCGGCCGACATTGGTGGGCACGGCCAGTCCGGTCAGGATGCGGCGTTTGAGTCCTGCGACGCGCACCATGAAGAACTCGTCAAGATTGCTGGCGAAGATGGCCAGGAAATTCGCCCGCTCCAGCTCCGGCAGCGTCGGGTCCTCCGCCAGCTCCAGCACCCGCTGGTTGAACGCCAGCCAGCTCAGCTCCCGGTCGTGGTAGCGGTGGTCCGGGAGCACCGCATCCGGCGCCTCGTGCGCATCGAAGTCATCGTCCTCGGCATCCCCGAGTCCGGCATCGACAAGTGCGGGTTCGATCATGGGGTACATCCTTGCACCCGTCGCGGACGGATGCGTGAACTCAGTCGTCCACGCGATGATCTTCGTCCTGCAGGTTGAAACGGTATCCCACGTTGCGCACCGTGCCGATGATCTGCTCGGCGTCGCCGAGTTTGGCCCGTAGGCGTCGCACGTGCACGTCGACGGTGCGGGTGCCGCCGAAGTAGTCGTATCCCCACACGTCGCTGAGCAGCTGCTCGCGGGTGAAGACCCGGGACGGATGCGTGGCGAGGAAGTGCAGGAGCTGGAACTCCTTGTACGTCAGATCCAGCGGCCGACCGTGCAGCTTCGCGGCGTACGACTGCTCGTCGATGGTGATCCCGGACGCCTGGACGCGCACGGGCTCCTCGTCCTGGGCCTGGGCGATCGCCAGGCGGATGCGGGCGTCGATCTCGGCGGGCCCCGCACCGGCGAGGATGAGGTCGGTGAACCCCCAGTCCACCGAGACGGCGCTGAGGCCGCCCTCGGTGACGATGAGCAGCACCGGGACGCCCGCACCCGCTGTGCGCAGCAGTCGGCAGGCCGCCCGCGCGGCGACGAGGTCCGCGCGCGCGTCCAGCAGCACGGCATCCGACTCGGGGAGGGAGAGCAGACGGCTCGGATCCATGGGATGGCGGCGGATGCTGTGCGGGAGCAGCTCGAGCGCGGGAAGCACCGGCTCCGCATCGGGAGCAGGGCTGAGCGCGAGCAGCAGGGCCACGCGACAATGTTAGTCAACGCAGGACCGCTCGCCGTCGACACGTCGCCGGCGATGACAAGTACGATGGCCACATGTCAGAAGCCGCCCTCGCGCCGCGCAACGCCTTCCACGGCGTGATCGCCGTCTGGGCGGTCTCCCTGGTCGTCTCGATCACGCTCGGGATCGTGCTGCCGGAACAGGATCGCGTCAGCTGGCTGGCGATCGCCTTCGGCGGCGTGATCCTGCTGTCGTTCGCCGTGCAACTCGCCTACGGTCGGGCGCAGGGGTTCATCGTCCGCGTGGCGGCCAGCTGCGTGGGAGCCCTGGTCGTGATGGGCCTGGTCTCGGCGGCGTTCGGGCTCTCGGCGCTGGCGGCCGCGCTCTGACGAGCCGGTCCCGCGACCAGCGGCTACACTGATGTGCATGGATCCCGTTGCGCTCGAAATCTTCTTCCTCGGCCTGCTGGGGCTCGCGAGCCTTGCGATCGTCTTCGTCTCCGGAGTCGTGCTCGTGAACCTGTTCCGCGGCCAGCGCTGATCCGACTTCCGTCGTGATCGAGCTGCCCACGGATCTGCCCGCTGACCTCGCGCCGCTCTCCTGGTTGCTGGGTGTCTGGGAGGGCAGCGGAGTCATCGAGTACTCCGCGGGCGACCGGCGTTTCCAAGGCGAGTTCAGACATCGCGTGAGCTTCAGCCACGACGGCGGGCCGTTCCTGAACTACGCGGCCACGGCGTCGTTCCTCGGGCTCGAGGGCACGGATGCGCCGGTGCAGCTGCTCGCGGAGACCGGCTTCTGGCGCCTGTCCCGCCCGCGCACGGATGCCGACCCCGGCCCTGCCCTGTTGCCGCCCGCCGAGCAGGCGCCGCAGCGGACGGTGGACGACGTCGAGCGCCTCCGCACCGGTGACGGATTCCCCCTCGAGGTGTCGGTGACGCATTCCGACGGCACTCTGGAGCTGTATCTCGGCCGTATCTCCGGTCCGCGCGTCGACATCGCCACCGATGCGATCGTGCGTTCCGCCGGAGCGAAGCAGTACACGGCCGCCACCCGGATGTACGGGCTCGTCGACGCGCACCTGCTGTGGGCCTGGGACATCACCGCCCTGGGGGAGCCGCTGAAGTCGCATGCCTCCGCACGTCTCGCGAGGATCTGACATGGCTGCCTTCGACTCTCTCCCCGGCGCGATCCGCGACGGGGATCTGATCACCCACTTCGGCAACCCGCTGATCGAGCAGCGCGAACTCGCCGCGGGAAGGTCGATCTCGCCGCTTCCCGACCGTGCCCTCATCGAGGTGGCGGGAGAGGACCGGCTGACCTGGCTGGACTCGATCACCTCGCAGTCGGTGGGCACGCTCCGGCCCGGTGACAGCACGGAACTGCTGGTCCTGGACCCACAGGGCCGCATCGAGCACACCGCCGGCGTCTTCGAGGACGGCGCGAGCGTATGGCTGATCGCGGACGGCGGCGATGCGCAGAAGCTGGCGGCGTGGCTGCAGCGCATGGTGTTCCGCGCGCGGGTGACCGTCACGGTGCGAGAGGACGCTGCACTCGTCGGTTTCCTGGCCGGCGGAGAGGCAGAGGCCCGCGTCACCCCGTCCGCGCCGAACGGGGTCCCGATCGTGTGGCGGGATCCCTGGCGTCAGGTCCAGCCCGGTGGGCATCAGTACGCATCGGTCGATCAGCATCCGGCCGCCGAATACGCGTGGAGCGTCGCGCTGGTGGACGATGCGGCCGCTCTGCGCGGCCCGTTCGCGGGTGCGCTGGCCGCGGAAGCGCTGCGCGTCGCCGCCTGGCGTCCCCGCTGGTCGCACGAGGTCGACGAGCGCGCCATCCCGCACGAATCCGACTGGATCCGCAGTGCCGTGCACCTGAGCAAGGGGTGCTACCGCGGGCAGGAGACGGTCGCCAAGGTGCACAACCTGGGGCATCCGCCTCGTCGCCTCGCCGCCCTGCACCTGGACGGCAGCGACGTCATCCTGCCGTCCCCGGGGGATCCCGTGTTCGACGGCGAGACCGAGGTCGGGTCGATCACGTCGGCCGTGCTGCACTACGAGGAGGGTCCGATCGCGCTGGCCATCCTGTCGCGGCGCGCGTCGACCGGGGAGCTGACCGTGCGCTCGGAGGGCGTGGACATCGCCGCTGCTCAGCAGGTCATCGTGCCGGCCGATGCCGGGGCCACCGCCGGCGTCCCCCGCCTGACACGTCTGTCGCGCCGCCCCACCGCAGAGGACCCGCGCGCCGCCCGCTGAGACTCGCTCTCCGCTCTCTCGTTCCGTCCTCTCGCTTCGTTCTTTCGTCGAGATGGCGGGAGCGAAGGAGACAGGGGGGAGAGAGCGGGAGCTAGCGCAGAGGGGCGACGGTCTCCCAGGGGACGGTGAGCTCGCCGAGGCGCCAGCGCCGGCGGTCGCCGAGAACGGGGACTCCCCGCGACTTGAGTGCCGAGACGGACGCCAGCCAGCGCTGCACGGCGCCGAACGTGGACAGCGGAGTCGCGCGCTCCCACTCACGGTCCAGAGCCTGCAGCAGGTCGTGGATGCGCTCGCCGGGGACGTTGCGGTGGATGAGCGCCTTGGGCAGGCGCTCGGCGACGATACCGGGATGCTCCAGCTCTGCGACGCGCAGCGAGATCGTGAAGCGCACGGGCAGCCCGCCGGGGGCGACATCCACCCAGCTCGCGACGCGGCCGATCTCGTTGCAGGTGCCCTCCACCAGCATCCCGCCGGGTGCCAGACGTGAGGCGACGCGCTTCCAGGTGTCCGCGACGTCCGCCTCGTCGTACTGCCGCAGCACGTTCATCGCGCGGATCACCGCCGGGCGGCGGTTCTCGGGCAGCGGCACTTCGAAGCCGCCGCGGGCGAATGAGACCGGCAGGTCGGATGCGAACGTCGTGCTTCCCGCGCGCACCTCGTCGAGCTGTTCCCGGGCCTTGACCACGCGGGCCGGGTCGAGCTCGAGACCGATGACTTCGGCATCCGCTCGCGCGCGCCGCAGTCGCTGCGCCAGCTCGAACGCCGTGACGCCGCTGGCACCGTAGCCGAGGTCGATGACGAGAGGGTCATCGGCCCTGCGGAAGGCGTCGGAGGCGGCGATCCACCGATCGTTCCGCCGCAGCCGGTTCGTTCCCGTCGTCCCCCGGGTGGGCTGCCCGACTGGTCCTCCGACTCTCATACGTTCATTCTTCCCTCTCCCGCTCTCCTCCACTTGAACATCGCTGCGCCCGGCACTCGACGTCACCGAACCCAGACACCGAACGGGGAAAAGATAGGCTGGCTCCATGACCCGCACACTGATTCTTCTGCGTCACGGCCAGAGCGAATGGAACCAGCTCAACCTCTTCACGGGCTGGGTCGACGTCCGGCTGACCGACCAGGGCAAGGGCGAGGCGCGCCGCGGCGGCGAGCTGCTCGCCGAGGCCGGCATCCTTCCCGACGTGCTGCACACCTCGCTGCTGAGTCGCGCGATCCAGACCGCCGACATCGCGCTGGATGCCGCCGACCGGCTGTGGATCCCCGTGACCCGCTCCTGGCGCCTCAACGAGCGCCACTACGGCGCTCTGCAGGGCAAAGACAAGGCGCAGACGCTGGAGGAGTTCGGTCCCGAGCAGTTCCAGCTGTGGCGCCGCTCCTTCGATGTGCCCCCGCCGCTGCTCGACGACGCCAGTGAGTTCAGCCAGGTGAACGACCCCCGATACGTGGGTATCGACGGTGAGGTGCCGCGCACCGAGTCGCTCAAGCTCGTCATCGACCGCCTGCTGCCCTACTGGGAGAGCGCGATCGTTCCCGACCTGGTGGCAGGCAAGACCGTGCTGGTGACCGCGCACGGCAACTCGCTGCGCGGTCTGGTGAAGCATCTCGAGGACATCAGCGACGACGATATCGCCGCGCTGAACATCCCCACGGGCATCCCGCTGGTCTACGAGCTCGACGAGAACAACCGTCCCACGGCTCCCGGCCGCTACCTCGACCCGGAGGCCGCGGCTGCGGGCGCTGCCGCCGTGGCCGCACAGGGCAAGAAGTGAGCCCAGCCTCCTGAACGCGAAGGACCCCCTCCGAATCACACGATTCCGAGGGGGTCCTTTCGCATCGGGTCAGGCGTGACCGGGACCGCTCTCCTCCTGCGCTTCGGCGGCCAGGGCGATGTCCGCCTCTTCGACGGCCCAGTCGCCGGTGGCGAGGTAGACGACCTTCTTCGCGACGGCGACGGCGTGATCGGCGAAGCGCTCGTGGTAGCGGCTGGCGAGCGTGGCGTCCACGGTCGCTGTGGCCTCGCCCTTCCAATTGTCGCTGAGCACCTTCTCGAAGACGCGGGCGTGCAGCTCGTCGACGTCGTCGTCGGCGTTGCGGATGGTGTCGGCGAAGCGCAGGTCCTCGGTGCGCAGCAGTTCGGCGAGCGTGCGGGAGATCTCGACATCCAGTTCGCCCATGCGGCGGAACGTGCCCTTGAGGCCCTTCGGAACCGCGCGTTCGGGGAAGCGCAGCCGCGCGAGCTGCGCGATGTGCTCCGCCATGTCGCCCATGCGCTCCAGCGAGGCGCTCACCCGCAGCGCGGTGATGACGATGCGCAGGTCGCGTGCGACCGGCTGCTGACGGGCCAGGATCTCGATGGCCTGCTCGTCGAGCAGGACGGCGAGCTCGTCGATCTGCGCGTCGTCGGCGATGACCTCCTCGGCGAGGGCGACATCGCTCTCCGCGAAGGCAGTGGTCGCCTTCTCGATGGCGACGCTGACCAGGTCGGCGATCTCGACGACGCGCGACTGGAGCTCCTCGAGGGACTGGTGGAAGACTTGACGCATGTCGGCGCAACCTTTCGTCGTGGGGTCGGCGCGGATGCCGAACGGGCACGCGCTCGCGCGGCCAGCGTCGATTGTCCCCATCGAAGGTTAACGAATGGTGCCGAGAACATGAACACTGACCCGTCCGCGGCATGACCGGGCGCTGAACGGCGGACGAGCGCGCGGTCCGGCCCTACGCTGGAGCCATGTCATCGCCCCAGCTCGCGCTGTTCGCGCTCGCCATCGGTGTGATCATGGGCGCGGGGGTCGTGCTGCTGGTCATCTGGGCGTACCGCATGCGCCAGCAGGCCATCCAGGAGACGACGACGGCGGTCCCCGCCGGGATCCCCGAGATGCTCGCCGGGATGGACGACGCCGCCTGCGTGCTCGACGCGTCGGGTCTGGTGGTGGCGACGACGGCTGCGGCGGCGAGCTTCGGCATCCGCCCCGGAGCCGTGCTCGAGAACGCCGAGCTGCGTGATCTCGTCCGCGCCGTCCGCGCGAGCGGCGTCAGCGCGACGCAGACGCTGCGCATCGCCACAGGAACCTCACTGGAGCCGCGCCTGGTGTCGGCGCGCGCGAGCGCCGTGGGGGCCCGGCTGATCCTCCTGATCATCCGGGATGTCACCGAGCGCGAGCGGCTCGATCAGATGCGCACCGACTTCGTGGCCAACACCAGTCATGAGCTGAAGACGCCGGTGGCCTCGGTGAGCCTGCTGGCCGAGGCGATCGAGTCCGCAGCCGATGATCCCGATCAGGTGCGCGTCTTCGCCGCCCGGATCACCGCGGAGGCGGGCCGGCTCAGTCGGCTCACCGGGCGCATCATGAGCCTCTCCCGCCTGCAGTCCGCCGAGACACTCTCGCAGGTGGAACCCGTCTCGATCGACGAGGTCGTGCTCGCCTCGATGGAGGCGCACGCCGTGCAGGCGGACTCCGCCGGGGTGGAGCTGCATCGCGGCGGGGACCGCGGGACGTGGGTGCGCGGCGATGCGCAGGTGCTCGTGGAGGCCGTGGGGAATCTGCTGGCCAACGCCATCCAGTACTCGCCGAAGGGCTCACGCGTGGGCATCGGGGTGAAAGCGGCGGGGGACGTCGTGGAGATCGCCGTCACGGATCAGGGAATCGGCATCTCCGACGCCGACCGCGAGCGCGTCTTCGAGCGCTTCTACCGCGCCGATGAGGCGCGCTCCCGCCGCACGGGCGGAACAGGGCTCGGCCTGTCCATCGTCAAGCACGCCACGCAGCGGCATGGCGGTGAGGTGCGGGTGTGGTCGCGTCCCGGTCGGGGGTCCACCTTCACCATGCGATTGCCGCGCATCGACGCGCCGGCGACCGGTTCCGCCGCGAAGAAGTCCAAGAAGCACGCGAACGGGCAGTCCCCGCCGCGAGTCACCGCCCGGATGGAGACACCGAATGACCAGGATCCTGCTCGTAGAGGATGAGCCCGATCTCGCTGACCCGCTGGCCTACCTGCTGAGGCGCGAGGGGTTCGAGGTGGAGATCAGTGAAGACGGCCCCGGCGCACTGACGGCCTTTCGCGAGCGCGGTGCCGACATCATCCTGCTCGATCTGATGCTGCCCGGCATGCCGGGCACCGAGGTGTGCCGACAGGTGCGGCAGTCCTCGGCCGTGCCGATCATCATGCTGACGGCGAAGGACTCCGAGGTCGACATCGTGGTGGGGCTCGAGCTCGGCGCCGACGACTACGTCACGAAGCCCTACTCGTCGCGGGAGCTCCTCGCGCGCATGAGGGCCGTGCTCCGGCGCGCGTCGCAGGCCGAGACCGATATCGATGAGCGGGTGCTGGAGGGCGGCAGGGTCGCACTGGACATCGACCGTCACACCGTCTCGGTCGACGGCGCCGAGATCAACATGCCGCTGAAGGAGTTCGAGCTGCTCGAGGTGCTCATGCGCAATGCGGGCCGCGTGCTGACGCGCGGACAGCTGATCGATCGGGTGTGGGGAAGCGACTACTTCGGCGACACCAAGACACTGGACGTGCACATCAAGCGCATCCGCTCGCGCATCGAGAAGAACCCCGGCGACCCCGTCATGCTCGTCACGGTCCGCGGGCTCGGCTACCGATTCGAGGGATGAGCTCGGGAGCGGATGCGGAAGAGGCCGGCTCCTCGGAGCCGGCCTCTTCTCATACGGCTCGCGCCGCGGAACGTTCGATCAGCTGTCGCTGGGTACGAGATCCTCGTACATCGGCAGGGTGCCGTCGAGAACCGGAACCTGCAGTGGTTCCGCGTCGTCGTCGCCGGAGCGGAACAGCATCTCGACGGTGGCGCCCGGTTTCACATCGAGGTCCTCGATGAGCAGGGGCTCCTCGTCGCCGCCGAGGCTGATTCCCTCGTTCGCGGGCACGCGCACGTCGAACTGCTTGCCGGCGATGTCGATCGTCAGCGTCGCGCCCTGGTCGCTCTCGTTGACCAGCGCGGCCACGAGGTTGCCTGCGGAACCGTCGTCGGTGGCGATGATGAGGGCGTTGCGCACGACGATCGGCCCGCCGGTGGACTCGACGTTCACGCCGTCCGAGGCGGGATAGACATTGGTCGTCGCCTGGTGTGTGATGAACGTGCAGCCGGTGGCGCCGAGGGCGACGGTGGCGCCGAGGGCGATGGCTGCGATGAGACGCGGAGCGATGGACGCAGCAGAGCGCGGGTTCACGGATCCTCCTGAGGTGCGACGGGTGTCCTCGTTCAGTGTAGTGGGTCGGCCCGCCCGGTCAGAGACGCGCCGGGCGGCCCGCCAGGGGTGTCGGCGCGAACCTTAGTGCATATCCGCTGTGGTATCCTGGAGATTGCCGAAAGGACACGTTTTTATGCTTTTTGAGGTTGGCGAAACCGTCGTCTATCCGCACCATGGGGCTGCGACGATCATCGAGGTCAAGGACCGGGTGATCAAGGGTGAGACGAAGAAGTATCTCAAGCTTAATGTCACCCAGGGCGACCTGATCATCGAGGTGCCCGCAGAGAATGTCGACCTGGTCGGCGTCCGCGACGTCATCGGCCAGGAGGGCCTGGATCACGTCTTCGAGGTGCTGCGCGCGCCCTTCACCGAGGAGCCGACCAACTGGTCGCGTCGCTACAAGGCGAACCTCGAGAAGCTGGCGTCGGGTGACGTCATCAAGGTGAGTGAGGTCGTGCGCGACCTGTGGCGTCGTGATCAGGATCGCGGCCTGTCGGCCGGGGAGAAGCGGATGCTGGCCAAGGCCAGGCAGATCCTCGTCTCCGAGCTGGCCTTGGCCGAGAAGGTCGACGAGGACAAGGCGGGCGCACTGCTCGACGAGGTCCTCGCGTCCTGAGCGCGATCGGGAGTCTTCTGGAGAGGGCGGATGCTTCGGCATCCGCCCTCTCCGCATTCTGACCGTCCCCCGGCGCGCGGTAGCGTGTCAGCGTGACCGAACACCGCGCCCCGACCACCGCGATCGTCGTCGTCGCCGCCGGCTCCGGCACGCGGCTCGGAGCAGGGACGCCCAAGGCGCTGGTCGACCTCGACGGATGCTCGATGCTGCGGCACGCGCTCGACGGCGTCTTCGCCGCACAGCCGATGCAGGTGGTCGTGGTCGCACCGCCCGGTCATGAGCAGTCCGTAGCGGAGGAACTGGCGGACGCGAACCGGGAGCGGCAGTGGCCTGCGGCCGTCGTCGGCGGCGGTGAGACCCGGCAGCAGTCGGTCGCCGCCGGACTGGCCGCGCTCGGTCGCGAAGTCGACACGGTTCTCGTGCACGACGCCGCGCGCGCTCTCACCCCGTCCGCGCAGATCGACGCCGTCGCCGCGTCGGTGACGGCGGACGCCGGTGTCATCCCCGCCCTCGACGTGATCGACACCCTCAAACGCGTCGACGGCGACGTCGTGGTCGAGGCCGTCGACCGCTCCGTGCTCGCCGCAGCGCAGACGCCGCAGGGTTTTCCTCGCGTCGCGCTGGACGCCGCCTATGCGCGCGCCCTTGAAGCGGGGGAGGAGTACACCGACGATGCCGCACTGTTCGCCGCGGCCGGAGGGGCGGTGCGTCGGATCCCGGGCTCGGAGCGGGCGTTCAAGATCACGACCCCGGTGGATCTGGAGCGGGCGCGGACGCTGCTGCATCCGGCATCCGTTCCCGCGGTGCCGCGCATCGGCGTCGGCACGGACGTGCACGCGTTCGGCGGCGAAGGCGATCTCTGGCTGGCAGGGCTGCACTGGCCGGGGGAGCAGCCGCTGTCCGGGCACTCCGACGGTGACGCCGTCGCGCACGCCATCGTGGACGCCCTGCTGGGCGCGGCGGGACTCGGCGACATCGGCGAGCACTTCGGCACCGCGCATCCGGAGTACGCCGGCGCGCACGCCGACGTGTTCCTGGAGCGCACCGCGCGCATGCTCGCGGACGCGGGCTTCACGATCGGCAGCGTCTCTGTGCAGTTCCAGGGCAACCGGCCGCGGTTCAGCGCCCGACGGGCGGAGGCGGAGGCGGTGCTCTCGCGAGCCCTGGGCGGCCCCCCGGTGTCGGTGTCGGCGACGACGACCGACGGACTGGGCTTCACCGGCCGCGGCGAGGGCATCGCCGTGACCGCGATCGCACTGGTGCTGCCGCGAGGATGAGCTCGCGGCGGTTCTCCGCAGATCTGCACATCTCCGCAGGGATTCGGCGGAATGCTCCGAAAGAGCTGCTGATCTGCGAGGTTACGGAGGCTGAGGGGTATGCCGAGGAGCGGCCCGGTAGTCTTGTGCAGTGACGATCCGCCTGTATGACACCCGCGCGCGCGAGCTGCGCGACTTCGTTCCGCTCGACTCCTCGAACGTGACGATGTACGTGTGCGGACCGACCGTGCAGTCCGGACCGCACATCGGGCACGTCCGCGCCGCGCTGAACTTCGACGTCCTGCGTCGGTGGTTGGAGCGCCGGTTCGGTCGGGTGACCTTCGTGCGCAACGTCACGGACATCGACGACAAGACCCTCGCCAACGCGACCAAGGACGAGCCGTGGTGGGCGCTCGCCTACCGCATCGAGCGGGAGTTCACCCAGGCGTACACGGCCGTCGGCATCCTCCCGCCCACCTACGAGCCGCGCGCCACCGCGTTCATCCCGCAGATGCAGGAGCTGATCGCCGCGCTCATCGAGTCCGGGAACGCGTACGCCGCACCGGACGGATCCGGTGACGTGTACTTCGATGTGCGCTCGTGGCCGGACTACGGCTCGCTCACGCACCAGTCTGTGGATGCCATGGAGGCGGCCGCCGATGCCGACCCGCGCGGCAAGCGCAACCCGCAGGACTTCGCCCTCTGGAAGGGCACGAAGGAGGGCGAGCCGGCGGACGCCGTCTGGAGCTCGCCGTGGGGCCCGGGGCGTCCCGGCTGGCACATCGAGTGCTCTGCCATGTCCAAGCGCTTCCTGGGGCCGGAGTTCGACATCCACGGCGGCGGGCTCGACCTGCGCTTCCCTCACCACGAGAACGAACTGGCGCAGTCGACGGCGGCCGGAGACGGGTTCGCTCGCTACTGGGTGCACAACGGGCTCGTGACCGTCGGTGGGCAGAAGATGTCCAAGTCCCTGGACAACTTCACCCTCGCGCTGGACTTCCTCGACGGCGTCGACCCGCTGGTGGCGCGCTACGCGCTCCTCGCTGCGCACTACCGCTCGAGCCTGGATCTGGGCGCGACCACCCTGCCGGAGGCGGAGGCGGCCCTGGGCCGGATCCGCTCGTTCCGCGAACGCGCCGAGCGCGCACTGGTGCGGAGTGAGCAGCGGCGACGGTCGCAGGACCCGTCCGCGCAGGACATCGAGTACATCCCGCTGATCCCCGCCGAGTTCGCCGCCGCCATGGACGACGACCTCGGCGTGCCGCAGGCGCTCGCCGTGCTGCACGAGCGGGTGCGGCACGGCAACCAGGCGCTCGACGAGGGCGACGACGCGGCTGCCCAGCGCGCACTGCTGGAAGTGTGCGCGATGGTCGAGGTGCTAGGCCTGGACGACGCGCCCGGCGCCACGAGCGGTGCGGATGCCACGGCATCCGCTCTCGACGCGCTGGTGCGCACGATGATCGACCAGCGCGCACAGGCGCGCGCCGACAAGGACTGGGCCGCGGCCGATCGCATCCGGGATGCGATCGCGGCGGCAGGGATCGCTCTGGAGGATTCTCCGGACGGAACGCATTGGAGCACTGATGGTTAAGCCTGGCCGCCCTGGAGCGGGCAACAGCAAGAAGAAGGGTGCCGTCAAGGGCACCGGCGGTCTCGGCCGCAAGGCCCTCGAGGGCAGGGGGCCGACGCCGAAGGCCGAAGACCGCAGCTGGCACGTCGCGGGCAAGCGCAAGGCGGCGCAGGAGCGCTTCGCCGCCGCGGGCGGCAAGGGTCGCCCTTCGGCAGGCTCAGGAGCCGGCCGCGGCGGTCAGTCGGGGTCGAACCCGAACCGCGGATCGCGCGGCGCGAAGCAGTCGGACGACACCGAGACGGTCACCGGCCGCAATTCGGTTCTCGAGGCGCTGCGCACGAAGATCCCCGCCACCGCGTTCTACATCGCCCAGCGTGTGGAGATGGACGATCGGGTGAAGGAGATGCTGGCGATCACCCGGCACCGCGAGATCCCGGTCATGGAGGTCACGCGCCAGGAGCTCGACCGGATGGCCGGGTTCGACGGTGTGCACCAGGGGGTGGCGCTGAAGGTGCCGCCCTACGAGTACGCCCACCCGCAGGACCTCCTCGAACAGGTCATCGACCGCGGGGAGAAGCCGCTGTTCGTCGCCCTCGACGGCATCACGGACCCGCGCAACCTCGGTGCGATCATCCGCTCGACCGCCGCATTCGGCGGCCATGGCGTCCTCCTGCCGCAGCGCCGGTCGGCCAGCGTCAACTCCGCCGCCTGGAAGACCAGCGCCGGGGCGGCCGCGCGTGTTCCAGTCGCGATCGCGTCGAACCTCACCGCCATGCTCAAGGACTTCAAGAAGCAGGGCGTCTTCGTCCTCGGCCTGGACGGAGGGGGAGATGTGTCGCTGCCGGCGCTCGAGCTCGCCGACCGTCCGGTCGTGATCGTGATCGGCTCGGAGGGCAAGGGACTCTCCCGGCTGGTCACCGAGACGTGCGACCAGATCGTCTCCATCCCGATCTCGGCAGCCACCGAGTCGCTGAACGCCGGAATCGCGGCATCCGTCGCGCTGTACCAGGTGGCGACCGTTCGAGCCGCCGGGGCCTGACCTCCCACTGAGCAGGCTCCCGTTTCTGCCGGGCGGGCAGACTGTTCTCGGCGACCCGACCCGGTCGTCGGGAACGGTCTCCGCAGCCGAGCACTGTGCAGCGTTGAGCGACGATTGTTTGCTGACACTTGACAGTCCGCCGCAGAAAGATCACTATTACCGTGACGGCAGTTCAGTGATACTACACATTCAAGGATGATTGTGCATCGGCGCGCCATGAGATGACGCCTGCGGACCGCTGTCGCTGATCGACATCTGTCCAAGGAGGCACAGTGAACGAAGTCGAGGTCCCGGTCCTGATAGCCGGGGGAAGTCTTGTCGGGCTGACCGCATCGGTGCTGTTGGCGACGCACGGGGTGAAGAGCCTCGTCGTGGAGCGACATCGCGGAACGGCGATACACCCGCGGGCGGCGATGCTCCACCAGCGCACGACGGAGATCTTCCGCTCCGCGGGCCTGGAGGAGGTCGTCGGCGAGGCGGCGAGGAAGGAGTTCGTGCAGAACGGCGCAATCATGGCCTGCGAGGCACTGGGCGGCAAGGAGCTCGTCTACTTCCAGAAGAACGTCAATGAAGGGGTGGAGCATCTCAGCCCGTCGTCCCGGGCGTTCATCACCCAGATCGGACTCGAGCCGATTCTGCGGGATCGGGCGCGCGACGGTGGCGCGGATGTGCGCTTCTCCACGGAGCTGGTGAGCTTCGAGCAGGACGACGACGAGGTCCGCTCCGTGATCCGCGACCGGGAGACCGGCGAGGAGACCCGGGTTCGGTCGAAGTACCTGATCGGGGCCGATGGTGCGCACAGTACCGTGCGCGAGCAATTGGGCGTCAGCATGCTCGGGCGCGGCGATTTCGCGCACTGCATCACGATCTACTTCAGCGCCGACATCGACGCGCTCGTCGGTGATCGCAACCTCAGCGTCGTCTACGTCAAGCAGCCCGGCCTGCTGGGCTTCTTCCGGTACTCGATCGATCGCGACGGCGGGTTCCTCGTGGTCTTCTCGGCCGTCGACGAGAACGGCGACGTCATCCCGGACGTGTCCGTGCATGAGAACGACATCCCGCAGTGCATCCGCTACGTGCGCACGGCTCTCGGGGTCGGTGACGAGCTGGACATCACCATCGAGAACGTCCAGCGCTGGGCCGCCTCCGCAGGCTGGGCGGCCGACTACGGCACGGACAGGGTCTTCCTGGTCGGCGATTCCGCCCATGTCATGCCGCCCACAGGCGGCTTCGGCGGGAACACCGGAATCGTCGATGCGCACAACCTCGCCTGGAAGATCGCCTATGCGCTGCAGGGCCGCGCTCCGGCCTCGCTGCTGGCGACCTACGACGCCGAGCGCCGGCCCGTCGGCGAGCTCACGAGCGAGCAGGCGTACTCCCGCTACGTGCTGCGGGTGGACCCCGCGCTCGGGGCCGAGGATATCCAGCCGGAACTGGACGACGTGGCCATCGAACTGGGGCCGGTGTACGCCTCCGGTTCGATCGTGGGGTCGACGCCGACCGACGAGCCGGCCTGGCAGAACCCTCGGGAGGAACGCGCCCGTCTCGGGGCACGGCTGCCGCACCTGTGGGTCGACCGCGCCGGGGAGCGGATCTCCACGCTCGACCTCATCGGGTCAGGGATGGCACTGCTCACCGGACAGGGCGGCGGGGCCTGGCTGCGTGCGGTCGAGGACCTGGACGGCGAAGTGGACGGATTCACCGTGGGCCCGGACGGCGGGTTGCGGGCCGAGGCGGGTGCGTTCGAGGCCGCCTTCGGACTGCCGGAGGACGGTGCCCTGTTGGTGCGGCCCGACGGAACCGTCGCCTGGCTGGCCGACAGCGCCGACTCGGCGACGGCTGCCGCGCTGCGTGCGGCGCTGGACGGTGCACTGACGCGACCGGCCGTCCCGGTGTCCGCCGGCGCCTGATCCCCCGGACAGGGGAGCACGCGACGACCCCGGGTCTCGTGCTCCCCGCCGGAAGCAGGATGCCGGGTCGGCGGACGCGCGGGTCCTGGCGCGCCGGCGGAATCGTCAGCCGGCGAAGCGATCGAAGACGCGCAGCGCGTCCACCGCGGACGTGACCTCCGTCGAGGCGCGCTTGGTGGAGGGAGTAGCCGCCGGAAGGCTCTCGTCTCGGCGACCCACCACGAACCAGACGCCGCGGGCGACGCGATCGGTGTGGTTGGTGAGCATGTGCGGACGGGTGGAGTCGAACTGGAGGGAGTCGCCGGCGCGCAGCACGTGCGACTCGAACTCGAGACGGAGCGTCAGTTCGCCCTCGATGAGATAGGCGAACTCATGTCCGGCGTGCCGCATGAGTCGATCCTCGATGGAACTGGCGGCACCCGGCGCGTACGTCACCAAGATCATGTCCACCGAACCGCGCGGATCCAGCGCGAGATGCTCCCAGTCCACGCCGTTCTCCATCCGCAGCGTGGGATTGTCCTCCGCGCGCTGCACCGGCGGCACGTCCATCCGCTCCCGCCTCGGCCGGCGCGTGTCCTCAGCGGTCGGCGGGTCGGCGGTCGAGGCATCGGAGAGCAGGGCGTCGAGGGAGACGTTCAGTTCGCTGACGATGCTGAACAGCGTGGAGACGGAGGGCTGCGTGCGCCCCGTCTCCACCTGGGAGATCAGGCTCGGCGAGACGCCCAGGGATTGCGCGAGACCTCGCACGCTGATGCCCTGCTGCAGCCGCGCGGCTCGCAGTCTCGCCCCGATCTGTTCCTCGGCCATCGTCGTCCCTTCCGTATCCCGACGATACACTTCGGCACGGATCGCGGACGGACGCCGGGCCCGGAGCGGTGCGTCCCGCTCCGGGCCCGGCGTCCGTCCGTCTACTTCTTGTACTGGTACGGGTTGGTCAGCACCTCGGTCTCCGGGATCTCCGGGTACATGCCCGGAACCCAGTCCTCCCCGACCTCGCGCTCGAGATAGGAGACGGTGTCGGCGAGCATCCGCTTGACGCCGGGCAGATCGCCCGCGACGACCTTGCCCTCGGACTTGACGACCTCGCCGCCGACCAGCACGGTGTGCACGTCGCCGCGCTGAGCCTGGTAGACGACATGACCCCACGGATTGATCACCGGCGCCCAGGTCGGCGAGTCCTCGTTCTTCAGCAGCACGACGTCGGCGAGCTTGCCGACCTCGAGCGAGCCGATGAGGTGATCCTTGCCGAGCGCCTTCGCTCCGCCGCGGGTGGCCAGGTCGACGACGTCCTCCGCGCGCAGTCGCACATGCGTGACGGTCTCGGCCGGCTCCTTGCGGTGCGCGATGTAGTGCTCGAGCGCACGGTCCGCGTTCACGGTCGCGCGCATCGCGGAGAACAGGTCCGCGCTGAACCAGACACTGGTGTCCACCGACAGGGATGCCGGGATGCCGTGCCTGCGCAGCTGGTGCAGGGGTGGGTAGCCCTGACCGCAGGTGTCCTCCGACTCCGTGGCGAGCGAGACGTTCCCGCCGGTGGCCGCGATCTTCTGGTAGCTCTCCTCGGAGAGCGACGCGGCGTGCACGTACGTGAAGCCCTCCTCCATCACGCCTGCTTCGTAGGCGTTGCGGATCCCCCAGTCGTTCGTGGCGCCCCAGACGCCGGCGTGCGTGGTCACCCGCAGTCCCAGATCCTTCGCCGCCCGGTAGGCGGCGAGCTCGGGGAACTCGGCATCCTGGTTCGGCACGTCGAAGGCGATCTGGGTGCCGAACATCCGCGAATCGTCACGGGAGCGGATCAGCAGCTCCTGGACGGACTTGTCGGTGGCCCACTCCCAGGGGGACTGGTGGATGTTGCCGTAGGCGAACACGTAGCGCCCCGGCGACGTGGCCAGTGCCTCGTACGCGGCCTCGGCATGGTCGATCGTGCGCAGTCCGTGCGACCAGTCGACACTCGTGGTCACACCCGACTCGACGGCGTCGAGGGCGGAGATCAGGTTGCCGGCCGCGTAGTCCTCGGGGCGGAACTTCGCTCCGTGCTGCAGGTAGTACCAGACGAAGTACTGCGTCAGCGTCCAGTCCGACCCGTAGGCGCGCATCGCGGTCTGCCACATGTGCCGGTGGGTGTCGACCATGCCGGGCATGAGGATGCCGCCGTCGGCGTCGATGATGTGCGCGTCGGGCGGGGGCTGGATCCCGGGCCCCACTTCCGCGATTCTGCCGTCGCGCACCAGCACGTCGCCGCGAGGAATGACGGTGTGGGCGTCATCCATCGTCAGGACGATGCCGTTGGTGAACAGGATGGGCTGCCCCGCTTCGGGGGTGGCAGCAATGGTCATCGCTCATCTCCTTCGATCAGCTTCCCGGAACTCGGGCGATCCATCATCCGACTGTTCAGTGGCTTGTGCAGTCCTGTGAAACGCCCCTTGGTCACTTCAGCATGACGCATGATCGGCGTTTTGGGTAGGGAGAGACCGCGAAAGCGGCGCAGCTGGATCGCGATCCATGTGTCTCAGCTCTTGACACCGACCCGATGTTCGATCAGATTAAGTACAGTAAGGCTGAACAGTATGCTTCATTCGGCAAGGAGGCCGTTCATGACGCGATTCGTGGTCCGTCACCGTGATCAGGCGGATTACCGGGCCCCGGGGCCGCTGGCGCCGGGGGCGGAGGGTCTGCTGCGCTGGCGCTGCGTGGGTGAGGCCGACGGTGCCGCTCACACCGACTTCGGGATCAACCGGCTCGAACCCGGAGGGCGCACCGCGACGCACGTGCACTCCTTCGAGGAGAGCTTCCATGTGCAGGAGGGCGAGGTCGTCCTGGCCACACCGGAGGCCACCGTCAGGCTGGTCGCCGGAGACTACGGAGTGATCCCGATCGGCGTGCCGCATGCCTGGCGCTCGGCGGGCGACGGGGTGGCCGTCTGGTCCGATCTGTACACGCCGCCGGCCCGTGCGCGTTACGGCGATGACACCTATCGGGTCGCGGAGCTGCCGACGCGCGAGCCGATCGCCGTGGACACCCGTGATCCGCGCACCCGGTCCTTCGGCAACATCACTCGCGAGCACATGAACCCCGCACTGCAGTCGCAGCAGCTGCTCGCCGTCTCGGCGTCGATGCGCACCGCGCTGCTGGTGTACAGCGGCATCACGCTGAAGATGATGGTCGACTCGGATCTGGGCGCGACACTGGGCACCTCCTTCATGGTGCGCTACGCGCCCGACGGCGCAGCCGGACCCCACGACCACCCGCTGGAGGAGGCCTACCTGGTGACCGAGGGCGAGGTGCGTGCGACGTTCGACGGCGAGGAGTTCCTGCTCAAGGCCGGCGACTTCGCGTGGGCCGGTGTCGGATGCGTGCACTCCTTCGCGGCGACCGGCGCGGAGGTGCAGTGGCTGGAGACCCAGGCGCCGCAGATGCCGCCCCGACATGCCTATCGATTCGTGCGGGACTGGCAGTACTTGGAAGAGAGACTCGAGGAGGAGTCATGAGCGGTCGTCGTATTCTCATCGCAGGGGGCTCCTCCGGCATCGGTCGGGCGCTGGCGGAGGATCTCGTCGCCTCCGGTGACGAGGTCGTGCTGACCAGCCGGGATCCCGAGCGCGCCGAGCAGGTCGCCTCCGAGATCGGAACCGGCGCGTCGGGAGTCGCCTTGGACGTCTCGGAGCCGGAGGGCATCGCCGACCAGCTGCGCTCGGTGGGCAGGCTGGACGGGATCGTGATGGTCGCCATCGAACGCGACGCGAACACCATCCGCGAGTACGACATCGGCCGCGCCCGACGGCTGATCACACTGAAACTGATCGGCTACACCGAGACGGTGCACACGCTGCTCGATCGGCTCGAGCCCTCTCGCGACACCGGGATCGTGCTGTTCGGCGGGCGCGCCAAGGATGCGCCCTACCCGGGCTCGACCACGGTCTCCACCATCAACGGGGGCGTCGACGGCATGATGAACACGCTCGCCCTCGAGCTGGCGCCGATCCGCGTCAACTCCCTGCACCCGGGAATCATCGGCGACAGCCCTTTCTGGGCGGGCAAGCCCGAAGGAGTCCTGGCCGGGTACGAGAGCCGGACGCCGGGAGGGCGCCTCGCGGCGATGGCCGACGTGGTGGACGCGACGAAGTTCCTGCTGTTCAACCGCGGCGTCTCGGCACACAGCCTGAACGTGGATTGCGGCTGGCGGATCTCGTGATGCGCACGAGGGTCTTGTTTCGGATGAGGAGGAGCACACGATGAGCATTGCAACACGCGGCACCATGGGTGTCGACTGGGAGGCGCGCGTCGACTTCGAGCGGCTGCGCGATGAGCGGCTGGCACGGCTGCACGCGCAGCTGGAGCGCTCATCGGTGGGGGCGGTGCTGGCCTTCGACTTCGCCAACATCCGGTACGCCTCGGCGACCCATATCGGCACGTGGGCCATGGACAAGCTGATCAGGTTCTGCCTGGTGACGCGGAAGACCGATCCCATCGTGTGGGACTTCGGCTCCGCGGCTAAGCACCACGCGCTGCTGAACCCGTGGCTGAACCAGACGCACATGGAGGCGGATGCCGATCCGCACGCCCCGCATCACGGCGCGACGAGGCCGCGCCTGGAGTCCGGCGCGCGGGCGGGCATCTCCACGCTGCGGGGCGCCTTCCCGCCGGACGCGGGCATCGCCGAGCAGGTCGCGAAGAAGATCAAGCGAGAACTGGAGCGGTTCGGGCTGGCGAATGAGCCCCTGGGCGTGGACGTGATCGAGTTGCCCATTCTGTTCGCGCTGCAGCGCGAGGGCATCGAGGTCGTCGACGGGCAGCAGATCTTCATGGAGGCGCGCAGGATCAAGACCGACGACGAGATCACGCTGCTCACCACGGCGGCGTCGATGGTGGATGCCGCCTACGACGAACTGTACGAGTTCCTGCGGCCGGGGGTGCGCGAGAATCAGTGCGTCGGACTGGTCGCCAAATCGCTCTACGATCAGGGGTCGGAGTACGTCGAAGGCGTCAACGCCATCTCGGGGGAGCGATGCGCCCCGCATCCGCACGTCTACTCGGATCGGGCGGTGCGACCGGGCGATCCCGCGTTCTTCGACATCCTGCACTCCTTCAACGGCTACCGCACCTGCTACTACCGCACCTTCGCGGTCGGGTCCGCCAGCCCGGCGCAGCGCGACGCCTACAAGCGCTGCCGCGAGTACATGGACAGGGCCATCGCGGCCGTGCGTCCGGGGGCGACCACCGCCGACATCGTGCAGCTGTGGCCCACGGCGGAGGAGTTCGGCTTCCCCGACGAGGAATCCGCGTTCGCCCTGCAGTACGGCCACGGAGTCGGTCTGTCGATCTGGGAGAAGCCGATCTTCTCGCGTCTGACCTCGCTCGAGCACCCGGAGGTTCTGGAGGAGGGGATGGTCTTCGCCCTGGAGACGTACTGGCCCTCGTCTGACGGCTGGGGTGCCGCGCGCATCGAGGAGGAGGTCGTGGTGACGGCGGACGGATGCGAGGTCATCACCAAGTTCCCCGCCGAGGATCTGCTGGTCGCCGGAGGCGGACGCTACTTCACGGTGAACGGTCCGCTGCCCGGCGTGCGCGATTCGCAGTCGCACCTGAACACGGCGGAGGGACGTGGCGAAGCCGAGGGGTGACGCGGCAGCGGGGGCGCCTGCGCGCCCCCGCCTGCCCGCATCGACGCTCCTGCCGCTCACGATCTTCTGGTCGACGCTGGATCGCTCGCTGATCCTGCCGCTGATCCCCGGGATCGCCGGTGATCTCGGCACATCGGTCGCCATCGCGGCCGTGGCGATCACCACGCACGCGGCCGCTTACGCCCTGCTGCAGATCCTGTGGGGCCCGCTCTCCACGCGGTGGGGGCGCATCCGGGTGCTCGTCGTCTCGACCGGGCTGGCGGCAGCGGCGAACGCGCTCGCCGCGATGTCCCCGGACATCGTCATGCTGATCATCGCACGCACGGCATCGGGAGGGGCGTTCGCCGCCACGTTCGCCGCCGTGCTGACCTACTTCGGCGACGCGCTTCCGTTGGCGCGCCGTCCCTCGGCGATGTCGAACCTGGCCACGGCGACGGCGCTCGGACTGGCCATCGGCACACTCACCTCCGGTGCGCTGGCGACCTGGGTGTCGTGGCGGGCGATCTTCGTGGTCTACGCGCTGGTCACCGCATTGATGGCACTGATGCTGGCCACTCTGCCGGAGGTGGGAGAGCGCGGCATCGAGGGCGTCCGCCCGCAGCTGGCGCGGCTGGTTCGCAACCGCTGGGCGATCGCCGTGTGCGCGGTGACCGCACTGGAGGGCGTGCTCCTGATCGGCGTGTTCAATCTGCTCCCGGTCGTGCTGCAGCAGGCGGGCAGCGACGTGTTCATGGCAGGGATGGCGACGGCGGCGTTCGGCGTCGCGGTGGTCGCGGTCAGTCAGCTGATGAAGCTCGTGGTCGGCCGGGTCCGCCCGACGTGGTTCTTCGTCGCCGGCGGATGCGCCGCGGTGCTGGGCTTCCTGATCCTCGCGATGCGGGTGGACCCGCTGACCGTCCTCCTCGGCGCCACGTGCCTCGGAGTCGCCTGGGCGCTGGCGCACACCACCCTGCAGACGTGGATGACGGATGCGGCATCGGACACCCGCGCGCTCGGCATGACCCTGTTCTCGATCTCGCTCATGCTGGGGGCGGCGCTGGGCTCCGCCGCCGGGACCGTGGCGGTGGATCGGGGCGCTTTTCCGGTGCTCTTCCTCAGCAGCGCGGCCGCCGCTCTCTGCTTCGGGGTCGTCTCGGTGGCGATGCGGCGACGCTATCGCGACCGCGGCGATTAGTGCGCCACCCACATTCGTAAACTCTCACTTACGAAATGTACACTCACACTTGACATCCGGTGAGGTGGTTGGTTCACTGAGAGCAACGACAGGCAACTCTCCTCGACGAAGCGGAAGGTCTGGCTCACGGTGTTCGAACCCGTATTCCTCTTGCAGCAGGTGCTCAACGGATTGAGCTTCGGAGCGCTGCTGTTCCTCCTGGCCAGCGGGCTCACGCTCGTCTTCGGCCTCATGCGCATCGTGAACATGGCGCACGGCGCGTTCTACATGCTGGGCGGATACATCGGCGTGGTCATCGCCATGCTCACCGGCAATCTGCTGCTGGCCGTGATCATCGCCATCGTCGCCGTCTCGGTGACGGCGCTCGTGATCGAACTGGCGCTGCTGCGGTTCGTGCGGGGTCAGGAGCTGCCCGAAGTGCTGCTGACCCTCGGCGTGTCCTTCGTGATCGCCGACCTGTGCCTGGCGATCTTCGGCGGCGACCCGCAGAACCTGCCCAGCGCGGTGCGGATCCCCGGGGCGTTGAGTCTCGGCGGCTTCGCGTACCCGTGGTACCGCATCTTCGTGATCGGAGTGGCGGTGCTGATCGGCATCGCGCTGCTGTACGTGCAGACGCGCACGCGCATCGGCGCCACCGTCCGGGCCGGTGTCGACGACCGCGAGATCATCGGTGCGATGGGGGTGAACATCGCCTGGGTGTTCACCGGGATGTTCGTCGTCGGCGCGGCGCTCGCCGCCATCGGCGGAACGATCGGCGCCGGCATCCAGAGCATCCTCCCCGGCGTCCAGAACGAGGTGCTGCTCTACGCGCTGGTCGTCATCATCATCGGCGGACTCGGCAGCATCGGCGGCGCCGCGATCGGCAGCGTGCTGATCGGCCTCATCGACGCCTTCGCGAAGGCGTGGATCCCCGAGCTCGCCTACTTCACCATCTTCCTGCCCATGGCTCTGGTGCTGGTGCTGCGCCCGACCGGCCTGTTCGGAAAGGCGACGTCATGAGCAACCGCATCGTGGAGACGCGCACCGTGCGCACGATCGGCGCCCCGCGACGCGGCCGGACCCGGTTCCTCAGCATCGGCCTCCTGGCGGCGCTGCTGGTGGTGGCCGTGGCACTGCCCTATCTCGGGGTGTCCAGCTTCGTGGTCACGCTGACGACGACGATCCTCATCGCGGCCACACTGGCCTCCAGCGTGAACTTCCTCGCCGGTCCCGGGGGCATGGTCTCGCTCGGGCACGCGGGCATCGCCGCCGCCGCCGCGTACGGCGCGGGCTGGGCCTCCAAGCAGGGATTCGACCCGGGCATGCAGGCACTGGTCGCTCTGGGACTGACCGTGCTGGTCTCACTGATCTACGGGCTGCTGTCCATGCGCACCAGCGGCATCTACTTCCTCATGGTCACCCTCGCCGTCGGCATGCTGATCTACGGGCTGGCCTTCCGGCTGTCCAGTGTGACGGGCGGCGAGAACGGCATCTCGGGAATCGCGCGTCCGGAGTGGATGTCGTCGTACTGGGTCTACTACTACGTGGTGCTCGGGCTGTTCGTCCTGGCGACGGCCGTGCTGTGGGTGGTGGGCGATTCGCCGTTCGGTGCGAGCCTGCGCGGGGTGCGGGACAGCGAGAGCAGAATGCGCAGCCTCGGGTACGACGTCCAGGGCTATCGTGTCGGAGCGTTCCTGATCTCCGGTCTCGTCGCGGGCCTGGCAGGACTCCTGGCCGTCTGGAACACCCACTTCGTGAGTCCCTCGACCGCGGGCGTGGACCGCTCGGTGCACCTGATCGTGATGGTGATCCTCGGCGGCGTCGGGACACTGCTCGGTCCGCTCATCGGTGCGGCGATCGTCGTCCTGGTGGAGAACGTGCTCTCCAGCTACGTGGACCGCTGGCCGACGATCCTCGGTCTCATCTTCATCCTCGTGATCCTCTTCGCCCGGGCCGGCATCGCCGGCAGCGTACGCAAGTTCGTGCGCCGCCTGCGGACCCGCTCGGACGATGCGCCCCCTGGTGGGGCGTCCCCGGGCGGCGGACCCGCGTCGCCCGACCCCATCGATGCACCAAGAAACGGAAAGGACCTGCCATGAAATCACTGACGATGACGGCACGTGGTCGCCGGACAGCATTCGCCGGATTCGGCGTCCTCGCAGCGGCGGCACTGGCGCTCACGGCCTGTGCTCCGCCCAATGCGGCCGCACCGGAACCGGGCGACGGCTCCGACGGAGGCTCGGACACGCTCACGGTCGGCTACATCTCGCCGACGACCGGCAACTTCGCCGTCGCCGGGCAGGAGATGGTGGACGGCTGGAACCTGTACTGGGAGAACAACGGCGGCAAGGCCGGTGATGTGACCATCAAGACCATCGTGGAGGACGACGCCGGCAACCCGGAGACCTCCCTCACCAAGGCGCACAAACTCGTCGAGCAGGACAAGGTCGACATCATCGTCGGGCCGCTGATCGCGAACACCGCCCTGGCGGTCGCCGAGTACACCTCGACCGTCGGCATCCCGAACCTGCACCCGGTCGCGGCGTCCGATGACCTCACCCAGCGCAACCACAACGGACTCACCGTGCGCACCGGATCCATGGGCGGTTCGCAGGCCAACTATCCCGGGGGCGAGTGGGCGGCGACCGAGGGCGGCTACAAGACCGCCGTCACCCTGTGCGCCGACTACGCGTTCGGCTGGGAGTCCTGTGCCGGCTTCGTGCAGGGCTTCACCGAGAACGGCGGAGAGCTGATCAAGCAGATCTGGTTCCCGAACTCGACGACCGACTTCTCGACCTACGCATCGCAGATCCAGGCGGCGGACGCCGACGTGGTGTACGTCGCCACGGCCGGAGGCGCTCCCGGACCGAACTTCCTGAACGCCTACCTCGGGCTCGGTCTGGATCAGGACAAGCTGCTGGTCAACTGCTGTGCGGCCGATCAGGGGACGCTGCGGGCGATGGGCGACCAGATCCTCGGGCTGAAGTCGATCAGCTACTGGGCCGAAGGGCTCGACAGCGACGCGACGCGGGAGTTCGTCGAGGTCTACAAGAAGTTCTCCGACGGGAAGATCCCCGGAGCCTATGTCGCCGGCGGGTACATGACGGCATCACTGGTGGCGTCCGTGCTGAAGGAGAAGGGTCTGGTGACGGGAGAGGACCTCGTCACGGCGATCGCCGAGTACGAGTTCACCGACAGCATCTTCGGGCGCGTCTCCTGGGACGACTACAACAACATGGTCGGACCGGTCTTCATCCGTGAGGTGCAGAAGCTGGACGACGGCAGCCTCTACAACGTGCCGATCGCCACCGTCGAGGACGTCGACCAGTGGCTCGGTCGCGACCCCGAGAAGGCGATGGCGCAGCCGACCTATTCGCAGGACTTCCAGGGACTGGAGTGATACCCATGGACGTTCTCACCGAGGCCCCGGACCGGAACGGTTCCGGGGCCCCGGGCCCTGCGCTCATCGTGTCGGAGCTCGGTAAGCGCTACGGCGGCGTGCAGGCGGTGGACGGCATCTCGCTCGAGGTGGCCACCGGTGAACGCATGGGCGTGATCGGCCCGAACGGCGCGGGGAAGACCACCCTGTTCAAGATGATCGCCGGAGATGTGGCGCCCACCGCCGGGCGCATCGAGATGTTCCAGCAGGACGTCACCCGGCTGAGCACCGCGCGCCGAGCGCGGATGGGCGTGGGACGCACCTTCCAGGTGTCCAACCTGTTCCGCGACATGACCGTGCTCGACAATGTGCGCGTGGCCGCCCGCGGGGGAAATCGCACGGCTCAGGTCTTCTGGCGGACTCAGGGCATGCGGGACGATGCCAGCGTGCGCGCGCTCGACGTGCTCGACGCGGTGCGTCTGGCCGGACGACGGGACGACACCGTCTCAGACCTGTCGCACGGCGAGCAGCGCCAGCTCGAGATCGCGATGGCGCTGGTGGGGGAGCCCAGCATCCTGCTGCTCGACGAGCCGGCCGCAGGGCTGTCGGCGGTCGAACGGGTGACGCTGCGCGAACTCGTGGAAGAGCTCCCGCGCACCCTGTCGATCCTTCTCATCGAGCACGACATGAGCCTGGCCCTCGGACTCACCGATCGGGTGATGTGCATGGAGAACGGCCGGCACGTCGTGACGGGGACGCCGGGTGAGGTGCGCGAGCACCCCACCGTCAAGGAGATCTACCTCGGCAGGAGGGACAGGAAGTGAGTCTCAAGGTCAGAGACCTGCATGCCGGCTATGCGACGGCGCGCGTGCTGAACGGCGTCGACTTCGAGATCGACGACAGCCAGAGCGTGGCGCTGCTCGGGCGCAACGGCATGGGCAAGACCACGCTGGTGCGGGCGATCTGCGGACTGCACCCGCCCGCGGTGGTCAGCGGATCGATCGAGTACGACGGCATCGACATCACTCGCAGCGCTAACCACCAGATCTCCCGGGCCGGCATCGCCCTGGTGCCGCAGGGACGTCGGGTCTTCGGATCGCTCACGACGCTCGAGAACCTCACCGTCGTGCCGAAGAAGCGGCGGGCTGCGGTCTCGGATCCGTGGACGGTGGAGCGGGTGTTCGACTTCTTCCCCCGACTCGCGGAGCGTTCCGCGTCGATGGCGAGTTCCCTGTCGGGAGGCGAGCAGCAGATGCTGGCCATCGGACGCGCGCTGATGACGGATCCCTCCCTGCTGATCATGGACGAGCCCAGCGAGGGCCTGGCGCCCAGCGTGCTGGATGTGATCCAGGACCGACTGGCGGGGCTGCGCAGCTCGGGACTCGCTGTGCTGATCGCCGAGCAGAACGTGGATCTCGCCCTCGACATCGCCGAACGGGTGATCGTCATCGACGACTCCGGCACGATCGCCTGGTCAGGACTGCCGGCCGAGCTGCGTGCCGACGATGCGCTGCTCGAACGCCACCTGAGCATCTGAGAGGTCGACGTGACTGCTTCATCCGCATCCTCGACCCCGCTGGTCGATCTCGTGCTGCGCGGCGGGCACGTCCTCACCTTCGCCGATCCTGGGCAGGCGCCTGCCGAGGTCTCGGCCGTCGCGATCGCGCAGGGCCGGATCATCGCGTGCGGGACGGATGCCGAACTCCAGCCCCTCGCGGATCAGGCAGCCCGGGTGATCGAGCTGGACGGGCGTCGCGTCCTTCCCGGGCTCAACGACTCCCACATCCACGCTGTGCGCGCCGGTGCGTCCTGGACGCGCACGATGCACTGGGAAGGCGTGCGCAGCATCGACGAGGCACTCGCCCTGGTGCGTGCCGAGGCGGACACGCGCGCAGCAGGCGAGTGGATCAGCGTCATCGGCGGATGGCACTCCTCCCAGCTGCGCGAGCGCCGGCCCCCCACCCGCACGGAACTCGACGCCGCGGCCCCCGACCATCCCGTCTACGTGCAGGAGCTGTACGACCGAGGGGTGCTGAACTCCGCCGGACTGCAGGCCTGCGCCTTCGACGACACGAGCGCCGACCCCGTCCGCGGTGAGCTGCTGCGCGACGCCGAGGGGCGGCTCACCGGCGAGATCCGGGGCATCGGGGCCTTCGCCGTCCCCACCGGACTCGCGTTGCAGGGAGCGGATGCCGAAGCGGGCCTGGTGGCCATGACAGCCGCCTTCGCCGAACACGGGCTGACCGGAGTGGTGGACGGCGGGGGGCTGATGATGACGCCCCGCGACTACGACGCGGTGCACGCCGTGCACCGCCGAGGACAGCTCGCACTCCGCTTCCGGCTGTTCATCTCGGCCTGGACCCGCGGAGGCGAAGTCGACGACATCAGCGCGCTCACGTCGCTGGTGCCGGTCGATGCGGGCGATGCAGTCGTCCGCATCGTGGGCGTCGGCGAGATCCCGCACCTGGGCTGTCACGACATGGAGGGACTCGATCCCTTCGTGCTCACGGACGCCGCGCACGCGGAGCTCGTCGAGATCGTGCGCGTGTGCGCCGTGCGCGGCTGGCGGATGAGCGTGCACGCCGTGCGGGATGCGACACTCGCCCGCATCCTGGACGCCTGGGAGCAGATCGAGGCCGAGACCGGACGGGTCGCCGGGCGCGGCTGGTCGATCGTGCACGCCGATGAGGCGTCGCACGCCAACCTGTCCAGGCTCGCGCGGCTGGGCGCGGGGATCCTGGTGCAGAACCGCCTCGTGCTCAAGGGCGGCGACTACGTCGACGCCTGGGGAGAGCAGGCCACCGCGCAGGCCCCGCCGATCGGCACGATGCGCGAGCTCGGGATCACGATCGGAGCCGGCACCGACTCGACCAGGGCGAACTGGTTCTCGCCGTGGGCGTCCATCCACTGGCTGGTCACCGGCAGCACGCTGGACGGCCGCGGCATCCGTGATCCCCGCCATCGGATGAGCCGGGTCGAAGCGCTCGCCGCGTACACCCGCGACGCCGCCTGGTTCACGGCCGAACAGGCGCATCGGGGGCGCATCGCCCCCGGCTACGACGCGGACCTCTGCGTGCCGAGCCTCGACCCGCTGGACTGCCCAGAAGAGCGACTCGCCGGGATCACCAGCGACCTGACCGTCATGGGCGGGCGGATCACACACATCACCCTCGACAAGGAGAGCACACCATGAGCACCGTCCCTGCGCCGCGCCGCGTCGGCAATGCCGAGATCATCCACCACGAGGGATACGACGCGTCGATCGTGAGTCCGTTCGTCCCGGCGATCCGGGTGGTGTCGAACGCGCGGCTCGTCTTCATCAGCGGGGTGACGGGCGCCCCCGTCTACCACGACCACCCGCACGTGCCCGAGGTCTTCGACGCGATGCCGATGGATGCCGCCGGGCAGGTGGCGAACGCCTTCGAGCATCTGGACCTCGCGCTGAAGGCCGCCGGCTGCGGCAGATCGGATGTCGTCAACCTGATCCGCTTCTTCACCGACGTGGACGCGGATCAGAACGTGGTCAACCGTCATCAGTCCGAGTGGTTCGGCGGGCACATCCCGACCAGCACGACCGTGGAGGTGTCGCGGCTCGCCACCGACCCCCGGCTGCGCTTCGAGTTCCACGTCGTGGCCGCGGCTCCCGGCGACGGGGCATCGGCGTGACCCACTCCCACGCTCACGACTCGCGCCGGTTCGAGCGGCCCTCCGCGCGCCCGCCGGGAGTCCGCCCGCTCGATGCGCCTGGACAGCAGGGCGTCGACTACGAGTACCGGGTGGACTTCGACCGGTTGCGCAGCTACCGCCTCGCCCGCGCCAAAGCGGCCCTGGAGTCGAGCGAATGCGGAGCGTTCCTGCTGTTCGACTTCTACAACATCCGGTACACGACCCAGACCTGGATCGGCGGCGCACTGGGCGACAAGATGATCCGGTACACCCTGCTGATGCGCGATCACGAGCCGATCCTGTGGGACTTCGGCTCGGCCGTGCGCCACCACAAGCTCACCTCCGACTGGATGCCGGAGGCGAACCACCGGCCCGGGTTCCTCGGCTTCCGCGGCGCGGTCGACCCCGAGGGCGCCGGGCTGATGAAGGACGCCGTCTCCGAGATCGTGTCGCTGCTGCGCGGCGCGGGTCTCGCGGACGCCCCGGTCGGGGTGGACATCGTCGAACCGCCGTTCCTGTTCGAGATGCAGCGCCAGGGGCTGCGCGTCGCCGACGCCCAGCAGCGGATGCTCGACGCGCGGGTGATCAAGAACCGGGACGAGATCCTGCTGCTGAACCAGGCGGCCGCGATGGTGGACGGCGTCTATCAGGACATCTCCGAGGCACTGCGCCCCGGTGTCAGGGAGAACGAGATCGTCGCACTGGCCAACGCGCGACTCTACGAGTACGGCTCCGATCAGGTCGAGGCCGTCAACGCCATCTCCGGGGAGCGCTGCAATCCGCATCCGCACAACTTCACCGATCGCATCATCCGCCCCGGTGACCAGGCGTTCTTCGACATCATCCACTCCTTCAACGGCTACCGGACCTGCTACTACCGCACCTTCGGCGTCGGCTGGGCGACAGCCAGCCAGCAGGACGCCTACAAGCAGGCTCGGGAGTGGATGGACCGGGCTCTGGACGCGCTCCGGCCTGGTGTCGGCAGCGACGAGGTCGCCGCCGTGCTCCCCAAGGCGGAGGACTTCGGCTTCGAGAACGAGATGGCCGCGTTCGGACTGCAGTTCGCCCACGGCCTCGGGCTCGGGCTGCACGAGCGTCCCATCATCTCGCGACTGAACTCCTTCCGCGATCCGGTGGAGCTGCAGACCGGAATGGTCTTCGCCATGGAGACCTACTGCCCGGCATCGGACGGGATCTCGGCCGCTCGAATCGAGGAGGAGGTCGTGGTGACCGACTACGGCATCGAAGTGCTCACGCGGTTCCCCGCTCAGGAGCTGTTCGTCGCGGGACGGTACTGAGCCGGCGTCATCGTCGCCGAGTCGCCTCGGTGCCGGGGCGGCAGCGGGATAAGGTCGATTGCGCGGGAGGAGAATCATGACGCAGGGCCTCGGGGAGCGGATACGCGCCGCACGGCTCGCGCGCGGGATGAGCCTTCGCGCCACCGCGACCGACGCCGCCATCTCGCCCAGCCTGCTCTCGCAGGTCGAGACCGGCAAGGTGCATCCGTCGGTCAGCACGCTCTACACGATCGTCACCACCCTCGGACTGTCGATGGACGATGTGCTCGGCCGTGAGGAATCGGGCGGCGTCATGCACACGCCGACGCGCGTCGGACCGGTCCAGCCGCTGAGCGCAGCGCCCGAGATCGACATGCAGAACGGCGTCACCTGGCGGGGCCTCGCCTCGATGGATACCGGCGACGGCGCGGACTCGGTGCTGGCGACCTATCAGCCCGGGGCGTCCAGCTCGGTCGATGACACGCATATGCGTCATGCCGGAGTCGAGTACGGGTACATCATCCGCGGGGAGCTGACGCTGAAACTCGACTTCGAGACCTACGTCCTGCGCCCGGGCGATTCGGTGTGCTTCGACTCGATGCGGCCGCACCTGTACGTGAACCACACGGACGCCGTCGCCGAGGGTGTCTGGTTCGTGCTGGGCATGACCCGCACCGGCAGCGAACCGGTGGAGGCATCCGAGATCCGCACCGCGGCGGACGTGCTCGGCGCCATCGGCCGGCTGCCGGGACGCGCGGGCGCCTGAGAGGAGAGCAGCATGCCCGAGAAGGACACGCAGTGGGATCTGGTGGGGGACCGGATCCGCGCCGCCCGCAAGGCCAAGGGTCTGAGCGTGCGCGAGCTGGCTCGCCGGATCGGCGTCTCCGCCAGCCACGTGTCCCAGGTGGAACGAGGGATCGGTGCCTTCAGCGTTCCCGCGCTCTACGCGGTCGCCGGCGAACTGGACGCGTCCATGAACGCGCTGCTGGATATGCAACCGCCGCCCGCAGGCGGCGCGCCGGGTGATCCGGCGGCGGTCCGGGTGCGGGATCTGATCGAGGACGGCGTCGTGCAACGCGTCGGCGATCATCCGTCGATCCAGCTGAGCTCCGGGCCGCGGTGGAGCAGACTCACCTCGGCCGGCGAGGCGGGTTCGGAGTTCCTCGAGGTGGTCTACGCACCGGGAACGCCGCCACCGCCTGAGGACATCCGACATGCCGGGCGTGAGTTCGGCATCGTCATCGCCGGTGCGCTGAACGTGCGCGTCGACCGTGCGGAAGGCGTGCTGCACCCCGGCGACTCGATCGCGTTCGACTCGCGGATCCCGCACAGGTTCTGGAACGACGGTGCCGAGGAGGTCCGCGCGATCTGGTTCGTGCGCGATGCCGACCCGCGCGACCCCGCTCCGCACGCCTGAACAGCGGCACGAGGGCCGCTGTTCACTCATCCGCGCCAGACCGTCTTCAGGTTGCAGAACGCCCTGATGCCTTCGGCGGACAGCTCCCGGCCGACCCCGGAGTCCTTGATGCCCCCGAACGGCAGGGCGGGGTGCGAGGCGGACATGCCGTTGACGAAGACCGCTCCGGCCTGCAGTCCGGAGACGAGTCGATCCTGCTCCTGAGCGTCGCCCGACCAGACGGCCGAGCTGAGCCCGAAGCTGGTGTCGTTGGCGATGCGCAGCGCGTGCTGGGCGTCGTCGACGCGGTAGACGGTGGCGACCGGGCCGAAGGCCTCTTCGCCGTACAGGCGCATCTGCGGGGTGATCCCGGTGAGCACCGTGGGCGGGTAGTACCACCCGGCGCCGTCCGGCACCCGCCCTCCGGTCGTGGCCACTGCGCCTCGGCCGAGGGCGTCGTCCACGAGAGCGTGCAGGTCTTCGCGGGCCTGTGCGCTGGCCAGGGGGCCGACGTCGGTGTCGAGGTCGGTGGGGTCGCCGACGCTCAGTCCGCCCATCGCGGCGGTGAACTTGTCGAGGAACTCCTCGTGCACCTCAGCATGCACGATGAAGCGCTTGGCGTTGATGCAGGCCTGACCGTTGTTGGCGGTGCGGGCGGTGACGGCGGTGGCGACCGCGCGGTCGATGTCCGCGGAGGGCATCACGAGGAACGGGTCGGAGCCGCCGAGCTCGAGCACCACCGGCTTGACCTCCGACCCCGCGATCGCGGCGACCGCCCTCCCTGCCGGCTCCGATCCGGTGAGGGTGACCGCACGGACACGCGGGTCGCGCAGCACGGGCTCGACGCGCGTGGCCGGGATGAGCAGCGTGCGGAAGGATCCGACGGGGAAGCCTGCGCGCTCGAACAGGTCGTCCAGATACATCGCCGACGCCGGTACGTTCGAGGCGTGCTTGAGCAGTCCGGTGTTCCCGGCCATGAGTGCGGGTGCGGCGAAGCGGATGACCTGCCAGATCGGGTAGTTCCACGGCATCACCGCGAGTACCACGCCGAGCGGCTGGTAGGTCGTATACGCGGCCGATGCGCCGACGGATGCGGGGTCGCGCAGCGGGCTGTCGGCGAGGAACTCCGCAGAGTGATCGGCGTAGAAGCGCATGGCATGGGCGGACTTGCGCACTTCGGCCCGCGACTGGGCCAGTGTCTTGCCCATCTCCTGCGTGATCGTGGCGGCGACGCGCTCGGCCTCCGTCTCGATGAGGTCTGCTGCGCGCCGCATCCAGTCCGCTCGGGTGGGGCCGGCCGTGTCGCGCAACGTCAGGTGCGCCGCGTGGGCCGCGGCGATGCGCGTCTCGACCTCGGCGTCCGTGTGGGCCGCGTACTCCCGGATCAGCGCGCCGTCGGCGGGGTTGATGATGGCGATGGTCATCGGGTGCCTCTCACATCTCGGGGCGGAGCATCTCTGATCCGCTGTGGAAGATCGACGGATGCTTGGACAGTTGCCGTCGCGTGCGACGGATGTGGCCGGCCAGGACGTGCTCGGCCTCTTCGACGTCGCCGTCCCGGAGCGCCTCGACCATGAGGTGGTGCTCTTCGTGGGCGATGCTGCGGGAGGTCGACTGCCAGCTCGCCACATACGCTCGCCGGTACGGAGCGGTGGTGTTCCAGAGCTTGTGGATCAGCTGTTCGAGCTGCGTCGTCTGCGCGCGGGCGTAGCTGAACAGGTGGAACTCGCGGTCCAGTGCGAGGAACTCCTCGGTGTCGTCACCGGCACGGCTGATGCGCTCGGCGAGATCTGCGAGGTGGTCCAGGTCAGCGGTGTCGAGGGCGGCAGCGCTGTAGCGCAGCAGGAGGGGCTCGAGTCGCTCGCGCATCTGATACACCTCTTCGCACTCGGCGAGCGTGAGGCTGGACACCCAGGCGCCCGCGTTCGCGACGACGGTGAGCAGGCCCTCGAACTCGAGCTGTCTGATCGCCTCGCGCACGGGCACGCGGCTCGCCCCGAACTCCGCGGCGAGGTCCTCCTGCCGGATGCGGGTTCCGGGGGGATGCTGGCCGGAGATGATGCGCGCGCGGATGCCTGCGGCGATCCTCGCTCCGGCGTCCCCGCCGCGCGTGCGGATCTTCTCGTGTGCGCCCATCGTCACTCCGCCGGTCGCGCCGAATGCCACAGCACCGTCTGCGCCTCTGCTTCGTACGCCTTGCCGCCCGGGAAGCTGACCAGTTCGAACTGCATCCCCCAGGGGCTGCGGAAGTACAGCCAGCGCTGCCCGGTGGCGGGGCCCGCACTGCTGACGGGTTCGCCCATCACCTCCACGCCTGCCGTGCGCAGATAATCGACCGCCGCGTCCATGTCGTCGACGTACAGGGCGAGGTGGTGCCCGCCGATGTCGCTGTTGCGCGGTTGCGGAGCCTGGCCGTCGGCGCTGTCGTAGGCGAAGACCTCGAGGTTGGTGCCGTGGCCGAGCCGGTAGAAGCGGATCTCCGTGATCGCGGTGCGGGGGTGCACCCCGAGATGGGTCCGCATGAAATCGCCGTCGGAGCGCTTGCCCGCCAGGGTGTACACCGGCGTCGCCCCCAGTATGTCGACGAGGAAGCGCTCGGCCTCGTCGAGGTCGGGCACGGTGAAACCGAAATGATCGGAGCCCTGCATCCCGGGAAGCGGCATGTCGTTCCTCTCGCCATCGATGGAATTCCGTTGATTGTATCCAGATCAGCCTCGACTCGCCAGAACAACGCCGAAGAATCGCTTAGGGGCTTGAAATTGGATGCAATCGGTGTTTAGCATGAGTGCACACCACCTGCTGCATGAGATCAACGGAGACGAACATGCCGCGACATCGCGTACTCAAGACGGGCACCCCCTGGGTCGAGATCAGCTCGACGTCCGCAGACTGGAAGGCCGCGGACCCGGCGCTGCTCGCCACGATGCTCGGTCAGCTGCACCTGATACGCGCCTTCGAGGAGACGGTGCTCGAACTCGCCGCCGCCGGCCTCGTGCACGGTCCCGCCCATTCCAGCATCGGCCAGGAGGGCGGCGCCGTCGGATCGATCGTGGGCCTGAAGAGCTCGGATGCCGTGAACGGCTCCCACCGCGGCCACCACCAGTTCCTGGCCAAGACGATCTCGCACGTGTCGGGAGGCGTCCTCGACCCGGCGGCGCTGGTGAGCCCCGCGCTGCAGCAGCTGCTGCAGCGCTCGCTCGCCGAGATCCTGGGTCTCGCCCAGGGGTTCTCGGGAGGCCGCGGCGGGTCGATGCACCTGCAGTGGCTCGAGGCCGGGGCGCTGGGCACCAACGCGATCGTGGGCGGTGGTGCGCCGATCGCCGCCGGTCACGCCTGGGCGCAGAAGCATGCGGGCACGCAGGACGTGTCGATCAACTACTTCGGCGACGGCGCCGCGCAGATCGGCTCGGTCCTGGAGTCGATGAACCTCGCCGCGGCGTGGAAGCTCCCGGTGATGTACTTCATCGAGAACAATCTCTACGCGGTGTCGACGCATGCCGACGAGATCACCGCGGATCCGCGGTTCTCCGTTCGAGGTCAGGGATTCGGCATCCCGTCGTGGCGGGTCGACGGCATGGACCCGCTGGCCGTGCACCTGGCGACCCAGGAGGCTGTCGAGCGGATGCGGGCAGGGGAGGGGCCGGCGATCCTCGAGGCCCAGGTGTACCGCTTCTTCCATCAGAACGGGCCGTACCCGGGCAGTGCGTTCGGCTACCGCACCAAGGCGGAGGAGAAGTCCTGGAGGGAGCGCGATCCGCTGGAGCGCGTCGCGCGGGAGATGACGGCACTGTCGCTGCTCTCGCCCGACGACGTCGGGTCCGTGCGCGCTCAGGCGCAGCAGGCCATGTCGGATGCCGTGGCTGCGCTCATCGAAGACGACCCGGACGCCGCAGGACGTCGGCGGATCCGTCCCGAGCTGTGGCCCGACCCGGCCGTCGTCGACGCGCATGTGCGCGGCGACGGGTCCGAGCTCGCCGATCTCGTGGCACGCGACCCGCACACCTGGACCGGCCCGTGGCGCGAGACGAAGTTCGTCGACGCGGTGGCCGAGACCATGGAGCGGAGAATGGCGGAGGACCCCCGCATCGTCGTCCTGGGTGAGGACGTGCATCGCCTCGCCGGAGGCACCAACGGTGCGACCAAGGGGCTCGCGCAGAAGTACGGTCCCGACCGCGTCATCGGCACCCCGATCAGCGAGAACGGCTTCTTCGGACTGGCCGGCGGCATGGCGCTCGACGGGCGCTTCCGCCCGGTGGTCGAGTTCATGTACCCCGACTTCATGTGGGTGGCTGCCGACCAGGTGTTCAACCAGATCGGCAAGGCCCGCCACATGTTCGGCGGCAACAACGCCGTGCCCCTGGTGCTGCGCACCAAGGTGGCCATGGGGTCCGGGTACGGCTCCCAGCATCTGATGGACCCGGCGGGCATCTTCGCCACGCAGGCCGGCTGGCGCATCGTCGCCGCCTCGACCGCGGCCGATTACGTCGGACTGATGAACGCCGCCCTCGCCCTCGAGGACCCGGTGCTGATGATCGAGCACGTCGACCTGTACGGCACGACCGACCGGGTTCCCGACGGCGACGCCGACTACGTGATCCCGCCGGGCAGCGCAGCCGTCCGGCGCAGCGGTTCGGAGGTCACGGTGCTCACCTACCTGTCGATGGTCGGGCACAGCCTGGAGGCCGTCGAGCAGACGGGCATCGACGCCGAGGTGATCGACCTGCGGTGGCTGGACCGGGCGTCATTGGACTGGGAGACCGTCGGCGAGAGCATCAGGAAGACCAACAACGTGCTCATCGTCGAGCAGGGGGCGCGCGGCACCTCGTACGGCGCCTGGCTCGCCGACGAGCTGCAGCGACGCTACTTCGACTGGCTCGATCAGCCGGTGCAGCGCGTGACCGGCGGCGAGGCCAGCCCGAGCATCTCGAAGGTGCTGGAGCGGGCAGCCATCGCCCGCACCGAGGAGGTCGTCGCCGGGCTGCAGCTGGTGCGCTCGAACTGGGGCGGGCGATCATGAGCGCGGTCGTGCGGATGCCTCAGCTCGCCGCCGGGGGCACCGAGGCCGCCATCCAGACCTGGCTCGTCGCGGTCGGCGACACCGTCGCCGAGGGCCAGGCGATCGTGGAGATCGAGACGGAGAAGGCCGTCGTCGAGCACGAGACGGAGGTCGCCGGAGTGGTGGCGGGACTTCTCGTCGCCGCGGGGGACTCCACGGCGGTCGGAACTCCGATCGCGGTGATCGCCGAGCCCGGCGAGACCGCCGAGCAGGCGCTGGCGGGCGCGGACGCCGCGCCCGATTCGTCGCCCACGGCGGCAGCCCCTGCGGCGGGAGCCTCGACCGGCGCTGAGTCCGCAGCGATGGCGGCAGTCCCCGTGCCCGCGTCGGATTCGAGCGCGCAGGCGGATCCCGCCGCACCGGCGGAGGCCACCGCGGCAGCTCCCGCACGGTTGTTCGCGAGTCCGCTGGTGCGGCGGCTGGCGAGCGAGAACGGCATCGACCTCGCCGCCGTCGCGGGCAGCGGCCCCAACGGCAGGATCGTGCGGCGCGACATCGACGAACTGCTCGCGACGACCCGCGCTGCCTCGCCCGAACGGCCTGGGACCGCTTCCGCACAGGACGCCGCCCCCACGAGTCCCGCCCCGCACCAGGACACCGAGTTCATGGATGTGCCGCACACCGGGATGCGTCGCGCCATCGCCCGGCGTCTGGTGGAGAGCAAGACGACGATCCCCCACTTCACGCTCACCGCCGACTGCCGCGTGGACGAGCTGATCGATCTGCGCGCCCGATTCGGCGAACGCACGGGCACCAAGCCCTCGGTCAATGATTTCGTGCTCAAGGCCGTCGCATCCGCACTCATCGACGTCCCCGAGGCCAATGCGGTCTGGACCGATGCGGCGACCAGGCGATTCAGCTCCGTGGACCTCGCGGTGGCCGTCTCCGTGGACGACGGACTGGTCACGCCGGTGCTCCGCGGGGTGGAACGGATGTCGATCGGGGACATCGGGCGGGCGGTGCGCGAGCTCGCCGGACGAGGGCGGGCGGGACGCCTCAAGCAGTCCGAGCTGGAGGGCGGGTCGTTCTCGGTCTCCAACCTGGGCATGTACGGCACCCGGCAGTTCTCGGCCATCATCAACCCACCGCACTCCGGCATCCTCGCCGTCGGGGCCGCGCAACGTCGGCCGGTCGTCGACGACGACGGCGCCCTGTCCGTGGCGACCATCATGACGGTGACCCTGTCCGCCGACCATCGCGTGCTCGACGGCGCGCTGGCAGCCCGCTGGCTCGCGGCCTTCACCGCGCGTATCGAGAACCCGCTCTCGCTGCTGCTCTGAGAACCGCGGATGCGCCGGCCCGGGCATCCGACCTCCCTCCCTTCGCAACCTGGAAACGAACAAAGGAAGATCGACATGACCTCCCAGACCCTCCCCACGATCGGCTGGATCGGCGCCGGGCGCATGGGCACCCAGCTCGTGCAACGGCTGCTGAACGCGGGGTACGACGTGGCGGTGTACAACCGTACGGCCGCGAAGGTGCAGCCGCTCATCGACGCGGGGGCGACCCTCGCCGAGCGACCGGTCGACCTGGCCGGGCGGGACATCGTCTTCAGCATGGTGTCCGCCGACAAGGATCTCGAGGCCGTGCAGCTCGGCGAGAACGGCCTGCTCACCGGACAGACGGCACCGCGCGTCATCGCGGACGTCTCGACCGTCTCGGTGGCGACCAGCGAGCGGATCCGCGCCGTCGCGGCGGACCGCGGCACCGCGTTCCTCGCGACGCCCGTGTCCGGGAACCCGTCGGTGATCGCGGCCGGCAAGCTCACGGTCGCCGTCTCGGGACCCCGCGAGACCTTCGACGAGGTCGAACCGGTGCTGGCGCACTTCGGACGCGGAGTGACCTATGTCGGCGAGGGCGAGGTCGCCCGGCTCGTGAAGATCGCGCACAACGTCTTCCTCGGCGTCGTGACCCAGTCCCTGGCCGAGATCACCGTGCTCGCAGAGAAGGGCGGTGTCACCCGCGAGGCCTTCCTGTCCTTCCTGAACGACTCCGTGATGGGCTCGGTGTTCACCCGCTACAAGACGCCCGCCTTCGTGAACCTCGACTTCGCCGCGACGTTCACCATGCCGCTGCTGCAGAAGGACTTCGACCTCGGACTCGACGCCGCCGACAGCCTGGGCGCGCCGATGCCACTCGCGTCCGCGACACGTCAGATCGTGGCGCAGGAGGTCGGCGCCGGGAACACGACCGAGGACTTCGCCACGCTGCTGCGCCGCGTGGCGCGGGGTGCGGGCCTGGAACTCGTGTCGGAGGACGCCGACGTCACCGACGGACTGCACGGCTGACGCGCCTCCCGGCTCACATCGGGGGAATAGCGAACGGAAGCCGGGACTTGGATACGGTGTATCCGTCCGGTCCAGAAGGAGTCTGAATGTCCCGCATCGTCGTCATCGGAGGAACCGGCTACGCCGGAGCGCACATCGCCCGCGAGGCGGTGAGCCGGGGAAATCAGGTGACGGTGGTCTCGCGCAACGCCCCGGACGCGCCCATCGACGGGGTCGAATACGTGCAGGGGACCGTGCTGGATCTTCCCGCGCTCGGGGGAGTGTTCGACGACGTCGACGCCGTGGTGTCCTCGCTCTCGCCGCGAGGCGACATGGAGAACGCGGTTCTCGGCGTCCTGCGTGAGCTGATCGGGAAGCTCGCAGGCACGGGGACGCGCCTGGGCGTCGTCGGCGGCGCCGGTGGCAGCCTCGTCGAGCAGGGCGGGCCCCGCCTGTTCGACCAGGGCTTCCCCGAGGAGTACCGACACGAGGCGCAGGTCGGCATCGACTCGCTGGAGCTGCTGCAGCAGACGGACGACAGTCTCGACTGGTTCTTCATCCATCCCGCCGAGGTTTTCGGTCCGTGGGCCGAGGGCGAGCGCACCGGCCGGTACCGCGACGGCGGAGACGTGCTCGTGCGCGCGGCGGACGGCAGCTCCACCATCTCGGGCGCCGACTTCGCGATCGCCGTCGTCGATGAGATCGAGCGGCCCCGCCATCACCGAGGGCGGTTCACCGTCGGCTATTGAGACCTTCGGGAGAGGAGACGGCGTTCACACGAAATCGCGCCAGTCGATGCCGGCAGTGTCGTCGGACACCGCCACGGCGCCGGTCACCACAGGTACGCTCATGGTCTCGGTCGGCGGGCCCATGATGGTGGCCTCGTCACGACGATGCCGCAGGACCTCGTTCATGTAGCTGGTCAGCACTTCGGCCAGCGGCACGGAGCGTCCCTGCGCCTGCGACAGGTACCAGCGGTGCTCCAGCACCTGGTGATACACCTCGGCGGGCTCCAGCTTTGCGCGCAGGTCGTAGGGGATCGCCCGGACCACCGGCTCGAACACCCGGGTCAGCCACTCGTGCGCGTACATCTCCTCTTCGGCGAACTTCTTGCTGGACCGGGCGCGGAACTCGTCCAGATCGTTCAGCAGCCGCCTGGCCTGGTTCTCCTCGACGTCCAGTCCGGTGAGACGGATGAGACGGCGCTGATGGTGACCGGCGTCCACGACCTTCGGCTGGATGCGCACGGCCGTGCCGTCGGGTGTCGTCACCATCGACATCTCGTCGATGTCGAAGCCGAGGGCGTTCAGCCGCTCCACGCGCTCGGTGATGCGCCACGTCTCCTCGGTGGAGAAGGACTCCTCGCCGGTGAGCGCATCCCACAGCGAGTGATACGAGGAGACGATGCCGTCCGCGATCGCCAGGGCGTCGACCCCGTACTCCAGGCGCCCCCCTGCCGCGAGATCCATGATCTCGCCGGCGATGTTCGTGCGCGCCAGATCCAGGTCGTAGGCGCGCTGGCCGTCCGTGAGGCCCTCCTCGTGCAGTTCCCCCGTCTCAGCGTCGACCAGGTAGGCCGCGAACGCCCCGGCATCGCGGCGGAACAGCGTGTTCGACAGCGACACGTCGCCCCAGTAGAAGCCGACATTGTGCAGTCGGACCAGCAACAGCGCGAGAGCGTCGACCAGGCGGTCGGCGGTGTCGGGGCGCAGCACGCGCGTGAACAGCGCCCGGTAGGGCATGGAGAAGCGCAGGTGGGACGTGACCAGGGCCGCGGGCAGGGCCTTGCCGTCGGCATCGGCGCGCCCCGCGATCACCGCCACCCGGCTGACGCAGGGGACGTCCAGCTTGGCGAGGCTGCCGAGCATCTCGTACTCCCGCGTGGCCATCTGCTCGGTGGTCTCCTTGACAGCGACCACCTGACCGGACAGATCGGCGAAGCGCACCAGGTGACGCGAGAGTCCCTTCGGCAGCGAGACGATGTGCTCCGATGGCCATCTGCCCAGCGGCGTCGACCAGGGCAGGGACAGCAGCCCCGGATCGATCGCGCTCGCGCTGATGCGCAACGACTGCGTGGTCATGCTTCCTCCCTGTGCTGATCGAGAACGAATTGCCGGTTGGATCGGATGCCGTCGGAATCCGGAAACACCGCGGCGCGGGTGACCCGAAGGTGCACCCGCGCCGCGGACAGCGAATGATCAGGCCGAGACGACCGGCTTGTCGTTCAGGCGCACACCGGACTCGATGTCGAACGCGTGCACGTGGCCGGCGGCGGCCGCGAGAGTGACGGTCTCACCGGCGTTCGGGTGGTTGCGGCCGTCGACGCGTGCGACGAGGTCGGCGCGCTTGCCGTTGATGTCGGCGTGACCGTAGAGGTAGCCGTCGGCGCCGAGCTCCTCGACCAGGTCGATCGTGACGGGCAGGCCCTTGCCGTCGGCCGGGCTGACGATGATGTCCTCGGGGCGCACGCCGACGGTGACCTTGCTGCCGTTGGCGCGGCCGACGGTGTCGCGGTCGAGCGGGACGACCTCGTTGCCGAACATCACGCCGCCGTCGGCGAGGTCGGACTCGAACAGGTTCATGGCGGGCGAGCCGATGAAGCCGGCGACGAAGACGTTCTCGGGCTTCTCGTACAGGTCGCGGGGCGTGCCGACCTGCTGGAGGATGCCGTCCTTGAGGACCGCGATGCGGTCACCCATGGTGAGCGCCTCGGTCTGGTCGTGCGTGACGTAGACCGTCGTCACGCCGAGGCGACGTTGCAGCGAGGCGATCTGCGTGCGCGTCTGGACGCGCAGCTTCGCGTCGAGGTTCGACAGCGGCTCGTCCATGAGGAACACCTGCGGCTGGCGGACGATCGCGCGGCCCATGGCGACACGCTGACGCTGACCACCGGAGAGAGCCTTCGGCTTGCGGTTCAGGTACTCCTCGAGGTCGAGGAGCTTCGCGGCCTCGAGCACGCGCGCTGCGCGCTCCTCCTTGTTCACGCCGGCGATCTTCAGCGCGAAGCCCATGTTCTCGGCGACGGTCATGTGCGGGTACAGCGCGTAGTTCTGGAACACCATCGCGATGTCGCGGTCCTTCGGCGGGACGTCGGTGACGTCACGGTCGCCGATCAGGATGCGGCCGTCGTTGACCTCTTCGAGTCCGGCGAGCATGCGCAGCGACGTGGACTTTCCGCAACCGGACGGGCCGACCAGGACGAGGAACTCGCCGTCGGCGATGTCGATGTTCAGCTTGTCGACCGCGGGGCGGGTGCCGCCGGGGTAGAGACGGGTCGCGTTCTCGAACGTGACAGTAGCCATTGTTTCTCCTTCACCGGCAGGTACGTGCCGGACGATCCGTTGTGATGGAAGCGGTGGAACATCCACCGTGACCCTTCTTCGGGTCGTGATCAGTATGGCACGGCCGGGGCCCGTCTGGGTATTTCCCAGACTGTCTCGTTAACATCGACACCATGCGGTTCTGTATGCAGCCGCGGGATCACCCGTCCCACCCGATCTTCAAGAGGAACGATGTCGAGCGACGAAACGCCGAACGTCCCCGCCGCTCGCAATACGCGTGACGCGGTGCGGGAGAAAGCACAGCTCGTGCACGCCCAGCAGTCGCGGGCGCGCATCATGCGACGAGTGATCATCGGGCTCGTCGCGGCCGTGGCCGTCGGATCCATCGGCACCGCCGTCGCCCTCGCCGTGGGATCCTCGATCTCCAAGCCCGTCCTCAGCCCGAGCGGCATGACGCACGACGGCGTCACGGTGAGCGAGGTGTCGCCGGGCGCCGCTTCCTCCGGCACGGCGGCGACGCCGACTCCGGATCCCACCGGGGCCGCCGCGACGCCGACGCCGGATCCCACGGAGTCCGCCGCCGAACCGACCGCGATCCACATCTACGTCGATTACCTGTCCGCAGGCGCCTCGGAGTTCGAGAAGGCGAACGCCCGTCAGCTCGCGGGGTGGATCAAGGAGGGGGCGGTCACCGTCACCTACCACCCCGTGGCGCTGCTGACCGCCAGCTCCAACGGCACGAAGTACTCGCTGCGCGCGGCATCTGCCGCCGCATGCGTCGCGACCTACTCGCCGGATCGGTTCTTCGACTTCAACCACGAGCTGCTCACCGACCAGCCCAAGATCGACAGCGACGGGCGCTCCGACGTGCAGCTCGCGGATCTCGCTGTCGCCGTGGGGGTGCAGGATGCCAAGAAGGTGCGTGCCTGCATCGAGGATCAGGACTTCGTCGGATGGGCGAAGGACGCCACCGCCCGCGCGCTCGAGGGACCGCTGCCGGGCTCCAAGGACCTCAAGCTCAGCAACGAGGCGCTCATCGTCGTCGGAGGCGAGGCGTACGTCGGGGCGCTGGATGATCCGGCCGAATTCTCGCAGTTCGTCCTGACGACGGCCAGCGACGAGTATTACGGCAAGGTCGACCCGACCCCGACGCCGACCGCGCCGGTGACGCCGTCTCCGACGGAGACGCCGGCGTCCTGACCGTACCGAGCGGTGAACGCCGCTCGGTATGCTTGTCTGCGTTCGCCGACTTAGCTCAGCTGGTAGAGCACCTGTCTTGTAAACAGGATGTCACGGGTTCGAATCCCGTAGTCGGCTCCAAGGATTTCCCCGACGACAGGCCTGTCGAGGGCCGGACCCGGTACCGCTCACCGCGTGACCGATATGCTCGGCCGCGTGAGCGACATCGGGAGAAGAGCCGTGCTGAAGACCGCTGCCTGGTCGGTTCCGGTCGTCGCCGCGGCGGTGGCCGTACCCGCGCGATCGACCGGAGTGCTCTGCCCGACTGACCGATCCTCGACGACCTTCTGGTCGTCGACTCAGTTCTTCGACGTCCGATCCGGCATCCGGGTGAGCAGCGCATCGGCATCCACCGGTTTCCGCCTGCCGGGGTCCCTGCCCTCGGGTCGGCCGCCGACGTACAGCCACCCCAGCAGCTCCTCGTGCTTCTTCAACCCGTGAGCCTTGGCCACGGGTTTGCTGCGGGTGTACCCGCCGGTGCGCCACATGACGCCCCAGCCGGCCTCGTCCAGCAGCAGGCTCAGGGTGTGCGCCACACCGGATGCCACCGCCTCCTGCTCCCAGTGCGGCACCTTCTCGCTCTTGCGGTACGAGGCGACCACGGCGATCAGCAGGGAGGCGCGCAACGGCTTGGTCGACGGCTCCCGGTCGCCGTTCGCCTTCGCGATCGCCGCTCCCAGCCGCACGCGGTCGTCCCCGCGCAGCTCGATGAGCCGCCACGGGCGCAGGGAGGAGTGATCGGCGACCCGTCCTGCGGCCTCGATCAGGGGCAGCAGCTGTTCGCGCGTCGGGGCGTCCTCGGTGACCTTCGACCAGGAGGTGCGGCGACGGACCGCCTCGAGGGCCGTCACGACTCGTCGGGGCTGAAGGACAGTGCGAGGGAGTTCATGCAGTACCGGTCGCCGGTGGGTGTGCCGAAGCCGTCGGGGAACACGTGGCCCAGGTGCGAGCCGCAGGCGGCGCAGCGCACCTCGGTGCGGGTCATCCCCAGGGAGTTGTCCTCGATGAGTTCCACGGCCTCGGGACGCACCGACTCGTAGAAGCTCGGCCAACCGCATCCGGATTCGAACTTCGTCCCGCTGCGGAACAGTTCGGCCTGACAGGCGCCGCATCGGTACAGGCCGTCGCGCTTCTCATCGAGCAGCTCGCCGGTCCATGCGCGCTCGGTCGCCGCTGTGCGGAGAACGGCGTACTGGTCCTCGCCGAGCTCTTCGCGCCACTGGTCCTCGGTCTTGTTCACGGTGTACGACATGTCTCCATTGTCTCGCGTTCGCAAGCGCTCTGGGGCGCCCAGAATGGAGTCATGACGGATGCCGTGCGTGAGCGCTTCGATCGGTTCGCCCGGGACGAGGCCCCTGGACGCAGTGACGTGTACGCCGAATGGGCCGCCGGCGTCGCGGCGGATGCTGACGTGCGAGCGGTCCTGGCGCGGATCAGCCCTCAGCATCGCCAGCCACCGCTGGTGTTCGCCGTCACGCGGCTGCTCGGAGCGGGGGAGGGCGACTACGCCCGGTGGCGATCGTTCGTGCTCTCGCACGCCGATCGGATCGTCGCGGAATGCGAGCGCCGGATGGTCCAGACCAACGAGCCGCTCCGTCTCGCCGCGCTGCTGCCCGCCCTCAGCCGCATCGAGGGTCCGATCGCGCTGCTGGAACTCGGAGCGGCCGCCGGGCTCTGCCTGTTCCCGGATCGCTACTCCTTCCGCTACATCGCCACGGACGGTCATGAGCGGGTGCGCGTCGACCCGCCGGACGGCCCCTCGCCCGTCGTGCTGCGCAGCGTCGCGCGGGGCGCGCTGCCGTCGATCCGGATGCCGCGGATCGTCTGGCGCGCGGGCGTCGACCTCGCGCCGATCGATGTCCTCCGCGCCGCCGACCGCGACTGGATGGCCGCGCTGACCTGGCCGGGGGAGCACGAACGCGCCGAGCGCATCGCGGGCGCCGTCGCGATCGCCCAGACCGCCCCTCCGTTGCTGCTCGCCGGTGACGCCGATGCGCGACTCGACGAGCTGATCGCCTCCGTGCCGCCGGGGGCCACGCCGGTCGTCACGACTCCGGGGATGCTCGTGTACCTGCCGCGTGCCGAACGCGCGGCGCTGATCGCCCGCATCCGGGCGAGCGGTGCACGCTGGGTGACGATCGACGCACCGGGCCTGCACGACGGGTGGCGGCACCGCATCGATCCCGCCGACTTCGACGGGTTCGCGGTGGGATTGGACGGGGAGGTGCTGGCGGACGCCGATCCGCTCGGGCGCTGGTGGGAGTGGCGCGCGGGTGCAGCGGCGGATGACGCGTAGCCTGAGGCCATGCTGGGTGGACTCTCCGAGCGCGACCGCGCGATCCTCACGCTGGAAGCGGCCTGGCCGCGGCACGGCGGCATGAAGGAGGAGACCATCCGTGCACAGCTGGGCATGAGTCCCGCGCGCTACTACCAGCTGCTCGGTCGCCTGATCGATACGGAAGAGGCCCTGGAGTTCGATCCGCTGCTGGTGCGCCGACTGCGCAGGCTGCGCGATGCGCGCGGACGCCAGCGCACCACGCGGCTGCGAGGGTTCGTCGGCTGACGGCACCCGTCACCGCGCCACGCGGTGCCGCACCGCTCCGGGCGCATTCCAGGAATGCGCCCGATAGCATCGAGGGGTGTCAAAGCCCCCCCACGACCGATTCGACGACATTCCCCGTGCCTCCGGGCGCGTCGGTGCCCATCGCGCCGAGCAACCCGGGATCAACGGACCCGTCACGCTGCTGTGGTCGGCAGCCGTCGCCCTGGTCCTCATCGCGATCGGGATCTTCGTCTCGCTCGTGCTGATGGGGCGCATCCAGCTCTTCCCCTCCGCCGAGCCCGCGCCGCAGAAGCCCCAGGGCGTGGTCGCGGAGATCGACACGTCGTACCGGGTGCTCATCCTCAACGCGACGCCGCAGAGCGGCGTCGTCGCCTCGGTGCGCGAGGAGCTGCTGGCCGAGGGCTGGGCGTCGGATGACGTCTTCGGCAGCGACGGCTCCACGTCGGAGTTCGAGGACACCACGGTGTTCTACGTCGACAAGGACGATGAGGCCGCGGCGCTCGGCGTCGCGGAGATCCTCGGCGAGGCCACGACGGTGCAGAGCGACCACTATGCGGCGCTCAACGACAGCGAAAGGCCGCAGCTGACCGTCGTGGTCGGGCTGGATCGCGTGGGCGCCGGGACGTCGGGGCCCGAGGACGGGCAGGAGACGCCCGAGGGCTGATCCGCGCTGGGCGAACGCCCCTCGACCTCGCCGCTTGTACCCGCCCGGGTGCAGGCGGCTTTTTCCGTGTATCCGCCGGGTTGACGACGGTATTCTCGACCGCTATCGTTTAGATACCTAAATAGGTATCTATTTCGAGAGACGAGGCTGTCTTGACTCAGGACACTGCGAAGCGGACCGCGTTCCGCAGCGACCGCACGGGGCGAGCGGGCCGCGCTTCCGGCTCGGCGCGGGGGAGGATCCGCGTCACCCTGAGCGACCCGACCAGCATCATCGGAATCCTCGGACTCATCCTGTTCGGGTACCTCATCGTGATACCGATCGTGGCGCTCCTCGCCGAGGGCGTCGTGGTCGGAGCGCCGGATACCCGCGTCACCCAGCAGCCCGAGGGCAGCGTGACCTCCTACTACTTCTGGCGGGTCTTCGTCTCACCGCAGGCTGCAGCGATCTTCTGGGAGCCGCTGGCGAACACTCTGATCATCGCGGTTGCGAGCATCGTGCTGGCATTGCTCCTCGGAGTCACGATCGCTTGGCTTCTCGTGCGTACCGATATGTGGGGGCGAAAGTGGTTCGCCACAGCCCTCATCGTCCCCTACATGTTGCCGTCCTGGACGTTCGCTCTTGCCTGGCTGACACTGTTCAAGAATCGCGCGGCAGGTGGACAGGTCGGCTGGTTCGAGGCGGTCGGTGTCATGACACCGGATTGGTTGGCCTACGGACACGTGCCGATCATCCTCATCTTCACCATTCACTTCACGCCGTTCGTCATCCTCCTCGTCGGGAATGCGCTCAAGCGCTTCGACTCCACGCTCGAGGAGTCGTCTCAGATCCTCGGTGCGTCCAGGTTGCGCACCGCCATGTCGATCGTCTTGCCGATTCTGCGCCCCGCGCTGATCTCGGCCGTCACGCTGATTCTCGCGAAGGTCATCGGCGAATTCGGTGTGGCCTACGTGCTCGGCCTGCCGATCAATATGAACGTGCTCGCGACGAGTCTGTATCGCAACATCTACAGCAACCAGCACGGCGCGGCTGCGGTCATCGCCATGGTCATCGTGCTTATCGGTGCGATCTCGCTCTGGGTGGATGTGCGCTTCGTGCGAGAGGCCAAGCGCTTCGTGACGATATCGGGCAAGAGTGGGAGTGCCGGAGCAGTGCTCCCGCTGCGACGGATGCGCGGCCCGGCAACGTTCGCGTGTGCGGCACTTTTCGCTGCGAGTGTGGCCATCCCGATACTCGTGCTCACCCTGTCGACTCTGATGCGGCGGCCAGGGGACTTCTCCCCGTCGAATTTCACCACGGACTGGTGGATCGGACGCGGACTGGACACGCTCGGCTTTCCGGACGGCATCCTGCTCAACGCGGATGTGTGGAGCGCGATGTGGAACAGCCTGTGGATCGTCGGGACATCCTCGATCTTGGCAGGCATTGTCGGGCTGCTGATGGGCTACGTCGTGGTCCGTTCAGGATCTCGGGTGGTCTCCACCGGGCTGCGGCAGATGCTGTTCCTCCCATACCTCGTTCCCGGGATCGCCTTCGCGACCGCGTACATGGCGCTGTTCGGAGAACAGAGAGGGCCGATCCCCGCTCTGTACGGCACCGCAACGCTCCTGGTTATCGTCTACTTCACTGAGCAGATGCCGTTCGCGTCGAGATCGGGGATCTCCGCGATGATGCAGCTCGGTGGCGAGACCGAGGAGGCCGCGCGCGTCGCCGGCGCGGGCTGGCTCCATCGATTCAGGACGATCGTGTTCCCGTTGCAGAAGAGCTCCGTCGCCGTGGCCGTAGTGATGGCTTTCATCTCGGGGATCAAGAGCCTGAGCCTGGTGGTCATCCTCACAGTGCCCGGGCTGGATGTCCTGACCACGCTGTCCATCCGTCTCATCGACATGGGCTACAGCAACGCGGGCAACGGAGTCGTGCTGATCGTTGCTGCACTGGCGTTCGCGGGGACGTACACCGTCCAGAAGCTCATGAAGACCGACCTCTCCCGTGGATTAGGAGCCTGAAGCAGATGCCCACAATAACCCTCGACAGCGTCGCCAAGAGCTACGGCGGTGCTGCCAACGCGGTCGACCGGCTCGATCTAGTGATCGAAGACGGAGACTTCATGTGCCTGCTCGGGCCCTCCGGATGCGGCAAAACCACGACGATCCGCATGATCGCGGGGCTGGAGACGGTCACCTCGGGTGCTCTGTCGATCGGTGACCGCGTCGTCGACGAGCCCGAATCGAGGACGTTCGTCGCGCCAGAAGCCCGTGATCTCGGGATGGTATTCCAGAATTATGCGCTGTGGCCGCACCTGACGGTCGCTGACAACATTGACTACGGTCTGAAGCTCAAGAGGATACCCAAGCCCGTCAGAGAACAGCGAATCGCCGAGGTGCTCGCCTCGCTCGGGATTGACAAGTACCGTGATCGCTATCCCGCCCAGCTGTCTGGCGGGCAGCAGCAGCGGGTGGCCCTGGCTCGGATGCTCGCCGTGCAGCCGGAGGTCATGCTCCTGGATGAGCCGCTGTCGAACCTGGACTCACGCCTCCGACTGGAGATGCGGGCAGAGCTCAAGCGGATCCATGAGGAGACCAAGTCGACTATCGTCTTCGTCACCCATGATCAGTGGGAGGCCATGACGCTGGCCACCAGAGTTGCCGTGATGCTCGACGGGGAGCTGCAACAGGTGGGCACACCGATGGACATCTACGATCGCCCCTCCAACCGGTTCGTGGCGAACTTCCTCGGGGTCCCGCCGATCAACTTCTTCGAGTTTCAACCTCTCGCAGACGATGCGCGGCAGGCGTATGAGTTTCTCATCCGTCGAGTCGACCCGAGCGGGCTCTGCTCGCTCGGGATTCGCCCGGAAGCGCTCCGAGTCGAGAAGCGGGGTGCGAGCACGAGGCCGGATGAGCTGCGGATGAATGGTGTGGTCGAGTCGGTCATGCCCACTGGAGGCAGCTGGATCACCGAAGTCCAGATCGGGGATCGGCGTGTGTACACCACGTCGTCCGTGCTCGGCGACTCGCGTCCTGGGGACGAGGTGGAGGTCAGCACTCCGGCAGGCCACCTTCACGTCTTCGACCATGAGGGGTTGCGGATGGAGGTCGCCGCGTGAGAATTCCCACGTCCACAGAGCTCGGGGACATCGCGGAGCGCGCTGCACGCGAGGCCGGTGCGGTCGCGATGCAGGGTTTCCGGCTGCCAGGCGTCGAAGTCATGACCAAGGACGGGTTCCATGACTTCGTCACGGAGTATGACGTGCGAAGCGAACTGCGCGTGCGCGCAGTGATCGAGCAGCTCCTTCCCGGGTCGCGAATCATCGGTGAGGAGGAAGGGGCGAGCGGGACAGGCGCCGTGACCTGGTACGTCGATCCGATCGACGGAACCTCCAACTTCGCCCGTGGCATCGCTTTGTGGGGGGTGGTCGTCGCCGCCGTGCGCGACGACGAAGTCATCGCGGGCGTCGTGTACGACCCCGTCGCTGACCATCTCTTCCGGGCTGACGCGACCGGTGCGTACCTCAACGGCGCGCCGTTGCACGCTCGCGGAATGGTTGCACCCGAACGCGCGACCGTTCTCGCCACTTTCCCCCCGTCAAGCACCCTGAGGGACCAGCGCGCCGAGAAGCTCGAGGCGCTCGCGCAACTCGTGGACCAGTACGCGCACGTGCGTGATCTCGGAAGCACCGCGATCGCGCTGTGTCACGTGGCAGCGGGGTGGGCGGATGCTGCGTTCGGCTTCAATATCCATCCGTGGGACGTCGCTGCCCCGGCATTCATTCTGCGACAGGCAGGAGGCGTGTACCGGTCGTACGCCGACGGCGAGATCCTGCCCGAGCATCGCGACTACCTCAACGGGGTGTATCTCGGCCTGGTCGCGGACGCCGACTTCCCGCTCCTCGATTCGATCCTGCGCTCGCAGACCCGACGTGCTGCGAATTCCGAATGACAGTCACCCACCACAGTTAAGGAAAGACCATGAATGAGAGAGTCCCATCACTCCGGCCCGCACGGCGCATCGCGGCGCTTGCAGGTATCGCTGTGACGATGTTCGCCCTGGCCTCCTGTGCCCCACCCGATCCCGGCACTTCTGCGCCGGTCGTCAAACCCGAGGAATCGGCTCACGAGTTCGCAGCCGACGAGAGCGCCGCGGGGTTCGATCTGGATGCCTTGATCGCAGCCGCCAAGAAGGAGGGCCCGATCACGATCTACGACCAGACAGGCAAGGTTGTGAAGATCGCGGAGACGTTTGCGGCGAAGTACGGAATCGACGCCACCGGCGTCAAGCTCGAGACGAACGTGATCGAGAAGATGCGCACCGAAGGGAGGTCGGGCAACGTCATCGGTGATGTGCTCGCGTCACAGGAGGTCGGCGGCGTCTACTCGCTCATCGAGGACGGCATCCTCACCAGCTGGGTGCCCGGTGACATGTTCGACAAGATCCCCGAGTCTGCGCGGTATCCGTTCCTCAACCTGTACGAGACGTACGCCTGGACGTACAACTCCGCGGTTTTCCCTGAGGGATGCCCGGTGGACAACGTATGGCAGCTGACCGAGCCGGAGTGGAAGGGCCGCGTTTCGCTGATGGATCCGGAGAAATTCGCCACCACTCCGATCGGCTGGAACCAGTCGGCCAGAGATCACGCGCAGAAGTTCGCCGCGGCATATGAAGACCGCTATGGGGAGGCGCTGAAGACCGACGAATCCGACGCCGTACATGAGTGGATCAAGCGGTTAGCGCAGAACTCCCCCGTCGTGGGGAAGGACGCCGAAGCACCATCGGATGCTGTGGGCGGAACCGGGCAGCCCGACTCCGCGATCTCGCTGCTGCCGGGCGCCAAATACCGCAACAACGCCGACAAGGACTACGCGCAGGCGGCGTGTGTGGGACTTCAGCCGTACGCAGGATGGACGGTGCCCCAGTCGATGACCTACGCGAGCAAGACCAAGAGTCCGAATGCGGCAAAGCTGTACATCCACTTCGCCACATCGCAGGAGGGCATGGACTTCGTGATGGGGGATGCGAAGTCCTCGTACAACCCGGATGTGGTCCCTGCGGAGGATCCGTACGAACTGCTGGCACTCGGACGCAGCGGGGAGCTTCAGCCGTACAGCGTCGAGTACCTGGATGACGATTTCCAGAAGGTGTCGGACTGGCTCGACTTCTGGCGAAGCAGTCGTCGATAGCACCGACAGGCTTTCGCGAACGGCCGGGGGTGCTCGCCGAGTTGAGTGCCCCGGCCGTTCTAGAATGACCAACGTGGATTCTCCATCGCTCCGTCCGCCTCGCCGAGTGCAGTTTGCGGAGGTCTTCACAACGGTGTCTGCACTGAGTCGGGTGCCTAGATATGTGCAGGTCCTGAGCCAGTTGGAGAACGCCATACGGCGAGGCCGCCTCGTGCCCGGTGACATTCTCCCGATCGAGCAGCAGTTCTGCGAGGGCTTCGGCGTGGCGCGATCCACTCTGCGGCGGGCCATGGATGACCTGGAGAAACGTGGCATCATCTCTCGGCGTCAGGGCAGCGGAACGCGGGTAGAGCAGTCTCCCGTGATCGGATATCACCCGGAGACGTCACGCACCGTCTACGAGGCGATCACCATGAGCCAGCGACTGCCGCGATCGGTCGTGAAGGAGTTCGATCTCGTCGACGTGGACGACGCAATCGCGGCATCGACCGGGTTCTCGGTCGGCGCGAAGGTGATGCGGATCGTGCGCGAGCGTTACGCGAACGATGCCCCGATCGCTGGGCTTGAGAACTATGTGCTGCTGGATGCCGTGACGTTCCGGCGCGAAGACCTCGAGGACACGAGCCTCGACGCGATTCTGCACAACAGCGGATGGAGTCTGGAGCAGGTCGAGTATGACGTCCGGGCCCGCCCGCTGGAGCCCGCTTTGGCGGGTTTCATGCAACTTCCCGCCGGCACCCCCGTGCTGCAGGAGCGCCGACGCGCCTATCACGACGGAATCCTGTTCTCTTCCGGCTGCAACACGTACCACCCGGAGAACCACCAGCTTCGGGGCCTCGTCGACAATTCGAACAGCTCCGCGCACGGAGCCGGGCAGGAGACGCCGGCGGGCTGATCCGCGCTGGGCGAACGCCCCTCTCAGACGGCTTGCACTCTCATGGGTCGAGTGCCAGACTGTAGTTAGCACTCGATCACTCTGAGTGCTAATACCCCATCGCCTACGTCCGGGAGGGACGAAAGACTCATGGCAAAGATCATCGCTTTCGATGAGGAGGCCCGTCGCGGCCTCGAGCGCGGCCTGAACATCCTGGCCGACGCAGTCAAGGTGACCCTCGGCCCGCGCGGCCGCAACGTCGTCCTCGAGAAGAAGTGGGGCGCTCCCACGATCACGAACGACGGTGTGTCGATCGCCAAGGAGATCGAGCTCGAGGACCCGTACGAGAAGATCGGTGCGGAGCTCGTCAAGGAGGTCGCCAAGAAGACTGACGACGTCGCCGGTGACGGAACCACCACCGCCACCGTCCTCGCTCAGGCGCTGGTCCGCGAGGGCCTGCGCAACGTCGCGGCCGGCGCCGACCCGATCTCGCTCAAGCGCGGTATCGAGAAGGCCACCGCCGCCATCACCGCCGACCTGCTCTCCAGCGCCAAGGAGATCGAGTCGAAGGAGGAGATCGCCGCCACCGCGTCCATCTCCGCCGCAGACCCCGCCATCGGCGAGCTCATCGCCGAGGCGATCGACAAGGTCGGCAAGGAGGGCGTCGTCACCGTCGAGGAGTCGCAGACGTTCGGCACCGAGCTCGAGCTCACCGAGGGCATGCGCTTCGACAAGGGCTACCTGAACCCGTACTTCGTCACGGACCCGGAGCGCCAGGAGGCTGTCTTCGAGGACCCGTACATCCTCATCGCCAACCAGAAGATCGGCAACATCAAGGACCTGCTCCCGGTCGTCGACAAGGTGATCCAGGACGGCAAGGAACTGGTCATCATCGCCGAGGACGTCGAGGGCGAGGCTCTCGCGACGCTGGTGCTGAACAAGATCCGCGGCATCTTCAAGTCGGCTGCCGTCAAGGCTCCCGGCTTCGGCGACCGTCGCAAGGCGCAGCTGCAGGACATCGCGATCCTCACCGGCGGCCAGGTCATCACCGAAGAGGTCGGTCTCAAGCTCGAGAACACCACGCTCGACCTGCTGGGTCGTGCACGCAAGGTCATCATCACCAAGGATGAGACCACCATCGTCGAGGGCGCCGGAGAGGCATCCGCGATCGAGGGTCGCGTCACCCAGATCCGTCGTGAGATCGAGAACACCGACAGCGACTACGACCGCGAGAAGCTCCAGGAGCGCCTCGCCAAGCTCGCCGGCGGCGTGGCCGTCATCAAGGCGGGTGCGGCCACCGAGGTGGAGCTCAAGGAGCGCAAGCACCGCATCGAGGACGCCGTCCGCAACGCGAAGGCAGCCGTCGAGGAGGGCATCGTCCCCGGTGGTGGCGTCGCGCTCATCCAGTCGGCGAAGGTCCTCGACGGGCTGAACCTCGAGGGTGACGAGGCGACCGGCGCGAACATCGTCCGCGTCGCACTCGAGTCCCCGCTGAAGCAGATCGCCCTCAACGCGGGCCTCGAGCCCGGCGTCGTCGTGCACAAGGTCGCCGAGCTCCCCGCGGGTCAGGGCCTGAACGCGGCCACCGGCGAGTACGGTGACATGTTCGCACAGGGCATCATCGACCCGGCCAAGGTCACCCGCTCCGCGCTGCAGAACGCCGCGTCGATCGCCGCGCTGTTCCTCACCACCGAGGCCGTTGTGGCTGACAAGCCCGAGAAGGCCCCGGCCATGCCGGCCGACCCGTCGGGCGGCATGGACTTCTGATCCAAGGATCCGAAGGACTTCCGATCTGACGATCGGAACGCCGCAGAACGCCCCCTGCTCCGGCAGGGGGCGTTCTGCGTATCCCGGCTCAGCGGAACAGACTGGCCGAGTACTGGTCGGCATCCGCGTACTGGCTCGCGGCCGACCCGAGCGCACCGCTGATCGATGCCAGCACCTGCTCGACGTGCATCTGGGCTCCGCGCCACTGCTCGCTGCACTGCTGGAACGCCGCGGAGGCCGTCCCGGTCCACGAGGACTGCAGCTGGGTCAGCTGCCCCATCAGTGCGGTGGACTCGCTCTGCAGACGCTCCATGGTGGCGCGAGCGGCGCCGTTCGCGGCGAGGACCGCGTCGGTGTCGACGGTGAAGACGGACATGAGATCTCCTCTCGTTGGGCTTCCGACACTAGAAGCCCGACGAGGAGAGGAAGCGGTGCTCGTCGGCATCCGTGCACAACTCGCCACCGGCGGGGAATGTGCAGGAAGACTGCGTCAGATGTCGAGCCGGTCCAGCGGCTGCGTCTCCTCCAGCAGATGCGCGGGCGTGGCCTGCGGGGGCGCCAACGGCAGGGAGACGATGAAGGTCGCCCCGCCTCCCGGGGTCTCGTCGACGTGCACCGAGCCGTTCAGCGACTCCACGATCGAGGCGACGATCGCCAGGCCGAGTCCGGAGCCGCCGGTCTCCCGCGCGCGCGATGTGTCCGCCCGCCAGAAGCGCTCGAAGATGTGCTCGCGGATCTGGGGCGGGATGCCCTCGCCGTGATCGACGATGGCGATCGTTCCGACGCCGCGCTGCCGGTCCGCTCCGACGACGATCTCGATGGCTCCGTCGGCGGGGGAGAACCGCCGGGCGTTGCCGAGCAGGTTGGTGATCACCTGACGCACCTTGTTCTCCTCTCCGAGCACGATCGGGGGCGTGCGGACGGGAGCATCCGTGGCCTCGGTGAAGTCGATCGACACGACTGTCGGAGGGGCGGGCTTCGGGCGTCGGCGCAGCCTGCCGAGCGGACCCGCTGTGCGGTTCGGGGCGGGCGGCGCGGCGGCGGGTGGTGCGGGTGGTGCGGGCGGTGCGGCGGGTGCGGGCGGTCGCAGATGCGCGGGACCCGCTTCCTGTGCGGTGGTGTCGATCACGGTGATGGTGCGGCCGGGGGACGCCACCCGCAGGTCGAGGGCCGCGTCCCGCGCGACCGGGCGAAGATCGATCGCGGTGATCTCCAGCTCGCGCTCGCGCTCCTCGTCCAGGCGGGCCAGTGCCAGGAGGTCCTCGACGAGCACACCCATCCTGATGGCTTCCTTCTCGATCCGCTCCATCGCCCTGGCAGTGTCCTCATCGCCACTGATGGCGCCCATCCGGTAGAGCTCCGCGTAGCCGCGCACGCTCACCAGAGGCGTGCGCAGCTCGTGGCTGGCATCGCCGATGAAGCGCCGCATGTTCTGCACCGTGCGGTCCCGCTGGGCGAGCGACCGGTCCACGCGGTCGAGCATCGTGTTGATGGCCGTGTTGAGCCGTCCCACCTCCGTGGTCGGTTCGAGGTCGGTGAGGCGCTGGCTGATGTCGCCGGCGGCGATCGACATGGCGGTGGACTCCACCAGGCTCAGGCGCCGGAAGGTGAGCGTCACGAGCCCCCGGATCAGCAGGGCGGCCAGAAGGATAGTGACCAGCGCCACCGCCGTGTACACGGCGATGTAGGTTCCGACGATGCGGTCCGCCTCCTCCAGAGGCAGCGCCACCACCTGGACGTAGAGGAGGTTCTGGGCCGTCTGCGCCGGCTGCGGCGACACCGCGGCGTGGAACTCCACGCCGTCCGGTCCGCTCAGCGGGATGACCTGGTCCTCCTTGGCCTTCGCCTGCAGCAGCGTGAAGGCAGCCGGGAACGCGGGTCGGCGCTCGGCCGACTGCCCGCCCGCCTCGGCGAGCAGGGTGCCGTCCGCTCCGTAGAACGCCACGACGAAGTCCGTCGAACGGGGGGCGTCCGCGGCTGGGTCGAACACCAGGCCGCCGTCGCCGTTCGTCGAGACATCGAAGAAGCGCTCGGCCTGGCCGGTCGTGGCCAGTGCGGGCAGCTGGGCGTCGATGTTGTTGATCATGGCCCCACGCAGGATCGGCACGGTGCCGATGCCCGCGATCACGAGTCCGAGTGCGAGCACCGCGACCGTCACCCCGGTGACCTTCGCGCGCAGGCTGATCCGCCGCCACCACAGGGTGACGGAGTCGGATCCGTTCGCCACGATCGGTCTCGCGATCAGGCGGCCTTGCCGACCTTCAGCATGTATCCGAAGCCGCGCTTGGTCTGGATCAGCGACTCCTCGGTGTGCGGGTCGATCTTGCGGCGCAGGTAGGAGATGTAGCTCTCCACGATGCCCGCATCGCCGTTGAAGTCGTACTCCCAGACGTGGTCGAGTATCTGCGCCTTCGACAGCACCCTGTTCGGGTTGAGCATGAGGTACTTCAGCAGCTTGAACTCGGTGGGGCTCAGTTCGATCGGCTCCTTGCCCACGAACACGTCGTGGGTGTCCTGATCCATGGAGAGTTCTCCGGCGCGGATCAGCGACTCCTCGTCGGTCTGCATCGTGCGGCGCAGGATCGCCTGCGCGCGCGCGACGATCTCGTCGAGCGCGAACGGCTTGGTGACGTAGTCGTCGCCGCCGGCGTTGAGGCCCTCGATCTTGTCCTGCGTGTCGTCCTTCGCCGTGAGGAACAGGATGGGCGCGGTGAACCCTGCGCCGCGCAGGCGCTTGGTCACGCTGAACCCGTTCATGTCGGGCAGCATGACGTCGAGGATGATGAGGTCCGGCTCCTCCTCGAGGACGGCCGAGATGGTCGCCGCGCCGTTGGCGACGGTCTTCACCTTGAACCCGGCGAAGCTGAGACCCCGGGAGAGCAGGTCGCGGATGTTCGGCTCGTCGTCGACGACCAGGATGCGCGCATCAGTCATGTCCCCATTATGGTGACCTGAGCCATGCCGTGGCTGATTGTGTGCCGGAGCGCCGGTTTCACGCGGTGAGCGAGGAGTGGACCGCCCGGGTGATCACGGCGTCGATCGGCGCATCCGGGTCGACCGTCAGCCGGTGCAGCAGGAGCCCGTCGGCGGCGGCCATCACGAACGCGGTCTGAGCGGCTGCGGGTGCGCCGCCGAGCTCATGGAGGATGGCGCGCAGCCACGCCTCCATGCCCCGTCGCTGTTCGCGCAGCGGTCGAGCGGTCGTGGCATCCGCTTCCAGGAAGAGCGCGTACCGCGCGCGGGTGCGGGGCGCCAGCGGTCCGGACTGCACCCGGATCATCTGCGCGAGCGCGGCGGTGAGGTCGTCGGCCGAGTGGATCTCCGGGATGCCGGCATCCCTGCGCTCACTCTCGGCGATCCACGCGATCACGCCGCCGATCAGCGCCGCACGCGTGCGGAAGTGATTGGAGGTGGACCCGGCGGGGAGCGAGGCCGCGGCATCCACGCGGGCGTGGGTCAGTGCCCGCACTCCGTCGGTTCCCACCAGGGTCACCGCGGCATCGAGGGCGCGCTCACGGATGCTGCTCACGGACCGAGCATAGGCATACTACGTTCATAGTGACAAATTACTATGAACGTAGTAGCGTGAGCGGCAGGGCGATCGCCGACGACCGCCGGATGAGGAGTTCGGTCATGGACGCATCAGCCGCCGCGCGTCTGCCCGCGCGCGGCGCGTGGGCTCCGGAGCTACCCGAAGCGGCGGGCTTCGAGCACACCATGGTGAACCTGCCGGGGCTGCGCATGCACGTGGCATCCGTCGGCATCGGCGATCCGGTCGTGATGCTGCACGGCTTTCCTCAGCACTGGTGGGAGTGGCGATCGGTGGCGCCCCGTATCGCCGCGGCAGGGTACCGGGTCATCTGCCCGGATCTGCGGGGGAGCGGCTGGACGGAGGCCGCCGAGCCGGGCTTCACGAGGCACGTGATGAGGGAGGATCTCATCGCGCTGCTGGACGAGTTGAGCATCTCGGAGGCGCACGTCGTCAGCCACGATCTCGGTGCGGTCGTCGCCGGCCAGCTGTCGTATCTGCATCCGGAGCGGGTGCGCTCAGCCGTGCAGTTCGCCGTGCCTCCCGGGTTCATGGCCTTCAGCCCGAAGCTGCTGCCGGCATTCGCGCACATGCCGCGACTGCTGATGCACCGGGCCGGGAGCGGACTGGACTGGCTGTTCGGCGATCACTATGCGGCGAAGCCGCTGACGGCGGATGTGCTGGACGCCTACCTGCGTGTGCAGCAGCGACCCGAGGTGGCGACGTCGGTCGGACCGCTGTACAGCGGCATGATCATCCCCGAGGTGATGCGTCTGGCGTCCGGACACTACCGGCGCCGGCATCTGAAGCCGCCGACATCGGCGGTCTTCGGGCGTCTCGACGGACCCTTCGCCGAGAGCACGGTGCGGCGGATCTGCCGCGGATCGGAGCGACTCGCCGACCGCTTCGAACTCGGTTTCGTCGAACGGGCGGCGCACTTCATCGTCGACGACGCCCCCGACGCGGTCGCCGACACCGTCCTGGGCTGGATCCGACAGCACTGACCGACGATCGCGTCACGGCCGAGTAGCATCCGGGTCATGGATGAGTACGAGGGCGGCGACAACGCCTGCTGGCTCGCGCAGGTCTGCCCCGAATGCGGCGCGCTGCTCGATGACCTGGCTGCTCCCTGCTGGCGCTGCGGACTGAAACCCGGCGAGGAGCGACCTGCTACGCGGCCGTGAGCTCGTCCGCGTCGAGGATCGTGTAGCTGTAGCCCTGTTCGGCCAGGAACCGCTGCCTGTTCTGCGCGTAGTCCTGGTCGACCGTGTCGCGGGCGATCAGGGTGTAGAAGCTCGCGGTGTGGTTGGACTGCTTCGGACGCAGCAGACGGCCCAGACGCTGCGCTTCCTCCTGCCGCGAGCCGAACGATCCGGATACCTGGATGGCGACGGACGCCTCCGGCAGGTCGATGGAGAAGTTGGCGACCTTCGACACCACGAGCAGTGAGATCTCGCCCTCGCGGAACTGCTGGTACAGCCGCTCCCGCTCGTCCACCGGTGTCGCGCCCGTGATCTGGGGGGCGTTCAACGCCTCGGACAGGGTCTCGAGCTGGTCGAGGTACTGTCCGATCACGAGGATGCGCTCGCCGGGATGCTTGTCGATGAGCTCGCGGACGGCGTTGATCTTCGCCGGTGCGGACGCCGCGAGCCGGTAGCGCTCGTCGTCGGTGGCGGCCGCGTACTCCAGCCGATCGCTCGGCGGCAGATCCACGCGCACCTCGTAGCATGCGGCCGGGGAGATGAAGCCCTGCGCCTCGATCTGCTTCCACGGGGCGTCGAAGCGCTTGGGGCCGATCAGGCTGAACACATCGCCTTCGCGTCCGTCCTCGCGGACCAGGGTGGCGGTGAGGCCGATGCGGCGCCTGGCCTGCAGATCGGCGGTGAGCTTGAATACCGGCGCCGGCAGCAGGTGCACCTCGTCGTAGACGATGAGGCCCCAGTCGAGGGCGTCCAGCAGGGCGAGGTGAGCGTACTCGCCCTTCCGCTTCGCCGTGAGGATCTGGTAGGTCGCGATCGTCACCGGCTTGATCTCCTTGGCCTGGCCGGAGTACTCGCCGATCTCGTCCGCGGTGAGCGACGTGCGACGGATCAGCTCGTCGCGCCACTGCCGCGCCGAGACCGTGTTGGTGACGAGGATCAGCGTCGTCGTGCCGGTGGCGGCCATGGCGCCTGCCCCGACGATGGTCTTGCCGGCACCGCAGGGGAGCACGACCACGCCCGAGCCCTCTCGGGCGAACGCGTCGACGGCGTCGCGCTGGTACGGGCGCATCGTCCAGCCGTCCTCTGCGAGGTCGATCTCATGCGGCGTCCCCGGCGTGTAACCGGCGAGGTCCTCCGCGGGCCAGCCGATCTTCAGCAGCTCCTGCTTGATCTGACCGCGCGCCCAGGCGTCCACGGCGTAGCTGTCGGGCGTGGGATGGCCGATCAGGAGAGGTTGGATGCGCTTGTTGCCGGCGACCTGGGTCAGCACGGCCGGATCAGCGGAACGCAGCATCAGCACGCCCTCCGGGTCGCGCTCGATCACGAGACGCCCGTAGCGGTCCACCGTCTCGCGCAGGTCCACCGCCACCGACGGCGGCACCGGGAAGCGGGACCAGCGTTCGAGAGTCTCCAGCATGTCGTCGGCGGTGTGCCCGGCTGCGCGGGCGTTCCACAGCCCGAGGCGGGTGATGCGGTACGTGTGGATGTGCTCGGGGGCCCGCTCGAGCTCGGCGAAGATCGCCAGCTCGTGCCGTGCCGCCTCGGCGTCGGCGTGCGCCACCTCCAGCAGGACGGTGCGGTCGCTTTGGACGATCAGAGGGCCATCAGACATAGCTCACCAGTCTACCGGCCGACGGGACGCGCAGGCGTGTCGGTGCGGATCCCGAGGCGCGCGTTCAGCTCTCCAAGACGCGCACCGAGCGGATGCTGCGTACAGGCAACGTGCGCTCCACATCGGCCAGGCGGTCGCGGCCCCGCAACCGCCCGCCACCCATGCCGGAGGCCTCCAGCGTCAGCTCCCGGCTCGAACCGTCGGGCATCGCGACCTCGACGAGCACGACCGCGCGCGCCCGCACGGCGGTCTCGAGCTCGCGGTCCAGCCACGCGGCGTCCGCGTCGGGGCCCTGACGGGACCGCAGCCGCGCGATGAGCGGGGCGTAGGAGGTCTGCGGGGCGTGCGGCTCCGGCGCGAGGCGACGCCGCTGCGCGGAGACGGCCGCGCCGTCGCGGTCGACGAGGGTCGCGGGGTATCTGGCATCCGAAAGCGCCCAGACGACCGCTTCGGCGCTGACACGGGAGACGAGCTTGCCGCCCTGGCGGACCAGTCCCATCGGACGCAGGTTCCGGTCCACCTCGATCGCCTGCAGCAGGTGCTCATCCGCACTCGACACCGATGTCCCGCCGGTGGCATCGGGCCCGACGCGTACGAGCCCGTGCCGCGCCGCCGTCTGCGCGACGAGGTACTCGAGCGGTTGGGGGACTCCGGTGAGGGACACCGCGTGCAGGAACGACAGGAGGCCGGATTCCGTCTCACCGTCGACGAGCGCGCGCGCGATCGATTCCGCAGTGAACCGGTACGAGGATGCCTGGGCGGCGGCTTCGTGCTCGCTCATGGCCCGCAGACGGTTGTCCAGCGCCGGCTGCAGAGGCCCGGGTGCGATCGCGGTCAGGTCGTTCTGCAGGAAGATGCGGTCGACCTCCGTCGGCAGCAGCGCCTCCAGAGCGGAGGTGTCGACGGGATCCCCCCGGCGCAGCGGTGCCGCCCAGCGCGGCTCGGTGCCGTCGTCGGCGCGCAGGCCGAGCAGCGAGGCGAGCGCGATCAGAGCCTGGGCGCGCGCCGGCCAGGCGGTGTTCCAGGGGAGCGCGCTGTGCCAGTCGGCGAGCGGCGCCCATCCCGCCCCCGAGCGGATGCCCTCGGGCAGTGAATCGCGGAACGCCCCGACCACGTGCCTCCAACGGGCGGCGAAGGAATCGGCGAGCCAGCGCTCCGCGGCCGCTGTGACGCGGAGCTCACGATCCACCGCGCGGGCGAGACCCGAGATCTCGGCGATCTCGCGCAGCTGATCCGGGTCGTTGAGAGCGGTGAAACGGCGTCTCTCCGTGGCGCTGAGCGCTCCGGTCGCGACCAGTACGAGCGGCGTCGTGCGGGCGGCCAGAAGCAGGTCGGCCAGCGTGCCGATGGTCGTGAAAGCGCGCTCGGCGCTGCGTGCGGACGCCGCCTCGGAGGACGGCAGGTCGTCCAGGCCGGATGCCGCGGCGATGGCCGGTCGCGTCTCGACCAGGGTGGCCACGGGAGGCAGCACCCGCCCCTGGGCGTCGATGAACCCCCGCGCGCCGAGGGCTGTCAGCGCCTCGGCATCCGCCCTGCCGTGCACAGCCTCACGCAGGCGCTGCGCGTCGGTGCGGGCGAGCGCAGCGAGCCCGCGCTCGATGGAACCCGGCTCCAGCAGCGCCTCGGCCGCATCGAAGAAGTCATCCCAGTCGACGTCCGCGCGCACGGAGCGCGCGCGCAGCAGGGCTTCCAGCTCTGCATCGCTCGCCGCGGCGAGCCGGTCGGCCAGCGGACGCGCGTGGGTGCTCATCGGCTCAGGATCGCTTGCCCGCGCGTCCCTTGCGGACGAAAGTGAGGACCAGGAGCGTGATGATCATGAGGAACGCGAGCGGAAGACCGAACAGCGGCAGTCCCGCGAGGAAGGGCCACACGCCGGTGCCGAACGCCTTCTGATCCATGCCGGTCGCAGTGCCGACGATGATCGCGAAGAAGCTGAGGATCGACAGAGCGGCCAGCGTCAGTGCGGCGTAGGCCAGGAATCGGTCGAGTCGACCGGTGCGCGGCTCGGGGCCGTCATCATGCGTGCTCATCGTCCCCAGCGTATCGCGTGGGTGTGCGGCGGGGCGGGTAGGCTGAAGGTGTCGCGCTGCCGCGCGACATTTTCAACCGTGTCACTCAGCGAGGTCTCCCATGCCCACCGGCAAGGTCAGGTTCTACGACGACGAGAAGGGGTTCGGCTTCATCGCATCCGATGACGGCCAGGACGTCTTCCTGCACGCCTCTGCCCTTCCTGCAGGCGTCTCCGTGCAGAAGAACTCCCGTGTGGAGTTCGGAATCGCCGACGGCCGCCGCGGACCGCAGGCGCTCTCCGTGCGGCTGCTGGACCCGCCGCCGAGCCTTGCGAAGGTGAATCGCAAGTCCGCCGACGACATGGCGGTCATCGTGGAGGATCTGGTCCGCCTGCTCGACGACATGGGCGGTGACCTGCGTCGCGGCCGCTACCCGTCGTCGGGACAGAGCCGCAAGGTCGCCGCCGTGCTGCGGAAGGTCGCTGATGACCTCGACGCCTGACGAACTCGCGTCCGGGGCGCGGGAGCTCGCGCTCGCGGCGCTGCGCGAGATCACGCCTGCGTCGACCATCGGGCCGGTCGCCGGGTACACGGTCGAGGAGAGCGGCGCCGTGTCGCTGCGGTTCGAGAACCGTCTGCCCGGGTACCCCGGCTGGTACTGGACCGTCAGCGTCGCGCAGGTCGAGGGCGCCGAGCCGACCGTGCTCGAGGCCGAGCTGATGCCCGGTGAGAGCGCACTGCTCGCACCGGACTGGGTGCCGTGGGCCGAGCGTCTCGCCGAGTACCGCGCGCATCAGGCCGAGCTCGCGGAGCAGGCCGCTGCAGCCGGAGTCGACGCCGGGGCCACCGAGGCGGATGGCGATGCGGAAGACGGCGACGATGCGGATCTCGACGACGCCGATGATCTCGATGACGCCGATTTCGACGAGGACGGATCGCCGCACCTGCACGGGGGCGACCTCGACGGCGTCGACATCGACGAGCTCGATGAGGACGCCTCAGACGATCTGGACGACGACGACGACGCGGATGCGGACGACGAAGACTCGGCTGACGACGCGGGCGATGACGCCGATGCGGACGACGCCTCGGAAGAAGAGTGATCGCGCCGCGGACGTCCTGATGACGTGAGAAGCCCCTCCTGAACCCTTCGGCTCAGGAGGGGCTTCCGCGTTCAGCCCTGGTGGGCGAGCACGTGATCGATCGAGCGGATCAGCTGGCGCACGTCATCGGGCTCGATCGAGACGAACGTCGCGATGCGCAACTGGTTGCGGCCGAGCTTGCGGTAGGGCTCGGTGTCGACGATGCCGTTGGCGCGCAGCGTCTTCGCGATGGCCGCGGCGTCGATGCTGTCGTCGAAGTCGATCGTGACGACGACGGGGGAGCGGTGCGCCGTCTCCGTGACGAAGGGTGTCGCGACCGAGGACGCCTCGGCCCAGTCGTACAGCAGACCGGAGGACTCCGCCGTGCGGGCGGCCGCCCAATCCAGACCTCCTCTGTCCAGCACCCACGTCAACTGGCTGTCCAGCAGGTGCAGGGTGGTGAGCGCAGGAGTGTTCAGGGTCTGGCTGAGCCGCGAATTGTCGACCGCGTTCTTCAGGCTGAGGAACTCCGGGATGTACCGACTCGAGGTGGCGATGCGCTCGATGCGCTCGATCGCGGCCGGCGACATCACGGCGAACCACAGGCCGCCGTCCGAGCCCAGATTCTTCTGGGGGGCGAAGTAGTAGACGTCCGCCTGGGTCACGTCGACGTCGATTCCGCCCGCCGCGCTGGTGGCGTCGATGACGGTGAGCGCGCCGTCCGCGGCGACGCGGCGAACGGGAGCCGCCACACCCGTGGACGTCTCATTGTGCGGCCAGGCGTACACATCGACGCCATCGACCACCTCGGCCGCGGTGAGCGATCCCGGTTCCGCGGTACGGACGTCAGGGGCCTCCAGCCACGGTGCCGCGGCGGCCTTGCCGAACTTGCCGCCGAACTCGCCGAACACCAGGTTCTGACTGCGTCGCTCGATCAGACCGAAGGCGGCAGCATCCCAGAAGGCGGTCGACCCGCCGTTGCCGAGAACGATCTCGTAGCCGTCGGGCAGGCGGAACAGCGTCGCAAGCCGATCGCGCACGCCGGCCACGAGGTTCTTCACCGGCGCCTGGCGATGCGACGTGCCGAGGAGGCTCCAGCCCACCGTCGCCAGCGCTTCGATCTGCGCAGGACGCACTTTGGACGGACCACAGCCGAAGCGTCCGTCGACGGGCAGGAGTTCGCGGGGGATCTCGATCGCCATGGCTCGATTCTAGGCGGACGCAGTCCGCGTCCTCGCCGGATGACGCACCGTGACCGGGTGAAAGGTAGGCTTGCCTAACAACCTCCGGAGGACCCATGACCGATCTGATCGACACGACAGAGATGTACCTTCGCACCATCCTCGAACTCGAGGAGGAGAACATCGTTCCTCTGCGTGCGCGCATCTCCGAGCGCCTCGGACACTCCGGCCCGACCGTCTCGCAGACCGTCGGACGCATGGAGCGCGACGGGCTGGTGGTCGTGTCGGAGGACCGTCGCCTGGAACTGACCGGTCCGGGGCGCAGCAAGGCCGTGAACGTCATGCGCAAGCACCGGCTCGCCGAGCGCCTGCTCTCCGACGTCATCGGGCTGGACTGGGCGTATGTGCACGAAGAGGCGTGCCGCTGGGAGCACGTGATGAGCGAGCAGGTGGAGCGTCGGCTGGTGGAGCTGCTCGGTCACCCCACGGAGTCGCCGTACGGCAACCCGATCCCTGGCCTCGACCAGCTCGGCGACATCGCCACGAGGTCCTTCGACGACGGCGTGATCGGACTGGTGAAGAAGCTCGACGCGGCCGGGGAGCCCATTCAGGGCACCGTGCGGCGCCTGGCGGAGCCGGCTCAGGTCGACCCGGAGCTGCTGGAGCAGCTGCGCGACGCCGGAGTCGTTCCCGGTGCTCGCGGGGACTACCGCTACAACGAGGGGTATGTGCTCATCCGCATGGAGGGCAGCGAAGAGGGGCTGGAGCTGCCTGTCGAGCTGGCATCACACATCTTCCTCGTCGTTGACAACTCCTGATCAGATAGGGTTTTTCGACCCACCCGACGAATTGCCAGGTTCGGAGGGTGACAGAATCGTTATCTTCCGGTAACCTCGGTGAAGTCCCCGGCGAAGAAGCCCGCCGGAGACGATCACGGGGGTCGCCTCCCTGGCTCGTCGCCTCCGTGAGCAGTTCGCACAACGTGCCGTGTGACATACGTGCCCGAGAATCGACTATTGCTGACGAGCCTGCGCTTGCCCGAAATGAGCGCGGAGGCGCAGGAGGACTCCCTTTTGGCCGAAGAAATCGCCACGACCGACGCATCTGAAAGCCCCCAGCGGGCACGACGCAGCAACACCCGAAACCCGAAGCCTCGATCGAGTGTGAAGCCCATGCGCTCCGTCGCCATCTTCGCGGCTGTCGGCGCACTGGTCGCCGCAGTGGCCCTTCCGGCTTTCGCCGCGACGAAGCAGCCGGCCCAGGCTGCGACCACGCTCCAGCAGATGGCCGTCGATGACGCGCAGTCGCTGGTCGTCGCCTCCGAGGCGACGGCCGCACCGATCGTCCGCGGCACCTACTCCGCGACGACTCCGGAGGAGATCGCGAAGAAGAAGGCCGAAGAGGCTGCGAAGAAGCGCGCCGCGGCCGCCGCGCGCGTGGCCTCCGTGAACAGCGGTGCACGCATCAGCGATGCCGACCTGCGTCTGGTCGCAGCCGGATCCGGCGAAGTGCGCTATCCGCTCCCGCAGGGCTCCTACTACGTCAGCCGGACCCTCGGCAGCGGGCACAACGGCGCCGACATGGTCGCCCCGGCAGGCACGCCGATCTTCGCGGCGGCCGGCGGCGTCGTGCGAGTATCCTCCGAGAGCTACTACGGCTACGGCGTGGGCGTCGTCATCGACTCGATCGTCGGAGGCAAGCGCGTCTCGACGACGTACGGGCACATGACCAACGGCACCCGCGGTGTGCAGGCCGGACAGGTCGTCAGTCCCGGTCAGTACATCGGGAAGGTCGGCAACACCGGTCACTCGTTCGGGGCGCACCTGCACTTCGAGGTGAAGGTCAACGGATCCCTCCTCGAGCCGATCGGCTGGCTGCGCGTCAACGCCGGCTGAGCCGCGCCGCGATCACCCCGTTCCCGCATCCGGGCTCCGCCTACCGCCCTGTTCAGATCGATGGGTTAGCCTGTACCCGTCGTCGTACAGGCGGGGGAGGCCGATGAATCCGGTGCCGAGCATCCGAACCATGGATGCGCTCGGTCGAGTGGTTCGCCGACTGCGACCGCAGGGACGGCTCGGCACCGTCGAGCATGAAGGGCGCTGTCTTCAGACAGTGCCTTTTCGTCGTCCCGCGATCATCTGCTGCCTGTCCGACGCCGTGTGAGTCGAGAGCGCCGGGAAGCCATCCCGGCCGGATCGAGAGGATGACGACGATGCGCACACTGGTACTGAACGCCGGATACGAGCCGCTCACGGTGGTCTCGTTCAAGAGAGCGATGGTGCTCGTGATGAACGACAAGGCCAGCGTGATCGAGCATGTGGAAGGCGACCCGGTGTGGTCGGGCCGCGGCGCCTACGACCGCCCGGTCGTGATCCTGCTCGCCAGATACGTGCGTGTGCCCTCCGCCCGGCATCTGCCCGTCACCAGACGCGGCGTCCTGCGCCGAGACGACCATCGCTGTGGATACTGCGGCAGGACCGCCTCGACGATCGATCACATCCTGCCGCGTTCCCGCGGCGGCGCCGACAGCTGGGAGAACCTGGTCGCGTGCTGCCTCGCGTGCAACAACGCCAAGAGCGATCGCACACCGCGCGAGATGGGGTGGGACCTGCGGATGACTCCACGACCGCCGCGTGGAACGGCATGGACCGTGCGCGGGGCGGAGCGCGGGGACCCGCGCTGGGAGCCCTACCTGGCCCTCGCCGCGTGACGGGGACGTTCTGCCGCGTTCACAGCCCACATCCGTGTCCGGTGTGAGGCGTGCCGGGGCGCCGTTAGACTTGTGGGACGCCTTCGTAGCTCAGTCGGATAGAGCAGCCCTCTCCTAAAGGGCAGGTCGCAGGTTCGAATCCTGTCGAGGGCACGACTCGGATGCGCCGATGGCCGGCGTCCTGACCAGGACGCCGGCCATCGAGGTCGGATGCTAGTGAGCCGCGCGATAGGCGTCCATGACGTCGGCGGAGATGCGCCCTCGCTCCGACACCTTCAGCCCCTGGGACTTCGCCCATTCGCGGATCTCGCCGACCTCGGAATTGCGCGGTGCGCGCGCGCGACGCGGTGCCGCCGCGCGCGTGCCGCCGGCAGACGCCCGGCGTCCCGCCTCGATGTAGGGAGCCAGCGCAGCCCGCAGTTCCTCCGCATGAGAATTCGTCAGGTCGATCTCATATGCCGTGCCATTGAGAGAGAAGTGCACCGTCTCGCCTTCTCCCGCCTCCAGCAGCGTGCCATCGATATCGTCGACCAACTGATGCACAATTCTTCGAGCCATGCGCATAACAATATGTGAGCGTCAAGGCGGAAGCAAGAATTCGGGAAGAGGCCCGAAGTCGAATTCGGGTCGTGAGGAAAACGGTTCTCAGGGAAGAAGGCCCAAACGCCGTGCATGCGTTACGGCGGCGTGGCGCGTGGACGCATCCAATTTCGACATCGCCGAGCCGAGATACGCCTTCACCGTGCCTTCCTTCAGGCCCAGCTGCGCAGCTATCTCGGAATTCTTGCACCCCAGCGCCGCACACGCCAGAACGTCCAGTTCCCGCGGAGACAGGTGCACATTCGATACGGATTCCGCACCCGACTCGGGCCCGACGACCCCCAGCAGGCGTCGTTCGACCGCGGAGATGCGATCCCGGAGCGATTCGTCGGCGAGCGACGATGCGATGCTGCGGAGCTCAGCGAAGCTCTCGCGCAGATCCTCGCGCTGAGGTGCTGCCAGAACCGGTTCCGGAGTCGTCTGGCGCAGTCGTCGCTCGACCTCGTCGCGGATGCGCAGTTCCGTGGCGATGCGCTGTGCGACCGACATCGCGGGGGCCGTGGTGACGCCGCCCACCTGCGACTGCTCCCACGCGCCCGCGTACAGCACGCCCCGCGGTCGACCCTCGACGACGATCGGAAGGGCCAGCAGAGTGCGCAGACCCTCACCCAGCACGAACACGTCGTAATCGTGTGTGATCTGCTCGGATGAGCGGTAGTCGTTGGTCATGCGCGGGCGCAGCTCGATCATGGCACGGCCACCGAGGCCCCGCTCGGGGCGGACCTGCAATCCATCGAGATGATGCGTGCGGTTGCCGATGATGGTGGTCACCGAGACCTCGCCGTGCTGGAAGAGACCGCCGAAGGCCACCGGGAAGCGCGTTCGACGCGCCAGCTCGCGCACTCCATCGGCGACGAGCTGTTCCGTGGAGGCGATCTGTGTGCCCATTCTCAGCTGATACCAACTTTCGGGGGTTACGGCCTCGTAACCCGTTTCGTAGCGTCGACGATACCATCCGCGTGACGCCGTCACGCGGCTTCGACCATGCGGCAAGGAGGCCTCATGACTGATCGGATCGACGACGAATCCGGCGGAGGAATCGACTACATCTCGGTGGAGGAATCGGAGAGGTTCAGAGGGCTGAAGCGGATGCAGCGGTCATTCGTCTTCCCGCTGGCGGTCTTCTTCCTGCTCTGGTATTTCGCCTATGTGCTTCTGGCGGCATTCGCGGTGGAGTTCATGAGTCAGCGGGTGTGGGGCGATATCACCATCGGTCTGCTCTTGGGGCTCGGACAATTCGTGACGACTTTCGCGATCACGATGTGGTACGTCTCCTTCGCGAACAGGAAGCTCGATCCGGTCGCGACGGAGATTCGTGAAGAACTCGAGAAGGCGCAGGTGCGTTCGTGAACACGGTGTCCATGGCCGCGGAAGCGGTGCAGAATGATCCGGTCCTCAATATCGCCATCTTCGGCGCATTCGTCGCAGTGACGCTTTTCATCGTCATCCGGGCGAGCAGGAACAACAAGACGGCCGCCGATTACTACGCCGCGGGCCGTTCGTTCTCCGGCACGCAGAACGGATTCGCCATCTCCGGCGACTACCTGTCTGCGGCTTCCTTCCTCGGTATCTGCGGAGCCATCGCGATCAACGGCTACGACGGATTCCTCTATTCGATCGGTTTCCTCGTCGCCTGGCTGGTGGCGCTCCTCCTGGTCGCCGAGCTCATGCGCAACACCGGCAAGTTCACGATGGCGGACGTTCTGGCCTTCCGTCTCAAGCAGCGCCCGGTGCGCCTCGCCGCAGCCATCACCACGCTCGCGGTCTGCTTCTTCTATCTGCTCGCGCAGATGTCCGGAGCCGGCGCGCTCGTCTCGCTGCTGCTGGGCATCGACAGCAAGCTGGGCCAGTCCGCGGTGATCGCCGTCGTCGGCGTGCTGATGATCGTCTACGTGCTCATCGGCGGCATGAAGGGCACCACCTGGGTGCAGATCGTCAAGGCCGTGCTTCTCATCCTGGGCGCGATCGCGATGACCATCTGGGTCATGGCCCTGCACGGCTTCAACCTCAGCGCGCTGCTGGAGCACGCCGTGCAGAGCTCGCCGGCCGGAGACAAGATCCTCGGTCCGGGGCTGAAGTACGGTGCCAACCCGCTCGACTTCCTCTCCCTCGGCATGGCCCTGGTGCTGGGAACGGCTGGTCTGCCGCACGTGCTGATGCGCTTCTACACGGTGCCCACCGCGAAGGAGGCGCGTCGCTCGGTGGTCTGGGCGATCTGGCTCATCGGCCTCTTCTACCTGCTGACCCTCGTGCTCGGTTACGGCGCCGGTGCCCTCGTCGGGCCGGAGACGATCTCGAAGGCACCCGGCGGGGTGAACTCCGCGGCCCCGCTGCTCGCGCAGGCACTGGGCGGCCCGCTGCTGATGGGATTCATCTCCGCGGTCGCCTTCGCGACGATCCTGGCGGTCGTCGCCGGACTCACCATCACCGCGGCCGCCTCGTTCGCGCACGACATCTACTCGAACGTGATCAAGCGCGGCAAGGACGGCAAGGGAGTGTCCGATGCGGCAGCCGAGGTGAGGATCGCCCGGCGCACCGTCGTCGTGATCGGCATCCTCGCCATCATCGGCGGGATCGGGGCGCAGGGGCAGAACATCGCGTTCCTCGTGGCGCTGGCGTTCGCCATCGCGGCCTCGGCGAACCTCCCCACGATCCTGTACTCGCTGTTCTGGAAGCGCTTCAACACGCGCGGTGCGGTCTGGAGCATGTACGGCGGGCTCGCTGCGGCGATCGGCCTCATCGTCATCTCTCCGGTGTTCTCCGGCAAGGAGACCTCGATGATCCCGGGTATCGACATCGCGATCTTCCCGCTGGACAACCCGGGCATCGTCTCGATCCCGCTGGGATTCCTGCTCGGCTGGCTCGGGACGGTCACGTCGAAGACGGCGGAGTCGCCCGCCCTCGCCGCGGAGATGGACGTGCGCTCCCTCACCGGTTTCGGTGCGGAGAAGGCCGTGGAGCACTGAACCCGCGCCCGGCTCGGACCGGCGCTCCGCGTCGGTCCGAGCCTCGGGGCGCAGGGGTCCCGCACCCGGGCCGTCGCGCTGATTCAGCGCAACCCCTGCTGCTCGGATCATCAACCCCAGCGCGATCCGAGCGTCCCCACGGCGGAGCCCGACGGCCTACACGTCGGGCTCCGCCTGGTTCACGACGCCGACGCCGCCTCGCGCTCGAGGTCGAGCAGGAAGCGCTTGCGCTGCGGGTGCGCACCGTAGTGACCCGGCGTGCCGTCGGAGCGGATGACGCGATGCACGGGCACGATCACCGAGAACGGCGTCAGACGGCAGGCGGTGCCCACCGCGCGCGCGGCACCGGGGCTGCCCGCCCGCACCGCCACCTCCCCGTAGCTCATGGTCTCCGCCCAGGGGATCTCGCACACGGCCTGCATCGCCGCGCGCGGGAAGCCGTCGATCAGACGCCAATCGAAAGGGATCTGTTCATCGAACCGCACGGGCGCGCCGTCGAAGTACTCCGCCAGCAGGTGGGCGAGTTCATCGGCGGCACCAGGGGCGTACTCGGGCACAGCCGCGATCCGGCGGCTCACGCTCTCCAGCAGCCAGGGCACACTCGGGTCCTCTGACTCGGACAGGTCGAAGCTCACGATCCCCGCATCCGAGAACACGGCGAGCGCATCGCCGAACGGTGTCGGCGCGAAGTCGTATCGAAAACTCATGTCCCCATCATCCGCCGACCTCGCCGGTGCGTCGGCGTCCATCCCGGCGGCGGTGCACAACTCGAGCGCGCGGTGCATCTGTGCAGGACGATTCCTCAGTGCACGCCGCTCGCCGCGCGTCCGGCGACCGCAATCCTCGCAATACGGCCGGGAATACCAGCCCTCGGGTGCGTCGCGCCTAGGCTTTGGGTGTGTGGCGACGTGAGGCGAAGGGCGCCGAGGACGCGGGAAAGGATGCCGCGATGAACCTCGGAGAGCTCAGCGACTCGTCGACCGGCGTCGACATCGCCCACGCCGCCGAGGCGAGGCGCACGGAACTGCGCGCCGAGGCGGCTGATCTGGGTGGCCCCTCGCCGCTCGTGCTCTTCGGAGACGACCCGGATGCCGGCATCGACATCTCCAAGGCCCATCCCGGAAGCCTCCCGCAGTTCATCACCGGGCGTTCGACGCTGCTGTCGAACCTCTTCCGTGACGAGGTGGGGCTGCGCACAGCGCGGATGGCCGCCGAGCGCATCGCGGCACGCAGCACCGAGTTGCGCACGGTCCGGGGCATCGACGCCGTGCGCCTGGCCGTCGGGCTCGCGCGCTGGCGCGTCGGAGGCGTGGACTTCGCCGCACCGGTCCTGCTGCGTCCGCTGGCCATCCGCCGCCACCACTCCGATTTCGAGCTGAAGCTCCTGGGTTCCTTCGAAGTGAATCCCGAACTGGTGCGTGCCGCTCATGATCACTTCGGGCTCACCCTCGACCCCGCAGGGCTGGCGGCACTGGCGTACGACGGCGGCATCTTCAAGCCGCAGCCCGTCATCGACCAGCTCCGGGCCCTGACCGACGCGATAGACACCTTCGCCGTGCATCCGCGACTGGTCGTCTCGACATTCGCCGATGTCGCCGGTGCCATGGTGCGCGACATGGTGAACCTCGACCACCCCGTGCTCAACGCCCTCGCCGGACACGTCGGCGACCGCGAACTGGTCACCGCGCGACGCGAGCAGCCCACCGTCGTGGCGGCGGACGATCGTGCTCCCGCATCGGAGACGCTGCTGCTGGACGCGGATGCCGAGCAGGAGGAGGTGCTGGCCCGGATCGCCGCCGGCCACTCCCTCGTCGTGTCCACCCTGCCGGGAACGGGCGGCACCCAGACCGTGATCAACGCGCTCGGAGCGATGGTCCGAGCCGGTCGGCGCGTGCTGGTCGTGTCGACCCGGCGCTCCACCCTGGACGGGGTGCGGCACCGGCTGGCCGGCATCGGCCTGGACGGACTCGCCGTGTCGCCGGCCAGCGTGCGCCGCGACCTGATCACCTCGATCGCCCGCAGCGAGAAGGCCACCCAGCCGAAGGCCACCGAAGTCGACGAGGCGCTCGTGCGGCTGCGCACCGTGCTGCGCGATTACCGTCGTGCTCTCACCGAACCCGTGGGGCGCACGGGTGCGTCCGTGCTCGACGCGACGCGCCAGCTCACCCGCATGGCCCTGCTGCCGTCGCCGCCGTCGACAGGTGCCCGGCTGTCCATGCAGACTCTCGAGGGGCTCGCCGGCGATCGCGCGCACGCCGCGCAGGCGCTGACCCGCGCGGCCAAGCTGGGCGAGTTCCGCTTCGGGCCCGACGACTCGCCGTGGTACGGCGTCAGCTTCGAGAGCACCGAAGCGGCCCAGCAGGCGCACGCGCTCGCCGGCGAGCTGCATGGAACCGCGGTGCCGGCGCTGCTCGAGCGCGGATACGCCCTGATCGCTCAGACCCGCATGCGTCCGTTCACGACCATCGACGAGCTCGGCGAGTATCTGCAGCTGCTGAAGGGCGTGCGCGACACGCTGGACCGCTTCAGCCCGACCGTCTTCGAACGTCCGCTCGGCGAGCTGATCCAGGCGCACGGCTCGCGCCGCGACGCACCTGGCATGTCCTCCGCCAACCGGCGTCGGCTCAAGCGTCTCGCCCGCGAGTACGTCCGGCCGGGCGCGCAGGTCGCGGAGATGCACGAATCCCTGCTGCGCATCCAGGCGCAGCGCGCGCAGTGGCAGCGCTACGTCGATGCCGGAGTGGCGCCTCAGGTGCCGCTGGGTCTGTCGGACGTGCACGTCGCCTGGCAGCGGGTTTCCGCCGAGCTCGCCGAGCTGGATGCCGCCCTGGGCCGGAAGGAGCCGCTGAGCGCCCTGCCCGTGGCCCGCCTCGTGCGCACGCTGTCCGGACTCGCGGCGCGATCGGCCGTCTTCGACAACCTCGTCGAGCGCACGGCACTGCGCGACGAGCTCACGGCCATGGGTCTGCGACCGCTGCTGTCCGACCTGTCGGTGCGTCACGTGCCCGAGGACCGGGTCTCCGACGAGCTGGAGTTCGCCTGGTGGCAGTCCCTGCTCGAGCGCGCCCTGCAGGATGACCGCTCGCTGCTCGGGGCGAACACGTCGGTGGTCGATCGGCTCGAGCGCGACTTCCGCCTGGTCGACGAGGCGCACACGGCGATGGCAGGGCCGCTGCTGTCCTGGAACCTCGCCAATCAATGGCGCATCGCGATCGTGGACGAGCCGGAGCAGGCGGACCACCTGCGCCGTGCGCTGAAACAGGGCGATGCGACCACGCCCGAGATCGTCTCCGCGGCTCCGGACCTCACCCGCGTGCTCGCCCCGGTCTGGATCGCCTCGCCCTATCAGGTGCCCGAGATCCCGGACTCCGTGGAGTTCGACGCGGTGATCCTCGTGGATGCCGCCGCGGTGAACCTGGCCGAGGCCGCTCCCGCCATCCGTCGCGCCCGGCAGATCGTCGCCTTCGGCGACCCGGTCACGCAGCGACCGACCCCGTTCACCGTCGCGACCATGCCGGACGCCGACTGGGAGGCGGAGGTGCCGTTCGATGACGTCTCGGTGTTCGAACGACTCGCCGAGCTGTTCCCGGTGATGACGCTGACGCACAGTTATCGGGCCGGGGGAGAGGACCTCGCCGAGCTCATCAACGACGCGTTCTACGGCGGCGAGATCGTCTCGCTCCCGTGGGCGGGGTCGTACCTCGGGCGGGGCAGCCTCACGGTCGACTACGTCGAAGGCGGTGTCGGAAACCCCGACCCCGAGTCCGGCGCGGTGGAGAGTCCGGATGCCGAGGTCGCGCGGGTGGTGACCCTCGTCGTCGAACATGCGATCAACCGACCCGCGGAGTCTCTGATGGTCGTGACCGCCAGCAGGCGCCACGCCGAGCGCGTGCGCGCAGCCGTGGCATCCGCCTTCTCCGGACGCTCGGACGTGGCCGACTTCGTCGGACGGGACACCGCCGAACCGTTCGCCGTGCTCACGCTGGAGGAGTCGGTGGCGGAGAGCCGCGACCGCGTCATCTTCTCGCTGGGCTTCGGCTTGACCAGGCACGGCCGGGTGCTCAGCGACTTCGGCGACCTGTCGCAGGAGGACGGCGAGCGCCTGCTCACGGTCGGCATGACCCGTGCCCGCCGTTCGATGGTGATCGTGTCGTGCATCCGGCCGTCCGCCTTCGACGAGGGCCGGTTGGAATACGGAGCCTCAACGCTCATGTCGATTCTCGGTGGTCTCGCCGCCCGGGGCCGGGACGCCCGGCTCGAGGACCTCGCCGACCCGCTGACCCTCGCCCTCGCCCGTGAGCTCAGGCGTCTCGGTGCGGCGGTCGACGTCGACTATCGTGGGCTGCTGCCTCTGGTGGCTCAGCACGACGGGCGCGCGGTCGTCATCGAGTCCGATCCGGAATCGCGCGACGAGTCGCTGCGGGAGAGCCTGCGTCTGCGTCCGCAGGTGCTGCGCAGACTCGGGTGGCACTATGTGCGGGTGCACGCATTCGACCTCTACAGCGACCCGGCGACCGTCGCCCGGCGCATCGCCACGGTGCTCGGCATCCAGGAGGGCGCCGCCCGCGCGGACGACGACACCCAGCCGCTCGACTTCGATGAGTGAGCAGGCCGACGGCCGCCAGCGCGTGGTGCGCGTCGCCGGGGCGCGGCGAGCGAAGCTCACGCGGGTGGAGGGGACGACTGTGGAGCCGCACGTGCGCGGGGAGCGCACCGCTGGCACCGCGGGCGACCACGGCCCCAACGACGAGCGGATGCTGAGGGAAGTGCCTCCGCACTACTGAGTCGTGACCTTGTCGCCGCACAGCAGAACGCCCCGCCCCCGGAGGGCAGGGCGTTCGATGTTTCGGTGAGTCCGGTCAGCTCACGGTGTTCTTGCGCAGGAGGTCGCGGATCTCGATGAGCAGATCCTGCTCGCTCGGCAGGGTCTCCTCCTCGACGGCCGGGTTCTTCGCGGCCTGGCGCTCCTTCCACTTGTTCATCGGCAGGACGAACACGAAGTAGACCACCAGAGCGACCGCGAGGAAGCTGATGATCGCGGAGATGAGCTCCCCCAGCGGGAAGGTGACGGGTTCGCCGTAGATGCTGGTCAGCTGCGGTCCGAACTTACCCGCCGCATCCGCCTTGAAGAACACCGAGACGAGCGGGGTGATGATGCTGGACACCACGGCGTTGACGATAGCCGTGAAGGCACCGCCGATGACCACGGCCACGGCAAGGTCGATGACGTTGCCCTGGGCGATGAACTCCTTGAATCCCTTGAACATTGGTTCCCCCTGTGGGTGTGTTCTCCGACCTCAGGCCGAGGTCGCGGACGTCGCGGGCGCCGGAGTGGAGCCCGTCGACGAGTCCGACTTCGATGGTGCCGGATCCTTCTTGGCGGCACCAGCATTTCCGCGCGAGTCGGTGCGGTAGAAGCCCGACCCGTTGAAGGTGACCCCGACGGTGCCGTACTGCTTGCGCAGCGAGCCGCCGCACTCCGGGCAGATCGTGAGGGAGGCCTCCGAGAAGCTCTGCACGGCATCGAAACGGTGGTCGCACGCCGTGCAGGCGTAGGCGTAGGTGGGCATGGAGCGCTCCTGTCAGTTCCGCGCGGGCGACAGCGCGATGGTCTGCGTCGGGGTGACGATGCCATCGACCGGCTGGTCGTGGACCTCGCGCGGTAGCGAATCGAGTACTTCCGAATCATAGATCACGGCGTACACGGGCGGGCATTTCTCCATGGAGCCGATCGTCTTGTCGAAGTAGCCTCGACCCCAGCCCAGACGCGTGCCGGTGCGGTCGACGGCGGCGGCGGGGATCAGCATCAGATCGACGTCGTTCACGGCGATCGGACCCAGCACCTCGCCGGTCGGCTCCGGAAGGCCGTACAGCCCCTCCGAGATCTCGTCGACGTCCTCCGCGACGGCCCAGTCCAGCAGTCCGTCGGCTCGGGTGATGGGCAGCAGCACCCGGATCCCGCGTGCGACCGCGTCGCGCAGGAAGATCCTCGTCTCGGGCTCTGTCGTGGTCGAGAGGAAGCAGGAGATCGAGCGGGCGCCGTGCCCGCGCACGAGGGTGTCCAGCTGCGCGGCCAGGCCGGATGCGGCGGCCTCGCGCTGCGCCTCGGAGAGGAGCTGTCGACGTTCGCGCAGCTCCGCGCGCAGGGCTCGTTTCTGCTGCTCCGCTTCGGTCGACATCCTCCGATCATACGGTGGCGCCGAGCGGCCGGACGGAGTGTCGCGCCGCTATGCTGACCGCATGAAGAAGATGAAGGCGGTCATACCCGCGGCGGGGTTGGGGACGCGCTTTCTGCCCGCGACGAAGGCGATGCCGAAGGAGATGCTCCCTGTCGTCGACAAGCCGGCCATCCAGTACGTCGTCGAAGAGGCGGTCAGTGCAGGAATCGACGACATCCTCGTCATCATCGGACGCAACAAGAACGCCATCTCCGATCATTTCGACTCGGTTCCCGAGCTCGAGGTCAGATTGCAGCAGAAGGGTGACAAGGGTCGCCTGGAGCGCGTGACGAAGTCGAGCGACCTCGCCGATATCCACTTCGTCCGTCAGGGGGAGCCGAAGGGTCTCGGTCACGCGGTGCTGCGTGCCAGGACGCACGTGGGCGACAGCTCCTTCGCCGTTCTCCTCGGCGATGACCTCATCGACGAGCGCGACCCGCTCCTCACGGCGATGATCGCCGCTCACGAACGCACCGGCGCCGCGGTCGTCGCTCTGATGGAGGTGGATGCCGAGCACATCCATCTGTACGGCGTGGCGGCCATCGACGGCGCCCATCCCGATGCGGACGGCACGGCGAAGGTCACGGCCCTGGTCGAGAAGCCCAGCGCCGAGGCAGCACCGTCCAACCTCGCGGTGATCGGACGATACGTGCTGCCGTCGAGCATCTTCGAGATCCTCGAGCGGACGGAGCCAGGCAAGGGCGGGGAGATCCAGCTGACGGATGCCCTGCAGGAGATGGCCGCGGACTCCGAGGGGCCCGGCGTGGTGGGGGTCGTCTTCCAGGGGCGCCGCTACGACACGGGTGATCGCGCCGACTACATCAAGGCCATCGTCCAGCTCGCCGTCGAGCGCGACGACCTCGGCCCGGACCTTCGTCCGTGGCTGAAAGACTTCGCCGCCGGCGTCTAGCGGACGGAATGCCGCTTTGTTCCTCGAACCGTCAGACCGAATGCAGCACGGGCCGGTCGGACTGCGCCTGATCCGCACCCGTGACGCGCGAACCCTGCAGCGCGAGCTGCTGTCGAACCGCGCATGGCTGCAGCCGTGGGAGGCCACGATCCCCGGCGGCGTCGCCTCGTTCGACATGCGCGTCAGCATCCGCCGCCTCCTCCAGCAGCATCGGGACGGCACCGGATATCCCTTCGTGATGGAGTACGACGGCGACGTCGCCGGACAGCTCAACATCTGGGGCGTCTCCCGCGGGTCGTTGTGCTCGGCGACGATCGGCTACTGGGTCAGCGAGCGCTTCGCCGGACGAGGGATCACCACCACCGCCGTCGCGATGGCCACCGACACGGCATTCGACCGGCTCGGTCTGCACCGCATGGAGATCTGCATCCGGCCGGAGAACCAGGCGAGCCTGCGGGTGGTCCGCAAGCTCGGCTTCCGCTACGAGGGGCTGCGTCGGCGCTTCATCCACATCGATGGGGACTGGCGCGATCATCACGCGTTCGCGCTCACGCGCGAGGACGTGCCGGACGGAGTGCTGAACCGCTGGGTGGAGGGCCGCGTCCCACCGGAGGCCGGCGCCGTGCCCGCCGGGGCCTGAGCGTCTGCATCCGTCCGTTCTCGCGGGTGGATCGACCGCGACACGCGACGTCCGTGTCACGGCCGGGCACACCCGTTCGCTTACCGTGGACTCTATGGATGGGCCGGTGCTGAGTGGGGGCGTGATCGTCCTCGTCGCGGTGCTGCTGTGGGCGCTGTACTTCATGCCCACGTGGCGAGGCCGCCACCAGTACTACGCGGCCGAGCGCAACGCCGTGCGCCTGAACCAGGCGCTGCGCGTGCTCGCCGAGACCAGCGAGACGCCCGAGGAGGTGCGGCTGGAGCTGACCGCGCGCACCGCGCTGCAGCAGCAGCGACTCGCGAGGCGCGTGCAGGCCGAGAAGGAGAACGCCGAACTGGAGCGCCTGCGCAGCGAGCTGGCGGCCACGCGCCGCGACCCGCGTGTGCGCCAGGCCAGGGCGAGGCGTCGAACGCGGCTGACGGCGAGCGTGACGCTGGTCGTGGCATCCGCGGCTCTCGGGCTGGGCGTGTGGCAGTTCATCGTCGCGGGTGGATGGATGCTCGCGGCGGGCGGCGCGGTCGTGGCCGCGCTGTCGGTCCTCGTACTCGTCAGGATGGCTCAGGTGGCGCGCAGGGCGGGAGCCCAGGCGGCACGCGCCCACGCCGAGCCTCGCACGGAGCGGGTGGCTCCGCCGCTGCACGATCAGGGGCCCGCGTCCTGGACCCCTCGAGCCCTGCCGCAGCCGATGGTCGCCGTGACCGGCTCCCGCGCCCAGACGGCTCAGGCGCAGATCGACGCGCAGGACGAACGCCGACAGGCGGCGCGACGAGCCGAGCTGCGTCGTCGAGCGGAGGAACTGGCACCGCCGGCGCCCGTCGTTCTGCCTGCCCCGGGCGTCGCATCGGATGCCGCGGATTCTCCCTTCGCCCAGATGGGCGTCGTCGACGACTCGGAGATCGAGGAGCATGTCCGCCGGATGCTGGCGCGTCGTGCAACGGGGTGACTCCGGTGACGCGATCGGCCCGATGGGCGTGATAGCGTAGACGAGTTCACGGGCCTATGGCGCAGTTGGTAGCGCGCCTCGTTCGCATCGAGGAGGTCAGGGGTTCGAATCCCCTTAGGTCCACGTGAGTCGAGAGGCTCGGAGTCTGCCCCGTCTGATGGCGGGGCAGTTTCGCGTCTGAGGGGCTCGGGCTTTCCGCCTCTCCTGCGTGCGACCCCCATCCCACGGGCACGGACGTGACGCGCGCATCATCCTCCATGACGGTGCGCGTGAACACCGCGCGGTCGAGCAGCCGGCGTCAGCAGTTCGCACGTGCTCCCCGGTCGGGAATGCGGACGCGGGGAAGGAGCTGCCACCACGTGGTCAGGCTCAGGGCCGCCGCACAGGCGAAGACCACGGCCAGCGCGGTGGAGTCCGCCACGGCGCCGGCGAGTGGTGCACCGAGAGTCTGCCCGGCGCCGAGGCCGAGGAACGAGAGCGTGACGCCGTGGGCCGGCGCTTCGGGGAACAGCAGTGCCGCCCAGAGGATGCAGATCCCGGTCAACGCCATGAAAGCGGCGCCGAACACGGCCGCCGAGATCAGCGGTATCAGGACGCCGCCGACGGGCAGTGCCAGCAGAGCCAGCCCGAACGCCCACACCGTCCAGGTGGCGACGTTGACTCCTGTGATGCCGTACCGGCGGCAAAGCCCCCCGGCCAGCCCACCAGCAGGACCGGCCACGCCGATCACCAGCCAGAACCAGGACGACAGCTGGGTGCTGAACCCGAGTTCGGTGACGCGTTCGACAGAGAAGTTCCAGTACGGCGCACTCGTGATACCCAGCAAAAGCGAGTTCACCAGCAACGCTGAGGTGCCTGGTCTCCACCCGCGGGCCCGGACATGAAGGGCCGCTCCCGTCTCCACGGGCCTTGGCAGTGCGAGGAGGGCAAGGACGGTGACGGTCACAGCGACCACCGCGAAACCCCACCAGATCTCTCGCCATCCCAGGATGAGCACGGGGGTGAACGCCGAAGCGATCAGCCCGAAGCTGGTACCGGTGTTTGCCCACGTCTGGGCTTGTGAACGCGCCTCGGAACGTACGGTTCGACCGATCAGCTGCGCGACGGCAGGAGAGACGAGCCCGGCCCCGCTCCCGGCGATCAGCAGACCGAACGCGAAGAGGACGACCGGCCCCGCCGTGCTCATGATGATCAGCCCCGCCACCGCGCAGGCGCCGGCGGCCACTGTCGCGCCACGCGCCGAACGGCGAGCGAGTCGCGGTGCGGCCAACAGACCCGAGGTGTAGCCGAGTGTGGAGACGCCACCCAGAATGCCCAGGCCCGTCGCGTTCAGGGCGAACACCGCCGTGAACTCGGGGACGAAGAGTCCGTAGGCATACCGCGCGAAGCCGTAGCAGACGGCGATCACGCTCGCGCCCAGCGCGGCGGTCATCCCCCAGTTGCGCCCGGAAGCCATCGAACACCTCCTCCCGGTCTGTCGGCTGGTCGGGCCGGTCTGTCGGCTGGTCGGGCCGGAGCCCCGTCAGGTACACTGATCTGTGTACCTGACCCGCAATCGTAAGGTATACCGACCTGTGAAGACAACGGTTCCTGACCTCCACGCGCTGACCCCCGGGGCTCGGCGCATCCTCGACGCCGCCTCTGTCCTGTTCTACGAACGCGGCATCACCGCCGTGGGAGTCGACCTGATCGCGGAGCAGTCCGGTGTCACCAAGCGGACGCTGTACAACCGGTTCGGCTCGAAGGATGTCCTGGTGGCCGCCTACCTCCTCGATCGCGAGCAGCGTTGGCGCCATCTCGTCGACGCGGCTGTTGCAGAACCGGGCTTGTCGGCGCTCGACCGCGTCACGGCCCCCTTCGACGCCCTGAAGGAATGGATGACGCAGAGCCCGCGCGGCTGTGCGTTCATCAACGCTCTGGCGGAGCTGCCCGATCCCGCTCATCCCGCTCACCGGATCGCCGCGGAGGAGAAGCGCTCGCTGTGGAGCCTTTTCGCACGCCTCGCCGCCGACGCGGGCATCTCCGAAGCGATGGACGTGGCGCACCGTCTGGTGTGCCTGCATGAGGGAGCGCTCGCACTGCGCGCCGCTCTTCCCACGATCGACAGCGTGACCGTCGCGTCTCAGGCAGCGCGTGAGCTCGTGCGCTCGGCTGCTGCCGGGAGCACCGGCACGGTGCGGGGTCCGGCAGAGTGAACCGTGCTCGGCCGTTCTGACCGCGCACTCCGCGAGGGCGCATGTCCTCAGGTCTGACCGGCGGGACACGCCCGGGATGCCGCACGGATTTGCCGGATGGGCGGGGCCCGCGTAACTTATTACTTGTTCGCCCCAAGCGGTTGAGCGGAAGGCCTGAAGGGCCTGGCTCCCCACCAAGAGGTGAACGAATCACACTCCACCGGATCTGATCCGGTCGGGCCCCTGGCCCCGGGGAGCGTGATCGTCCCGCAGGGCAACGTCGATTTGACAAGCTCGCCGAGACGGATAAGATAGAACGGTTGCCTCGGATACGGGGCGGCGATCTGGTCCTGGTCCTCACGGCGCGTCGAATACGACAGCCCGATCGGGACGACATGATTGTGAAGTTGCCCTGCGCTTCTTGCCTTGGTTGGTGGGTGTGTGGGTGCGTCCGATCCTTGAGAACTCAACAGCGTGCACTTGTCAAATGCCAAATTATCCTCGTCCAGCTTTTTGCTGGGTTGAGAATTCCTTTGGATCAAAGTCCAGGCCTTTTTGGTCTGGCGTATGGATATGTCAGCAATGATTTATTCGTTTTGGTCATGATTGAACTCGCTGCGTTGCACTGTTTTCCCGGTGTGCGTGGCAATCGTTTTTTACGGAGAGTTTGATCCTGGCTCAGGATGAACGCTGGCGGCGTGCTTAACACATGCAAGTCGAACGATGAAGCCCAGCTTGCTGGGTGGATTAGTGGCGAACGGGTGAGTAACACGTGAGCAACCTGCCCCTGACTCTGGGATAAGCGCTGGAAACGGCGTCTAATACTGGATATGTCCCGTCACCGCATGGTGTGTGGGTGGAAAGATTTTTCGGTTGGGGATGGGCTCGCGGCCTATCAGCTTGTTGGTGAGGTAATGGCTCACCAAGGCGTCGACGGGTAGCCGGCCTGAGAGGGTGACCGGCCACACTGGGACTGAGACACGGCCCAGACTCCTACGGGAGGCAGCAGTGGGGAATATTGCACAATGGGCGCAAGCCTGATGCAGCAACGCCGCGTGAGGGATGACGGCCTTCGGGTTGTAAACCTCTTTTAGCAGGGAAGAAGCGAGAGTGACGGTACCTGCAGAAAAAGCACCGGCTAACTACGTGCCAGCAGCCGCGGTAATACGTAGGGTGCAAGCGTTATCCGGAATTATTGGGCGTAAAGAGCTCGTAGGCGGTTTGTCGCGTCTGCTGTGAAATTCCGAGGCTCAACCTCGGGCTTGCAGTGGGTACGGGCAGACTAGAGTGCGGTAGGGGAGATTGGAATTCCTGGTGTAGCGGTGGAATGCGCAGATATCAGGAGGAACACCGATGGCGAAGGCAGATCTCTGGGCCGTAACTGACGCTGAGGAGCGAAAGGGTGGGGAGCAAACAGGCTTAGATACCCTGGTAGTCCACCCCGTAAACGTTGGGAACTAGTTGTGGGGTCCTTTCCACGGATTCCGTGACGCAGCTAACGCATTAAGTTCCCCGCCTGGGGAGTACGGCCGCAAGGCTAAAACTCAAAGGAATTGACGGGGACCCGCACAAGCGGCGGAGCATGCGGATTAATTCGATGCAACGCGAAGAACCTTACCAAGGCTTGACATACACGAGAACGGGCCAGAAATGGTCAACTCTTTGGACACTCGTGAACAGGTGGTGCATGGTTGTCGTCAGCTCGTGTCGTGAGATGTTGGGTTAAGTCCCGCAACGAGCGCAACCCTCGTTCTATGTTGCCAGCACGTAATGGTGGGAACTCATGGGATACTGCCGGGGTCAACTCGGAGGAAGGTGGGGATGACGTCAAATCATCATGCCCCTTATGTCTTGGGCTTCACGCATGCTACAATGGCCGGTACAATGGGCTGCGATACCGTAAGGTGGAGCGAATCCCAAAAAGCCGGTCCCAGTTCGGATTGAGGTCTGCAACTCGACCTCATGAAGTCGGAGTCGCTAGTAATCGCAGATCAGCAACGCTGCGGTGAATACGTTCCCGGGTCTTGTACACACCGCCCGTCAAGTCATGAAAGTCGGTAACACCTGAAGCCGGTGGCCTAACCCTTGTGGAGGGAGCCGTCGAAGGTGGGATTGGTAATTAGGACTAAGTCGTAACAAGGTAGCCGTACCGGAAGGTGCGGCTGGATCACCTCCTTTCTAAGGAGCATCTGATGCCCGTTGTTCGTTGAACTTCGTGGTGTCCAGAACCCGGTTCGAAGGCGTCTGTTCTTCGCTGGGAGCTCATGGGTGGAACATTTGACATGGCATTCGAGCCAATGGTTTGAGTTAGTACGCTGCTTCGGCAGTTGGAATGCTTGGCCGGCGGTGCGGGTGTCTGCACGCTGTTGGGTCCTGAGGGACCGGGCCGGCCTTATGGTCGTTCTGAACCTCTTGGCCCCTTTCGTCGTTCCTTTCGGGGTTCGGTGTGGGGGGACCGCCCGTACTTTGAGAACTACACAGTGGACGCGAGCATCTTAAAGAATTATTGATCATCAGTCTTTTCCTGGACTGGTGGTTACTCATGTGATTTCAAGTCTTTAAGAGCAAACGGTGGATGCCTTGGCATCTGGAGCCGAAGAAGGACGTAGCAATCTGCGATAAGCCTCGGGGAACTGATAAGCGAGTTTTGATCCGAGGGTGTCCGAATGGGGAAACCCCGCCAGGCGTTTTGCGACCTGGTGACTCCCGCCTGAATATATAGGGCGGGTAGAGGGAACGTGGGGAAGTGAAACATCTCAGTACCCACAGGAAGAGAAAACAACAGTGATTCCGTGAGTAGTGGCGAGCGAAAGCGGATGAGGCTAAACCGGGTGTGTGTGATAGCCGGCAGGCGTTGCATGCCCGGGGTTGCGGGACTTTTCTGATCATTCTGCCGAGTGGTCGACGTGATGTGACGATATAGACGAATGGTCTTGAAAGGCCAGCCATAGTGGGTGCCAGCCCCGTAGTTGAAATGTTGTGCGCAGCGTGAAGAGTATCCCAAGTAGCACGGGGCCCGAGAAATCCCGTGTGAATCTGTCAGGACCACCTGATAAGCCTAAATACTCCCAGATGACCGATAGCGGACAAGTACCGTGAGGGAAAGGTGAAAAGTACCCCGGGAGGGGAGTGAAATAGTGCCTGAAACCGTTTGCTTACAAACCGTTGGAGCCTCCTTAGTAGGGGTGACAGCGTGCCTTTTGAAGAATGAGCCTGCGAGTTAGTGATATGTGGCGAGGTTAACCCGTGTGGGGTAGCCGTAGCGAAAGCGAGTCTGAATAGGGCGATTCAGTCGCATGTCCTAGACCCGAAGCGAAGTGATCTATCCATGGCCAGGCTGAAGCACGTGTAAGAACGTGTGGAGGGCCGAACCCACTTAGGTTGAAAACTGAGGGGATGAGCTGTGGATAGGGGTGAAAGGCCAATCAAACTTCGTGATAGCTGGTTCTCTCCGAAATGCATTTAGGTGCAGCGTTGCGTGTTTCTTGCCGGAGGTAGAGCTACTGGATGGCCGATGGGCCTCAACAGGTTACTGACGTCAGCCAAACTCCGAATGCCGGTAAGTGAGAGCGCAGCAGTGAGACTGTGGGGGATAAGCTTCATAGTCGAGAGGGAAACAACCCAGACCACCATCTAAGGTCCCAAAGCGCGTGCTAAGTGGAAAAGGATGTGGAGTTGCTTAGACAACCAGGAGGTTGGCTTAGAAGCAGCCACCCTTGAAAGAGTGCGTAATAGCTCACTGGTCAAGTGATTCCGCGCCGACAATGTAACGGGGCTCAAGCACGCCACCGAAGTTGTGGCATTGACATTATTGGTAGGCCTTCGTGGTCCAGCCGTGTTGATGGGTAGGAGAGCGTCGTGTGGCGCGTGAAGCGGCGGTGTGAACCAGCCGTGGACGCCACACGAGTGAGAATGCAGGCATGAGTAGCGAAAGACGTGTGAGAAACACGTCCTCCGGAAGACCAAGGGTTCCAGGGTCAAGCTAATCTTCCCTGGGTAAGTCGGGACCTAAGGCGAGGCCGACAGGCGTAGTCGATGGACAACGGGTTGATATTCCCGTACCGGCGAAGAACCGCCCAAGCTAATCCAGTAGTGCTAAGTATCTGAATCCCAGTGACTGATCCCTTCGGGGTGACGCTCTGGGCCTAGCGTACGACCCCATGCTGGTGCGGTTAGCGTATTAACAGGTGTGACGCAGGAAGGTAGCCCAAGCCAGGCGATGGTTGTCCTGGTGCAAGCGTGTAGGCCGAACGGTAGGCAAATCCGCCGTTCATGATGGCTGAGACGCGATGCGGATAAAAAGTGGGTGATCCTATGCTGCCGAGAAAAGCATCGACGCGAGGTTCAAGCCGCCCGTACCCCAAACCGACTCAGGTGGTCAGGTAGAGAATACCAAGGAGATCGAGAGAATCGTGGTTAAGGAACTCGGCAAAATGCCCCCGTAACTTCGGGAGAAGGGGGGCCACCCGCTTATACCCACTTGCTGGGAAAAGGGTGTGGTGGCCGCAGAGACTAGTGGGTAGCGACTGTTTACTAAAAACACAGGTCCGTGCGAAGACGCAAGTCGATGTATACGGACTGACGCCTGCCCGGTGCTGGAAGGTCAAGAGGACCGGTTAGCCGCAAGGCGAAGCTGAGAATTTAAGCCCCAGTAAACGGCGGTGGTAACTATAACCATCCTAAGGTAGCGAAATTCCTTGTCGGGTAAGTTCCGACCTGCACGAATGGCGTAACGACTTCCCAACTGTCTCAACCGCGAACTCGGCGAAATTGCATTACGAGTAAAGATGCTCGTTACGCGCAGCAGGACGGAAAGACCCCGTGACCTTTACTACAGCTTGGTATTGGTGTTCGGTGTGGCTTGTGTAGGATAGGTGGGAGACTGTGAAGCGGATACGCCAGTATTCGTGGAGTCATTGTTGAAATACCACTCTGGTCACTCTGGATATCTAACTTCGAACCGTGATCCGGTTCAGGGACAGTGCCTGGTGGGTAGTTTAACTGGGGCGGTTGCCTCCCAAAAAGTAACGGAGGCGCCCAAAGGTTCCCTCAACCTGGTTGGTAATCAGGTGGCGAGTGTAAGTGCACAAGGGAGCTTGACTGTGAGACTGACAGGTCGAGCAGGGACGAAAGTCGGGACTAGTGATCCGGCAGTGGCTTGTGGAAGCGCTGTCGCTCAACGGATAAAAGGTACCTCGGGGATAACAGGCTGATCTTGCCCAAGAGTCCATATCGACGGCATGGTTTGGCACCTCGATGTCGGCTCGTCGCATCCTGGGGCTGGAGTAGGTCCCAAGGGTTGGGCTGTTCGCCCATTAAAGCGGTACGCGAGCTGGGTTTAGAACGTCGTGAGACAGTTCGGTCCCTATCCGCTGCGCGCGTAGGAAGTTTGAGAGGATCTGACCCTAGTACGAGAGGACCGGGTTGGACGAACCTCTGGTGTGCCAGTTGTTCCGCCAGGAGCACCGCTGGTTAGCTACGTTCGGGATGGATAACCGCTGAAAGCATCTAAGCGGGAAGCCGGCCTCAAGATGAGACTTCCATCACCTTCGGGTGGAGAGGCTCCCAGCCAGACGACTGGGTTGATAGGCCAGATGTGGAAGCACCGCAAGGTGTGCAGCTGACTGGTACTAATAAGCCGATGACTTGATAACACCAATTCTTTCCAAAGATGAACGCGTCCACTTTGTGGTTCTCGACGTACGGTCGGGAATCAAACAACACACACTTTCGTTGTGATGTTGCCTGAAACGTCAATAGTGTTTCGGCGGCCATAGCGTGAGGGAAACGCCCGGTCACATTCCGAACCCGGAAGCTAAGCCTCACAGCGCCGATGGTACTGCAGGGGGGACCCTGTGGGAGAGTAGGACACCGCCGGACTTCTTCTGTGAAAGAGCCACCCATCGCTGGGTGGCTCTTTTGCGTTAACCCGCCCGTGATTTGACTTCCCCGGGGCTCGGGCTATGGTCGGAGGTTACAGCCCGCCAGCCGAAAGAAAGGGGAAGCGAGTCAGATGTCTGGAAAGACACCACAGCAACGCGGAAGCAAGAAGGTCGCCAAGCTCTCACTCAAGGAGAAGAGAGCGGAGAAGCGCGCGAAGCGCGAGCCCGAGACCTTCCTCAAGACCCGTAAGGGCGCGAACGCCTGATCGACCGGGTACGACCGGGCCCTCACGCCCGGTCGTACCCGAGGCGGCTCTGCAGCGTCTGCGCCGTCTCGATCACGGCATGCGCGGGATCCGCCAGGTCCCGGTCCTCCTGCCAGGTGACGGCGACGGCTGCCGCCGGCCACCCGGCATGATCGCGCACGACGGCCGCCACCGACCTGAAGCCGGGCGTGACCTCGCCGTCCTCCGTGGCGATGCCGGCCGCACGCACCCCGCGAAGCACCTCCCGCAGCTCACCTGGTCCGGTCGGTCCCCGCCCGGTGCGATCCGTGAACGCCGCACCGTCCGGGTACAGGGCGCGCACCTGACTGCGCGGGAGCGCCGCGAGCATGGCCCGACCCGTGGCGGTCAGATGCGCAGGAAGCCGCACCCCGACGTCGGTGACGAGAGCCGGCCGACGCACGGCCCGCTCCTCCACGATGTAGAGCACATCCCTGCCGGTCATGACCGCCAGGTGCGCACTCTCGCCGATGCGGTCTGCCAGCGACGCCAGTAGCGGCCGGCCCAATCGAGCCAGAGGCTGCTGCCTGGCGTAGCCGCCGGCGAGTTCGAAGGCGCTCGTGCCGAGACCCCAGCGCCGCTCCTGCGCCAGGTGGACGACGAAGCCGTGGACCTCGAGCGTGGACAGCAGATGGTAGACGGTCGAGCGCGGCAGGCGGAGGTCGCGGGCCAGCGCGGACGCGGCGACCGGTGCGGGCCGTCGGGCGAGATGGCGCAGGATCCGCAGCGTCTGATCGGCCGCCGGTACCTGGGGCCGCGGCGCCCCGGTGGCGGCGGCCGTCTCCTCTCGGCCGGCCTCGGCTGCGACCGTCTCGACCGGGCGCCTCTCGTCTGGGATCACAGACACAGTCTGGCATGAGGTCCCCTGAAGCGACCGCGCACGGTGTGGAATCAGAGCATGCAGCATTCCTCCGTCATCATCGGCGCCACACCTCTGTCTCCTGCGGAGGTGGTCGCTGTCGCCCGCGACTTCACGAGAGTCGAGATCGCCGACGCCGCTCGTGAGCGGGTCACGGCGGCACGCGCCGTGATCGACGGGCTGGCGGCCGATCCCGACCCGCACTACGGGGTGTCCACCGGCTTCGGCGCGCTCGCGACCACCTTCATCGCCCCCGAACGCCGTCGGCAGCTGCAGCTCAGCCTGATCCGCTCCCACGCCGCCGGGACGGGTGACGAGGTCGAGACCGAAGTGGTCCGAGCGCTGCAGCTGCTGCGCCTGCAGACTCTCGCCTCCGGGCACACCGGCGTGCGGCCTGTCGTCGTCGACACCTACGCGGCCATGCTCAACGCCGGTATCACCCCGGTGGTCCGCGAGTACGGATCGCTCGGCTGCTCGGGCGACCTCGCCCCGCTCGCGCATGTCGCCCTGGCCGCGATGGGGGAAGGACACGTGCGCGTCGCGGACCGCCTGCTGCCGGCCGCCGATGCCCTCGCCGCTGCAGGCATCGCGCCGCTCGAGCTCGTCGAGAAGGAAGGGCTCGCGCTCATCAACGGCACCGACGGCATGCTCGGCATGCTGCTGCTCGCACTGCACGACCTGGAGATGCTCGTCTCGACCGCGGATCTGGCGGCGGCGATGTCGATCGAGTCCCAGCTCGGCACCGACGCCGTCTTCGCCGCCGATCTGATGGCTCTGCGCCCGCAGGTGGGCCAGGCGGCATCCGCCGTGAACCTGCGCTCCTTCCTCCACGGCTCCCCGATCGTGGCCAGCCACAAGGGCCCCGAGGACGGGCGCGTGCAGGACGCCTACTCGCTGCGGTGCTCTCCGCAGGTGCACGGCGCGGCGCGCGACACGATGGCCCACGCCGCGATGATCGCCCAGCGCGAGCTGGCATCCGTCGTCGACAACCCGGTGATCACCTCCGACGGCCGCATCGAGTCCAACGGAAACTTCCACGGCGCTCCCGTCGCCGCCGTCCTCGACTTCCTCGCGATCTCGGTCGCGGATGTGGCATCCGTCTCGGAGCGTCGCACGGATCGCGCTCTGGACCCCGCGCGCAACCACGGACTGCCGCCGTTCCTCGCCCACGAGGTCGGCGTCGACTCCGGCCTGATGATCGCGCAGTACGCGGCCGCCGGCATCGTCTCCGAGCTCAAGCGGCTCGCCGCTCCCGCATCCGTCGACTCGATCCCGTCCTCCGCCATGCAGGAGGACCACGTGTCGATGGGATGGGCGGCCGCCCGCAAGCTGCGCCGTGCGATCGACGGGCTCACCCGGGTGCTCGCGATCGAGATCCTCACCGGTGCCCGCGCTCTCGACCTGCGCGCGCCACTGGAGGCCGGTCCTGCCACCGGCGCCGTCCGCGACCTGGTCCGCACGGTTGCGGCCGGGCCCGGACCCGACCACTTCCTCTCGCCCGACATGGAGGCCGTGACCGAGCTGGTGCGCTCGGGAGCGGTCCTCACGACTGCCAAGGAGCATGCGAATGCCTGAGTCCACCACCGCCGCGTCCGCCGCCGATCCCGTCACCGGGGCCACTCTCCACGACCCCACCCGCCGCATCCGCGCGGCGCGGGGAAACCAGCGCACGGCGAAGAGCTGGGGCGCCGAGGCGGCGAAGCGGATGCTGATGAACAATCTCGACGCCGAGGTCGCCGAGCATCCCGAGGACCTCGTCGTGTACGGGGGAACCGGACGCGCCGCACGCAGCTGGGAGGCGTACGACGCCATCGTGCGCACCCTGGACGAGCTGGAACCCGACGAGACGCTGCTCGTGCAATCGGGGAAGCCGGTGGGTGTGTTCCGCACGCACGAGTGGGCGCCGCGCGTGCTGATCGCCAACTCGAACCTCGTCGGCGACTGGGCGAACTGGCCGGAGTTCCGTCGCCTGGAATCCCTCGGCCTCATCATGTACGGCCAGATGACGGCCGGATCCTGGATCTACATCGGCACCCAGGGCATCCTGCAGGGCACCTACGAGACCTTCGCCGCGGTGGCACGCTCGCTCGGTCGGGAGTCACTGAAGGGCACGCTGACTCTCACCGGCGGCGCCGGTGGCATGGGCGGCGCGCAGCCGCTGGCTGTCACTCTCAACGACGGCGTCGTCCTGATCGTCGATGTGGATGAGTCGCGTCTCGCCCGCCGCGTGGAGCACGGGTACCTCGACGAGTACACCGCAGACCTCGACGCGGCCGTCGCACGGGTGATGGCCGCCAAGGCCGCCGGCGAGGCGCTCTCCGTCGGTGTCGTCGGCAACGCGGCCCAGGTGTTCCCCGAACTGAAGCGGCGCCAGGACGCCGGGCTGGTGGCCATCGACATCGTCACCGACCAGACCAGCGCTCACGACCCGCTGGCGTACCTGCCGCTGGGCGTCTCGATGCAGGAGTGGAAGACGGAGGCGCAGCGCGATCCCGAGGACTTCACCCGTCGGTCGCGCGAGTCGATGGCCGCGCACGTGGACGCCATGGTCGCGTTCCAGGACGCGGGAGCCGCCGTGTTCGACTACGGCAACTCGCTGAGGGCGGAGGCGCAGCTGGGCGGATGCCAGCGGGCCTTCGAGTTCCCCGGCTTCGTGCCGGCCTACATCCGCCCGCAGTTCGAAGAGGGTCGTGGACCGTTCCGCTGGGCTGCGCTCTCCGGCGACCCCGAGGACATCTTCAAGACCGACCGTGCCATCGCGGAGCTGTTCCCCGAGGACAAGGCGCTGCACCGCTGGCTCGACAAGGCCGGCTCGACCGTGCACTTCGAAGGCCTGCCCGCCCGCATCTGCTGGCTCGGTTACCAGGAGCGCCATCTCGCCGGACTCAAGTTCAATGAGATGGTGGCCTCGGGCGAGCTCTCGGCGCCCATCGTCATCGGCCGCGACCACCTCGACTCGGGCTCGGTGGCGTCACCGTACCGCGAGACGGAGGCGATGAAGGACGGGTCGGACGCCATCGCCGACTGGCCGCTGTTGAACGCACTGCTGAACACGGCATCCGGTGCCAGCTGGGTCTCGCTGCACCACGGCGGCGGTGTCGGCATCGGCCGCAGCATCCACGCCGGTCAGGTCACCGTCGCCGACGGCACCGAGCTCGCCGCCGAGAAGCTCGAACGCGTGCTCACCAACGACCCCGGCACCGGCGTGATGCGCCACGTGGACGCGGGGTACGAGCACGCCCGCGAGGTCGCTCGCGACCGCGGACTCAAGGTGCCGATGCTATGACGGCGACGCTCATCACGAACATCGGCGAGCTGACCACCAACGACCCGCAGGCCGGTGCGCCGCTCCGCGACGCGGCCGTGCTGATCGAGCGCGGGCGGATCGCCTGGGTCGGTGCGGCATCCGACGCCCCGGCACTTCCCGGCGGATTCACCGAGGTGGATGCCGACGGCCGGGCGGTCATCCCCGGATTCGTCGACAGTCACAGCCACATCGTCTTCGGCGGCGACCGCTCCGCCGAGTTCGAGGCACGCATGGCAGGGCAGAGGTACGAGGCCGGCGGCATCCGCTCCACGGTCGCCGCCACCCGCGCCGCCACCGACCAGGAACTGCGGGCGCGCCTGCGCGGCATCCGCGCCGAGATGCTCTCCCAGGGCACCACGACTGTGGAGATCAAGAGCGGGTACGGCCTCGACGTCGAGACTGAGGCGCGGCTGGTGCGGCTCGCCGCCGAGGTCACCGACGAGGTCACGTTCCTCGGCGCTCACGTCGTTCCCGCGGAGTACGCGGACCGCGGCGATGAGTACGTCGACCTCGTGATCGGCGACATGCTCGACGCCTGCGCGCCCTCCTCGAAATGGATCGACGTGTTCTGCGAGACGGGCGCCTTCACCGTGGCGCAGTCGCGCCGCGTGCTGGAGGCCGGCATCGCCCGGGGGCTGCGACCGCGCGTGCACGCCAGCCAGCTCGGTCCGGGCGACGGGGTCCGGCTCGCGATCGAGTTGGGCGCGGCATCCGTCGACCACGGCACCTATCTCACCGACGACGACGTCGCCGCGCTGGCGGCATCCGACACCGTTCTGACGCTGCTTCCCGGCGTGGAGTTCTCCACCCGGCAGCCGTACCCGGACGCCCGCCGGCTCATCGATGCGGGCGTCACCGTCGCGCTGGCGTGCGACACGAACCCGGGATCGAGCTTCACGTCCTCGATGCCGTTCTGCATCGCCGTCGCCGTGCGCGAGATGGGGATGACGTCGGCCGAGGCGATCTGGGCCGCGACCGCAGGAGGCGCGGCGGCGCTGGGGCGGGACGACATCGGGGTGATCGCCCCTGGCAGGCGCGCGGACCTCGTCCTGCTGAACGCCCCCAGCCGCGTGCACCTGGCCTATCGGCCGGGCGTGCCCCTGGTCTCCCAGGTCTGGAAGGACGGCGTTGCGGTTCGCTGACCGCGTCCGAGACCCGCGGGTCCACGTCGCGCGGCTGAATTCTGCGAGAGCTGTGCCGATATGCGCCGCGTGAGCAGAGAAAGACAGCGCGAGCGCGATGTGCGAAGAGAATGACAGCACGGGCGGGAATCGGCAGCGCGGGCGCGACCCGCGGAAGGAGAGGATGCGGAATGGCACTGTCGCACGATGAGCTCTGGCCGCGCGCCGGCGGCTGGCCTGCGCCCACGGCGGGGGAGAGGGCGGATGCCGCGCTGCTGGGCGTGCCCACGTGGCGCACCTCGATCTCGGCCACCGGCGCGCATGCGACGCCGGCCGCGATCCGCGATGCGCTTCCGCGGTACAGCGCCGCGCTGATGGGGCCGCCTGCGCTGGACCTGAACCGCGCCCTGCGCATCGTGGATGCCGGTGACGTGCATGAACCCGACGGCGACGAGGGCGTCGATCGCACCGTGGCGCGGGTCCGGGAGCTGGCCGCGGACACCCGACTCGTCATCGCCCTCGGTGGCGACAACTCGCTCACCTACCCGGTGGCGCGCGGTGCGGGCGCGGACGGATTGATCACGATCGACGCGCATTTCGACCTGCGCGACGGTGTCTCCAACGGCTCGCCCGTGCGACGGCTCGTGCAGGACGCCCCGGACGGCCAGCGCATCGATCCCACCCGCATCGTGCAGATCGGCATCGCCGACTTCGCGAACTCCGCAGCGTACGCTCAGCGCGCCGCCGACTGGGGGATCCGCGTGATCACCCTCGACGAGGTGCGCCGTCGCGGCATCCCCGCCGTGGTGGCCGAGGCGCGCGAGATCGCCGGCGCCGGCACGCGCATCCACCTGGACGTCGACGTGGACGCCGCCGATCGCGCCGCCGTGCCCGGCTGCCCGGCCAGCGTCCCCGGCGGCTTCACGGCAGCGGAGTTGCGGGCGCTCGTGCGTGCGCTGGCCGCGGACGCGCGGATCGTCAGCGCAGACATCGCCGAGGTCGATGCGACAGCGGATGCCGAGGATGGCCGCACCGTGCGCCTCGCGGCCCTGTGCGTGCTCGAACTGCTCGCCGGTCTGGCGGCCCGCTGACGCGCCGCACCGGTGCCCTCCCCGCTGACGCGCTGCACCGGTGCCCTCCCCGCTGACGCGCTGCACCGATGCCCTCCCCGCCGGACGCGGGTAGCGTGGACTCATGGCACGGATTCTCATCGTCGGCGGCCACGGCAAGGTCGCATTGCTGCTCGCTCCTGTCCTCGTCGGCCGCGGTGATGAGGTGACCTCGGTGATCCGCAATCCCGATCATGCTGACGAGGTGCACGCCACCGGTGCGAATCCGGTCGTGTTCGATGTCGAGCACGAGAGCCGCGAGGACCTCGCCGCGCTCATCGCCGGTCATGATGCGGTGGTGTGGTCGGCCGGGGCCGGGGGCGGGTCCGCCGCTCGCACGCGTGCGGTTGACTTCGAGGCGGCTGTGCGCTCGATGGATGCCGCGAAGGACGCCGACGTGGCCCGGTACGTGATGGTGTCGTACTTCAACGCCTCGCCGCAGCACGGCGTCCCCGCGGACAACCCGTTCCACGCCTACGCGGAGGCGAAGGCGGCAGCGGACGAGTACCTGCGCGCCACGTCGCTGGACTGGACGGTGCTGGGGCCGAGCGCCCTCACGCTCGGCGAGGGCACCGGCCGCATCGACGCCGCAGCCGCCGACTCGGCTCAGGTGTCCCGCGCCAACGTCGCACTGGTCATCGCGCAGACACTCGTGGAGCCGGCGACGATCGGGCGGACGATCCGGTTCAACGACGGCGAGACGCCGATCGCGGAGGCTCTCGCGGACTGACGTCAGTCCGCCGGTCAGCCAGCGCTGTTCAGCCCAGACGCCTCATCGACGCTTCATCCCAGAGGCACCGGGATCACCGCGTGCGCCACAGCGAAGATGACGAAGCCCGCCAGTGCGCCCACGATCGTGCCGTTCAGGCGGATGTACTGCAGGTCACGGCCCACCATGAGCTCGATCTTCTCGGTCGTCTCCGCGGCGTCCCACTTCTCGACCGTGTCCGTGATGATCGACGCGATGTCGTGCCGGTAGCGGTCGACGAGGAAGACGGCGGCGTCGGTGACCCAGCCGTCCACGCGCGCCTGCAGGGCGGGCTCCGTCGCCAGGCGGTTGCCGATCTCGGCCACGGCTGAGGCCGCGCGGCGGCGCAGCCCGCTGTTCGGATCCGCGAGGGCGGAGAGCAGTCCGTTCTTCGCCGTCTCCCAGACCTCGGCGGCGAGCGAGATCACGCGCGGACTGTCGAACACGGCCGCCTTGGCGCCCTCGAACCTGTCCCGCATGGCCGGGTCGTTCTGCAGGCGGTCGGCGAGCCGTGCCAGATACCCGTCCAGGGCGCGCCTGGCCGGATGCTGCGGATCGGTCTGCACGGCCTGCACGAAGCGCACGGCCTCGTGATAGACGGTCTCGTCGACGAAGCGGTGAGCCAGGCGCGGCACCCACGACGGCAGACGCCGCGACACCAGGCCGCTGAACGTGTGCGCGTTGGCGTCCAGCCAGGTGGAGACGCTGTCCACGGCCAGATCCACCGCGCCGCGGTGCGCGTCCGCCTCGACGATGCGCTCCAGCCAGCCGCCGGCCGACGGCGCCCAGTCCGGTGCGATGAGATGCTCGCGCGCGAGGTCGGCGATCAGACTCTGCACGTCGTCGTCGCTGAGCGCGCGCAGCACGGCGGATGCGGCGGTGGAGGCCTCCGCGGTGACCCGCTCGGCGTGGGCCGGGTGGCGCATCCATTCGCCGAGGCGCTGCGACAGCGCGGTGCGCGATAGCTTGTCGCGGACGACGTCGCCGGAGAGGAAGTTGGTCTCGACGAACTCACCGAGGGTGCGTCCGATCTCGTCCTTGCGGTTGGGGATGATCGCGGTGTGCGGGATGGGCAGGCCGAGCGGATGCCGGAACAGCGCTGTCACCGCGAACCAATCCGCCAGCGCGCCCACCATCCCGCCCTCGGCTGCCGCGCGCACGTAGGACAACCAGGGCAGGCGGTGCTCGAACCAGAACGCGATCACGAAGACCACGGCCATGAAGATCAGTGCGCCCAGCGCCACCGCCTTCATCCTCCGCAGCCCGCGCAGCCTCTCCTGATCGGCCGGGGAGAGCAGCGCCATCGGAGTCCGGGACATGCGCCCATCATTTCACGGCCGGATGCGGGCCGCGGCGACTACGCTCGAAGGCGTGATCGATGACATCAAGAAGCGTGCGCTGCACCGCACCAGCATCCTCGAGGGGCAGCTGCGCGGCATCGCGCGGATGATCGAGAACGAGGAGTACTGCATGGACATCATCACGCAGTCCCGTGCCGTCCAGCGCTCACTGGAGTCCCTCAACCGACTGCTGCTCGAGAACCATCTGCGCACACATGTCGCCGATATGTTCGAGTCCGGCGGCGACGCGCGGGAGAACGCGGTCGGCGAACTCCTGAAGGCCTTCGATTTCGACCGGAAGTAGCCCTCAGCCTCCGGGCGCCTCGACCGGGCCGAGCCACGCGCTCGCCGCGGTGGAATGCGCCGACTCCGGGTCGGAGGGGTGGAACATGCCCGCGAGCACGTCCCGGTACAGTCGCGACAGCTCGTTCGAGGTGAAGTACGAGCCGCCGCCGGCGACCAGCATCGCCTCGTCGACGACCTGCTTCGCCATCACCACAGCACGGTGCTTCACCCCCGACAGGAGCGTGAACCAGCGCGGGCCGTGATCGGCCAGAGCGTCCACATCACGGGCGAGTGCGGCGATCTGCGGCGGCAGCGCGTCGTAGGCCAGCGCCATGTCGGCGACCCGCCACCGGATGTCGGGATCCTGGCTGTACGTCGTGCCGGTCTTCTTCGAGCGACGGCTCTGCGCGGCGGCCACGGCCAGGTCCAGGCCACGTCGGGCGATGCCGGTGTAGACCGATGCGAGCAGCAGTTCGAACACGCTGAAGATGCCGAACACGATCGGGTCCGGGTTGGGGCCCGGATCGATGCGCCGCACCACGTGCTCCGCCGCCGCGACCGCTGCGTTGAGCCGCGTCGTGCGGCTCTGCGTACCGCGCATGCCCAGCGTGTCCCAGTCGTCGCTGGTGACGACGGCATCGGTCCGGTCGACGAACGCGAACACCAGCTTCGGAGCATCGGCACTCGTCGTGTCCAGGCCGTGGAGTCCGAGCTTCGTCCACACCGGCGCGAGCGAGGTGAAGATCTTCGTCCCGGTGAAGGCGTAGCCGCCGTCCGCCTGCGGGACGGCATCCGTATCGCTGCCGAACAGCACCAGGTCGTTGCCGCCCTCGCTGATGCCGAACGCGAAGACCTCGCCCGACGCGGCGCCGCGCTGCACGAACTCCATGCCGGCGACGCCGCGGTCGCCGAACACCTTCGCGACCCCGGTCCACACCAGGTGCATGTTGATCGCGAGCGCCGTGGCGGGCGATGCCGTGGCCAGGCGCTGCTGCAGCAGCGCCGTCTGCTCCAGTCCGAGACCCGCTCCGCCGAACTCGGTCGGCACGAGAACCGACAGGTATCCGGCCTCGCGGAGTTCGGCGAGGTCCTGCTGGGGGAACGTGTTCTCCCGGTCGTGCACGACCGCGCGCTCGCGGATGCGCTCCAGCAGGTCGTCGGGAAGATGTGCCGCGGGATCGAAGGTGCTCACGGGCCCAGCCTATGCCGGGTACGGCGCTCAGAGGCGGGCGGTCTGGATCGGCTCGGTGTCGGGATACGGGCTCGGGTCGCGGTGACGCAGATCGGGGAATCCGCGCACGAACACGACCGCGACGACCAGGCCTGCCAGCGCGAAGAGCACCGCGGCCAGGTAGGCACCCGTCGGGCCTCCGCCGCTGTCGATGAGGATCCCGGCGACGGCCGATCCCGCTGCGGCTCCGATGAGCTGTCCGGTGCCCGCCCAGCCGAACGCCTCGGCGGTCTCGCTGAACTTCACGCTCGCCGTGGTGATCGCGAACAGCACCGTGAGGGCCGGGGCGATGCCGATGCCCGCCAGCAGCAGAGTGCCGCCGATCCAGAGCACGTTCAGCGACAGCATCGTGAGAGCCAGGCCGATCGTGACGATGAGCAGACGGCGCGCCATCGCCCACGGCCCGATCGGGATGTGCCCGAACGCGAGGCCGCCGGCAAGACTCCCGACCGAGAAGACGGCCAGCACGAGCCCGGCCTCCAGCCCGCCGTGACCGAAGGTGGCGACGACGCCGACCTCGACCGCCGAACAGGCGCCGATCAGCAGGAAGCCGATGACGGTCGCGAGCATGACGGGCGGCTTGAGCACGACCCGTCCGAGCGCACGTCGGCTGCGCGGTATGCGCACGCGCCCGACCTCGGGCGACAGGATGAACCACGCGCCGCCCACGATCAGGATGAGGGCGACCATGAGCAGGCCCTGCACCGTTCCGACCTGGGTGGAGACCAGGGTGATCGCCACCGGGGCGACGATCCAGATGATCTCCTGCAGAGAGGCGTCGAGCGAGAACAGCGGCGTGAGCTGACCCGCGTTGACGAGCTTGGGGTAGATGGTGCGCACCGCCGACTGCACCGGCGGCGTGGAGAGTCCCGCGAGCAGGGCCAGCGCCATGTAGCCGGGCAGGTTCAGCGTCAGCAGGGCGAGCCCGAGCACGGCGGTCACGCACACCACGAGGGTGAGGGTGAGCACTCGGCGCATGCCCCAGGCACCCATCCAGCGGCTGGTGACGGGGCCGGCGACGGCCTGGCCGACGGATGCCGCCGCCAGGACGATGCCCGCGGCACCGTAGGAACCGGTCCGCTGCTCGACGTGCATGAGGATGGCGAGGCTGATCATGCCGTTGGGCAGTCGCGCCACGAGCTGCGCGGCGATCATGCGCCCGACACCCGGCGTGCGTAGAAGGTCCCGATATCCGGCCACCACAGAACACTATCCGTGGCGCGCGACGGCGCGCGCGGGAACCGCCGCCGCGACACGCCGCGACACGCCGAAGGGCGTTGTCCACAGGAAATCGGATGTCGGCGACCCCTCGTATCGTGCCGCCTGTGGATGAATCCGCTCCGCGGTCGTGGAAGCCGCGAGAACATGCGGTTTCCGAGGGCTCGTCCCGTTCGCCCGGCTGTGGAAGGAACCGTGGACAAGCTGTGTTGTATCTAGGGAGAGCGGTGGAAAACTACACGGATGTAACTACTATCCCTAGTGGTCGGTCGCAATGTCCGTCCCCATATGTAGTATTGAAGTCCCGGCGGGGGTCTGCCGGAGAAGCAGTTCGGATCTGAGGGGAAGAAGCCAGAAATCATGTCGATCACGGTCTACACCAAGCCTTCGTGCGTGCAGTGCAACGCCACCTATCGTGCCCTCGATGCGAAGGGCATCGAGTATGAGATCCACGACCTCTCGGAGGACGCCACGGCGCTCGAGCAGGTCAAAGCACTCGGTTACATGCAGGCGCCGGTCGTCGTCACCGACGAGGGTCACTGGTCGGGCTTCCGTCCCGACAAGATCGACGAGCTCGCAGCCCGTCTGGCATAATCCGACAGTCTCAGGAGGTGGAGGATGAGCGCGATCGCGACCTCCGCACCGCTCCTGGTCTACTTCTCGAGCGTGTCGGGCAACACCGCCCGATTCATCGAGAAACTCGGGCTCCCTGCCCGGCGCATCCCTCTGCGCCGGGATGAGGAGCCGCTCGTCATCGACGAGCCCTATGTGCTCGTCACCCCCACGTACGGGGGCGGGCAGGGGCGCGGCGAGGAGAAGGGCGCCGTTCCCAAGCAGGTGATCCGGTTCCTCAACGACGAGCACAACCGCAGCCTCATCCGCGGAGTCATCTCTGCGGGGAACACCAATTTCGGCGATTCGTTCTGTCTCGCCGGAGAGATCATCAGCCGCAAGTGTCATGTGCCGCACTTGTACCGGCTAGAAGTATTCGGCACGTCGGATGATGTCGATCGCGTGAGCGACGGATTGGAACGATGGTGGACACCGCAGTTGAAGAGCAGGCAGTGACCGAGCAGGTGGAGTTCAAGGTCAACCCCGCGTACGAGGGGCTCGACTATCACGCGCTGAACGCGATGCTGAATCTGTACGACGCGAACGGCAAGATCCAGTTCGACGCCGACAAGCGCGCCGCGCGGGAGTTCTTCCTGCAGCACGTGAACCAGAACACGGTGTTCTTCCACTCCCTCAAGGAGCGTCTGGACTACCTGGTCGAGAAGGAGTACTACGAGGGCGAGCTCCTCGCGAAGTACTCGTTCGAGTTCATCCAGAAGCTCACCGACCTGGCCTACTCGAAGAAGTTCCGCTTCGAGACCTTCCTCGGCGCGTTCAAGTACTACACCAGCTACACGCTGAAGACGTTCGACGGCAAGCGGTACCTGGAGCGCTTCGAGGAGCGCGTGGTGATGACGGCGCTGGGCCTCGCCGACGGCGATGAGCAGGTCGCGATCGACCTGGTCGAGGAGATCATCTCCGGCCGCTTCCAGCCGGCCACACCGACCTTCCTCAACTCGGGCAAGGCGCAGCGCGGCGAGCTCGTCAGCTGCTTCCTGCTGCGCATCGAGGACAACATGGAGTCCATCTCGCGCGGCATCAACTCGTCGCTGCAGCTCTCCAAGCGCGGCGGCGGCGTGGCGCTGCTGCTCAGCAACATCCGCGAATCCGGTGCACCGATCAAGCAGATCGAGAACCAGTCCTCGGGCATCATCCCCGTCATGAAGCTGCTCGAGGACAGCTTCAGCTACGCCAACCAGCTCGGGGCCCGTCAGGGCGCCGGCGCGGTGTACCTGAACGCGCACCACCCGGACATCATGCGGTTCCTCGACACCAAGCGGGAGAACGCCGACGAGAAGATCCGCATCAAGACGCTCTCGCTGGGCGTCGTCGTGCCCGACATCACCTTCGAGCTGGCGAAGAACGGGGAGGACATGTACCTCTTCTCGCCGTACGATGTCGAGAGGGTCTACGGTGTGCCGTTCGGCGACATCTCGGTCACCGAGAAGTACCGCGAGATGGTGGACGACGCGCGCATCAAGAAGACGAAGATCAACGCGCGGGAGTTCTTCCAGACGATCGCCGAGATCCAGTTCGAATCCGGTTACCCGTACATCATGTTCGAGGACACCGTGAACAAGGCGAACCCCATCAAGGGCCGCATCAACATGTCCAACCTCTGCAGCGAGATCCTGCAGGTGAACACGCCGACCACCTACAACGAGGACCTGTCGTACGACCAGATCGGCAAGGACATCTCCTGCAACCTGGGTTCGATGAACATCGCCCTGGCGATGGATGCCGGTGACCTGGGTAAGACCGTCGAGACGGCCATCAGAGGCCTGACCGCGGTCAGCAACCAGAGTCACATCTCGTCGGTGCGCTCGATCGAGCAGGGCAACGATCGCTCGCACGCGATCGGGCTCGGCCAGATGAACCTGCACGGCTACCTGGCCCGTGAGCACGTCCACTACGGCTCTGAAGAGGGACTCGACTTCACGAACATCTACTTCTACACGGTGCTGTACCACGCGCTGCGCGCCTCCAACAAGCTCGCCATCGAGCGCGGCCAGGCCTTCGACGGGTTCGAGGACTCGACGTACGCCTCGGGGGAGTTCTTCGACAAGTACATCGATCGCGTGTGGGCGCCCGAGACCGAGAAGGTCAAGGAGCTCTTCGCCGGCCACCGCATCCCCACGCAGGCGGACTGGGTGGAACTGAAGGACAGCGTCCAGAAGCACGGTATCTACAACCAGAACCTGCAGGCTGTGCCGCCGACCGGCTCCATCTCCTACATCAACAACTCCACCTCGTCGATCCACCCGATCGCGTCGAAGGTCGAGATCCGCAAGGAGGGCAAGCTCGGACGCGTGTACTACCCGGCACCGTTCATGACGAACGACAACCTGGAGTACTACCAGGACGCGTACGAGATCGGCTACGAGAAGGTCATCGACACGTACGCCGTCGCGACCCAGCACGTGGACCAGGGCCTGTCGCTGACGCTGTTCTTCAAGGACACCGCCACCACGCGCGACATCAACAAGGCCCAGATCTACGCCTGGCGCAAGGGCATCAAGACGATCTACTACATCCGTCTGCGTCAGCTGGCACTCGAGGGCACCGACATGTCCGAGTGCGTCAGCTGCATGCTGTGACCTTTCGACAGGCTCAGGGACCCAGAAAAGGAATGAACAAGAGATGACTCCCTCACCGAAGCTGCAGCTGGTCAGTCATGTCGATGCGATCAACTGGAACCGCATCGAGGACGACAAGGACCTCGAGGTATGGAACCGCCTCACCGGCAACTTCTGGCTGCCCGAGAAGGTGCCGCTGTCGAACGACGTGCAGTCGTGGAACACGCTCACCGCCGACGAGCAGCTGCTCACGATGCGCGTGTTCACCGGACTGACGCTGCTCGACACCATCCAGGGCACCGTCGGCGCGGTGTCGCTGATCCCGGACGCGCTCACCCCGCACGAGGAAGCGGTGTACACCAACATCGCCTTCATGGAGTCGGTGCACGCGAAGAGCTACTCCTCGATCTTCTCGACGCTCGCGTCGACGAAGGAGATCGATGAGGCGTTCCGCTGGTCGACCGAGAACCAGAATCTGCAGAAGAAGGCGCAGATCATTCTCGATTACTACCGCGGAGACGACCCGCTCAAGCGCAAGGTGGCCTCCACGCTGCTGGAGTCGTTCCTGTTCTACTCCGGCTTCTACCTGCCGATCTATTGGTCGTCCAAGGCGAAGCTGACGAACACCGCCGACCTGATCCGGCTCATCATCCGTGATGAGGCCGTGCACGGCTACTACATCGGATACAAGTACCAGCGCGGGCTCGAGACGGAGACCCCGGAGCGCCGTGAGGAGCTCAAGGAGTACACCTTCAACCTGATGTACGAGCTCTACGAGAACGAGGTGCAGTACACGCAGGACCTCTACGACGGCGTCGGCCTGACCGAGGATGTCAAGAAGTTCCTGCACTACAACGCCAACAAGGCTCTGATGAACCTCGGCTACGAGGCGATGTTCCCGTCGACGGTCACCAACGTGAACCCGGCGATTCTGTCGGCCCTGTCGCCGAACTCCGACGAGAACCACGACTTCTTCTCGGGGTCGGGCTCGTCGTACGTGATCGGCAAGGCCGAGGCCACCGAGGACGACGACTGGGACTTCTGACGGTCCTTGGTCAGACCGTGGTTATCTGACAAGAGGAACGCCCCCGGCGGCTGCTCGCGATGAGCCGTTCGCCGGGGGCGTTTCGTGTATCTGCCCGCACTTTGCCCACACGCTCTACGGAGGCGGCCGCCTTGCGGGCAGCACTCATGTCCGCGGCCACGGCGTCGAAATCACGGTCGAACAGGTCGGCGTAGACGTCGGGGGTCATCGGGGCTGAGGCGTGACCGAGCATGCGCTGCACGACCTCGACGTTCGCTCCCGATGAGACGGCGAGGGATGCCGCGGCGTGGCGGAGGTCGTGCGGGGTGATCTTCGGGATGGTCTTGTCCATGCGCTGCGCCGCCTTCACGGCGTGTGTGAACCACCCGCTTGTTGCGGGGGAGCGGGTCGGGGCCGTCGCTGAAGAACTCAAGGTCATACGTCCCGACAGCGTATGTCGGCTCGGGTGAGAAGCGGTACTTCCGGACTCCGGAAGAGTTACCACACTCGCATCCCTCGCCCGGAGGCACCGCAACCAGCGTAGATCAGACCACCGCGATGACCTGTCCTGCGGTGAGTTTCTGGAGGGAGTCCAGGGTCAGGGGCATAACGGTGTGAGGGTGGCCGGCCGCCACCCAGATCTCGTCGAACGCGCAGAGCCCTTCATCGATGTAGGTAGGCAACGGCGCGGGGTGCCCGGTCGGTGCGACTCCGCCGATCGCCTGCCCCGTCGCGTCCCGGACCACTGAAGCCGGTGCCATCTCGACGTGTCCCGCGCCGATCCCGGCGGCGATGACGTCGACGTCGGCTCGGTGACCGCCGCTCGTCATCACGAGCACCGGCTGGCCGTCCGCCAGGAACACGAGGCTGTTCGCGATCGCAGCCACCTCGCATCCGATCGCCGCAGCGGCCTCCGCCGCGGTCCGGGCGGAATCGGACAGCACGCGGATGTCGGGGTCGAAGCCGGCCGCTTCCATCCGCTGCTGGACGATGCGACTGCGTGCGGGAAGGATCTCGGTCATGCCCTCACGGTATCGAATCACACCCCGCAGCGACGCCTGTGCGCACTGCAGTCAGGCGGCGCTTTATAGAAGTCCATCCGGGCAGGGTAAGTCGCTTCATGGCGAGATCATAGGGACATGAATGGACCGATGAAGACGAAAGCGCAGGCTCTGCGCGACCTCGGGCGGGTGGTTGCGGAGGTCTGGGAGATCGTCTCGAAGCTCACCGTGCGCGAAGGTGCGGAACGCGCCTGGTAACCGGGGGAGGGCACGGCCCCAATCAGGATCCGTCTCTTTCACGTTGCGATCAAACGTCCAGTGGTACAGGCGGAGCGAGCCCGGCTCCTGCCCGGGTTCCGCCAGGACGTCCCGGAAGCAACAGCAGACAGCTGCGCCGATCTAGAGTTGACTCGTGCCCACCCACGGAACAGTGCAAACCCGGCGCTTGCTGCTTCGGCCTGTCACCCCCGATGACGCAGGGGCGATCTGGCGCATTCACTCTGACCCCCGCACCAATGCCTACAATCCGGCTGGTCCGATGGTCGAGCGCGCCCTCGCCGAGAAACAGGCGCGGGAGTGGGCGACGAGTTGGGCGACGGACGGCAACGGTTACTGGGCGATCGAAGAGGCGCATGCACCCGGTGCAGTGATCGGCTTCGGCGGGATTCTGGCGTTGACGTGGCGGGGGATGCGGGTCTACAACCTCTACTACCGCTTGGCTCCGGATGCCTGGGGCAGGGGCTTGGCCAGTGAGTTGGTGGAGGCCGCCATCGGCCGATGGCGTGAGCTGGGCGAGGACCTGCCGCTCGTCGCGTACACCACCGCTGAGAATGTCCCGTCGCAGAAGACAGCACTCAAAGGTGGCCTGACGAGGAGGCCAGACCTAGATGTGGTGACGCGCACGCACACAGACGTCGTGTTCGCCCTGGGCCTGGATTGACGGGCGCTTCAGTCTGTCAGCAGCCGTAATTCGTGGTCGCGGCCCTCGCCCGTGATGAGCTTGGCGAGTTCCTCTCCGATTGCCGGTGCGAACTTGAAGCCATGCCCGGAGAATCCCGCCCCGACGCAGATCGGCCCCATCCGATCAACGACGAACCTCTCGTCTGAGGTCGTCGTGTACGTGCAACTGATCGCGTCGAAGCGGTCGGGGTCGGCACCGGGGATCCATTCCCTGACGTAGCGGCGGAGCGCATCCATCTGCGGGGGGTCGAACGTGAAAGTACGGCGGTCGGGATCTGTCTCGGGTCCCGTACCGTGCCATCCCACCTTGATGCCCTCGTCGGGGGTCAGCATTCCGTAGGTGGTGCTGTACCAGTAGCTGTCGCGATCAGAGTCGGGGAGGGGCCGTTGCATGAAGCCAGGCCAGTGCGCGTCGGGCTTCTGCAGCGCGAAATGCGCAGGCTGCTCCTGAGTCACGCGGAGTCGCGGGTGCTGAACGCGCCCAGCGAGCAGTTTCTCCGTCCAGGCGCCGGCGGTGAGAACGACGGAGTCGCTGCGGTACTCGGCGCCGTCGCAGTAGACAGTGGCCCGGGAATCATTCCACTCCAGCCGCGTGACCGGTGTCTGAAACAGAAACTGAGCGCCAGCCGCTTCAGCGAGACCCCTCATCGCCTGAATCGCGTCGCCAGCCCTGATGCGACCGGCATCCTCTGAATAGAGCACAGGCCCATCGAATCGGAGGCCCGTCCACCGCTCCTGCGCCTCTTCGCCGTCCAGGAGCTGGCTGCGGATGCCATGGCGAGCGTGAGCGAGCGCCATCGTCTCAAGGGGCCGCTGCCAGCCATGCTGCACCAAGCCGACCCAATCGATGACCTGCTGACCCGACTCTGCTTCCAGTTCACGCCAGTACTCGCGGGCACGGGCCAGGAGTCCGAGGTACATATCGTCGTCGTAGGCGGTGCTGAAGTTTCTGGTCGTTCCGTGCGATGCACCGACATCGTGGCCCTCGTCGAAGCGCTCCAGCACCAGGACTGAGCGACCGCGGCGCGCGAGGCGCCATGCTGCAGCGGTGCCCATCGCACCGGCACCGATGACAATGACGTCGACATCCATACTGATTCCCTCCACTTGCAAAGCCATAGGTCTGGGCGCCGTCGCGGCAGCCAGACGGGCAGCGTCGGCGGGCTTGAGACCCGCCGACGCCACGCTTCAGTGTGCTAGCGCGTACTTCTCAGGATCTGCATCGAAGAGCGGTCCGCACGCTGCACAGCACAGGTAGTAGCGGTTGCCGTTGTGGTCGCGCACCAGTCCCTGTTGCTCTGCCTCAGACTTGTCTACGAAACTTCCAGCCATCACAGGACACTCTGCCGAGGTTTCCGGGTCAGAGGACGCACTTCCGTGGGAGTGACCGTGGTCATGGGAGTGACTGTGGTCATGGGAGTGACCGTGCGCGTGACCGTGATCGTGGGAGTGACCGTGGTCGTGCGAGTGATCGGGCGCCTCGGCGGCGTGGTCGTGCTTTTCACACATGGTGTTGCCTTTCTATCATTCAGTGAAGGGTCAGAAGACCGTCTGCGCTGCCGGCGCAGAAGTGTTCGCGGGTTTCGGCGAGTCCACCGCCTTGCTCGCAAAGGAGCGTAGACGGAGGCTGTTTCCGACCACGAAGACGCTGGAGAACGCCATCGCGGCACCAGCGAGCATGGGGTTGAGCAGCCCGAGCGCGGCCAGAGGAATCGCGGAGACGTTGTAGGCGAACGCCCAGAACAGGTTCCCCTTGATGGTTCCCAGGGTGCGGCGTGACAGCCGGATGGCATCCGCGGCGCTTCGAAGGTCGCCGCGCACCAATGTGATATCGGATGCCTCGATCGCCGCGTCTGCGCCGGTGCCCATGGCAAGGCCGAGGTCGGCCTGTGCAAGCGCTGCCGCGTCGTTCACGCCGTCTCCCACCATGGCAACCATCCTGTTCTCCGCCTGCAGCGCCTTGATCACGTCAGCCTTCTCTTCCGGGAGCACCTCGGCGATGACACGTTCGATCCCGACCTCGGCGGCGATCTGGTGCGCCACAGCCTCGTTGTCGCCGGTGAGGAGGATGGGCGTGAGGCCCAGGTCGCGAAGCTGACGGATGGCCTCGACGCTGGTGGGCTTCACCTGGTCCGACACGATGAGCACACCGCGGAGCTCACCATCCCAGGCCACCAGCACTGCCGTCTTGCCCGCGTTCTCGGCTCGTTCCTTTGCTCTCTGCAGTTCAGCGTTCCCGGGCACGGACCACTCGTGCAGGAGCGACTGCCTGCCGACGACCAGCGCGTGGCCTTCCACGATCCCCGTAACACCCTTTCCAGCAATGTTGCGGAACTCCTCGACCTCGGGCAGGGAGATGTTGAGTTCTGCGGTGGCGCCCTTGGCGATCGCCTGCGCGATCGGGTGCTCCGACGCGTCCTCGATGGCCCCGGCGAGCCGCAGCAGTTCTTCACGCTCGGTACCGGCCGCCGTCGCCACGTCGACCAGCGTCATCCGGCCAGTGGTCACGGTGCCTGTCTTGTCGAGCACCACCGTGTCCACCCGCCTCGTCGATTCGAGCACCTCGGGTCCCTTGATCAGGATCCCCATCTGAGCACCGCGGCCGGTTCCGACCAGCAAGGCGGTCGGGGTTGCAAGACCGAGTGCACAAGGGCAGGCGATGATGAGTACGGCAACGGCCGCGGTGAACGCTGCGGCGGGCGGGAACCCGGCACCCAGCCACGCGCCGAGCGCAAGCACGGCGATGGCAATGGCGATGGGAACGAAGATTCCGGATACACGATCGGCCAGGCGCTGAACGTCGGCCTTGCCCGACTGGGCATCCTCGACCAGCTTCGCCATCTTCGCCAACTGCGTGTCCGAGCCCACTCGCGTGACGCGCACCTGCAGCCGACCACTGGTGTTCATCGTGGCGCCGGTGACAGCATCCCCAGGGCTCGCTTCGACCGGCACGGACTCTCCCGTCAACATCGACACATCGATGGCCGACATCCCGGAGACGATCACACCGTCGGTGGCGATCTTCTCTCCCGGACGCACGACGAACTCGTCGCCGACCGCGAGGTCTTCGATGGAGATCCGCGTTTCGACTCCGTCGCGGATCACCGCAACGTCTTTCGCGCCAAGCTCAAGCAGAGCCCGGAGTGCCGCGCCCGCCTGCCGCTTCGATCGCTTCTCGAAGTACCTGCCCGCGAGAATGAACATCGTCACGCCTGCAGCGACTTCCAGATAGATATTCGCCGCTCCATCGGTCGGGGCGATCGACAGTTCGAAGGGGTGCGTCATTCCCGGCTCTCCTGCGGTGCCCAGGAACAGTGCGTAGAGCGACCAGAGGAATGCCGCCCCTGTGCCCATGGATACGAGTGTGTCCATGGTGGCGGCCCCGTGTCGGAAGTTCATCCAGGCAGCCCGGTGAAAAGGCCACGCGGCCCAGACGATGACCGGCGCCGTCAACGCGAGCGACGCCCACTGCCAGTAGACGAACTGCAGGGCAGGAATCATCGACATCAGGATGACCGGCACCGAGAGAATCACCGAGCCGATCAGGCGATGACGAAGCGCAGTGAGCTCTGGGTCCTCAACGTCGACCTCGCTCGCCTTCGCATCCTCCGTACTCGGCGGAAGTCGGGCCGAGTATCCGGTCTGTTCGACCTCGGCGATGAGCAGCTGCGCGTCGTAGCCGGCAGGCACATGGACCCGGGCCTTCTCAGTGGCGTAGTTGACGCTGGCCTCGACGCCCTCGAGTCGATTCAGCTTCTTCTCGATCCGCATGGCGCAGGATGCGCAGGTCATCCCCCCAATCATGAGTTCGATGCTGCTTTCCGCCGTTTCCTCAACAGTCGACATGATCATTCGTCCTCGTATAAGTCGTGTGCTGCGCGTTCACCGACGAGCGACACGCTGGTCAATGGGAATCACCCGCGGTAGAGGGTTCGCCTGCGGTGGCCTGGATGATGAACGGCGCCGAGTGAACGACCCCGTCGATCTGGAAGTCGAAGTAGAGCAGATACAGGCCGGCGGTCGGTGCGGCGGTTGCGAACTCGACCTTCGGACCCGATACGGCTCCGGGAGCGGGCTCTGTGCCCTCCGGGTGAACGTGCAGGTAGGCCAGGTCACCGTCGCGAAGCGCGACCAGGTGACCGAATGCGCCGAGGTACGGCTCGATCCTCGTCACCGGGGCGCCGTTCTGCGTGACACTCAGAGTGAGCACCGAGGTCGCGCCGACGTGGAGCTCGCCCTCGAGTTGCACGTCGTAACCGTCGACACGGGCTCTGAGAGACTCTCGCTGCGGTGGAGTTGGCGAGAGTTCGCCCGCGACCTCGACAGTGCGCGTCAGCGTGATGGCTTCCTCTTCACCGGCGGGAATGAGGTCGGCGAAGACGCGGTAGCTTCCTGCTCGTTCCCATGTCCAAGGAATAGTCCAGGACCCGTCCGGACCCAGCTCTGGGTGGACGTGCGCGAACTCAGCGCCGTCTGTACGCACAACGATGAGGTGCAGGTCTTTCTCATGGGACTCGGTGTACTCGGTCACCACCTCGCCGTGGCTGTCGAGGATCTCGAAGCTCAGCTGTCCGGCGACCCCGAGAGCGTCAGGAGCACGCACCGTGCTGAGCCGGAACCCGTGTGTCTCGAGTGACACCCCGCGGGTGGGTGAACCTTCGGCGCCAGAGCCCATCCCCGCGTGCGCGCCGCCCGCAGCCTCGATTCGCGCGGCTACCAGCGAGTCGGGTACGACTGCTCCCGCAACGAGCGCGGCAGTCACGAACACCCCGATGAGGCCGAGGCCGTACAGTCCCAGACGTACCGGCGCCTTCATCGGCTGCGTGCGGCGGAGTAACCGGCTTCCTCAACCGCATGGAGAACCGCGGCATCGTCCGCGGGGGAATCGCTTCCCGTGACCACCACCAGCCGACCGGTCGACGCGCTCACATCGACGCTCGTGACGCCGTCGATTGCGGTGACCTCAGTGCGCACCGAACGTTCGCAATGTCCGCAGGTCATCCCCGTCACTTGAAACTCCGTCGTTGCCATGATGTTCCTCACTTGTCGTCGGGGCTCGACGCCTCCGTCGAGCTCGCGCGCATATCTTTCCGCTTGATACCCCAGGGGGGTATTCGTTACGGTGCCAACCATACCCCTGGGGGGTATTCAATGCAAGAGCGGAATCGAGCGGAGCAGCAGATGTCGGCACCACAGCCCAGCATTCTCATCATCGGCGGCGGCGCGGCGGGTCACGCCTGCGCACGCACCCTGCGAGCAGAGGGGCATTCGGGCACGATCACGATCATCGACGGCGAGAAGGGCCCCGCGATCAACCGCACCCTCGTCGACACTGCTGTGTTGTCGGGCCTTCTCACATCGGAGCAGATCGCTCTGCCGGGCCTGGACAACGTGGAGGTGCTGAAGGGCCGGGCCATCCTCCTGGATGGGCGTGGCCGAGCGGTGACCCTTGAGGACGGCAGCGAACGACGCGCCGACGCCATAGTGCTTGCGTGCGGGAGCCTTCCCTTCCTACCTGATGCGTTGATTCCCGCGAGTGAGGGAGTTGCGATTCATCACCTGCACACTGCCTCCGACGCGAGGCGACTCAGAGAGGCGTTCCCCGAGCCGGCGGGTGCGCGGGTAGCGATACTCGGAGCGGGATTCATCGGCTCGGAGGTCGCCAGCCATTACGCAGGCGCCGGAGCGGAAGTCACGCTTCTGGGCCGCTCTGCCGTGCCACTGCGAGCTGCCGTGGGAGCGCACATCGCTCGAGAGCTCGCCGCCGTGCACCATGAGCGCGTGACCGCCGTGTTCGGTGTACCCGTGATGCGGGTGGCACCCGGAGCATCTGGAGAGCCCATGATCGTCACGATGACGGATGGCCTCACGATCGAGGCTGACGTCGTGGTGGCTGCTCTGGGCACGCGGCCGGCGACGTCCTGGCTGGGGGACAGCGACGGGATATCAGTCGACGACCACCTGCGGGCACTCGCGTTCCCGAGCGGAATCTACGCCGCGGGCAGTGCCGCGCTGATAAGCCTGGGCAGCGGCAGGCAGCTGCGTGTAGACCACTGGGATTCCGCTGTCGAGCAAGGCGCCCACGTCGCCCGCGTGCTCCTGCACGACCTCTTCGGAGCGGCTGACCCGGGTGCCTACGTGCCCCGGAGTGGCTTCATCCTCAGGGTCCACGGCGAGGTGATCGCCGCTCGCGGCGTGCTAGAACCTGGCGGAGAAGAGCATGCCAGGCTTCCTCAGGCCGGTGGTGCAGGCAATGGCGTCTTGACGGAGTTCCGTGACGTCCGCGGGGTCATCACCGGGGTGGCCGGCTTCAATGCCGGTGCCGCACTCCTGGACGCGGCTGCCGAGATAGGGACACGCCTGCCGACGGGGTCCATGCGGAACGGGCGATAACCGCCGCCACTGCGCCGATGCCTGCAAGCAGGAGTGTTGTCGTCGGCAACCCGAGGAAGGTGCCCGCCACCCCCGCGACGGGATACGTGATGAGGTAGCAGGCGTGCGAGATCGAGAACTGAGCCGCAAAGATCGCCGGCCTCTCACTCTCGTCCCCGGCCCGCCGCAGCAACCGTCCGGACGGCGTCAGGATCAGCGATGTCGCAGCTCCGAGCACCAGCCAGAGAACCATCAGCGCCACCCACGTGAGGGCGCTTCCGGGCATGCCGATCACCCACGCGACCCCTGCGAGGGCGACAGGCAGGATCATGCCTCCCCCTAGCATCACCTTCCGGTCTGATGCCTTCTCGAGCAGCGCAGGGATGGTCAATGCCACGGCCATGGAGCCTGCCCCGTATGCGGCGAACAGCAGCGCGACGTCCGTCTGCGAGCGGTCGAGCTCGCCCTGCACCAGAACGACCGTATTCACGATGACCGTCGCCGTCGCCGTCGCGACCACGAGGTTCAGGAGGATCAGACTCCGCAGCTCGGCGGTCTGCCAGAAGATCCGGGAACCTCGGGTCAGGCGCTGGACGAACCGCGCGGGTGGCGCCGGTGCGATGCGCGGAAACGTGGTCACGAACACGAGAATGGCTGATCCGACGAACCCGAGGAAAGTGCCGACGAACAGGTTGTCATAGCTCAGCACGGTGAGCAGCGCCACGGCCAGCAGAGGGCTGACGATCGCCTCAAGGTCGTACGCCATGCGAGACAGCGACAGTGCGTGGGTGTACTGGGTCTCGTCGGGGAGCACCTCGGGGATGACGGCTTGGAACGCGGGCGTGAATGTCGCTGAGGCGGCCTGCAGGGTGAAGACGAGAACGTAGATCTGCCAGACGTCCGTGACGAAAGGCAGGCTGATCGCGATCACCGCGCGCACGATGTCAGCGGATATCAGCACAGGCTTTCTCGGCAGATGCCCGACAAGTGCGGAGACGAGAGGTGCAACCCCCACGTAAGCGAGCATCTTGAGGGTCAGGGCCACCCCGAGCACGATTCCGGCGTCGCCTCCAGCGACGTCGAAGGCAAGAAGGCCCAGTGCAATAGTGAGGATTCCGGTGCCGAGAAGCGCGACCACCTGCGCGCTGAACAGCTTGGCATAGGACGGGTTTCGCAGCGCCTCACGCATCGCCCGGCGCTCGCTCGCGTGGTGCGGGAATGGCCGTATCGCGGTGGTGTGGCGGCACATCCTCGAGGGCGTGCTCTGCCTGGAAGATGGATTCCGCCACGAGCGTGCGAGCGTGCTTGTTCGCGAGCCGATAGAACACGCGGGTGCCGTCTTTGCGGGTCGAGACCATCCGCGCGAGACGGAGCTTCGCCAGATGCTGCGAAACCGTAGCCGGTTGCTTCCTGAGGAGTCCAGCCAGCTGGCTCACCGACAGTTCCTCGTCACCCAGCGCCAGCACGATCCGTATACGCGTCGCATCCGCAAGCATGGAGAACACCTCGGCTGCGGCATCGACATACTCGCCGTCGAGTTCGAGCGCTTCTTCATCATCTGCATACATGCGCAGATAGTTGCATATGCGGCGATCATGATGCAACAGCGGACTTGCATTTACGATTCGAATACTGTCGAATTGTTACCAAACGGTGACATCTCGAACATGATTTGAGAATAGTCTAATCCTGCGATGAGTTGTGCTGGCCAGTCAAAGCCGACTGGAAAGCCGGTCGTCGGACTTCCTAGTAGCTGAGAATCCGCGATGCGCGGATCTACGAGAGCAGGAGTTGCTGTGAAACTTCATCACCGAGCATGGGCAGCGATGGCGCTGGCCGCGGCAGTGGCACTCGCTGTGCCGGCGTGTGCCACTACACCATCCGAAGCGGGTACCGACGTCACGTCGATGACTATCGCGACCAGTTGGCCGATCGACGACGTGGACCCGCTGAGCAGCGGATTCTGGGGGCCCGAGTTCGGCTACATCGAACTCCTCATGCGACCGGAGTCCGACGGCAACCCCACGCCCTGGGTGCTCTCAGACCTTGAGATGATCGATGAAACCACCTGGGCACTGACGTTGAACGAGGGCGTCAAGTTCGTCAACGGCAAGAGCTTCGACGGCGAGGCGCTGGCCGATCTTCTGAACTGGACCGCAGAGAACAACGCGAACTTCGCGTCCACCGCGAACTTCGCATCAGCCGAAGCGACGGGCCCGCTCGACGTTGAGCTGAAGACGACAGCCCCGACGCCGACGATGGCCAACATTCTTGCCGAAGAGAGCAATGTGCTGGTGTTCGACCTTGAGGGCTACGAAGAGCACCAGGCATCCGGAGCCGATCCGGCAGCTCTGCTCGAGGCAGGCATCTACTCAGGGCCGTACCAGATCACCTCGCTCAACCCCCAAAGGGCAGAGCTGGAGCCGGTCGATGCGTACTGGGCTGGAACCCCGGCCCTGAGCAGCGTGACCATCAAGTTCGTGCCTGAGGCGTCTGCGCGGGTGCAGGGAGTGCAGGCCGGGGAGGTGGACATCGCACTCTACATCCCCGCAGAAGTCGCGCAGACTCTCGAAGGACGTACGGATGCGTACTTCCTCTCGGGAACTCCGACAGGCCTCGTCCACGGACTCATGTCCCGTGTGGTATCGCCGAACTTCGAGGACGAGCGGGTTCGCCGCGCGTTCTACTTGACGGTGGACTACCGCTCCATCGCGGAAGACGTTCTGAAGGGTCACGCCGGGTTGGCCACAAGTGTCTTCCCGTCTGGCTTCCCGTACGCGGTGGACACCCAGAAGACGGACGTCGCCGCTGCGGGAGCTGAACTGGAGGCAGCCGGATGGACGCTGGGCGGGGATGGTATCCGTGAGAAGAACGGCGAGCGTTTGACCATTCGTCTGCTCGCCACCCCCACGATGCCTGACACGCTCGTCATCAGTCAGGCGATCCAGGCGCAGGCCAAGGAGGCAGGCATCGATGTGCAGATCGTGCAGGTCGATGACATCTACTCGGCACGCGACGAGCCGAATTGGGAGGTGAGTTTCGCCTCGTCGCTGCTCACCTTCAGCGGCGCGCCTGACCAGGGAATCACCGAGCTTCTCACCACCGGGGGTCCGGTGAACTACGCCAAGATCTCGGACCCGGAGCTCGATGCTCTCGCCGGGGAACTGCGCCAGACGTTCGACACGGAGAAGAGGCACACGATCCTCGGGGACATTCAGAGGCTCGTGTCCGAGCGGGGCTACTTCGCAGTCGCTGCCCAGCGCATCCTGACAGTGGTCGCGGGGCCGGACTGGCAGGGATACAAGGTTCCCGTTGCCAACCTCTGGGTGGACGCCAAGACGAGGCCGTCCGCTTAATATGTTCCTCGTTGCAGCTGCCCGGCGGATCGGCCAGGCCGTCATCAGTGCCGTGGGTGGCGCGGTCATCGTCTTCGCCCTGCTGATAGCCACCCCAGGCGACCCCGCGCGCAGAGTCCTCACTGCGCGCGGGGTCGAGGACCCCACCCTCGCACAGGTCGCAGCCATGCGAAGCGAACTCGACCTTGACGCCGCTCTCCCGATCCGCTTCGGGTCGTGGCTGAGCGGGATGCTGCGGGGAGACTTCGGCATCTCGTGGCGTACAGGCCAGCCGGTAGCCTCGGAGTTCGGCGAGCGCCTTGCCGCCACCGCCATCCTTGCTTCCAGCGCCCTCGTCATCGCCATTGTGATGTCGCTGGCTCTCGGTCTGCTCGCCTCCGCGCGTGCCGGCGGATGGCCCGACCATGCTGCGCGCGGCGTCAGCGTCGGCCTCCTCGCCGTGCCCGGCTTCCTCATAGGAGTTCTGCTCCTCGACCTGGTGGCTGTGCAACTGCGCATGGGCCGAGTGATCGCCGATGGCACCTGGGATACCGTCGCCCTGCCGGCCTTCGTGCTGGCACTCTCCACGGCAGCCATCTGGTCTAGGGTTCTGCGTTCCTCCCTTCTGGAGGCCAAGAGCGCCAGCTATCTCCTCGTGGCCAGAGCGCGAGGGGCCAGCCCAGCTCGTCGGATGTTCCTCCACCAGCTGCCGAACGCGCTTCCTCCCTACCTGACCGTGGTGGGACTGGGCACGGCTGGGCTGCTCGGCGGTGCACCCATCATCGAAACCATCTTCTCCTGGCCCGGAATCGGGCGTTACACGATCGAAGCGATCACGGCCCGCGATATGCCGGTCGTAACCGCGTTCACAATGATCGCGGTCCTTACCTATGTTCTTGCCAGCTTGGCCGTCGACCTGGTCACCACGGCCATCGATCCCCGCCTGGCGACTCCGAAGGTTCGTTCACCGCGACGGGCAAAGGTGGCAGTGCGTTGACTACTACATCGTCAGTATTCCTCCCGGCGCGCAAGCCCAAGCCGGTCGTCACCAAGGGCGTCCTTCATAAGCTCATGGCCCGGCGGGATGCTCGGCTCGCCGCCGGTGTCTCGGTCGCCATCGTGCTGGTCGCTGCCGTCGGACCGCTGTTCACGCAAGACCCCGATCTGGTCGACTACACGAATCAGTTGGCTGCACCGAGCCTGAATCACCTGCTCGGTACCGACGGCGCCGGCCGGGATCTGCTGGCTCGGAGCGTACACGGCGCACGCACATCGCTGGGTGCCGCGGCACTGGTGACCCTGATCATCTCGGTGGTCGGGCTGCTCGTCGGGGTCATCGCGGGATGCGTGGGCGGGATCTTCGACACGATCGCTTCGCGCATCATCGACATTCTGCTCGGGCTTCCGGGCCTGATCGTCACGCTCGCCATCGTCGGAATGCTCGGTCCGGGATTCATGAACCTCATTCTGGCGATGTCTGCCACCGCTTGGGCCGTGTTGGCGCGGCTGGCCAGAGCGGTCGCACTCTCAGCGATGCACCATCCAGACATCCTGGCGGCGCGCATGGCTGGCGCATCGCGCGTGCGAGTCGCGATCGAACACATCCTGCCCTCTGCCGCTGCACAGGTCGCGGTGGTCGCGATGCTCGGAATCAGTGAGGTCGTTCTCTCGCTGGCAGCTCTCTCTTTTCTCGGTCTGGGCGCTCAACCTCCGACTGCCGAGTGGGGAACGATGCTCTCCTCTGCGCGTCAAACTCTCGCCTTCGCCCCGTGGCAACTCATCGGTCCCGCTCTGGGCATCGTGGCCACCGTTCTCTGCGCGACGCTCCTCAGCGAGGCGCTTCGTGACGTCACCGACCCAGGAGGAGCACCGTGACCGTAGCTGCACTTGAGGTAGATCACCTCCGCGTGGTCTACCCGAACGGGAATGTCGCGCTGGACGACGTCTCGTTCTCGATTCCCGAGGGTGGTCGACTCGGCCTTGTCGGGCGCTCGGGCAGCGGGAAGAGCACACTCATCCGCGCGATCCTGGGATTGTTGCCGATGGACAGTTGCGTGGAGGGCTCGATCGTCGTGGGTGGGGAGAGCATCCTCGGGCTCGATCGCGAGACCGCGCGGTCTCAGCGGGGAAAGCTGATCGGGTACGTCGGCCAGGATCCCTTCGCGGCGTGTGATCCGCTGCGCACCGTGCGGCACCACGTTGAAGAAGCGTGGTTTGCGCACCGCCAGAAGCCGCCGGTCGGTGCCGTAGTCGACGGTCTCCTCGAGTTCGGTATCGCTGAGGCGGAGAGACGAATCAGCCAACGGCCGCACCAGTGGTCAGGCGGAATGCTCCAACGAGCGACAACCCTGGCCGCGACCGTGCATCATCCTGCGTTGACGCTCGCAGACGAGCCGACCAGCGCACTCGACACTCAGCTGGCCGATAACGCGCTCGAGTTGCTTCGCAGGACGTGCAGCTCGCTGCTCCTGGTCAGCCATGACCTCGCACTCGTGGCCCGGCACGCGCTCGAGATCGTCGTGCTCAGCGGGGGCCGGGTCGTCGAGCGCGGAGACGCCCAGGGTCTCTTCGCATCTCCCGAGCACGAGATGACCCGCGAGCTCATCGAGGCTTCCGCGCCGCTGCCCCTGGAGCGCAGCGGTGCGGAGTACGGCGACGTTGCCGTTGAGATCAAGGGGGTCGTCAAGGGCTACACCGTCGCGGGTGTCGACACGGTGGCGATGGACGGCGTGGATCTGACCATCCGCAGGGGCGAGCTTGTCGGCATTGTCGGCCAGTCCGGGTCCGGCAAGTCGACCCTTCTCAAAGTCGCCTCGGGGCAGGAGCGGCCTGACCACGGCGAGGTTCTCTGGGACGGCGCGCCCGTCTGGGTGGGACGCGGCAGACATCCCCGCCGACCTCGCAATGGCTGGGTCATGCCTGTGTTCCAGGACCCAGTGGCCAGTCTCGATCGGCGTTGGCCACTGTGGCGAACCATTACCGAACCGCTGGTCCTGCAGGGCACTCGCATGTCCAAGAACGAGCTTCGAGAACTCGCATCCGAGAAGCTCGAGGCTGTCGGTCTGGGCGAGATCGATGTGAACCGCCAGCCCGGCTCGCTCTCGGGAGGGCAGTGTCAGCGCGTCGCCGTCGTCCGCGCGTTGATCGCGAACCCGGCGTTCATCGTGGCTGACGAGCCCACGGCCAGTCTTGATGTCAACGCCGCAGCGGCAGTGGGAGACCTGCTTCGAACTGCAGCCGACCAGGGAGCCGCGGTGCTGGTCGTCAGCCACGACGAGGCTCGATTGCGCTCCTACGCGGATCGGGTTGTTCGCATGGCTTCGGGAAACCTGGAATAGTCCCGTGACCATGTCATGCGCTCATCTGCTGCGCTCCAGTCGCACGAGAAAGAGCGCATGGGCTGCCATGGCCTTGTGCAGGATGTCCAGACTGACGGACTCGTTCGGGCTGTGCGCCCGGGAGAGCGGGTCCAGCACTCCGGTGAGCAGGATATGAGCATCCGGATACCGGGTCGCGAGCAGGGAGACCAGCGACGCAGAGCCTCCGGTGCCGGACTCGACCACGGGCGCACCCCAGCCGTCGGTGAGGGAACGCTTCATGGTGTCTCGGAGCCCACCGTCCTTCGTCGCCATGACGCCGCGTGTGACTCCCCGTGGGGTGAACTCGACGTGAGCGCCGAACGGTGTGTGCTCGGCGATATGAGCGCGAAGCGCCGCGAGGGCCTTGTCGGCGTCCTGGTCTGGCGCGAGCCGAACGCTGACCCTTGCGATCACCCGCGGGACGAGCATGCTCACCGCCGATTCGGGGTGGGGGAGGCTGAGACCCGTCACCGTGACGGTCGGCTTGGCCCACAAACGTTCTGCGAAGGTTCCGGTGCCGATCTCGGTTACGCCGGGCAACACTCCCTGCTCGCTGCGCAACACGCTGCCGTCGATGGCTTCAGTCTCTTCCGGGCCGTCGTCGAGCCCGCGAACGGCGACGGAGCCATCGGCATGGTGGAAGCTGGCAAGCAGTCTCGCCATCGGAACCATGGCATCCGGGAACACTCCTCCGCTGATTCCCGAGTGCAGGCCGTGCTCGAGGGTGGAAATCGATACGTCGAAGTTGGCCTGGCCGCGCAGACTGCGCACCAGGGCAGGCGTACTGGAGTCCCAGTTCTCCGAGTCGGTGATGATGATGGCATCCGCCTCGATCTTGTCGCCGACGAGCTCGAGGAGCCGCTCGAAGGTCGGCGAGCCGATCTCTTCTTCGCCTTCGACGAGCATGAAGATTCCCAGGCTCGGATTCCCCGCGGTCTGCTGCCTGAGCGAGTCGAGCGCACCCAGCTGCACGATGAACCCGGCCTTGTCATCGGCCGAGCCTCGACCATGAAGGCGACCGCCGATGATCACCGGGTCAAACGGATCGGTGGTCCACTCTTCGGGATCATTCGCAGGCTGGACGTCGTGATGGCTGTACATCAGGACCGTCGGGGCGCCATCCTTCGCCGCGCGAGTCGCCACGATCGTCGGTTTGCCCACGTCGCCACCGGCGGTAGTGGGACGTATCTCCTCGATGGTGTCGAAAAGGCCGGTGTCGTGGAGCATACCCGAGATGAGCGACGCAGATGCGCGGAGGGAATCCTCATGCGCGCCGTTGGAAACGGACGGGATGCGCACGAGCGCCTTGAGGCGCTCAACGGCGACGGGCTGCATTTCGGCAACCGATTCCAGCACCTGTTGGTCAGTTGTTCCAACTTTGCTCACGTTCGACCTCCATTGTCCATTGATTCGAAGATTGGCTAATCTAATTCTATGCCATCACACACTGTGTCCACCCTCCCTTTCAGCGAAGCTGATATCGACTCGTTGCGCGAAGACACCCCAGGCGTGCGGGAGTCGGCGTATTTCATGAGCGCAGGCTCTGCGCTGATGACAACGTCCGTGTACGCCGCGATACGCGACCATCTCGACCTCGAGATGAAGGTCGGGGGATACGCGGCAGCCGATTCCCGGGCCGAGGCACTTGATGGTGTCTACGATTCGGTTGCGAGGCTGGTCGGCGCCGACGCAGATGAGATCGCGCTCACCGAGAATGCCACCGTCGCGTGGCAGTTGATCTTCAACTCGCTCCGGTTCAGTCCCGGTGACAGGATTCTCACCGGTGAGGCCGAGTACGGCGCCAACTTCGTGTCATACCTACAGGTCGCCCAGCGCTACGGCGCCGTCATAGAGGTCGTCCCGAGCGACGAGTTCGGGCAGATCGACACGAACGCGCTTGAGCAGATGATCGATGAGCGGGTGCGACTCATCTCCATCACTTGGGTTCCGACGAACGGCGGCCTGGTGAATCCCGCCGCTGAGGTCGGTCGCATCGCGCGCAAGCATGGGATCTTCTACCTGCTGGATGCCTGTCAGGCTTTAGGGCAGATGCCCGTCGACATGAAGGAACTCGGATGCGACGCGCTCTCCGCCACCGGCCGAAAGTTCCTGCGCGGGCCGCGCGGCACGGGATTCCTGGCTGTGCGTCGCGAGGCGCTCCTCGACCTCGAGCCGCCTATGATCGACCACTTCGCTGCACCGTGGACCAGCCTCGACTCCTACACGCTCAGACTGGACGCGCGACGTTTCGAGACGTGGGAGAACGCCTATGCGCTTCGCGCGGGACTCGGCGCTGCGATCGACTACGCACTTGAGCTGGGCCTGGAGCGCATCCAGGAGCGGTGCTATTCGCTCGCCGACCGGATGCGTGACGGACTCGAATCCATTCCGGGTGTGTCCGTGCACGACTTGGGCGTGGAACGCTGTGCCATCGTGTCCTTCGCCGTCGACGGACAGCCTGCTGAGAAGGTCGTCACTCACGCGCAGTCGCTGGGTGTCACCATCGGCACCTCGGGGCCGAACAGCACATTGGTCGACGCGGACCGCCGTCACCTGCCGACACTCAACCGCGCCGCCCCGCACTACTTCAATACTGAAGAAGAGGTAGACCTCTTCATCGACGTCGTGCAGCAGGCGAAATCCGTGAGATGACTCCGATAGTGGAGACCGATGCCGGTCGCTGGGCGGGGCTGGAGACGCGGGGCGTGGTCGAGTTCCTCGGCATCAGCTATGCGGCAGCCCCGTTCGGCGAACATCGCTTCATGCCACCGCAGCCGGTGACGCCGTGGGCGGGTGTGCGGCGAGCTGTGCGCTTCGGGCCGACCGTCCCGAAGACCCGGCTGTCGCCGCACCTCGAGCGGATGTTTCCCGAGCGCTGGATCGACGGCGAAGACTGCCTCAACCTCAACATCTGGGCACCGGCGCAGCGAACCTCGCTGTCACCGGTGCTCGTGTGGATCCACGGTGGCGGGTTCACGAACGGATCCTCGTCGAGCCGCGAGCTTGACGGTTCCGCGTTCGCGCGCGACGGCGTCGTCTGCGTCACGGTCAACTACCGCGTGGGTGCTGACGGGTTCCTGAGTCTCGGGGACGGGATTGCGAACGTCGGGCTGCAAGATCAGCTGGCGGCGCTCAAATGGGTGCAACGCAACATCTCCGCCTTCGGCGGCGACCCTGCGCGGGTGACCCTGGCCGGGCACTCGGCCGGAGGCAGCAGCGTGGTGTGCCTGCTGGCCTCTCCGATGTCAAGCGGCCTGTTCTCTCGTGCGATCAGCCAGAGCACATCGGGCATCCACCGACTCACCAGCCCCGAGGTGGCCCTTCGGGTCGGCCTGGATCTCGCAGCACGCCTTGATGTCGCACCGACGCGGGCAGCCCTGGCAGAGGTGCCCAAGCGGGCATTCCTGGCGGCCGTCGATCAGCAGCTGCGTGACCTGGCCTCTGGCACACCGGACTCGTGGGGCAGCGAGGCCAGGACAATGGCGCCGTGGGCTCCGACGATGGATGGTGCCGTCATTCCCCGGCAACCGGTGCGCGAGGTCGCATCGGGGCGGGGGAGGACCGTGCCCCTGCTCACCGGCACGGCACGCGACGAAGTTCGCGTTCATCTGACGCCGGAGTATCTCGATACGCTCACGGAGCGGGAGCTGAGCGAACAGGTCCGACGCTACGGTCGCACCCCCTCCGAGATCGCCCCGTACCGAGCCTCCCGTCCGGGCGCGTCGCCGGGAGACCTCCTCGCAGCCGTGGCCGGCGATTGGTATTTTCGCATTCCCACCGTGCGTCTCGCAGAGGCACGACACCAGGGCGGCGCGGCTGACACCTGGATGTATCGATTCGATCGTCCCCTCCCCGAAGAGAACGACCGCTACGGTGCCGGGCATGGCGCGGAGGTCCCGTTCGTCTTCGACACCATCTCCGTCGAGGAGACGCACCCTCGGATCGGGGCGCGCCCCTCGGCCGAGGTGGCCGAGTTCATTCACGGTCTGTGGGTTGACTTCATCAAGGGTCAAGATCCCTGCTGGGCAGCGTACGAACCGGATACGCGTACAACGGCGCTGCTCTCGGACACGCTGACCGCGGTCGAAGACCCCGACGGGTGTGAGCGCATCGTGTGGAGCGACTCCTTCATCAACTAGGCGCCGGAGTCGACCAGGTTTCAGCCGCCTGACGCCGAGGATCCCGATTCTTCGGGGGAATCCTCCCCGAGCGCCACAGCCCCGAGGGCGGCGAGCGCGCTCGAGAGATGGTCGGAGTCGACCGCGTGCAGCACGCTGTGCGCATCCCGAACACTCTTGACCACTCCCGCGGAGCGAAGCAGCGAGGTGTGGTAGTGCACAGTGGCCTGGGTGAGCCCGAGAGCCTTGGCAAGAGTCTTACCGCTCGCGGGCTCCCGCGTGATGTGCTGCAGGATGGCGATCCGCTGTTCGCTCCCCAGGGCACGCGCGACGGCTGCCAGGTCAGCCACGGTCAGGCCGGCCGTGCGGTCACGCGGCGGCCCGAACGCGACCATGATGCGATCATGTGCGAGCAGTCGCGTGATCACGAGCGGCCCGAGCGCCTCGGTGGGAACCAGGGTCACATGCTGTGCCTGGTCTCGCAGAGTCCAACCCCCCGTGATCTCGAGCAGACCACGTTCACGCCCGACGTCGCGAATCAGGGCCAGGGTCGAATCGACCCGCTTGCTGAGCACCTCGCCCGCGCGTTGCTCGCCCTCGAGGTTGCGTGCGCATTCGTCGAGCAATGCGAGAAACTCTGCGTGGGCCTTCGCCGGGTCGGTCAGTATCAGCTCGACGTTCTCGCGCACGAAGGAGTTGCGGCGAACGATGCTCCGAACCGCGGTGGTCGGCGGCTCGGGGCTCGCCAGTGCCGACTCGACGAGTTCGCGCGTCGCTACGAGATCTTTGGGCTCAAGGGTCGTTGAGACGAGGAGTTCACGGGCGAGGTCCGGCGGCGACATTTCGCGGATGCCGGAAACCAGGTCTTCCACGCTGCTCCACCCACGAACAACCGAGAGCACCATCAGGCTGGTCCCGACCGAGAAGTCGGCGCCGAAGTAGCGCTGGAGTAGTTCGCGCATGGGCTCGGTCGATACCAGATCATCTGCCTCACCAGACAGTTGATCGAAGTCACCCCGCGCGATGTGGGCGCTCACATACATACGCCCCAACAACTCGACGGCCGTGCTGGCAACCACAGAGGTCGTACCCGATTCCGACGTGGAATTCGGTGAACCACTGACTGTCTGATATGTATCCATGTGACTCCAAGATACTGGATTTATCTAATCCAAGGGCCTGTTGCACGAATGGATGTCAGGTTGTGGCCCGCGGCCGGCGCGACGGTCGTGTTCATGTAGCGTGAGTTCCGAGGCGCAGCCCGTTCTCGTCCTTCAGCGTCGGATGCCGAACGCGAAGTAACTGGCGGGTCCGATCCAGTTCACCAGGATCACCGGTATCCAGACGCCCTTGCGCCCGCGCACTTCCCGCGCGTCACGACGAGCGAGATCCCAGAACGCCAGGAATGCGAACGCGATCTGGACGACCCCCACGATGCCCAGGGCGGCCTTGCCGCCGGACGACAGCTCGATCTTCTCAGTCATGTCCGTCATTCTCCCCTTCTTCACCGTGCCTGTCACCGTCCGACGTATACCTCCTGCCGCATACCGCCCCGCGTAGCCTGAGGACAGCGATCGGCAACTGCCTTTGGCTCCACAGGCTCAAGGGCTCCGATCGACAGGAGAACGACATCTCTCTCACTCAGATCGAAACGACCGAAGCGTCAACGACGAACTACGGTCCGATTCGCCAGACATATTCTGGAAACTCCGACTTTCCGCCGATGGCACGCGCGTACAAAGAAGTACTGCATGTCGTCAAGGAGACCGGGCTGCTGCGTCGCACCCCCGTGTTCTACTCGTTGGTAGGCGCAGCCATCCTCGTCGGCCTCGCCGGATGCGTGGCGGGCTTCCTCCTGCTCGGCGACAGCTGGTTCCAGCTGCTCATCGCCGCAGCCCTCGGTCTTCTGTTCACTCAGATCGCCTTCCTCGCCCACGAGGCGGCCCACCGTCAGATCCTCGCCACCGGTCCGGCGAACTTCACGCTCGCACGCGTCCTCGCCGGCGCCATCGGCATGAGCTATTCCTGGTGGGACTCGAAGCACACCAAGCACCACGGAAACCCCAACATGGTCGGCAAGGATCCCGACATCGGCGTCGACACGATCTCGTTCCTCGATGAGGATGCCGCGCGCTCGCGTGGATTCATCCGCTGGATCACCCAGCGCCAGGGATGGCTGTTCTTCCCCCTCCTGACACTGGAGGGCCTGAACCTGCACTACCTCAGCCTGAAGTACCTGGTCACGCAGCCCAAGGTGAAGGGCCGCTGGATCGAACTCGGCATCATCGCCGCGCGATTCGCCGTGCTGCTGCTCCCCGTCTTCCTGATGCTTCCGCTGGGCATGGCCTTCGCCTTCCTGGGCGTGCAGCTGGCCGTCTTCGGCGTGTACATGGGGGCATCCTTCGCCCCGAACCACAAGGGCATGCCCATCATCTCCCACGATGCGCGGCTCGACTTCTTCACGAAGCAGGTGCGCACCTCGCGCAACGTGACCGGCGGTTGGTGGGCGACGACGCTCTTCGGCGGCCTCAACTACCAGGTCGAGCACCACCTCTTCCCGAGCATGTCGCGTCTGAACCTGTCCCGTGCGCGCGAGATCGTGCGCGACTACTGCACGGCGAACGACGTGCCCTACACGGAGACGACGGTGCTGCGCTCCTACGCCATCGTCATCAAGTACCTCAACGACGTCGGCCTCGCCGCCCGCGACCCGTTCGACTGCCCGATGGTGTCCCAGTACCGGAGAGCCTGACACCCGCGCGACCGGCGCTGTTGCAGATCCGGCCCCGCTGGTCAAGGCGGGTGACCGCGGCGCGTGCCGACCATAGAGTCGCCAGTCGAGCGGCACCCGAGCCGCATGGATCTGGAGTGGTCGATGGGCACGATCGAGGATGAGCAGACAGCCGCGCTGCTCGATGGACGCTACCGCCTCGAGGAATGCGTCGGACGAGGCGGAACCGCCCTGGTGTATCGCGCCGAGGACACCGCTCTCGGCCGCACGGTCGCGATCAAGGTCCTGCGCCAGCCCGACGAGATGCCGACCTCGATGGAGCGGGCCAGAGGCGAGTCCGCGGTGCTCGCCACCCTCAATCACCGCTCCCTGGTCACGCTGTACGACGCGCGACTGGAGCCGGGGCACCCGCAGTACATGGTGATGGAGTACGTCCATGGGCCCACCCTGGCGGCGCGTCTCGTCCACGGGCCGCTGTCACTCTCGGAGGCGGCCGCGCTCGCGCACGACATCGGCTCCGGCCTGCAAACCGTGCATGAGGCGGGCGTCATCCACCGCGACGTGAAGCCGTCCAACATCCTGATGTCGGCATCCACTCACGCGTCCAGGGAATGGACGGCGAAGCTCGCGGACTTCGGCATCGCGTTCGGGGTGGATGATCCCCGACTGACCTCGCCCGGCATCGCCGTGGGCACCGCCGCGTACATGGCGCCCGAGCAGGTGCGCAGCGAACCGCTCACGCCCGCGGTGGACGTGTACTCCCTCGGTCTCGTCCTGATCGAGGCGATCACCGGCGAACCCGCCTTTCCGATGACCGGAGGGGTGCAGACGGCGCTGCGGCGTCTCACCGGGCCGCCGACGCTTCCGGAGTCCCTGGACGCGCACTGGCGAGAGCTGCTGCAGCACATGACGCGTGCGGAGCCGAGCGAGCGCCCCACCGCTCGAGACGTCGCGGAGACGGCCGCGGCGTTCGCCACAGCCGCCCCGCGTGTCGCGCCACGATGGGGTCCGTCGACTCCCGCAGACGCGGGGACCTCTTCCGCGGATGATCCGACGCCGACGCGCGAGTACCCGGTTGCCGGATCCGCGGCGGCCGCAACCGGAACCCGCAGACGCCGCGTCGCGGCGGGCGGCATCGCTGCTGCCGCCATCGCATCGATCATCACGCTCGCCGGCGCGCAGAGCATGTCCGTTCCCGCGGAAACGCCGGAGCAGACGGTCGTGCTGGAACCGGCCACCTCGTCGCCCGCACCTGTTGTCGAAACGGCTCAGCCGGATCCGCAGCGCGCGTCCACAGCCGTCACAGGCGGCGCTGACTCCGGTGCAGGGAAATCCCCGGCGAAGGCCAAGGGCAAGCCCGGAAAGGCCGCACCCCAGGACAAAGCCGGCCCGCCCGCCAAGGACAAGACCACGTCCGCGAATCCGGACAAGGGTCCGGGCAAGGGGCCGGGCTCCGGCGACAAGACACCGCCCAAGGGTCCGAAGAACTAGGCGACCAGCGAGTGAGTGGTCACCCGCCGATCACGGCTCAGGCCGGGTAACCCGTGCCCCGCAGAGTCCTCGCCAGATGGGCGGCGTTCGCGGCCGCGGTGGCCGTCGCCTGCGCCACCTTCTCGGGGACCCTGGCAAGGTCCTTGTAGTCGGTGGCCTGCATCGCCTCGCCGTTCCAGTACACGGAGCCCTGGGCGGGGAGGGTGAAGCCCACATCGTTCAGAGCCTGGAACAGGATCGCAGCGATGTGATGGGCGCCGTCCTCATTGCCGACGACGACGGCGAGAGCGACCTTGTCGAACAGGATCGGACGACCTTGCTCGTCTGTCTCCGAGAGCTCCGCGTCCAGTCGCTCGAGAACACGCTGCGCGACACTGGAGTGCTGACCCAGCCAGGTCGGCGTGGCGAACACGAGGATGTCGGCGGCCAGCACCCGCTCCCTCAGCTGGGGCCATTCGTCGTCGGCTCCCATGTCGGTCTGGACACCAGGAAGAATCCGGTGGTCGACGGCGCGGATGCGGTCGGCGGTGACGCCGTGCTCGGCCAAGGCGTTCAGCACCTGCTCACCCAGTACGTGAGTGCTCGATCCCGCCGGCGACGGCTTGAGTGTGCAGTTGATCAGAAGCGCGCTGAGCTTGTCGTCCATGCCTCCAACGTAGGCAGGCCGTCGTGCCCCGGCCGAGGGGGTTCCGCCGGCCGGGAGGATGCGCTACGAAGCGCCTCAGTCCTGCCGGTGCTCCCGGTAGTACGCCAGCAGAGCCCTCGTCGACGCGTCCTGCGCCCGGAGCGCGTCCTCGTCGCCCTCGATCGCCGGAGCGATCTGGAGAGCGAGCTGCTTGCCCAGTTCCACGCCCCACTGGTCGAACGAGTTGATGCCCCAGATGACACCCTGCGTGAAGGTGATGTGCTCGTACAGCGCGATGAGCTGACCGAGCACGGCGGGAGTCAGAGCGGGCGCGAAGATCGACGTCGTCGGGCGGTTGCCGCTGAAGGTGCGAGCGGCCACGAGAGGACCCGTGGTGCCCTCGGCCTCGACCTCCTCGGCTGTCTTGCCGAACGCGAGGGCCTTGGTCTGCGCGAGGAAGTTCGCCAGGAACAGGCCGTGCACGTCGCGACCGCCGTCCTTCAGCGGGTACGCGGGATTCGCGAAGGCGATGAAGTCCGCGGGGATCAGGCGGGTGCCCTGGTGGATGAGCTGATAGAACGCGTGCTGACCGTTGGTGCCGGGCTCGCCCCAGAAGACCTCGCCGGTCTCGGTCGTCACAGCAGTGCCGTCCCAGCGCACCGACTTGCCGTTGGATTCCATGGTCAACTGCTGCAGGTAGGCGGGGAACCGGCTCAACTGCTGGGCGTACGGCAGCACCGCGTGCGACTGCGCACCCAGGAAGTTCGTGTACCAGACGTTCAGCAGGCCCATCAGCACCGGCACGTTGTGCGCGAGAGGCGTGGTGCGGACGTGCTCGTCGACGGCGTGGAAGCCGGCGAGCAGCTCGCGGAAGGCGGCAGGTCCGAAGACGACGGCCAGCGACAGGCCGATCGCCGAGTCGACCGAGTACCGGCCGCCCACCCAGTCCCAGAAGCCGAACGCGTTGGCGGGGTCGATGCCGAAGTCGGCGACCTTGTCGAGAGCAGTGGAGACGGCCACGAAGTGATGCGCGACGGCATCCGTCCGGCTCTTCTCATCGTCTCCGATCGCCCCGGACGCGGCCAGGCCCGCCCACATCCAGTCGCGTGCCAGGCGCGCGTTGGTCAGCGTCTCCAGCGTCGTGAAGGTCTTGGAGGCCACGATGAACAGAGTGGTCTCCGGGTCGAGATCCGCGGTCTTCTGCGCCAGGTCGGTGGGGTCGATGTTCGATACGAAGCGCGCCTGGATCCCGGCATCCGCGTACGGCTTGAGCGCTTCGTACACCATGACCGGACCCAGATCCGATCCGCCGATGCCGATGTTGACGACATGGGTGACCTTCTTGCCTGTCACGCCCGACCACTCGCCCGAACGTACGCGCTCGGCGAAGGCCGAGAGGGCATCGAGCACGGACTGCACGTCGGCATCCACGTCCTGACCGTCCACCACCAGCGCGGACGATGCGTCCGCGGGGCGCCGCAGAGCGGTGTGCAGCACTGCCCGGTCCTCGGTGGTGTTGATGTGCTTGCCCGACAGCATGGCGGCGTACCGCTCGGCGACGCCTGTCTGCTCGGCCAGGCGCACGAGGGAGGCGAGGATCTCGTCGGTGACGAGGTTCTTCGACAGGTCCACGTGCAGGTCGGCGAGGCCCAGGCTCAGGCGCTCGACGCGGCCGGGGTCGGAGGCGAACCAGTCCCGCAGGTCGGGGGAGAATCCGTCGCGGGCAGCGCTGAGCTCGGCCCACGCGGAGGTGGAGGTCGCATCGATCGGAGCGGTCATGAATGCAACGTTAGCGTCAGCCGCACACGGTGGCGTCGTGGAAGACGAAACCGGGCGGCGGCGCCCGTGCACGACCCGCGGTAGCGTTGGCGGTGACCAGGAGGAACCATGAAGACTGTCCCGTTCTCAGGCGGAACCGCCGCGGCCGTCATCGCCGGGATGATGCGCATCCCCGACAAGACGGATGCCGAGGTCCGCGAGCTGTATGACACCGCCCGCGGCGCCGGAATCGACTTCTTCGACCATGCGGACATCTACGGCGGTGCGATGCACGTCTGCGAGGACCGCTTCGCGTCCGCGCTGCAGCTGTCGCCGTCCGAGCGCGCTGAGATCGTGCTTCAGACGAAATGCGGCATCGTGCCCGCGGAGCAGATGTTCGACTTCTCGTACGAGCACATCATCGCCCAGGCCGAAGGCTCTCTGAAGGCACTGCGCACCGACTACATCGACGTGCTGCTGCTGCACCGGCCCGACGCGCTCGTCGAACCCGACGAGGTCGCCCGGGCGTTCGACGAGCTCGAGGCCGCCGGCAAGGTGCGCGCGTTCGGCGTCTCCAATCACACCCCGCGGCAGATCGACCTGCTGCGCACGGCCGTCACCCAGCCGCTGGTGGCCAACCAGCTGCAGCTGTCGATCACGCATTCGCCGATCATCGCGCAGGGCACCGCGGCGAACATGTCGGGGGAGGAGCAGAGCGTCGTCCGTGACGGCGGCGGCATCGTGGACTACTGCCGCATCAACGACATCACGATCCAGGCCTGGTCGCCGTTCCAGGGCGGGTTCTTCGACGGCGTCTTCCTCGGGAACGACAAGTACGCCGCGTTGAACGGCGTGCTGGATCGGCTGGCGGCCAAGTACGACGTCACCCCGATCGCCATCGCGACGGCGTGGATCACCCGACACCCCGCCCACATGCAGGTGGTGCTCGGCACCACGACCCCGCAGCGTGTGGCCGATGCCGCCGCGGGCGCCGACGTCGTGCTGAGCCGCGCCGAATGGTACGAGCTGTTCCGCACCGCCGGACACATCGTCCCGTGAGCGAGGCAGCCGCCGTGGAGGAGACGGTGAACCCGCTCATCACCGCCGCCGAGCTGCGGGAGCGGCTCAGCGAGGTGCGCGTGCTCGACGCGCGCTGGCAGCTCGGCCGTGACGACGGCCGCGAGCAGTACCTGGCCGGGCACATCCCCGGTGCGGTGTTCATCGACGTGGAAGGTGAGCTGTCTCGTCACGGCGCGCCGGAAGAAGGACGGCATCCGCTGCCGGATGATGCGGCGCTCGCCGCCGCGGCGCGCCGCTGGGGGATCGGCACCGGTATGCCGGTGGTCGTGTACGACGACCATCGGATGCTGGCCGCGTCGCGGGCGTGGTGGGCGCTGCGCCGAGCGGGGCTCGGCGACGTCCGGGTCCTCGACGGCGGCTGGCCCGCCTGGCGGGCCGCCGGCGGGGAGGTCGCGACCGGGGACGTGCAGGTTCCGGAAGGCGACGTCGTGCTCGCCTCTCCCGGCGACGCGGGCGTCGTCGCAACAGACGTCGCGGCAACCTGGCCGCACACGGGAGTGCTGCTCGACGCGCGTGCGGGAGAGCGCTACCGCGGGGAGACGGAGCCGATCGATCCGATTCCCGGGCACATCCCCGGTGCCCGCAACCTGCCGATCGGTCGGATGCTCGACGACGCCGGCCGGTTCCGGTCGGCACCCGACATCGCCGCCGCGTTCGACGCCGCGGGCGCAGACGGGAGCACGCCGATCGCGGCATACTGCGGGTCGGGCATCACCGCGGCGCAGCTCGCGCTCGCCGGAGCCATCGTCGGACGCGAGATCGCCGTGTACCCGGGGTCGTGGAGCGCCTGGTCGAACACTCCGGGACTGCCGATCGCGACGGGAGAGGACTGAGGACCGGCCTCCGAGTCAGGTCGTGAACCAGTGAGTCCTGCCGGTCGACGCCGTCGTTCGAGGAGCGCTCGCCCGGGGTTGTGGAGCGGACGGGGACGGCCTCGTTCGTCTACGCTGAGGGCATGGCTTTCGTGATCTCGCTGCTCGTCGTGGCGCTGATGGTGTTCGCACTCGTGGACATCATCCGTCGCGATGACGCGCAGGTGAAGTTCATGCCGAAGTTCGTCTGGCTGCTGCTGGTCATCCTGCTGCCGTTCATCGGAAGCGTGCTCTGGTTCGGCATCGGCCGCGAGTATCCGGAGGGCGGCGTCCGCCTGGAGCGCCCCGAGCTTCTGAGGAGGTCCCGTCCCACGGCGCCCCCCGCGCCCGCGGCCCCGGTGACCCCGGTGGACACGCGCACGACGGAGGAGCAGATCGCGGACCTCGACCGGGAGATCGAGGAATGGCGACTGCGCCAGGAGATCGAGAAGCGCAAGCACGAGCGCGGTGACCCTTCGACAGGGTCAGGGACCCAGCAGGCGGAGTAGCTCAGTTCGCGAACGACGCGCGCAGTGCCTCGTCCAGATCCGGATGCCGGAAGACGTAGCCCGCCGCGGCGAGTCTGCCCGGGAGCACCCACCGGCTCTTCAGGATCAGCTCCGTCTCGGTGCGGATCGCGATCGCGCCGATCTCCAGCATCCACCGTGGCGTCGGCGGGCCGAACCGCACTCCGAGGGTCCGGCGTACGGACGCCATGAAGGCGGCGTTGTCGACCGGGTTCGGCGAGGAGGCGTTCACTGCTCCCTCGAGTTCCGGGTGACGTTCGAGGAAGTCGATGATGCCGACCACGTCGTCGACATGGATCCAGCTGAAGCGCTGCCGCCCGCCTCGTGCGCCGGGCAGGTGCGCGGTGCCGGCGGCCCGGCGAGCCCGCGTCACCGGCCACCATCCGTCCAGCTGGGTGCCGCCCAGGCCCAGGCGGGCCAGTCGGCGCAGTGGTCCCAGGACGCCGGCATCGCCGAGGACGATCGCGGTGCGCAGAGCGACGCGACGTGTCCCGGGAAGCTCGGCGTCGAACAGCGCGCGCTCCCACGCCTCGGCGACCTCCACGGAGAACCCGGTGCCGGTCTCGCCATCGGACTCCGTCATGGGCCGGTCCTCGGCGTGACGGTAGATCGTCGCGGTGGACGAGTTGATCCACAGCGGCGGAGGCGCGGACGCGCGTCGGATCGCACCGCTGAGAGCCGCCGTCGTCTGCAGGCGGGAGGACAGGATCTGCGCACGGTTTGCCGGGGTGTACCGGCAGCTCACGCTCTTACCGGCCAGTCCGACGACGAGTCCCGCGCCGTCGACGGCGGCATCGATGCCGTGCTGGTCGGCCCAGGTCAGGTCGGCACCGGACCGGGAGATGGTGATGACCTCGCGGCCCTGCGCCCGGTAGGCCTGCTGCAGGTGACGCCCGATGAATCCGGTCGACCCGCCGATGACCACTCGCGTCACGGCGTGTCTTCCCGGATGGTGTAGCTGAACGTGCCCTCGTACTCGTAGAGACGGCCGACGAGCGGCAGATCCACGGTCAGCGCCACGCGCTGCCTGCCGGCCTGCTTCTCGGCGCTCTCGCGCAACCGCACGACCGGGGCGAGGAACCGCGGCAGGATGACGCGGATGCCGCCCAGCCGGATGCCCACGGTAGTGCTGCGCAGCGCGAGGGCGTCGCCGTCGACCGACACGTCGAACCCGATCGCCAGTGTGATCGGCTCCCCGATCTGATCCACCACGCGACCGCGCGGACGGACGCAGACGGCATCCTTCATCGTCCAGTCGCCGCCGGGCAGGTGCAGCGTGCGCGCGCTGATCGCCTTGCCTGCGAGGCTGCGGTTGCGCACCGTGAACGGGACGTCGTAATGCCATCCGGCGTGCACGGCGCCGTGACGCTGCAGCAGGCCGAGCAGGGGCCACAGCCAGCGGCGCGGCGTGCCGATCCGCTCGAAGACGCCCTCGCCGACGCCGAGACTGCCCTGGGGGACGGCGGAGAAGTACTCGCGCAGCGCTGGATGAAGCTGCGCGCGTTGTGCACCCAGCGCCCGGAGATACGGGGACTGGGGCACATGATCCATGCTTCGAGGTTACCGTTCGCGCAGACGTACGAGCCGCTCGTGACCGGTCTCCTCCAGCTCCGCGATGTCATCGCGCGAGCGCAGGAAATCGTTGAAGGACCGATAGCCGAGAGCCTTCTCGCTGAACGACGGGTCCATCCGCCGCATCTGCGTCTTCACGGCCGAGGCGTGCAGCCATTCGTCGGAATCGGTCTTGTCGTGGCCGAGACGGAGGGCGCGCTCCAGCAGCTGTGTGGCCTCTCCCTGGTCGTCGGGCTTCGTCGCCGCCTTCGCCTTGCGGGTGGGCGAGGTCTGCTTCGGCTCCGTCTTGTCCTTGACGTCCTTCACGGCCGTCGTCGAGGCCGCAGGCGCCGCGACGCTCTTGGTCGGGCGCACGACGCCCGGCAGCGAATCGTAGGACTCGAACTCGTCGCAGGCCGCCGCCAGCGATTTCGCCGTGGAGCCCGCCACGCCGACGCCGATGACGTAGCGGCCCAGACGCTTGCACCGCTGGGCGAGCGGCACGTAGTCGCTGTCTCCGGCCACGATCACGACGTGGGTGAGGTCGGGCAGGCGGAACATGTCCTCGACGGTGTCCACGGCGAGGCGGATGTCGGCCCCGTTCTTCGCGTAAGCGGCGGCAGGGAAAAGCTGCACCAGATCGACCGCGCGGGCGACGAGCTGGGAGCGGTATTCGGCGTTCACCGGCGAGGACCAGTCCGCGTAGGCGCGCGTGAGCACCAGGGTGCCGAAGGACGAGGCGTAGTCGATGATCGCACCGACCTCGATCATCGCCTGCTTCAGCCGCTCGGTGACTTCCTTGTCGTGCGGGTCGTCGGTGATGCGCTGACGGTCCTTGCCGTAGGCGTTGCGCCCGTGCACGCGGTCGTACCAGGAGATGACGATGTTGTCGAAGTCGAGGTAGACCGCGACCCGTCCCGCAGTGTCGGCCATCAGGACTCCTCAGGGTAGGTGACGCCGATCTGGCGCCGGATCTCATCGAGTGTGCCCATGATCGCGACGGATTCGCTGATCGGCAGTGCCAGGCCGGCGCCCGCCGGATCGCCGTGCAGGGCCGCCCCTTCGGCGGCGAACGCCTGGTACTGCATGCCGCGCCCCTCGACCTGCGACCCGTACTCCTCGAGCACTGTGCCGTCGGGGGCGACGACGCGGAAGGAGGTCGGTGTGTACCAGACGCGGTCGATCTCGATCCGCGCGTCTGTGCCGATCACCGCCGCCCTGTTCGGTCCCGCGGCGCGGGAGGACGACAGGCTCGTCGAGACCGCGCCGCCGGCATGCGTCATGAGCGTCGCGACTTCGGCATCCGCGCCGGTCCCGATGAGCCGCGCGGTGGCCTGGATCGTCTGCGGCTCGCCCAGGACATCCCACATGAACGAGATCGGGTAGATGCCCAGGTCCAGCAGGGCACCGCCGCCGAGCTCGATCGCGTTCAGACGGTGCGCCGGGTCGGAGGAGATCCGCTGCGTGTGGTCGGCGATGACGGCACGGATCTCACCGAGCGTGCCCGCCGCGATGATCTCGCGGATGCGCACCATGTGCGGCAGGTAGCGCGTCCACATGGCCTCCATGGCCAGCAGCCCCTTCTCGGCGGCAAGCGCCTGCAGGTCCGCCGCCTGGCCGCGATTCACGGTGAATGCCTTCTCGACGAGCACGTGCTTGCCGTGCTCCAGGGCGAGCCTCGCATTGGCGTGGTGCATGGGGTGCGGGGTGGCGACGTAGACGATGTCGACGTCGCCGTCGGCGACGAGCGACTCGTACGAGGGATGCGCGTGCGCGATGTCGAAGCGTGCGGCGAAGGCGTCGGCGGACTCCTGGCTGCGCGATCCCACCGCCACCAGGTCGAGACCCGCGGTGCGCAGGTCGGATGCGAAGGCGGCGGCGATGCCGCCCGTGGCGAGGATTCCCCAACGAAGACCGGTCATGGTCTCCAGCGTATCGGTCGGCGGGCCGTCGTCAGCGGGCGGCGACCAGCGAGCGCTGCGGTACGAGTGGGAAGACCTGCTCCGCGATCCGCTCCAGTTCCTCGTCCAACGGCGACGCCTGGATGAGCAGCAGGCTGATCCCGGCGTCGGCGTACTCGTTGATGCGGTCGACGACCTGCTCGGCGGTGCCCACCAGGTTCGGTCGAAGTCCGCGCGTTCCCACCGAGTACTCGCGGCGGGACAGCTCCAGTGAGAGGTTCGAGTTCTGGCGGAACTGCTCGAAGGACGCGTATCCGGGGGAGTCCGGGTCCACGGTGGTGATGCGGTCCAGTTCGCGCTGCGCCTCGGCCTCGGTGTCGCGGACGATCACGTAGGCGGGCATGCCGAACTCGGAGATCGGCCGGCCGTGCAGACGTTCCGAGCGCGCGTTCATGTCGGCGACGTTCGCGCGCACCTCGTCGAGCGTTCCGCCGTGCATGACGTAGGCGTCCGCGAAGCCGGCGATGGCCTCGCGGCCCGCATCGCTCTCCCCGCCGGCGAAGACCACCGGGTGGGATGACGGCTTGGGCTCGACGATGGTGTCCTCGAACTCGTAGTGGTCGCCGCTGAAGCTGAACGGGGTCTGCTCCCACAGACCGTTGAGCACCTGGACGAACTCGGACGCCTGGGCGTAGCGGGCGTCGTGCGTGGGGAAGACACCGCCGAACTGCCGGGCTTCCTCGGCCCACCACGCCGCCACGACGTTCAATGCCACGCGGCCCGGCGCGATGCTGTCCAGGGTCGACACGGTCTTCGCGAGGACAGCCGGCAGGTGGAAGCCCGGTCGCACCGCCGTCATGACCCGCAGCCGATCCGTGGCCGCGAGGATCGCCGCGGAGAGCGACCACGCCTCCAGGCTGGGCGCGTCCGTGCCCTTGCGGTCGTTGAGATAGAGCTCCGGAACGAGGGTGGTGTGGAAACCCAACCGGTCGGCCGTCACCGACACCTCGCGGATGTACTCCCAGGTGGCGGCCATCCGGCCTTCATCGCGCACGTTGCGCAGGAATCCGCCGTAGACGGGGGTCCAGTATCCGAGATCGATGGCCATGATGCTCCTGTTCGGCGGGACGTGGGTGAGTCAGATGCGGCTGAGCGCGCGGTCGAGGTCGGTGACGAGGTCGGCGGGATCCTCGAGTCCCACCGAGAGCCGCACGGTGGTCAGGGAGATCCCGGCCGCGGCGCGCTGCGAGGCGGTGAGATGCGAGTGGGTCATCGATGCCGGATGCGCGACCAGGCTGCGCGCGTCGCCCAGGTTCGCCACCAGCCGGAAGACGTTCAGCTCGTCGATGAGGCGGGATACCCGGGCCGTGGCGTCGGATTCGGAGCCCGTGAGGTCGAAGGAGAAGACGGACGGGATGCCGTGCGGCAGGTAGCGCGCGGCCAGTTCGTGCCAAGGATTTCCGGCGAGGCCGGGGTGGTGCACGCGGGCGACCGAGGGATGCCGTTCCAGGTGCCTCGCCACCGTGAGCGCGCTCGCCGATTGACGGGCCACGCGCAGGTCGAGCGTCTCGATCCCCTGCAGGATCTGCCAGGCGTTGAACGGCGACAGTGAGGGGCCGAGGTCGTGCACGTACTTCGACTTGACGAGGGCGGCGAAGGCCTGGCCCTGTCCGAACCGCTCCCACAGCACGAGGTCGCCGAAGCGACGGTAGGGCGCGGTGAACTGCGGCCAGCGCTCGGGCGCGGCGCCGAAGTCGAACGTGCCCTGATCGACGACGACGCCGCCGAGGGAGGTGCCGTGCCCGGAGAGGAACTTCGTCGCCGAGTGCACCACGAAGTCGGCGCCGTGCTCGCCGGGGCGGATCAGCGCCGGCGTGCCGAGAGTGCTGTCGACCACGAGTGGGAGCCCGGCCGCGTGCGCGATGTCGGCGACGCGCCGCACGTCCAGCACCTGCGCGATGGGGTTGGCGACGATCTCCGCGAACAGCACGCGCGTCTGCGGGGTGATGGCCGTACGCCAGGCGTCCGGGTCGTCCTGGTCGACGAAGGTCACCGGGATGCCGAAGTCGTCGAGGGTGTCCTGCAGCAGGTCGACCGTGCCGCCGTACAGCTGATCAGCGGCGACGATGTGCCCAGCACGGCCGGCGAGAGCGAGCAGGGTGACGGCGACGGCGGCCTGGCCGGATGCCACGGCCACGGCGCTCGCGCCTCCTTCCAGCGCGGTGACGCGCTCTTCGAGCACCTGCTGCGTCGGGCTGGCGTTGCGGCTGTAGATGATGCCGGGCTTGCGCAGCGCGAACAGGTCGGCGGCCTCCTGCAGCGAGGAGAACTCGTAGGCCGCGGTCTGATGGATCGGCGGCACCGCGCTGGACCAGGTCGTACCGGCGGTGAACCCCGTGTGCACCTGTGTCGTGGCGAAGCCGCGCTCCGTAGAGGGGGTGGCGAAGCCGCGCTCCGAAGCGGGGGTGGCGACGCCGCTCATGCGCGCGCGTCTTCCGGACGCCGGACGATCGCCGCGTGGACGTCGCCGGCGCGCAGGCGCTCCAGCCACAGCACGATGCTCGCGGCCACGCTGCGGTGGGTCTGGTCATTGAGCGCGTCGTGCAGTCCGTCGACGGTCTCGATCGTCTCGATGTCGGGGATGGCGGACAGCATCGCCTGGGCCTGCGCGAACGGGGAGACGGGGTCCGATCCGCCGTGCACGGCCAGCACCGGAACGGAGATCGCCGCGAGGTCTGCCGCGTCGGGGAGGTCCGCGCGGGGGGCGTCATCGGTCGGGCTGGTCGCCGATCCGGTCGCCGTGGTGGTCGCCGCGTGCTGTTCGGCGAGGACGCCGAGATGCACGGGGCACGCGGTGCGCTCGGCATCCGTCGGCGTGTGCTCGGCGTCGACGACCACACCGGCGACGATCGCCGCGTCGGCGACGTCGCCCTGCGTGAGCGCAGTCAGCGCTGCCGAGGCGCCGGTGTCCGATCCGACCAGGACGCGCGGCTCGTGGGGCTGCTCGCCGAGCCACGAGACCGCCGCCGCGGCCTCAGTGCCCGCGAACACACCGACCGTGTAGCCGTCGGAACTGATGCGCGTGCCGAAGCGGCGGTAGACGGCCGCCGTCTCGTCACGCCCGGCGATCAGCGCGAGTGCCCCCCGAACGGTGGCAGTGGGGGTGAAGACGGAGGTGGGGGCGGAGGTCATGCGTCCCATCTTCGACATCCGCACCCGTGCGCACCCACGATGTGACGAACTGTTGCGTCGCGTGACCTCGCGCTTCAGATCGCTTGCAGGCAGCGTATTCCGGCTTCTAGCTTCGCAGCCATGACCTCTCACCGCAGACTCCCCACCCTCGCCGTGCTCGCCGTCGCGTCTCTTGCGATGGCCGGCTGCAGTGCGTCCGCAGGTGCGTCCTCCTCCGACACGACAGAGCTGACCTGGGGCTGGAACCTTCCCACCAGCTGGGACCCGGTCACCTCGACCGCGGGATGGGACACCCACGCGCTGGCCCTGGTCTACGACGGGCTGACGCAGCTCGACACGAAGGGGGAAGTCGTGCCCGGCCTCGCCGAGAACTGGGAGTACAGCGCGGACGGAACCGCGATCACCTTCCACCTGCGTCCGGACGCCGAGTTCAGCGACGGCACCCCGGTGGACGCGGAAGCAGTGAAGGAGAACCTCGAACGAGGTCGGGATCAGGAGAACTCCACGCTCGCCGGCCAATTGCGCATCATCACCGCGATCGACGTCGTCGACGCGCACACCGTCACCGTGCATCTGGATCAGGCCGACTACCAGGTGCCGTACCTGTTCGCGGGCAAGACCGGCTTCATCGTGAACCCCACCGCGTTCGACGACGTCGCGTCGCTGGCTACGCAGCCCGAGGGCTCGGGGCCCTTCGAGCTGACCGAGTACGTGCCGAACGCGCACGCCGACCTCGAGAAGAACGACAGGTACTGGGACGCGGACCGCATCTTCATCGACGAGTTCCACGTCGTTCCCGTGACCGACGACGCCACCGTCGTCGCCGGTGTCTCCACCGGTCAGTGGGACGTGGCTATCATCCCGCCCTCGCAGGCGCAGGCGGCCGAGACGGCCGGGCTGGACGTCGAGGAGATCAAGGCTCTCACCGTGCGGGCGCTGGATGTGAACGGCACGGCGGCGCCGTTCGACGACGCCCGGGTGCTGCAGGCGATCAGCCATGCCACCGACCGTCAGGCGCTGATCGACGCCGCCTACTTCGGCAAGGGAACACCGAACTGGCAGCCCTTCCCCGATGGCTACATCGCCCACGCACCGCAACTCGACGATCTCTACGCGCACGACGTCGCTGCGGCGAAGAAGCTGCTCGCCGCGGCGGGGCATCCCGACGGGCTGAAGGTCGACCTGGCTCTGGGGGAGGCTGACGTCGCGCTCGCCGAGGTGCTGCAGGCGCAGTGGGCCGAGGCCGGCATCGACGTGAAGCTGAATGTGCTCGCACCGGCTGCCATCTCCCAGAACTACGTGCAGCGCACTCACCCGTTCGTGCTCGACAGCTACTCCGGTCGGCAGTCCCCGCTGCAGGGGCTCGAGGTGCTGTACGGCCCGGAAGGGCTGATGAATCTCGGCCGGCAGACACCGCCGGAGCTGACCGAGGCCATCGACGCCGCCCGCGCGACCCCCACCGATGCGCCCGATTACGCGGAGAAGATCCAGCACGCGGTGGAGATCGGCGTCACGCAGCAGCCGAACACGTTCCTGTTCAGCTGGCCGCGCCTGCTCGCGCATCCCGCGAAGGTCACCGGCATCCGGCACTGGCTCGACGTGCAGCGCTGGGAAGATGTGAAGGTGCAGGGCTGACCGTGAGTGTCATCGCCGAGGCGGCCGCCGCACAGGTGACGTCCCCGTCGGGGGACGACGGCGTGCAGGAGGGCGCGCCGGCGGCACCCCATCCTCTGCTCGTCGGCGCCGGCCGGGTGCTCGCCACGATCGGCACTGCGGCGACCGTCTTCGTCCTCGCCACCTTCGCGACCTTCGCACTGGGCGCAGCCTCCGGGTCGAACCCGGCAGCCGTCGCACTGGGCGAGGTCGCCACCCAGGCGGACATCGACCGGCTCAACCACCTGTTCGGGCTGGACCGTCCTTTCCTGGTGCGCTACCTGGACTGGCTCGGATCCGCTCTGACGGGTGATCTCGGCACCAGCTGGTTCACCACCATTCCGGTGTCGGACAGCATCGCCCAGGCGTTCCCGGTCAGCCTCTCGATCGCCACCGGCGCGACGTTGTGCGCGCTGCTGGGCGGGCTCGGGCTGGGTGTGCTCGCCGCTGTCACGCGCGGCGGCGTCGTCGACCGCGTCGTCACGCTGCTCAGCAGTATTGCGACCACCGTTCCCGCCTTCGTCGTGGCGATCGCCCTCATCCTCGTGTTCGGCTACGCGATCCCGCTGTTCCCCGTAGCCGGATACGTGCCGCCGGAGCGGGATATCGGAGCCTGGCTGACCTGCCTGGTACTTCCGTCGGTCGCTCTCAGCCTCGACGCGGGAGCCGACATCGCCCGCCAGCTGCGCACCTCGCTGGTCGGTGCCCTCACCGAGAACTATGTGATCGGCGCCAGGGTGCACGGGCTCAGCCCTGCGCGGATCGTGTTCCGCCATGCACTCCCGAACGCCGCCGCACCTGCGCTGAGTGTTCTCGGTGTGCACGTTCCGCGGTTGGTCGGTGGTGCCGTCATCACCGAGGTGATCTTCGGGATGCCGGGACTCGGCCGACTCGCCAACACCTCCGCTCTGCAAGGCGATGTCCCGGTCGTGCAGGGTGTGCTGCTCGTGGCGATCCTCGTCGTCGTGATCTCGGGCATCGTGATCAACCTGATCATCCGCCGTAGCTCCGGAACCGAGAGGAGTGCCGCATGACCGGCTCGAAGTCCTCCTCCGGCGGACGCTGGACGGTGCGTCTGTCTCTCCTGCTCGTCGCCGCGGTGACCGTGCTCGCGGTGGCAGGGCCCGTGCTCGCACCGATCGACCCGCTCGCGCAGGATGCCGGACAGCTGCTGCGGGGCGCGTCGACCGAGCACCTGCTCGGAACCGACTACCTCGGTCGGGACGTGCTCTCGCGACTGCTCGCCGGGGCGCCCGCCTCCCTGCTGAGCGCGTCTGCCGCGGCTCTGATCGGACTGGTGGTCGGCGCGCTGCCCGGTGCGCTCAGCGCATTCATCCCCCGAGCCGGCGAATGGCTGGCACTGCGCGTCGTCGATGCGCTGCTCGCGCTGCCGTTCATCCTGTTCGCCATCGTCTTCGCCGCTCTGCTGGGCAACGGGCTGGTGCAGGCGACGACGGCGATCGGTCTGCTGATCGCGCCCGGCTTCTTCCGTGTCTCCCGAGCAGCCACCCTGCGGGTGCGTGATGCACAGTACGTGGAGGCGGCGACGCTGCTGGGAGCCTCAGCCTGGTGGGTGCTGGGCCGACACGTCTGGCGCCAGGTGGCGCCCACCCTCGTGGTGGCGTCGATCAGCGCCCTCGGATCGGCGCTGCTCGCCGTCGCCTCACTGACTTTCCTCGGCATCGGGGTTCAGCCTCCCGCGCCCACCTGGGGTGGCATGCTCGCCAGCGATCTGGGCTATCTCGCCCAGCGACCCGAGGGACCGCTCGCCCCGGCGCTGGCCATCATCCTCACCGTCGGTGCTCTCCATCTGCTCGCCGACGCCGTGCGCGATCGGGTGGGGACTTCCGCAGCACGCTCGCGCGCCGATCGCTCGCGCGCCGATCGCTCGCGCGCCGCCGGACAGGAGTCCGCACATGTCTGAGACCGATCTGATCGCACCACGCGCCTTCGCCGACGTCACGGCCTCGCCCACCGGTGTCCCGCTCAACCCCTCTTTCGATGAGGGCTCCGTCACGCGCCCTGCCATCGCCGCCGTCGACCGACTCGTCCTGACCGCGTCGGACGGCACGGACCTCGTCCACGGAGTCTCGCTCTCGGTGCGCAGCGGTGAGGCGCTCGGCGTGGTGGGGGAATCCGGCAGCGGGAAGACACTGACCTGCCGGGCGCTGCTCGGCATCCTGCCGACCGGCGTCTCGGTGGCCGGCGGGACGGTGCACGTCGACGGGCGCGACCTCACCGCGGCGTCGGAGAAGGACTGGCGCTCCGTGCGCGGCACCCGCATCGGCGCCGTGTTCCAGGACCCGGCGTCCTACCTCAACCCCGCGATCCCGGTCGGCGCGCAGCTCGCGGAGACGCTGAGGGTGACCGCCGGAGTGCCCCGCGCCCAGGCGAAGGCGCGCGCCCGCGAGCTGCTGGACGATCTCGGCATCCGCCGCGTCGACCTCGTCCTGCGCCAGCGTGTCGCCGAGCTGTCGGGAGGGATGCTTCAGCGTGTGCTCATCGCCATGGCGCTCGCCGCGGATCCTGCCGTGCTGATCGCGGACGAAGCGACCACGGCTCTGGACGTGACGGTGCAGGCGGAGCTCCTGGAGCTCCTGGCGCGTCTGAGGCGAGAGCGCGGACTCGCACTCATTCTCGTCTCGCACGACCTGGCCGTGGTAGCGCAGGTGTGCGAGCGCGTGCTGGTGTTCCGCGACGGCCGGGTCGTCGAGGGTGGCGCGACCTCTCGGGTTCTGCGCGCTCCCGGGCATCCGTACACCCGCTCCCTGCTGTCCGCGCATGCCGCCTACGGACTGGAGAGGTTCCTGCGATGACGCTTCTCGAACTGAAGGGGCTCTCCGTCGACTACGGTCACGTGCGGGTGCTCGACGGACTGTCGCTGAGTCTGCGCGCCGGCCAGGTGGTGGGCGTGGTGGGGGAGTCGGGGTCGGGCAAGACCACCCTGGCCAAGGCCGTGCTCCGCACCGTGGACTCCAGCACCGGGACGGTGCTGGTCGACGGACGCGACATCACCCGGCTGCGTGGATCCGCACTGCGCCGCTGGCGCCGATCGGGAGCCGTGCAGTACGTGTTCCAGGACCCGCTGCGCTCGCTGGACCCCGGCATCCGGATCATCGACTCGATCGCCGAGGGGCTGCGCATCGCACGCGTGCCGGCCGTCCTCGCCCGCGACCGCATCGACGCCGCCGTCCAGGCGGTCGGCCTGGACGGCGATCTGCTCGAACGCCTCCCGTCGGGCCTCAGCGGCGGGCAGCGGCAGCGGGCGGCGATCGCCCGCGCGCTGGTGGGCGAACCGCGACTTCTCGTCCTCGACGAGCCGGTCAGCGCACTCGACGCGGCAAGTCGAGACAAGGTCGTGCAGGCGCTCATCGCCCTCCGGCGCGGCCGCGGCGATCAGCTCGGGATGCTCGTCATCTCGCATGACATCGGTTCGCTGGCCGCGATGAGCGATCGCCTCGTCGTGCTCCACAGAGGGCGGATCGTCGAGGACGGCCTCACCCAGCAGGTCGTCGCCAAGCCGCAGCATCCGTACACCCGCCGTCTCATCGAGTCGGTCCCCGTGATCGACATCCGCCTTCCCAACCGACCCGCACCCCTCGCAAGGAGCTGACATGCCCATCGAACTGCTCGGAATGATCGCCACGACCGCAGGGTCGGAGACGAAAGCCGTGGACGGGCCGGTCGTCGACCCGGCCTACGTGAAGGAGTTCTCGCGCGCCCACGAGGCCGCCGGCTTCGACCGCATCCTGATCGGTTACAGCGCCAGTTCGCCGGACGGCTTCGCCGTCGCCGCGGCCGCCCTGCACGCCACCGAGAACCTCAAGGTGCTCATCGCGCATCGTCCGGGTTTCGTCGCTCCGACGATCGTCGCCCGCAAGCTCGCCACACTTGACCACCTCACGGGCGGCGGCCGCGTCGCGATCCACCACATCTCCGGCGGCAGCGAGGCCGATCAGCGCCGCGACGGCGACTTCAGCGAGAAGGCCGACCGCTACCGGCGCACCGGCGAGTTCATCGACGTGTTGCGCCGCACCCTCAGCTCGGAGGAGCCGTTCGACTACGAGGGCGAGTTCTACCGCTTCGAGGGTGCCTACTCGGCCGTCAGACCGGCGACGGCCGACGGTATTCCGATCTTCTTCGGCGGGCTCTCCGAAGGCGCGGTCGAGGTGGGCGCGAACGGGGCCGACGTGTACATGCTCTTCGGCGAGCCGTTGGCCGATGTCGCCGAGCACATCCGCACGATTCGCGCCGCCGCCGCCCAGGCCGGACGACAGGTGGACTTCAGCCTGTCGACGCGGCCGATCATCGCCGACACCGAGGATCGGGCATGGTCGAAGGCCGACCGCATCTACGCCGAGGCCGCCGCGCTGAAGGCGCGAGCAGCGACCGGCGAGACGCTCAGATTCGCGCGCCCGCGAAGCGCCGAGCAGAGCTCGGAGTCGGCCGACCTGCTGCAGAAGCATGCACAGCGCGGTGACGTGCACGACGAGCGCCTCTGGCTGGGCATCACCAAGCTGATGGGGCCGGCCGGCAACTCGACTGCACCGGTCGGCACTCCGGCGCAGGTCGCCGAAGCGCTCCTGAAGTACTACGACCTCGGCGTGACGCGCTTCCTCATCCGTGGGTTCGACCCACTGGGTGACGTGTACGACTGGGGTCGCGAGTTGATCCCGCTGCTGCGCGAAGGCGCCCGCCTGCGCGACGAGGCCGCACAGGAGAACGCCGCGTAGCCCGTCGCGACCCGGTGGAGAGGCTCACTTCTTCACGAGCAGCCTCTCCACCCTCGGCTTGACCTCGGTTGCCAGCAGTGTGATCGACTCCAGCAGGTGCTCCTGCGGCGTCCCGCCGATGTCCATCTGCAGGAAGTGCCGCATGTGCCCCAGGTAGCCGTGCAGGTGCACGATGCGCTCGGCGACGTCGTCAGGGTCCCCCACGTAATAGGCGCCCGGTGCGTGCGCCTGCGCGAGGTAGTCGTCATCGCTCGGCGTCGCCCAGCCGCGCTGCACGGCCATCAGCGCGTTGATGTTGCGCCATCCGGGGTAGAACCGCTCGAGCGCCTCCTTCTTGGTGGGGGCGATGAGCCCCAGCCCCGCCACGGACACCCGGATCTCGGGGCCGGTGTGCCCGGCCTGCGCGGCGCTGGCACGATAGAGCTCGGCGAGCGGAGCGAACCGGTGCGGGGCGCCGCCGATGATGCCGTAGCTGACCGGCAGGCCGAGACGGCCCGCGCGGACGGAGGAGGGTGCGCTTCCTCCGGTCCCCACCCAGATCGGCAGGGAGCCGTTCGCAGGACGCGGCACCACGGGGAGATCCTCGATCTGCGCTCGGACGGTGCCGTGCCACGTCACGCGCTCGGTGGCGTTGATCCTCAGCAGCAACTCGAGCTTCTCCTCGTACAGGCGGTCGTAATCGCGCAGGTCGTAGCCGAACAGCGGGAACGACTCGACCGACGACCCGCGGCCGGCGGTGATCTCCACCCGGCCTCCTGAGATCACGTCGGCCGTGGCGAACTGCTGGAACACCCGCACCGGATCGTCGGTGCTGAGCACGCTGACTCCTGAGCCGAGCCTGATCCGGGAGGTCGCGCCGGCCGCCGCGGCGATCATCGCACCGGGCGAGGACGCCGGCATCTCGTGCGTGTGATGCTCGCCGACGGCGAAGTAGTCGAGCCCGACCGCATCGGCGTGCACGATCGCGTCGAAGAGGTTGGTGATCGCTTCGGGGGTCGAACGCAGCGTGCCGTCCGGGTCCCGCGGGGTGTCGCCGAAGCTGTATGCGCCCAGTTCCATTGGTGTTCTCCTGTGTGTCGAGGTCGATGTCAGCGAGTGGGTTGAAGGGTCGGGAGCGTCGCCTCGAGCTGCGCTCTGGTGAGGCTGCTGTTGAAGATGCGGGTGCCGGGTCCGAAGAAGCAGCCGCGATCGAGAGGGCCTGCGTAGACCGCGTCGAAGCCGAAGGTGTCGAGCATCTCGGCGACCCGTTCCGCGGCTGCCTCGTCGTCACTGGCGATCGCGAGCGCCCTCCGTCCCGGTGCGCCCGCAGGCCGGCCATGCTCCTCGAGCTCGTGGTAGCCGATGTGGTTGAGGGACTTGACGAGGCGGGAGCCGTCGAAGTGCTGCGCGACGACCTCACTGGTGCGCGTGTCGTCCTGATCGCGGTTCTCGCGGGAGCCGTCGACGGGCGTCCACCAGTTCATGGCGTCGATGACCACCTTGCCGGCCAGGGGAGCGGGGTCCACCGAGCGATGCTTGTGCAGCGGCACCGCGAGCACGACGATGTCCGCCGCACGAATCGCCGCCTCGGCCGTCGCCGCGACCGCGCCGGGCATCACGATCCGGGTGAGCAGCGCGATGTCCTCCGCAGCACCCGATCCGGCTACCAGCACCTCGTGGCCCGCACGGATCGCCGTGCGCGCCACCGCCGACCCGACTCGCCCGACTCCCAGAACGGCAATCGTCATCATTGCGGCTCCTCTCTCGTCTCCGCCCATGAGACCAGCGTGGATGACAGAGCCGACCAGCGCGAACCGGTGGTAACCTGCTTACTATAAGTGAGTAGTGCAACGGGCTCACAGCCGTGCGCGACGAGGAGAAGAAGATGGATGCTCAGCACATCGATGACGAGCAGTGCCGCGCCTTCCGACGATCGGCGGAACTCGCGGGCAAGAAGTGGAACGCGGCGATCCTGCTGGCGCTGTCACGCGGTGCCGACCGCTTCTCGAAGATCGTCGCGTCCGTGGACGGCCTCTCGGACCGGCTGCTGGCCGCGCGCCTGCGCGAACTGGAATCCCACGGTCTGGTCGCCCGCAATGTGGTCCCCTCGGTGCCGGTGCAGATCTTCTACCGTCTGACGCCCGCCGGTGCCGACCTGATCGCCGTGCTCAGCCCGCTCGTGCAGTGGTCCCAGCGCTGGGATCGCGTCCCCGAGGACCGGGCGGTCACGGTCGGAGGATGATCTTGCCGTCGGCGGCGTTCTGCTCGATCAGCTCGTGTGCGCGCGCGGCCTCGGCGAGCGGCAGCTCCGGGCCGAGTTCGATCTGGAAGTCGCCCGCCTCGATCAGGTTGATCGCGACGCCCACCGCTTCGCGCCGCCACTCCTGCTCCTGCTCCGAGAGCGGAACCGGGCTGCCGCCGGAGAACGCACGGATGCCGAATTCGGCGGCATCCGGACCGCGGACGATCGTCGCGATCCGCTCGCGGTCGGCGACCAGCTCGAGTGAAGTGCGGATGGCCTCGTCCGTGCCCGCGCAGTCCAGTGCGACGTCCACCCCCTGCGGTGCGGCTTCGCGCACGCGGTCGGACAGACCCTCGCCGTAAGCGATCGGGATGGCGCCGAGCGCCCGGACCTGTTCATGCCGCTGCGGGCTCGCGGTCGCGATCACGGTCGCCCCCCACAGCTTGGCAAACTGCACGGCGGCCTGCCCGACGGCTCCGGAGCCGGCGTGGATGAGCAGCGTGTCTCCCTTGCGCACGCCGAGCGAGCGCAGCGACTGATACGCGGTGCCGACGGGAATGCTGAGGGCGGCGCCCTCCGCGGCCGTGACGCCGTCGAGCAGCAGCGTGAGGTTGCGCACCGGCACGCGCAGAGCCGTGGCGTAGGTTCCGCGCGTGTCGCCGATCGCGACACGATCGCCGACCGCGAACCCGCTGACGCCCTCGCCCACCGAGGTGATCGTGCCCGCCCCGTCGAAGCCGACATGACGCGGCTCGGTGATCGGGGGCAGAGGACGGATGCCCGCGCGCTGCTTGACGTCGACGGGGTTCACCCCCGCGGCTTCGATCTGCACGACCACCTCGCCGGGACCGGCGACGGGGTCGGGCACCTCCACCAGGCGGAGAACGTCAGGGGAGCCGATTTCAGTGTGGACGATCGCACGAGCCATGGCCCCAGGCTAGCCCCCTCAGCGCGCCGAGAGAGCCTTCATGATGCGTTGCGGCGAGACCGGCTGCGCGGTGCCGAGGCGCTGTGCGAACACGCTGACCCGGTACTCCTCCAGCAGCCAGCGCACCTCCACGAGCACTCGGGGGGCGTCCTTCGGCAGCGGGATGCTGCCCCCGGCATCCTCGAACGCCTTCGCCATCCGCTCGAACTCCGTCATCCGCGTCCGGTCCTTGCCCGGTTCATTCGCGAGGGTCTTCAGGCGTTCGACCATGCCGTCCAGGTACCGCGGCAGGTGCGCCATCCGCTCCACGCCGGTCTGCGAGATGAACCCCGGGCGGATCAGACCCCCCAGCTGCGAGCGGATGTCGTTCAGCGGGCCGAGCAGAGCGAGGGAGTTCTGCGATTTGATACCGCGCTCCACGTCACGGCTCCGGGTCAAAATGCGGGCGAGGAGAGACACGCACGCGAACAGGCTGTCGACGAGCGCGGCGTTCACCGCATCCCGCACCCGTCGGAACTCGGCCTCGGTGCGGATGAGGGACCCGCCCGTCGCCTCGTCGATCAGGCCGCGAACCACGGCGGTGCGGGCATCCTCGATCAACGCCGCGACGTTCTGGTAGGGCGATGCCGCGAGGGCCAGCTTCTCGGCCGACGTCAGGTGGTTCTGCACGTACGAGGCGGGCGAGGGGACGTTCAACAGCACGAGGCGCAGCACACCGTCGCGGGTGGCGGCTGCCGCTGCATCCGCGGTCGCCTCCAGCCGCACCGACACGGTCGCACCGCGGTCGACGATCGCGGGGTACCCGCGCACCACGCCGCCGGCGACCTTCGTGTCGAGCACCTCGGGCAGCTCGCCGAAGCTCCACTCCGTGAGCCCGTCGCGCTCGATCGGGCCGCGAGCAGATGCTGCGGCGACCGCGGCGGCATCCGGTCGGCGTCCCTTCGACGGCGCGTCCGGCTGCGCGATCGAGCGCGCCACGCTCTGGCGCGAGCGGTCCGACAGTCGCTGCTGCAGCGTCGCGAGGTCACGGTCGGAGTCGGCCACGCGCCCTCGCTCGTCCACCGCGCGGAAGTTCATTCGCAGGTGGCCGGGAACCCGCTCATCATCGAAGTCCGATGCCGAGACCGGCTGATTCGCGAGCGGCTGGACGAGCCGCGCGAGCGCCTCCTTCAGGGAGCGCTCCGGCATGCCGCCGTGGTTCTCGGGGCCGCCGTCGGCGATCTGCTCGCCGAACTTCGCGGCCCAATCCGCCGCAGGCACCACATGGCGGCGGATGGCCTTGGGCAGGGCACGCAGCAGTGCGGTGATGAGCTCGTCGCGGAGTCCGGGCACCTGCCAGTCGAAGCCGGTGTCGCGCACCTGCTGCAGCAGGGCCAGGGGGAGCACCACGCTCACACCGTCGTCCTCCGCACCGGGCTCGAAACGGTACGCCAGGCCCAGCACCTGATCGCCCTGGGTCCACCGGGTCGGGAACTCGGACTGGTCAGCGCGCCCGTCATCCTCGATGAGGTCGCTCTCACGCATGACGAGCAGCTTGGGCGTGACCGCGAGGGCGTCCCGCCACCACCTCTCGAAGGAGCGCACGTCGAACACCTCGTGCGGGATGCGCTCGTCGTAGAACGCGAACACCGACTCGTCGCCGGCGAGGATGTCGCGGCGGCGCTCGCGCTCCTCGAGCTTCTCCAGCCGACGGCGCAGCTCGGCATTGGCACGCCAGAACGCGCTGACCCGCTTGTCGATGCGCGAGGGATCCCACTCGCCCTCGACCAGCGCGTGCCGCAGGAATAGCTCGCGGGCGCCGGCCCGGTCGATGCGCGCGAACTGGATGCGCCGCTTGGGGATGATCTCCACGCCGAACAGCGTCACCTTCTCGTAGGCGACGGCCGCGCCCGCGTCCTTCGACCAGTGCGGCTCCGACACCTGGCGCTTGGCGAGATCGCCCGCCAGCGCCTCCGCCCATGCCGGGTCGATCGCGGCGACGGTGCGCGCGAACATCCGCGACGTCTCCACGATCTCGGCGGCCATCACGGCCTGCGGGGCCTTCTTGCGCAACCCGGAACCCGGGAAGATCGAGAAGCGGATGCCGCGCGCGCCGCGGTACTCCGCGATGCGGCGCTTCTCGCCCTTCGCCTTGTTCTTGTTCTGCGACGCCGCCGCCGTCCGCTCGTCGAGGATCCCGATCTGCGAGAGCAGCCCGGCGAGGATCGCCCGATGCAGGGTATCCGCGTCGGTCGCTCCGGTGCCCGCGGGGCGGTCGCCGGACCTCGACGTCTTCACCAGCGACTTGAGCTGGCGGTGCACATCGAACCATTCCCGCACGCGCACGTAATTCAGGTGCTCGCTGCGGCACATCCGTCGGAAGGCGCTGGAGCCGAGCTCCTTCTGCTTCTCGCGCAGGTGATTCCACAGATTCAGCAGGGTCAGGAAGTCGCTGGTGGGATCGACGAAGCGCGCATGCGAGCGGTCCGCCTCGTCGCGCACGGACTGCGGGGCATCCGCGGAGGGACGCTCCCGCACATCCTGGATGGACAGCCCGGCGACGATGGGCATCACATCGGCCAGCACTGCGGTTCCGGAGGCCGAGGCCTCGACCAGCATCCGGGCGAAGCGCGGGTCCATCGGCATCCGCGAGATGTCCCGGCCGATGCGCGTGAGCCGCGGCTGGGCGCCTCGGGTGAGCTCCACGGCGCCGATCTCCGTGAGCAGTTCGAGAGCGGACTTCACGCCGCGCGAATCCGGGGGAGTGAGGAACGGGTACTCGGTGATGTCGCCGAAGCCGAGCGAGAGCATCTGCAGCACCACGGATGCCAGTGAGGTGCGCAGGATCTCGGGCTCGGTGTACTCCGGACGTGCCGCGAAGTCGTCCTCGCCGTACAGGCGGATCGCGATGCCGTCGCTGGTGCGTCCGGCGCGCCCGGACCGCTGATTCGCAGATGCCTGCGACACGGCCTCGATCGGCAGGCGCTGCACCTTCGAGCGCGCGCTGTACCGCGAGATGCGGGCGGTGCCTGTGTCGATGACGTACTTGATGCCCGGCACGGTGAGGCTGGTCTCCGCGACGTTCGTGGCGAGCACGACGCGGCGCGCCAGACGATGGGTTCCCGGGCCTGTCGAAGGGCGCTCGAACACCCGGTGCTGCTCGGCCGCCGAGAGCCTGCCGTACAGCGGCAGCACCTCCACCGGCGCCCTCGACGATCGGTAGGCGCTGCGGACGGCCTCCGCGGCATCGCGGATCTCGGCCTCGCCGGGCAGGAACACCAGCACGTCGCCCGGCGCCTCGCGGTCCAACTCCCGCAGAGCGGCGACGATTCCGGTGACCTCGTCGTCGGGATCGGCGCCGCCGCGTTCGGAACTCCGGAGATTCCTCGTCGAACCGCGTCCTGCGGCGGGCCGATGCGAGCCTGCCGTGGATTCCTCCGGAGTTGTGGACTCGTCCACCAACGGCCGGTACCGGATCTCGACCGGGTAGGTGCGCCCCGACACCTCGATGATCGGCGCCGGTTCGCCGTCCGCCGACGCGAAATGCTCCGCGAAGCTCTGCGGATCGATGGTGGCGGAGGTGATGATGACCTTCAGGTCCGGCCTCTCGGGCAGGATCCGGTGCAGATAGCCGAGCAGGAAGTCCACGTTCAGCGAACGCTCGTGCGCCTCGTCGATGATGATCGTGTCGTAGCGGCGCAGCAGGCGGTCACGATGGATCTCGTTGAGCAGGATGCCGTCGGTCATCAGGGCGATGCGGGTGGCCTCGGACACCTGGTCGGTGAAGCGCACCTTGTAGCCGACCAGATCGCCCAGTTCGACCTGCAGCTCCTCCGCGACGCGCTCGGCGATCGTGCGGGCGGCCAGGCGGCGCGGCTGCGTGTGCGCGATGCGCTCCCGGCCCAGCTCCAGGCAGATCTTCGGCAGCTGGGTGGTCTTGCCCGATCCCGTGGCGCCCGCGACGATCACGACCTGGTGCCGGCGGATGGCGTCGGCGATCTCCTCCCGCGCGGCACTGACCGGCAGCTCAGGGGGAAAGACGATGACGGGCGAAGACATAGCCCTCCATCGTACGACGCCCGTCGTCGGGCATTGCGCGGCGATGACGGGCGCCCAGCGCGGAGACGCGCGATCGCGATCGACAGTCGGCTGGAGACGTGAGTGTGGGCGTCTCAGGAACTGCCTCCGCCGATCCTGTCATGACAACATCTACGCTGGAGGAATGACGATCCCCACTCTTGAACTCAACGACGGACACAGCATCCCCCAACTCGGCTACGGTGTCTTCCTGGTGCCGGCCGATGAGGCCGAACGGGCGGTCAGCCAGGCGCTCGAGGCCGGCTACCGTCACATCGACACGGCCGCCATCTACGGCAACGAGGAGGGCGTGGGCGCCGCCATCGCGAAGAGCGGCATCGACCGCTCCGAGCTGTTCATCACCACCAAGCTGTGGAACGACCGTCACCACGACGACGAGCCCGACAAGGCCGTCGCCGAGAGCCTCGACAAGCTCGGGCTGGAGCAGATCGACCTGTACCTGGTGCACTGGCCGACCCCTGCCAAGGACGACTACCTGCATGCGTGGGAGAAGATGATCGGCATCCGCGAGCGCGGATTGGCCCGCTCGATCGGCGTTTCCAACCACCTCGTCCCGCACCTGGAACGCATCGTCGAGGCGACCGGTGTCGTCCCTGCCGTGAATCAGATCGAGCTGCACCCGGCGTATCAGCAGCGCGACATCACCCAGTGGGCCGCCGCCCACGGCGTGCTCATCGAGTCCTGGGGCCCGCTGGGCCAGGGCAAGTACGACCTGTTCGGCACGGACGCGGTCGCCTCCGCTGCCGCCGCCACCGGCCGTACCCCGGCCCAGGTCGTGCTGCGCTGGCACCTGCAGAAGGGCTTCATCGTGTTCCCGAAGTCCGTGCACGCCGAGCGCATGCGCGAGAACCTCGACGTGTTCGGCTTCGAGCTCGACGATGCCCAGATGTCCGCCATCGACGCACTGGACCCCCAGGACGGCTCGGGGCGCGTGGGCTCGCACCCGAACGACGTGAACTGACCAGGAGCCGGCGACGCGAACGTGTCGCCGGATTCCGCCGCATGACGCCCCGTTTCACTTCCCGTGACGCGGGGCGTCGTGCTCAGTACCGTCGAAGGCATGCCAGCTCCCTACCGCGTCGTCGCCGTGTCCGGATCCCTGCACGAGCCCAGCAAGACCACGGCTCTGCTGCGCGCCATCGCCGCGGCCGTCGCGGAGCGGATCGACGTCGAGGTCCACGTGATCGAGCTCACCCAGATCGGACCCGGTCTGGCGGGCGCCCTGCGCCGCGACGATCTACCGGCCGCCGTCGAGGAGCAGCTGCGCGCCGTCGAGGAGGCGGACCTGCTCATCGTCGGCAGTCCCGTGTATCGGGCGTCGTTCACCGGGCTCTTCAAGCACCTCTTCGACTTCATCGGCCAGTACGCCCTGGTCGGAAAACCTGTCCTGCTCGCGGCGACCGGCGGGGGCGAGCGGCACGCGCTGATCATCGAGCACCAGCTGCGGCCGCTGTTCGCCTTCTTCCAGGCTCTCACCCTGCCGATCGGCGTCTACGCGAGCAACACCGACTTCGACGGCTACGAGGTGTCGGCGCCGGCGCTGCAGTCTCGGATCTCGCTCGCGGCCGAGCGCGCGCTCCCGCTGGTCGGCTATGCGTCGGTGGCGGACCCCCGAGCCCTCGCCGCCTTCTGATCCGCCCGCTGAGCCGCCCGCGCCCGTCACCTGCGGCGTACGGTGGGTGCCATGACCAACCGGCTCGCCGACACCCTCAGTCCCTACCTGCGCGCGCACGCCGACAATCCGGTGGACTGGTGGCCGTGGAGTGCGGAGGCGTTCGAGGAGGCACGTCGTCGCGAGGTGCCCCTGATGATCTCGATCGGCTACTCCACCTGCCACTGGTGTCACGTGATGGCGCGGGAGTCCTTCTCCGACCCCGCGACCGCCGCGCAGATCAACGGGGACTTCGTCGCGGTGAAGATCGACCGTGAGGAGCATCCGGAGGTCGACGCCGCGTTCATGGCGTCGGCATCCGCGTTCACGCAGAACCTGGGCTGGCCGCTGACGGTGTTCACCACCCCGCACGGCGATGCGTTCTACGCCGGCACCTACTGGCCTCCGCAGGCGCGGGGCGGCACCCCCGCGTTCCGGGATGTCCTGACAGCGGTGCGGGAGGCCTGGACGGAGCGGCGCAGCGAGGTGCTCGCCTCCGCCGGCGCGGTCGCCGACGCACTGCGCGGCGCCACCCGCTCCGAGGAATCCGCGCTCCCGGACGCGGACGCGCTGCGTGCGGCGGCGGCCTCGATCTCCGAACGCGAGGACCGCGAGTTCGGGGGATTCGGCGGAGCGCCGAAGTTCCCGATGGCCACGACGCTGCGGTTCCTGCAGCATCCCCTGGTGCACGGAGCCGATGCGGTCGCCCGCGCGCTCACGGCGATGTCCGCCTCCCCGCTGCGCGACGCGGTCGAGGGCGGATTCTTCCGCTACGCCACGCGGCGTGACTGGACCGTGCCGCACTACGAGCGGATGCTGATCGACAACGCCCAGCTGCTGGATGTCGCGGTCGACGCCGGGCAGAAGGACATCGCGCGGGGGATCGCCGACTTCCTTCTGCACGTGCTGCGCCGCGAGGGCGGAGCATTCGGCTCCGCCCAGGACTCGGAGTCGTGGATCGACGGGGTGCGCGACGAGGGCGGGTACTACCGCCGGGACGCCGAGGGGCGCTCCGGGCTGGAGCCACCGGCCGTGGACGGCAAGGTGCTGACCGGATGGAACGGTCTGGCCATCGGTGCGCTCGCCCGCGCCGGGGCCCGGCTGGGGGAGCCGGAGTGGGTCGATGCCGCGGCAGCCGCAGCCGCGCACGTGCTCGGCGTGAACCGCGCCGAGACCGGTGAACTGCTGCGCTCCTCCCTCGACGGCGTGGCCGCCACGGCGGTCGCGACGACGGCCGACCTGGGTCTGCTGGCCGACGGGCTGTTCGCGCTCGCTCTCGCCACCGGCGATGTCGCGTGGGCCCGGCAGGCCCTCGAGGTGCTGGGCTCCCGTGCCCTCGAGGACCCGGTGCTGGCCGCGCAGCGGATCGTGCCGGCGGCGAACGACGGCGACGGCGATCTGCCGTCCGGGCCGTCGGCTCTGGCATCCGCCCATCTCACCGCCTGGTGGCTGGGCGCGGGCGAGGCGCATCGTGCGCGGGCCGAGCAGCTGGTGGCGGGCGTCGTGGGGCGCGCCCTGCAGCATCCGATCGCCTACGGAGCCGTGCTGCGCGTCGCGGCGGGTCTCGCGCAGGCGCCGCGACAGGTCGTCGCGGTCGTCTCGTCCCGCTCGGGGGAGCTGGCGGATGCCGCACGGAAGGCGGATGCCGATGCGGTCGTCGTCGTCACACCGGACCAGGCCCGCGCGTTCGCGGAGAACGGCTTCGCGCTCTTCGAGGGCAAGGGCGCCACCGACGGCGTCGTCTACGACTGCCGCGACTTCGTCTGCCTGCTGCCGGTGAGCGATCCCCGTCAGCTGATCTCCTCCCGCTGACCGCACGCCCCTCCCACCGTTCCGCGCGTGCGGCGGGCGTCGCGGATTCCCCGAGGCTCGGGGCGACGCTGACCGGGAATCCACGCTCTGATCCAGTAGCGTTACGACACGAACCGGCGGACCTCGCCGCCACTCACGAAACGATCCCCGGGGGACCGCATGTCCGTTGGCCTGCTCGCCGTCGTCGATGACATCCTCAGTGCGGCCATGAAAGCGTCCGCCAAGGCCGCGGGGGTCGTCATCGACGACGCCGCCGTCACGCCCCAGTACGTGCAGGGACTCACTCCGGCGCGAGAGCTGCCGGTCGTCGGCAAGATCGCGCTGGGTTCCCTGGTGAACAAGTTCCTCATCATCATCCCCGTCGCGCTGGTGCTCACCGCCTTCGCACCGTGGGTGCTGCCGTACCTGCTGATCCTCGGCGGGACATACCTGTGCTTCGAGGGTGCGGAGAAGGTGCTGGAGTGGTTCGGATTCGGTCACGGTCACGACGAGGAGGGCGAGCGGGACGAGAACCGCCTCGTCTGGGGCGCCATCCGCACCGACCTGATCCTCTCCACCGAGATCATGCTCATCTCGCTGGCGAGCCTGGACGAAGGGCTGGGCATCTGGCAGACACTGGGCGTGCTCGCCGTGATCGCCGCGCTCATGACGGCCGCCGTCTACGGCGCCGTCGCGCTGCTGGTGAAGATCGACGACATCGGGCTGCAGATGGCGAAGAACCCGGTGCGGCGGGTGCGGCATGCCGGCACCCGGATCGTGCGGTCGATGCCTGCCGTCTTCCGCGTGATCAGCGTCATCGGCACGGTGGCGATGCTGTGGGTCGGCGGGCACCTCGTGATGGTGAACGTCGGCGTCGTCGGCCCGTCGTGGCCGGCGGATCTGCTGCACGGGGTGCACGACCTGCTCGCACCGCTCGGCGCCGTGATCGCCTGGGTGGGGGAGACGCTGATCTCGGCGGTGGCCGGCCTCATCCTCGGGCTGATCGTCGTCGGCATCGTGCTCGGCGTGGGACGGATGCTGGGCAAGCGCGTCACCCTCGAAGAGGGACGCCGGAAGGGTGCACCGGTCGAGCACTGAACCCAGGCGGTCCGCGGGTCAGATCCAGCCCGGGAGCCAGTTGTGGACGAGCCAGAACTCGTAGGGCACGCTCATGCCCGTCCACACCGGATAGAAGAACGCCGAGACCAGCACGACCACGCTCAGATAGACGGCGACCGTGCGCTGACCGGACTGCCGCCGATGCCGTGGGGCGGGTGCGCGCCCGGCGAGTTCGCGCAGCGCGACCGCCAGTCCGATCACGAGGAACGGCACCATCGTGATCGTGTAGAACTGGAAGATCGTGCGGTTGCCGACCAGCAGCCACGGCACGTAGGTCGCGATCAGTCCGACCAGCGGGAAGGTGAGCTCGGGCCCGACCGGCATCCGGTGGATGAGCCCGCGCACGAGCCGGTACAGCAGATACACGGCTGCGGCGACGCTCGCGTACCAGATCATCGGGTTCGGGACCGATGAGATCACGGCGATGCAGTGGTCCGTGCCGCACGGTGCCGGATCGTCGCCGACCCACATCGCGGTGGGGCGCAGCAGCAGCGGCCACTGCCAGGCGGGGCTGGCGTACGGATGCGGGCTGGCCAGTCCGACGTGGAATCCGAGGATGGACTCGTGGTACTTCCACAGGGCGATCAGCGGGTTCGCATCCGACTGCCGGTCGTATCCGCCGGCGGTGAACAGCCAGCCCGTCCACGACGCGAGGTAGGTGAGCAGCGCGGGACCGACCAGCAGCAGGAAGGAGACCGGGCCCTGGCGGAACACGGCATCCGTGGGCCACAGGGCGATCCCCGCTCTCCGCCGTGCCAGGGCGTCGGTGATCACCACGTACAGGCCGAAGACGGCGAGCGCGTACAGGCCGGACCATTTCACCGCGGATGCGGCGCCGAGCGCGATGCCCGCGGCGACCAGCCACGGCCGGGCCCACAGCACCGGACCGGCCATGCGCGGGGGCGCGTCGTCGTCGCGCTCGCCGATCGCGTCGAAGAGCGGGATCGTGCGCTGTCGGTCCCGCAGGACGAAGAGCACTCCCAGCAGGATGAAGAAGGTGAGGATGCCGTCGAGCAGGGCGATGCGGCTCATGACGATTCCCAGACCGTCGATGGCGAGCAGCCCTCCGGCGATGAACGCCACCGGGCGCGAGCGCGTCAGCTGCAGGGCGACGAGGTAGACCAGCAGCACCGTCAGGGCGCCGAGGATCGCCGTGGTCACCCGCCAGCCGAAGCTCGAGTCGGGACTCGTCGCGGCCATGCCGAGGGCGATGATCCACTTGCCCAGCGGCGGGTGCACCACGAAGGAACCGGCGGTCTGCATCGCCGAGTCGTCGCCGGTGAGCAGCTGCGTGTCCGCGCCGTCGCCCCACTTCGCCTCGTAGCCGAAGTTCCACAGCGACCACGAGTCCTTCACGTAGTAGGTCTCGTCGAACATGATCTGGTGGGGATGCGCGAGGTTCACCAGACGCAGTGCGGCTGCGAGAAGGGTGATCAGCGCCGGTGCCGCCCAGGCCAGAAGCCGAGCCATGGCGGGGTCAGCGGCAGCCCCGTGCTGCAGGCGCTCCCAGAGCGTCGGCCTGTCATCCAGTGGAGGCGGCGGCGAGGCGGGCGTTGTCACCTGCTCAGCCTAGGCAATTCGGCGGTGGGGCCCGCGCCTAAGCTGGTCGGGTGATCATCCTCGCGGCGACCCCGATCGGCAATCTCGGCGACGCGTCGCGGCGGTTGATCGAGGTGCTCGAGAACGCGGAGGTCGTCGCCGCCGAGGACACCCGCACCACCCAGCGGCTGCTGCAGGCGCTGAAGATCGCCAACCGGCCGCGGCTGATCGCGCTGCACGATCACAACGAGAAGCACAAGGCCGCCGAGCTCGCCGAGCTCGCGGCGGAGCAGGACGTCGTCGTGGTCAGCGACGCAGGGATGCCGGCCGTCAGCGATCCGGGCTACGGCCTGGTCGCCGCGGCCGTCGAGCGCGGGGTGACCGTGACGGCGATCCCCGGGCCCAGTGCCGTGCTCATGGCGCTCGCCATCTCGGGCCTGCCGACCGACCGGTTCACGTTCGAGGGCTTCGTGCCGCGCAGGCCCGGCGACCGGCGACAGACGTTGCGGATGCTGGCGTCCGAGCCGCGCACGATGGTCTTCTTCGAGTCGCCTGCGCGGCTGGCGTCGTCGCTGGCCGACATGGGTGCCGCCTTCGGTCACGAGCGACGCATCGCCGTGTGCCGTGAGCTGACCAAGCTCTATGAAGAGGTGCGCCGCGGTACGGCATCCGAACTGGTGGAATGGGCCGAGCACGGTGTGAAGGGCGAGATCGTCGTGGTGGTCTCCGGCGCGGAGCCCGTCTCGGTCTCCGCCGACGACGCCCTCGCACAGGTGCAGCGCCTGGTGGCCTCGGGCACGCGCCTCAAGGAAGCCTGCGCCGAGGTCGCCGCCGCCACCGGCCTGTCGTCCCGAGACCTCTACCAGGCCGCCCTCGCCGCCCGCTGACATGACGGATCCCCTGATCGGGCGTGCGTATGATGCGCGGCCGCGGAGTACATCGAGCTCGCCGGTGACGTGGGGCAGCTGGCGGACGCCGATCGCGAGGAGATCGCCGGCGGTGCTCGCCGAGTTCGCCCGCGTGCTCGCTCCCGGTGGCAGCATCCTGATCGGGTTCTTCGAGGGCGTCCCGCGTGAGCCGTTCGCCCACGCCATCACCACCGCCTACTTCTGGACCCCGGATGCGATGACCGAGCTGCTGGTCGAGGCAGGCTTCGCGCCGACGGCATCCGCGTCCCGTCTCCGCATCCCCGGCGAGGCCAGCTCCCGCCCGCACGCTGCCGTGACGGCGGTGCGGGTCCGCCCCGGCACCTCGGGCTGAGCTCCTCCGCCCAGGTCACGAAGCAGAAGCCTCCTTCGTTCCCGCCTAGAATCGAGAGCATGCCCGCAGGCGAATCGTTCTACATCACCACGCCGATCTACTATCCCAGCGACGTGCCGCACATCGGCCACGGCTACACGACCGTCGCCGTGGACACTCTCGCGCGCTGGCACCGCCAGTCCGGTGATGACACCTGGATGCTGACGGGCACCGACGAGCACGGCCAGAAGATGCTCCGCGCCGCCGCCGCCAACAACGTCACCCCGCAGGAGTGGGTGGACAAGCTGGTGAGCGAGGCGTGGTTCCCGCTGTTGAAGACGCTCGACGTGGCCAACGACGACTTCATCCGCACCACGCAGGAGCGGCACGAGGAGCGTGTGAAGAAGTTCGTGCAGGCGATCTACGACCGCGGCTACATCTACGCCGGCGAGTACGAGGCGCTGTACTGCGTGGGCTGCGAGGAGTTCAAGCCCGAGTCGGAGATCCTCGACGGCACCGGACCCTTCGAAGGGCTGAAGGTGTGCGCGATCCACTCCAAGCCGCTGGAGCTGCTGCAGGAGAAGAACTACTTCTTCAAGCTCAGCGAGTTCCAGGACCGGCTGCTCGAGCTCTACAGGACGCAGCCCGATTTCGTGCGCCCTGACTCCGCGCGCAACGAGGTCGTCTCGTTCGTCAGCCAGGGGCTGAAGGATCTGTCGATCTCCCGGTCGGCGTTCGACTGGGGCATCCCGCTGCCCTGGGACGAGTCGCACGTCATCTACGTGTGGGTCGACGCGCTGCTGAACTACGCCACTGCGGTCGGCTACGGCGAGGACCAGGAGAACTTCGATCGTCGCTGGCCCGCGTACCATGTGGTCGGCAAGGACATCCTGCGCTTCCACGCGGTGATCTGGCCGGCGATGCTGATGGCCGCCGGTCTGGAGGTGCCCCAGGGCGTCTTCGCGCACGGCTGGCTGCTGGTCGGCGGCGAGAAGATGTCCAAGTCCAAGCTCACCGGCATCGCGCCGACCGAGATCACCGACGTGTTCGGATCGGACGCCTACCGGTTCTACTTCCTGTCGGCCATCGCGTTCGGCCAGGACGGTTCGTTCTCCTGGGAGGACCTCTCGGCCCGGTACCAGGCCGAGCTCGCGAACGGCTTCGGCAACCTCGCGTCGCGCACCGTCGCGATGATCGCGAAGTACTTCGACGGGGTGGTGCCGGCACCGGCCGCGTACACCGAGCAGGATCTCGCGATCCAGAAGACCGCGGCGGATGCCGTGACCCGTGCGGATGCCGCGATGGACGTGTTCCGCATCGACGAGGCCATCCACGCCATCTGGACGATCGTCGACGAGCTGAACGGCTACATCACCGACAACGAGCCGTGGGCGCTGGCCAAGCAGGCCGACGCCGGAGACGAGGGGGCGCGCGCCCGCCTGGGCACGGTGCTGTACACCTGTGCCGAGGGCCTGAGGGCGCTCGCCGTGCTGCTGTCGCCGGTGATGCCGCACTCCACGGCCACGCTCTGGAACGCGCTCGGCGTCGAGGTCTCGCTGGGTGCGCTCGCCGCGCAGCCGATCCGCGAGGCGGGCGCGTGGGGAATCCTCCAGCCCGGCACGACCGTCACCGCGCTCGCGCCTCTGTTCCCGCGCGTGGAGCAGACCGCCTGAGTCGTACCGCCATGACCGAGACCTACGTGCGCGAGCGCTCCACCGCAGGGCGCAAGGATCTGAGCTATCCGGCGGCTCCTGAGCCGCTCACCGTCCCGGTCTACGACAACCACTGCCACCTGGAGATCACCGACGGCGTCGAACCGCTCAGCCTGCGCGAGCAGCTCGACCGGGCCGAGGCCGTCGGGATCGCCGGGGTGGTGCAGGCGTCGGGCGACATCGAGGCCTCCCGCTGGGCGGTGGAGGCGGCGGCGTCCGACGATCGCGTGCTCGCGGCCGTCGCGATCCACCCCAACGACGCACCCATCTACGCCGCCGACGGACGCCTGGACGAGGCCATCGGGGTGATCGACGAGCTCGCCGCGCACCCGCGCACCCGCGCGATCGGGGAGACCGGCCTGGACTACTTCCGCACCGACGAATCGGGCCGCCCCGCCCAGCACGAATCGTTCGAGGCGCATATCGCGCTGGCGAAGAAGCACGGCATCGCCATGCAGATCCACGATCGCGACGCCCATGACGACGTCCTGGAGACCCTCGCCAGGGTCGGCGCTCCGGAGCGGACGGTTTTCCACTGCTTCTCCGGGGATGAGGCGATGGCGCGCGTCGCGGCGGATGCCGGGTACTGGCTCTCCTTCGCCGGCAACCTCACGTTCAAGAACGCTCAGAATCTGCGCGATGCGCTGCGCGTGACGCCGCTGGATCGCATTCTCGTCGAGACGGATGCCCCCTTCCTGACACCCGTGCCGCTGCGCGGACGCCCGAACGCGCCGTACCTGGTGCCGCTCACCGTGCGCTTCATGGCCGCCGAGCTGGACGTCGAGCTGGACGAGCTGTGCCGGCAGCTCGCGGCGAACACCGTCGCCGTGTACGGAACGTTCGACTGAGCGGCGGTCAGCCGGTCAACCGGCGCACTGGCCGGATGGCACGGCCGCATCCATCCGCTCTGCGCCGTCGACCACCGGCGTGAGCTCGGTGCTGGTCATCGCATAGCCGCGGTCCGCCCGGTCGGTACCGCGCGCGAACACCACGCCGACGACGGTGCCGTCCTCCGCCAGCAGCGGGCCGCCGGAGTTGCCGGGCACCACCTGGGCGTCGAGCGCGTACACGTCGCGCGGGGCGCTGGAGCGGTCGTAGATGTCCGGCACCTGCGCGGTGCCCACCGACAGCACACCCGCGGTGACGCTGCGGAACGGTCCGCCGTACGGATATCCCTCGATCGCCGCTGCCGCCCCCGCCGGCAGCACCGGGGCCACCTTCAGCGGGGTGCCGCGCAGATCGTCGACGGCGATCACGGCAAGGTCGTCGATCGGATCGAAGTAGACGATCCGTCCTTCCCGCGCGCCCCTGCCCGGCAGCTCCACGACCGGATTGTCGACCCCGGCGACGACGTGCGCATTGGTCACCACCCGATCCGGTGCGATGACGAAACCTGTTCCGGACGAGCCCACACCGCAGGCGTAGGCGGTCCCCGAGATGCGGGCGACGGACGCGGCGGCGGCCTGCAGATCCGGGTCGTCCAGGGACACCGACGGCTGGGGCGTCGTGGAGCCGGAGTCCAGCAGCAGCCTCAGCTCGGGAACGCCGCCGCTCAGGACGGCCGTGCGCACCTGTGCCATCAGTTCGTTCACGGGCGCGGGGGTGAGTCGATCCAGCTCCTGCAGCACACGGGACGAGGTGATCGAGGTCGACACCGCGGGTGGAGTCATGGAGGCGACGGTGGGAGCGACGAGCATCAGTGTGAGCGCGGCCGCCACGACGTTGACGACACCGCCGAGGAGGCGCTCCACGCCGCGCAGGCGCGTCCGATCGACGCCACGGCGCATCAGCGCGCCGATGCCCTCGCCGATCGTCAGGCCGAGCGCGAGCAGCGCCACACCCGCGACGATCACGGCGACCGTGCGCCAGCCCTGCCACGGCACCCAGCCGCTCACCAGCGGCATGAGCCAGAACGCCGCGACGCCTCCGCCGACGAGCCCGAGGACCGAGCCCAGTCCGGTGAGCAGCCCGCGCTGCAGGCCGGCGACGAGGGCGACGACGAGGAGCACGACCACGATGATGTCGACGATCATGCCGCTCAGCCCCTTCCGTCGCCGCAGGTCGCGAGCCTATCGAGCCGTTCTGTGCGATCGCCGATCATCGGTCCGCGCTCACGCGGCGGGGTTCTCCTCCTGGAGCACCGGCTTCGCCGCGGCGATGTGCGAGATCTGCCGCCACATCAGCAGCAGGGTGAGCGCCGCGCCGCCGAACGCGAACCACCACGGTGCCGTGAGCCCCCAGGTCTGCGCGATCACGCCGCCGAGCGCCTGACCGATGACCATGCCGCCGAACACGCCGACCATGTTCACCGACCCGACCCGCCCCTGCAGGTCGTGCGGCACCAGGCGCTGACGCACCGTGGTGGAGATCGTGCCCCACACGAACGCGTAGGCGCCGAAGCCGAACATGATCACGAGCGCGACCGTGCCGCTCGTGGTCAGCGCGAAGGACAGATGCATGAGCACCTCCAGCGACAGGCACACCTTCATCAGCGTGGCGAAGGACACGTGCCGTTCGAGCCAGCCGAAGCTCAGGGTCGCCGCCAAGCCGCCGATCGCCGATGCCGTGGTCAGCGCCCCGAAACCGACCGGACCCATTCCGAGGTGCTCGGTGGCGTACAGCACGAGGATGGCCCAGGGCGCCGCCCAGGTGACGTTGAACGCGAGGATGATGATGATGAGGGTGCGCACCGGCTTGTTGTGCCAGGCCCAGCGGACCCCCTCGGCGATGTCGCGGCGAACCGGCCGGTGCCTCTGCGCCTGCGGGTCGGCGCCTGTCGAGGTGCGCGCGGGAACCGGCTGCCGTGCGATCCGCGAGATGAGCACCAGTGCGACCGAGACGGCGAGCACCTGCGCGAGGAACGGCCAGAACGTGCCCACCGCGAACAGGAACGCGCCCAGTGGCGGGCCCGCCAGCTGATTCGCAACCAGGAAGCCGGCCTGGAGCCGGGCGTTGCCGATGCCGAGATCGGCGGGCCTCACCATCATCGGCAGCAGCGTGCTGCTGGTGGTGTCGGCGAACACCTCGGCCGTCCCGTAGAGGAAGGAGACGGCCAGCACGATCATGATGTTCGCGGTGCCGGTCACGAGGAACGCCACCAGCGCCAGCACGACGATCGCACGGATGCCGTGCGCCAGCATCACCAGCATCCGCCGCTCGACGCGGTCGGCGATCGCGCCCGCGTGCAGCCCGAACAGCAGCCACGGCAGGAACTGCAGCATGGCGCCCGAGGCGACAAGGATCGGCGAGGAGGTCATCGAGGCGATCAGCAGCGGAGAGGCCGCCAGGGCGATCCCGTCGCCGATGTTGCTGGTCCACGCCGCCGACATCAGCCAGCGGAAATCTCGACCGAGTCGCTGCGGCGCGATGAGCTCTCCCAATCCGGTCACCCGGTCGATCCTAGGGGCGGACGGGGACATCCGGCAGAGGGACATACGCGAGAATGGACGCATGACCGTCTCACTGCTCGGCGCCACCGAGATCCGCCGCCTCGCCGCCGAGCTCGACGTCACCCCCACCAAGAAGCTGGGGCAGAACTTCGTCGTCGACGCGAACACCGTGCGCAAGATCGTGCAGGCCGCCGACGTCCGGGCGGGGGAGCGGGTCGTCGAGATCGGCCCGGGACTCGGCTCGCTGACCCTCGGGGTGCTCGAGGCCGGAGCATCCGTCACCGCCGTCGAGATCGACCACCGCCTGGCCGAGAGGCTGCCGGTGACGGCGGCCGAGCGCGGTGTGGCCGAGGGCGCTCTGACGGTGGTGGATGCGGATGCCATGCGTGTGACCGAGCTGCCGAACGACCCGACCGTGCTGGTCGCGAATCTGCCGTACAACATCTCCGTGCCGGTGCTGCTGCACTTTCTGGAGACCTTCCCGAACCTGCAGCGCGGTGTCGTGATGGTGCAGGCCGAGGTGGCCGAGCGTCTGGCCGCGAAGCCGGGATCCAAGATCTACGGCACGCCCAGCGTGAAGGCCGCCTGGTACGGGCCGTGGCAGTTGCGCGGTACCGTCTCCCGCCAGGTTTTCTGGCCGGTGCCGAATGTGGACAGCCTCCTCGTCGGATTCCACCGCGATGTCGAGCCGAGGGGCAGTGAGGACGAGCGCCGCCGCACGTTCGCGATCGTGGACGCCGCGTTCAACCAGCGGAGAAAGATGCTGCGTCAGGCGCTGTCCGCCATCTTCGGCAGCTCTGCGGCCGCATCCGAGGTTCTGGAGTCCGCGGGGGTCGCACCGACCGCCCGTGGTGAGGATCTCAGCGTCGACGACTACCATCGCATCGCGCTCGCCGCGCCCGTTCCAGCCTGACCGCGTGGGTTAGCCTGGCATCGTGACCGAACCCCGCTTCCGCTCCGCCGTCCCGGAACTCCACCGTCCCTACGCCGCCGCGTCCGACCGCTACCAGCGGTTCGCGTACCGCCAGGTCGGCTCCTCCGGACTGTATCTGCCACCGATCTCTCTGGGCCTGTGGTGGAACTTCGGCGACAACATCCCTCTCGACAACCAGCGCGCCCTGCTGCGGCACGCGTTCGACAGCGGCATCACGCATTTCGACCTGGCCAACAACTACGGTCCGCCGTACGGGTCGGCCGAGAAGAACTTCGGCCGAATCTTCGCCGAGGACTTCGCCCCGTACCGCGACGAGCTGATCATCTCGTCGAAAGCCGGCTACGACATGTGGCCGGGACCGTATGGAGACCTCGGCAGCCGCAAGTACATCCTCGCCAGCGCGGAGCAGTCGCTCACCCGCATGGGCCTGGAGTACGTGGACGTCTTCTATTCGCACCGCGTCGACCCCGTCACCCCCGTCGAGGAGACCATCGGTGCGCTCGACAGGCTGGTACGTCAGGGCAAGGCGCTCTACGTGGGCATCTCCTCGTACAGCGCCGAGCGCACCGAAGCGGCGGTGGCCGTCGCACGCGACCTGGGGACGCCGCTGGTCATCCACCAGCCCTCGTATTCGATCCTGAACCGCTGGGTCGAGGACGGGCTCACCGACACCCTGCGCCGCGAGGGGATCGGAGCGATCGCCTTCACTCCGCTCGCCCAGGGGCTGCTGACGGACAAGTATCTCGCCGACGGCACCGCCCAGCGCGCGCAGAAGCGTCGATCGCTGTCGGATCGCCCGCTGTCGGAGGAGGGTCTGGCCGTGCTGCGGGGCCTCAACGACATCGCGGTCGAGCGCGGACAGAGTCTCGCTCAGATGGCGCTGCAGTGGACGCTGCGCGACCCGGTGGTGGTCTCCGCGCTGATCGGCGCTTCCCGGCCGGAGCAGATCGACGAGAACGTCGAGGCGGTGAACGGGCCGGACTTCTCCGATGAGGAGCTCACCGCGATCGACGCCCTCGCACACGGCATCGACGTGAACCTGTGGTCGGTCTCCTCCGACCTGTGATCCGTCTGGTGCTCGGCGCCGGCGGCGCGGAGCCGGAAAGGGAGCCGACGTGAGCATGGCACGGCGCGCGGATGCCGTGCACGTGCGCGCACCGGGCAAGATCAACGTCTACCTCGGTGTCGGGCCGCGCCGCGAGGACGGCTATCACGGGCTGGCGACGGTCTTCCAGGCCGTGTCCCTCTACGAGGATGTGTACGCGACGCCGTCGGACGGGTTCTCCCTGGAGATCGCGGGCAGCGTCGACGTGTCCGGTGTGCCGCTCGATGACCGCAACCTGGCCCTGCGGGCGGCGAAGCTGCTCGCGGAGACCACGGGCGTCACGGCCGGCGTGCACCTCGACATCCGCAAGGGCGTGCCGGTCGCCGGTGGGATGGGCGGCGGCTCCGCGGACGCCGCCGCGACCCTCGTCGCCTGCGATGCGCTCTGGGGCACCGACCTCGGTCCGCGCGGATTGCACGACCTCGCCGCCCGCCTCGGTGCGGATGTTCCCTTCTCGCTGCATGGTGGCACGGCAGTCGGGACAGGACGCGGTGACGAGCTGACGCCCGCCCTGGCGCGCGGACGCTTCGACTGGGTGCTCGTCCTCAGCGAGCAGGGGCTGTCGACGCCCGAGATCTACGGGCGCCTGGATGAGCTGCGCGCGCACGGCGAAGCGCTCGCGGACGACGCGACGAGTGTGCTGGAGGTCCCGATCGCCCTGCTGCAGGCGCTGCGAGCGGGGGACGCCCGCGAACTGGCGCCCGTCATGCTGAACGATCTGGAGGCGGCGGCGGTGCTGGACCGACCCGATCTGGAGCTCGCCCTCACGGACGGTCTGCGCATGGGCGCACTGACCGGCATCGTCTCCGGTTCCGGTCCGACGATCGCCTTCCTGACAGCAGGGCCGGAGGCCGCGCGCAGCGTGCAGGAAGAACTGCGGGCCACCGGACGAGAGGCGCTGCACGTGCACGGGCCGGTCGCCGGTGCGCAGATCCTCTCCGCGTGACGGCGGCGACGGCCGCGGCGGCGGGGCGGGTGCCGGCGGCGGATCAGGGGCGGCCCAGGACGGCCCTGCCGGGGAGAGCGCCGACGCGAAGGCGACCGTCGTCGACGACCGCGGTTCCGTTCACGAACAGGTGGCGCACGCCCTCAGCCGGCCGGGTCGGATCATCGTACGTCGCCCGGTCGGTGATCGTGGCGGGGTCGAGCACGACGACGTCCGCGTCGGCACCCGCGCCGAGGTGGCCCTTGGCGCGCATGCCCGGCGCGGTCTCGTCGAGCACCCGGGCAGGCAGGTAGGAGCAGCGGCGGAACGCCTCCAACCATGTCCAGGAGTCGGACTCGCGCACCATCAGCCGGATCGATTTCGTGAAGGTGCCCGCCGAGCGCGGATGCGTCTGACCGCCGGGCGGAAGCGGCCACTCCGACTGCTCGTAGACGGCAGGTGCGGGGCCACCCGACGGCCAGAGCACGGGCATCGCGTCGCTGGCGACGATCGCTCCGGGGAAGGCGAGGGAGCGCAGGAGGTGCACCCGGTCGGAGGGGTCCGACTCGTCCAGCCAGTTGACGATGCAGGCGGCGCCGGGAGCTTCGCGGCGGATCTTCCGCAGTCGTGTCGCATCCGCGATCCGCTCACCGGTCTCCATCATCACGAGCGATGAGGGGCCGATGCCGAGGCGCGGGAGCTTGTCCGGAGCCAGGAAGCTGGCGCCGATCGCCGTGCTGCCCGCTCCGTAGGGATACGCCTCGACGGTGACCCGGGATCCGGCCGCTCGCGCGCGGTCCACGTGGGCGAGTACGCGGTCGATGTGCCGGAGCGACGTGCTGTTCACATGGCAGTGATGCATGGCCGCGCCGGTCTCGGCCGCGGCCCGGATGAGCTCCTCGGAACCGTCGACGGGCGTGTGAGGATTCGCTTCGATCAGCTCGCGGACATGCGTGAACGTGGGCGTGCGAGCCTGTGCCGCCAGGCGTGCCACGTCGAGGTACTCGTCGGGATCCGACCCGGGTGCGTATCCCATCAGCACGCCGATCCCGAGTGCCCCCGCCGCCAGTTCCTCCTCCAGCAGACTCAGCCATCTGCGGCGTTCGGAGGCACGGGATGATCGTTGCCACCGCGGGTCCGCGAGGACATCCATGGAGGCGTGCACGTCCGGAGTCGGCAGCGTCCCGATGTGGGCGAGTGCGCGTGCCTGGGTCCAGGACGCGGAGAAGCCGAAGTTCAGCGGCCGTCCCTCGTCGGTGGCCTGCGCGATCGCCTGGGTGACGGGCATGAGGCCGGCTTCGAGTTCCAGCGTCGTCGACACTCCGTCCATGGCCTGCAGCCGATGGCCGGCCGTGGAGAGGACGTGGCTGTGCAGATCGATGAAGCCGGGACCCACGATGAGACCGGTGACGTCGAGGACGGTCGCGCCCGCCGGGGCGGCGAGTTCGGGGCCGACGGCGCCGATGCGGTCGCCGAGGATCAGGACGTCGAGGATGTCATCGGTGTCGGTGCCAGGGTCGATGACGCGGCCGCCGCGCAGGAGTGTGTCCACGGTTCGACGATTCCAGCTTCGGAGTGCATCGGGATAGTCGCCTGCCACCAAACAGGGGGGGCGTCCTCGGTGCGCTGAGACGACCGCGGCCCTCCGCGACGGCGACGGCGGCCGCGCGGATCGGAACCGCGCGGCCGCCGCCACTTCCTCGGACAGCACTCAGGTGCGCTGGCGTCGCTTGTTCCAGACATCGAAGGCGACCGCGAGCAGCAGCACCATGCCCTTGATGAACTGCTGGGAGTCGGTTCCCACGCCCATCAGCGACATGCCGTTGTTCAGCACCCCCATGATCAGACCACCGGTGATCGCGCCGACGATCCTGCCGACGCCGCCCTGCACGGCCGCGCCGCCGATGAACGCCGCGGCGATCGCATCCAGCTCGAACAGGTTTCCCGCCCCGGGGCCGGCGGAGTTGAGCCGGCCGGTGAAGACCAGTCCCGCCAGCGCGGACAGCACGCCCATGTTGACGAACAGCCAGAAGTCGATGCGGCGGGACTTGATGCCGGACAGGTCGGCTGCATGCCGGTTGCCGCCGATCGCGTAGATGTGCCGACCGAAGACCGTGCGGCCCATCACCAGCGTGTACCCGACGATCAGCACCGCCAGCACGATCAGCATGATCGGGGTGCCACGGGATCCGTCCGCCATCCCCAGCAGGTAGGTCAGGTATGCGATCAGCGCAGCGCCGCCGATCAGCCGGGTGAGGAACCACGTTCGGGCCTCCACCTCGAGCCCCATCTTGCGCTGCTTCGATCGTTCGCCGATCTCATAGCCGACGAACAGTGCAAGCGTGAGAACACCCAGTCCGAAGGTGATCCACTCCACCGGAGAGCTCGACGCGGGGAACAGCTCCGGGAACAGATAGCCACCGCCCAGCTGGCGGTACTCCTGCGGGAACGGTGTGATCTGCGTGTTGCCCAGCACCATCTGCGTCAGCCCGCGGAACAGCAGCATGCCGGCGAGGGTGACGATGAAGGCCGGGATGCCGACGACGGCCACCCAGAACCCCTGCCATGCGCCGACCAGCGCGCCCACGAGGAGTGAGGCGATGAGGCCGAGCCACCACGGCCAGCCCCAGTGCACGACCATCACACCGGACATCGCGCCGACGAACGCCGCGACCGAGCCGACCGAGAGGTCGATGTGGCCGGCGATGATGACCATCACCATGCCGATCGCCAGGATCAGGATGTAGCTGTTCTGGACGATGATGTTGGCGACGTTGCCCGCGGTGAGGAGCTTGCCGCCTGTGACGATCTGGAAGAACGCGACGATGGCGATCAGCGCCAGGAAGATGCCGACCTGGCGCATCCGGGACGTCAGGACGGAGATCACCTCACGCGATCTGGGCACGGTCTCGCTACGCGTGGACATGGTCGGCTTCCTTCTCCTTCGTCATGTACTGCATGAGGATCTCGGGGGTCGCATCGGCGATGTCGACCTCTCCGGTGATGCGCCCCTCGGAGAGGGCGTAGATGCGGTCGCAGATGCCCAGCAGTTCCGGCAGCTCCGACGAGATCACGATCACGCCCTTGCCCTGGGCCGCGAGCCGATTGATGAGCGAGTAGATCTCGTACTTCGCTCCGACGTCGATGCCGCGGGTGGGCTCGTCGAGGATCAGCACCTCGGGATCGGCGAACAGCCACTTCGACAGCACGACCTTCTGCTGATTGCCGCCGGACAGCTTGCCGACCACGGACGACACGGAGGGTGCCTTGATGTTCATGCTGCGGCGGTAGCCCTCGGCGACCACGACCTCCTCACGGCCGTTCACCCAGCCGCCCCTGGCGAGCTTGCCGAGTGCGGCGACCGAGATGTTGCGCTTCACATCCTCGATGAGGTTCAGCCCGTACTGCTTGCGGTCTTCGGTGGCATAGGCGATGCCCGCATCGATGGCGGCGGACACCGTGCGGGGATGCACCTCCCTGCCGCGCACGAACACGCGGCCGGAGATGTTCGTCCCGTAGCTGCGGCCGAACACGCTCATGCCCAGTTCCGTGCGGCCGGCGCCCATGAGACCGGCGATGCCGACCACCTCGCCCGCGCGCACGTTCAGGTTCGCGCCGTGGATGACGACGCGGTTCGGGTCGGCGGCGTGGTGCACCCACCAGTCCTCGATCCGGAAGACCTCGTCGCCGAGGTCGACGGTCCGGTCGGGGTAGCGGTGCGCGAGGTCGCGGCCCACCATGCCTTTGATGATCCGGTCCTCGCTGACGTTCTCGCTGGTCAGATCGAGGGTCTCGATCGTGCGCCCGTCGCGGATGATCGTGACCTTGTCGGCGATGTCCTTGATCTCGTTGAGCTTGTGGCTGATGATGATCGACGTGATCCCCTGCCCCTTCAGGTGCCGGATGAGATCGAGCAGGTGCGCCGAGTCGTCGTCGTTGAGGGCCGCCGTCGGCTCGTCCAGGATGAGCAGCTTGACCTCCTTGGACAGGGCCTTGGCGATCTCGACGAGCTGCTGCTTGCCGACGCCGATCTCCCGCACGGGCGTGGACGGGTCGTCTCCCAGTCCGACGCGCGCGAGCAGCTTCTTCGCCTCGAGGTTGGTCGCCCGCCAGTCGATGATCCCGTGGCGCTGACGCTCGTTGCCGAGGAAGATGTTCTCGGCGATCGACAGGTACGGGCTCAGGGCGAGTTCCTGATGGATGATGACGATGCCGTCGGCCTCGGAGTCGCGGATGTCGCGGTACTGGACCACGTCGCCCTCGAACGCGATGTCTCCCGTGTACGTCCCGTGCGGGTAGACGCCGGACAGCACCTTCATGAGCGTGGACTTTCCGGCGCCGTTCTCGCCGCAGATGGCGTGCACCTGGCCGCGCCCGACTTCGAGCGTGACGTTCTGCAGCGCCTTGACGCCGGGGAACTCCTTGGTGATGTCGCGCATCTCCAGGATCGTGCCCATGCGTTCTCCTCTCTTCTGTCTGTGTTCTGCGTGCCTGTGTTCTGCGCGCCTGTGTTCTGTGCGCCGGTGTTCTGTGCGCACGGCGCGGGCCGGGCCCACCCGGCGGGATGGGCCCGGCCCTGGACTCACTTGAGGTCGGCCTCGGTGTAGTAGCCGCTGTCGACCAGAACGGATGCGTAGTTGTCCTTGGTGACGATGACCGACTCGAGCAGGTACGACGGCACGATCTTCTTGCCGTTGTCGTAGGTCTCGGTGTCGTTCACCTCGGGCTCGTCACCGGTGAGGATGGCGTCGACCATCTGCGCTGCGACCTTGCCGAGTTCGCGCGTGTCCTTGAAGATCGTGGAGTACTGCTCGCCCGCGATGATCGACTTCACGCTGCCGGCCTCGGCGTCCTGCCCGGTGATGACCGGGAGCTCGCCGGCGGAGTAGCCGCCCGACGTCAGCGCCGAGATGATGCCGATGGACAGGCCGTCATAGGGGGAGAGGACACCGTCGAGGTGGGTGCCGCCGATGATGGTGAGGATGTTCTCCATGCGCTTCTGCGCCGTCTCCGGCAGCCAGCGCAGAATGGCGGCCTGCTCGAAGTCCAGCTGGCCGGACGGCACCGTCAGCACCCCCTTGTCGAGGTAGGGCTGGAGGGTGTCCATGGCGCCGTCCCAGAAGAACTTCGCGTTGTTGTCATCGGGGCTGCCCGCGAACACCTCGATGTTGAGCGGGCCCGCGACGCCGGTGTCCTTGCCGGTCTCGTCCAGCACGCCCAGGCCGGTCAGCAGGCTCGTGGCCTGCTGCACCCCCACCTGGTAGTTGTCGAAGGTCGTGTAGTAGTCGACGTTCTCGGTGCCGTTGATCAGGCGGTCATAGGCGATCACCGGGATGTCGTCGTCGGCCGCCTGCTGCAGGACGCTGGTGAGGGTGGTGCCGTCGATGGATGCCACGATCAGGGCGTCGGCTCCGGTCGAGATCATGTTCTCGATCTGCGAGACCTGGGTGGGGATGTCGTCGTTCGCGTACTGCAGATCGACCTTGTACCCCATCTCCTCGAGGGTCTTCTTGACGTTGTCGCCGTCTGCGATCCAGCGTTCGGACTGCTGAGTGGGCATGGCGACGCCGACGGTGAAGTCGGACGACGGCTTGTCGCCTGCGGTGTTCGCATCGCCGCCCCCGCGGGCTCCGCTGCAACCGGCGAGAACGAGTGCGGCCGTAGCGGCGATGCCGACGAGCGCGAGAGACCTCTTCATCTTCACTGTGTGCTCCTTCTGTGGTGGTGTGGATCGCTGATCTTCCCGAGGGGAAGGGCGGTGTCGGAGCCCGTGCGGGTTCCGGTGATCGGCGGTGGGCCGACCGGGTCCGTGACCGCCAGGAGGGCGGCAGCGGGAGTCGAGGCGTGCGCGAGACGCCCGGAGGCCGACGCGACGACGTGGCCCGCGTCGGCGTCCTGCTCGCGGCTGCCGGCGGCGTGGGCGGCGGCGTGCGCGGCGGCGTCGGACGACGGGATGGTCTGTCCGTCCCAGGCGGTCGCGACGACGCGGCCGTCCATGTCCATCACGGACGTCTGCGCGGGCCCGACGACGTTCAGATCGGTGGCGTCCGGTGTGATCACGAAGAGCTCGGTGCCGGGGACGCGGACGGAGAGGGCGGCGGGGTGCGCCCGCGCGGGTTCCTGCGCGCAGGCCGCGCAGAGCCGCTCTCGGGTGCGCGCGATGAGCACCTGGATCACGGCCGCCGCGCCGGCGTCGCCGCTCTCGAGCGGGGCGGGGGTGTGCGGCATCGGGACTCCATCGTCGTTCGCGGGGGATCCCGCCGGTCATGTGACCGTTCACATCGTCGGCTCGATGATACAGGCGAAACGGTCACATCTGTCAAGCCGCGCGTCGGATGAGCGGGCGGGGCGCCGCAGACCGCGATCAGTGCGGCGGCGGCGCAGTGGAGGATCTGCGCACCAGTTCGGGCGCGATCTGGGTGGGTTCGGCCCGCTCGCCGCCGATCAGGCCGAGCATCATCGACATCGCGCGTCGCCCGATCTCCGCGAAATCCTGGCGGATCGTCGTGAGTGGGGGAGCGAAGTGCGCCGCCTCGGGGATGTCGTCGAACCCCACCACACTCATCTGATCCGGGGTCTCGATGCCGGCCTCTCGGCAGGCGTGCAGGAAGCCGAGCGCCATCTGGTCGTTACCGGCGAAGACGGCCGTGAAATCGCGGTACCGCAGCAGCTCCCGTCCCGCGTGATACCCGAAGCCGGCGCTCCAATCGCCCAGGATCGGTGCCCGGGTGCGCAGGTCGGCGTCGGAGAGCGTCTGCAGGTAGCCGCGCATCCTCGCGTCGGCCTCGATCCAGTCGCGCGGCCCGGCGATGTGCACGATGTCGGTGTGTCCCAGTGCGATGAGATGCTCCATGGCGAGGCGTGCTCCCGCGACCTGGTCCACGCCCACGCTGTGCGCGCCGGCGCGGCCGCTGGTGTCCAGCGTGATCGTCGGGATGGTCACCGCAGCCTCGTCGAGCGCGTGGAGGATGCGCTCCTGCGGTGCGATCACGACCAGCCCTTCGATGCGCTGCGACATCAGGAAGTCCAGGCTGCTGCGGATCGACGCGTCGTCGCTGGAGGCGAGCGTGGTCAGGCTGGTGCGGAACCCCGCTTCGCGCGCCGAGACCTCCAGCGCGTTGATCGCCGTGGTCGGGCCGTAGTGCACGGACATCGAGGTGAGTACGCCGATGGTCTGCGAGCGGCTGGTCACCAGGGCGCGAGCGGCTTGATTCGGTCGGTATCCGAGCTCGGCGATCGCCGTGAGCACGCGGTCCCGCGTCACCGAGCGGATGTTGGGGGAGTCGTTGAGCACCCGCGACACGGTCTGATACGACACGCCCGCCAGGCGGGCCACATCGCGGATGTTCGGTGCACGGACGCGGTCCACGGTGCCTCCTCCCGGATGTGTACGTTCACATGTGCACTCCATTATGTCGGCGCTCCCGAGCCGGATGATGCGCGGCTCGCCCACGGCCCCGCCGCACTCGTGCCTGGCGATCAGTGCGATCGGGTGCGCAGTTCGAGCATGGCGGCGAAGCGCGCTTCGGGGTCGGCCACATCGATCCCGCCCACTTCCACGACCCGGCGCAACCGGTAGCGGAACGTGTTCGGGTGCACGAAGCAGGCCGCGGCCGCCGCTCGCACGTCCCCGAAGCTGTCCAGCCAGGCGGAGAGCGTCTCGACCAGATGCGCGTCGTTGCGCTCGTCGTACTCCATCAGCGGAGCGAGCACCCCGGAGCTGACATCGCCGCGGGAGGAGCGCAGATCGCGCAGATCCAGCAGCAGCGACTCGGTCTCCACATCGCGCAGCCGGGCGACGCGGCGCTGTCCCGGGCGCTCGGACAGCACACGCAGCACGCGACGCGCCTGCGCGCGCGAACGGGCGATGTCGGCGACCGACTCGGCCGGCTGACCGATGCCGATCAGAGCCGGCAGCCGCGAGCCGACGCGCTGGAGGAAGTCCTCGGCCAGGCGCACGGCCCGCTCCTCGGCGGCATCATCGGCGACGGGAAGGATGCCGTACACGGTGTCGCCGACCAGTGCCACCGCAGCCCCGCGCTGCACGGCCGAGAGGTTCAGCGCGAGCGCGTCGGCCAGTCGCTGTCTGTCCGCCACCAGATCCTGGTCGCTGCGCTGCTCGCCGGGGGCGGCTGCGGCGAGGGCCGCGGCGGAGACGCACAGGCGCTGCCGGGACAGTCCCAGCCGGTCCAGGGCGTCCCGCGCGTCCGCTCCGCCGTCGATGGCTCGACTCACCAGCTCCGTGCGCAGCCGCAGCTCCGCATCCGCTCCGGCGCGCACGCGCAGCAGATGCAGGGCGACGAGCTTCGCGGCGTCCCGAAGAGTGGCGGTGCGCTCGGGGGTGAGGGCGCCGTCCATCGCCGCCCAGATCGAGCCCAGCACCTCGTCGCCGGCGCGCACGGCGATCGCCACCCGCTGGGTGGTGACTCCCTCACCGACGTCCAGCGGGTGGATGACGACCGGCGCGTCGTCCCTGTACAGGTCGCGGAAGACTCCCAGCTCGGTGAGCGCCCGCGCGTAGCGGTCGGGCACCTGCCGGCCGATGATCGTCTCCACACGGGAGGCGTCGGCCCGCTCCTGTCCTCCCGAGAACGCGAGGACGCGTGATGACCGGTCCTCGATGGTGACCGGGGCGTCCAACAGCGCGGCGATCGCGTTCGCGACCGCGAACAGATCGCCCGACGGTATGCCGCCCAGGGACTCGGCAGGGGTGTGACCGATGTCGTCCTCGGCGAGGACGGAGCGCAGCAGCGCCGCGAGCTGGGTCCAGGTGGCTCCTCGCGCCAGTCCCAGGATGGCGATTCCGGCGTCCTCGGCGCAGCGCAGCACCTCATCCGGCAGCGTCGCGGAGGCGCGCACGACCACCGCCACGGCCCGCTGCCTGCCCGCCTCCGCGGTGAGGGCGGCGAGGTCGTCGGCGTCGCGGATGCCGATCGCCAGGACGATCGCAGCCGGTGGGTACACCGGCTCGTCGATCGGATCGTGGATGACGACGCCGCCGATGTGCTGATCCACGTCGATCGCGCCGTGGGCGATCTCGAGCAGGGTGACCCCGAGGTCGTTGTAGACGCGTCCCCAACTCGACCGTGACAGCGAGCTCATGTCCGCGAGCATAACCTCACATCGGCACCCATTCGGTCCAGGTGGTCAGTTCCTCCAGGATCTCCGGGATCGGCGTGACGCCCAGTCCGGGCCCCTGCGGAACTCTCAGGTGGCCGTCCTCCATGACGAACGGCTCGGTGAGATCCGTGCGGTAGAACCGGTCGCTGGCGGACACGTCGCCGGGCAAGGCGAAGCCCGGCAGCGCCGCCAGGGCGATGTTCGCCGCGCGCCCGAGCCCGGACTCGACCATGCCGCCGCACCAGACCGGCACACCGCTCGCCATCGCGACATCGTGGATCCGTCGAGCCTCCAGGTAGCCGCCGACCCGCCCCGGCTTGATGTTCACGACGCTGGTCGCCCCCAGCCGGATCGCCGCGGCCGTCGTCTGCGCCGATGTGATCGACTCGTCGAGGCAGATCGGCGTGCTGAGCATCCGTGCGAGCTCGGCATGGCCGAGCACGTCCTCCTCCTCCAGCGGCTGCTCGATCAGCAGAAGGTCGAATTCGTCCAGGCGAGCCAGGTGCTGCGCGTCGCGCAGCGTGTAGGCGGTGTTCGCATCCACCTGCAGCAGCACGTCATCGCCGATGCGCTCGCGCACCGCGCGGACGACATCGACGTCCCATCCCGGCTCGATCTTGAGCTTGATGCGCACGTAGCCCTCGGCGAGGTACTCGTCGACGGCGTCGAGCAGCCGCGGAACGTCGTCCATGATGCCGACGGAGACGCCGCAGGGGACGCGGTCGTGGACTGCGCCCAGCTCGCGGGCGAATGATCGCCCGGAGGCGCGGAGTTCGGCATCCAGCACGGCCATCTCCACGGCGGCCTTGGCCATGCGGTGCCCCTTGAACTTGGCGAGCCTCTCGCTCACCATCTGCGCGCCGGAGAGCGGGGCTCCCGACAGAGCGGGGATCACGAAGCGGCGGATGACGTCGACGGCCCCGTCGGTGTACTCCGGCGAGTACACCGGGTCGGGCAGCGTGACGCATTCTCCCCAGCCCTCGCCATCGGCCGTCACGGCCTTCACGAGCAGGATGTCCTTGGATGTCTGCGTCCCGAACGAGGTGCGGAACGGGGAGACGAGGGGCATCGCGACGCGCCGCAGCTCCAGGCCCTCGATCTTCATGGTGTGCTCCTTCCCGGCCGCACGAGGTAGCCCGGCGTGCCGTCGGTCCCTGTGCGGTCGAATCCGATTATGCGACCGCCGGCATCCAGCAGGTCGGTGAGCTGGTCGCGCACGGTGCGTCGCCACCGGCGGGCGGCCGCGCGGTCGACCAGTCGCAGCTGCTCGACGTCTGCGGGCACCGCCACGTGCACGTCGCCTGGGTCGCGGTGCGCGGTCGCCGGGACGCCCGCCGCGCACGCGATGGCCTGTGGACTGCGCAGATGCCAGCTCACCAGGATGCGATCCGTCTCGTCGTCGTTGTTGACACCGTCGGCGATCTCTCCGTAGAAGTTCGCCAGGTACTCCTCGGCCTGCGCGCCCAGCTTCGCGATGTTGAAGTGGGCATTGCGGGCGACCAGAGGATCGTAGGTCCACTCGATCGTGTCGATTCCCTGGGCGAGTGCCCACGCCCGCTGATGCTGCTTCAATGCGAAGCCCGCCGAACGGCCGACATGGGCGGGGGAGATGCCGGCGATGTGACTGTGCAGCGCGTGGCGCTCGGGGTTCATGTGGAACGCGATGGCGACACCGATGAGAGCCTCGCCGTCGTAGGCCCCGGCGATGTAGTTGCCCGCCTTGCTCATCGCACGCAGCAGCTCCGGCGGCACGGGAGGGTTCTCGGGGGCGCGCTTCCAGATGTCGGTGAGAAGTCGGATCGCGTCGGCCTGCTCGTCGACGGCGGGAAGCTCGCGGATGGTCACCGCGGCGGCGGATGCCGCCCGGCTCGCGGCGACAGCGGCATCCGCGGCGATGCCGTCCTGCTGGGTCAGCTGCGCCATGGCTCGTCCGTCCTCGAGATCTCTGCGACCAGTTCGGCCAGAAGCCGCGTGCGCGGAGCGATCTCCGCGACGACGACGTGCTCGTCCTCCGCGTGCGCACCGCCGCCGACGGCACCCAGGCCGTCCAGGGTGGGTACCCCCATCCCGGCGGTGAAGTTCCCGTCGCTCGCGCCGCCGACGGCGACGCAGTCGGGCACCGGAAGATCGGAGCGCTCGGCGAGGCGCGCGACCAGGGCGTGGAGCCGGGCGGACATCCGCGATTCGAGCGGCGGACGGTTGATGCCGCCGTCGACGCTGATCGAGGCGCCCAGCGTCACCGGGGCGAATGCGCGCAGAGCGGCATCGACGCGGGCGAGTTCGGCTGCTGTGCGAGCACGCACGTCGATCCACAGCCGCGCGTGCGCGGGCACCGTGTTGGTGGTGGTGCCCGACGACGCGACCGTCGGCGTCACGCTGGTGCCCGCGGCCTCATCTCCCAGCGCGGCGGCCGCGAGGGCGACGTGCGCGAACTCGACGGTCGCGTTCACGCCCTTCTCGGGCTCCAGTCCGGCATGGGCCGCGCGTCCCGTGACAGACACCTCGTACAGGGACACGCCCTTTCGAGCGCCCTTGAGGGCTCCGCCGTCGGCCGAGGCCTCCAGCACCAGCGCGGCGCGCGCACCCGTCGCGGTCTGTTCGATGAGTGCCCGCGAACGCGCGGATCCGACCTCCTCGTCACCGGTCACCAGCAGAGTGACGCCGTCCCGATCATCGAGCGCGGCGACAGCGTGCAGGGCCATGGCCAGGCCCGTCTTCATGTCGAAGCACCCGGGGCCGGTCAGGATGCCGTCGTGCACGCCGAACGGCAGGCGCTCGACGGACCCGATCGGCCAGACCGTGTCGTGATGCGCGAGCAGCAGGACATGCGTGGCCGGACCGAACCTCCACCGCAGGTGCGGGGCTCCGTCGACCTCGATGCGCTCCGGCGGCGTCCCCAGCAGATCCGTGCCGAGCCGCGCGACCAGGTCCGCGGACCGAGCGACGGCCGCGCGGTCCGCAGACGGGGACTCGCACTCCACCAGCAGTCGGATGGTGTCGAGGATGCTCATCGCGGTCCCGCGACCTTGGGGGTCGCCCTGGCGCCGAAGTGCACGTACTCCTCACCCGTGGGCAGCGCGTAGAACGTCGTCGTCACCCAGGTCTGCGTGCCCGGTTCGCGCACGGCGAAGACGCCGTCGCTGATCGGGGTCAGCGCGTACTCGTCGACCGGGTTCGGCTCGAGCTCCGCCAGCGGGCCCAGCAGCGTGGTGCGCAGCATCGGTCCGTCGGCGCCCGTCAGTACCTCCATGCGCACCGAGGCGCGCTCGTAGGTGCCGAGGAACGGGGTGATGTCGGCGTCGAGCGGCTCCGCCGGCGGCTCCACCGGCTCCTGCATGCGCACACCGGACAGTTCCGCGAAGATCTCCCGGTACAGATCCCCGTACAGATCACGGGTGTGTCCGCCATTGGTCAGCAGGGTCACCGCGACCCCGGACTCCGGATGCACGCGCAGGAACGCCGCCTGACCGATCGTGTTCCCGTCGTGGCCGTAGAGCCGTGCGCCGTTCCAGTCGAAGCGGATCCAGCCGAGACCCCACGAATCGCCCAGCACGTGCTTGTCGGGCACCTCGGCGTGGAACGCCTGCATGTCGGTGACCGTCGCCTCGTCCAGAATCCGTGTGCCGTCGCCGGCGATCCCGCCGGCGAGATGCAGGCGGGCGAAGGCGAGCACATCCTCGGCACGCGCGGTGATCAGACCGGCAGGCCCCAGCGAGCGCGGCAGCGCCCACACCGGAGCGAGCATCTGCTCTCCGTCGGCGTCGACGTGGCCCACGGCGGCGGAGTGCAGGATCGCCTCCTCGGGCAGGGTGACCGTGTGCGTCAGACCCAGCGGTGTGAAGAGCATCTCCCGCATCGCGGAGTCCCACGTCTTGCTCGTGACCTGCTCGATGATGCGCCCGAGCAGGGAGAAGCCGGCGTTGCAGTACGACCACGTGGCGCCCAGCGGATGGTTCTGCGCGACCTCGGCGAGCAGGTCGACGTACTTCTCCAGGCAGTCGTCGCCTCGGCCGGTGTCGGTGAACACGTCGCCGTCGAGGCCGCTGGTGTGGGTGAGCAGGTGACGCACGGTGATGCCCGCGGTGAGTTCGTCGTTGGCGAGACGCAGGCCCGGGACGATCTCCGACGCCGGAGTGTCGAGGGTGAAGCGGCCCTGTTCGATGAGGCGCATGATCACCGTCGCGGTCCACACCTTCGAGATCGATCCGATCTGGAAGAGCGAGTCCGTGAGGGCTTCGGCGGACGCCGGAGGCAGGGTGCGGTTGAGCGACCCGGTGGCCAGGGTGACGAGGTCGTCCTCGCCGTCGGCGTCGTAGCGCAGGATGCCGAGCTGAGCGCCCGGAACGCCGTGCCGCTCGGCGAGGGCGTCCAACCGGCGCTGCCAGTGCGCGGCGTCGATGCGGGCGGGGCGGGGACCCGCGCTGCCGCCGGCGTACTGCTTCACCCACTCCACGACCCGACGCGCGTAATCGACGCGATGGCTCGGCGGACCCGCCAGCGGGAAGAGGTGGCTGCCTCCGGGGTAGATGACCAGCCTTGCCGGCACATCGCGCTCGCGCAGCGCCGCGTACCACTGCTGCGCCTGGCCGATCGGGCAGCGCTGGTCCTTCTCGCCGTGCAGGACGAGAGTGGGAGTGCTGACGTTCTCGACGGCGGTGTACGGCGACATGGCGGCGAGGCGTTCGCGGTCCTCGGCGCTCCACGGCATCGCGCCGATCTCGAAGACGTTCAGCAGGTGGGCGTCGTCGCTGGTGCCGCCGATGCTCACCAGGTCCGACACGATGCCGCCTGCTGCCGCGGCCGCGAAGCGGTCGTCATGCGCGGTGAGGTAGGCGGTCATGAACCCGCCATAGCTGTATCCGGTGATCGCCAGCCGTGCCGGGTCGGCGATGCCGTCGGCGACGAGCTCGTCGATCGGCTCGAGGAAGTCGTTCGCATCGGCCACGCCCCAGGCGGCATTGACGCCCTTCCAGAACGCCTCACCGTAGCCGTCGCTGCCACGAGGGTTGATCATGAGGATGGTCCAGCCGTCGGCCGCCAGCTCCTGGTGGAAGACGTGCATCTCGTCCATGGCGCCGTTCCACGCGTTGTGCGGACCGCCGTGCACGTCGACCAGCAGCGGGGTCGGGCCGGAGACGGACGGGTCGCGCACGATCCAGCCCTGCACGACGGTGCCGTCGCTGATGGCGAACTCCCGGCTCTCCCGCACGAACAGCTCGGCGTCCTCCGGTGCGGAGCCGTGTGCGGTGACGACGGTGCCTGCGCCGGTCGCGGTGTCGAGGCGGACGATCTCGCCGAAAGACGTCGGCGTCGCCAGCGCGAGCGCGGCGATGTCGTCCGCGACCGAGAGTCCGCTGACGACCTCGTCCTCACCGCCGAACAGGTGTCGCGGGTCGCCGCCGGTCAGCGGCACCGCGTACAGGTGCGTGGCGCCGCGGTCGCGGATGGCGAAGAGCACGTCTCCGGCAGCGGTGACCTGCGGCAGCGCTCCGGGGTAGGCGGGGGCGCCCGGCATGACGTTGCGGTCGAGGGAGGCCGCGAGATCGGTCACCTCGCCCGAGTCCCGCTCCACCCGGAACAGACCGGCGTGGCCGTGCGGCTCGCCGGTCCAGCCGACGACGAGAAGCGAACCGCCGTCGGGGGAGAAGGCGACGGTGGCAGCCAGCCCTTCCGCGAACGCCAGCAGCCGCGGCGGCGCGGCAGGATCCGCCGGGTCGAGCGCGTGCACCGCGGCGCGCGCGTCCAGATCGGTCGCCGTGGCGGGCCGAGCGGTGTACGCGAGGAGCGTGCCGTCGGGAGACCAGGCCGGGCTGCCGACGTGCGCCTCGCCGTCGGTGAGCCGCCGTACGCGATCATCGGCCAGATCGAGCACGTGCAGCTGCTGGCGCACACCGCGCACGTACCACTCTCCGTCGATCATGTAGTCCAGCGCATCGGTGACGATCGGCGCGGCCTCGCGCACCGCGCGCTGCTCGTCAGACTCCGTCTCGCCGGACTCCCGCGCGACCGGGGCCGTGAAAGCGATCCGGGTCCCGTCGGCGTTCCACACCGCGGCGCCGGCGCCCAGGGGCAGGCGGGTGCGCCGGCGCGGCTCGCCGCCCGACAGCGGAAGCGTCCACAGCTGGCCTTCGCGGAGGAAGGCGAGCTGATCGCCGTCGGGCGAGAACACCGGCGCCGTGTCGGACCTGCCGTGCGTGAGTGGGCGGGCGACGCCGTCCTCCACGATCCACAACGCGCTCGTCGCACGGTCGTCCTCGGCGTCCGCGCCGCCCAGGACGTACACCACACGCGAGCCGTCGGGAGACAGCGCCGGCTGACTCGGGATCGTCAGGGCGAGGACGTCGTCAATGCGCATTCTGCGGGTCACGGTGTGCTCCTTCATCGCGGGTGAACTGAACAGGTCGGGGGATCGCGGCGAGAAGCTCGCGAGTGTACGGATCCTGCGGGGCGCCGAGCACGTCGGCTGCGGGACCCTCCTCGACGATCCGGCCGTCGTGCATCACGGCGACACGGGAGGAGACGTAGCGGACCACGGCGAGGTTGTGCGAGATGAACAGCATCGAGATGCCGAGCTCACGCTGCAGCTCGCGGATCAGGTTGAGGATCGTCCCCTGGATCAGCACGTCCAGGGCCGAGGTGATCTCGTCGGCGATGAGGACACGGGGCCTGCCCGCCAGGGCGCGCGCGATCGCCACCCTCTGACGCTGCCCGCCGGAGAACCGCGTCGGATACGCGTCGAGCCGGTCCGGATCCAGATGCACGAGCTCGAGCAGACGTGCCGCCTCGGCCGCACGCGCCCGACGCGTCATGCCCGGAGGCATGACCTCGGTGATGCTCGCCCCGATCGTCATGCGCGGGTCGAGCGAGGAGTAAGGATCCTGGAACACCATCTGCAGGGGACGGGGGCCGCGGCGGGGGATCGGCTCGCCGTCGACGAGGACGCGTCCGGTGTGCACCGGCACGAGACCGACGGCCGCTCGGGCGAGGGTCGACTTGCCCGAGCCGGACTCGCCGACCACGCCGACCACCTCGCCGTCGGGCACGGTGAGGGACACGTCGTCGACGGCTGTGGTCGCCGCGCGGCCGAGGCCGTAGCGCACCGACACGTTCTCGAAGCGGAGCTCGCTCATCGCGCATCCTCCTCGTCGGTGAGGGTCGCAAGCGGGCGATCCAGATCGGTCGCCATGTGCGGCACCGCCGCCACCAGCGCGCGCGTGTACGGATGCCGGGCCGAGGACAGCTCCGACGCGCTCAGCTCCTCGACGATCCTTCCGGCGTTCATCACCAGCACCCGATCGCACAGTTCCGCGACCACCGAGATGTCGTGGCTGATGAACAGCACCGACGCTCCCTCCTCGTCACGGACGGCGCGCAGCAGCTCGAGCACCTGGCTCTGCACCGTGACATCGAGAGCGGTGGTGGGCTCGTCGGCGATGATCAGCCGGGGTGAGGTCATGAGTCCCATGCCGATCATCGCGCGCTGACGCATGCCTCCGGAGAACTCATACGGGTACTGACGCGCTCGCCGTGCCGGCTGCGTGATGCGCACCGCTCCGAGGCGGTCGACGGCGCGCTCGCGGGCCTCGCCCCGGCGGAGTCCGCCGTGCTCGACCGCCACCTCGGCGAGCTGGTCGCCCATCCGCATGGTCGGATTGAACGAGGACATCGGGTCCTGGAACACCATCGCCAGCGAGGACCCCAGCAGCCGACGCAGCTGCTCCTTCCCGGCGGTGCGCAGATCCGTGCCGAGGAAGCGGATGGCGGTGGCGTCGACCCGTCCGGGATCGGAGACCAGCTGGGCGACCGCCAGGGCGGTCATCGACTTTCCCGAGCCGGACGCCCCGACGATCCCGACGATCTCCCCCGCACGCACGGTGAAGGAGACGCCGCGAACCGCATGCACGGGTCCGGCGGCACCGGGGAAGCGCACGTGCAGATCCTGCACGTCCAGCACGTCTGCCTCGGGCGCGCCCGGTGCCGCCACCTGCGCACCGGCGGATCGGCGACGCAGCGGGCGGTGCCGCACCATCGAGGTGAGCAGGGCGTCGTCGGAGATTCCCAGTGCCCGTGCGGCGGATTCGCCGACGAGGTTGAAGGCGAGCCCCGCGATCACCACGGCGGCACCGGGGGCGAGCGCGGCCACCGGGTTGCTGTAGATGGCGCGGACGCCGTCCATCATCAGCCGGCCCCAGTCGTAGTCGGGCGGCTGGACGCCCAGACCGAGGAAGCTCAGACCGGCGAAGGCCAGCAGCACCCCGCCCGCTCCGATGGTCGCGTTCACGATCAGCGGCTCGCCGACGTTCGGGAGGACGTGACGGATCAGCACGCGGAACCGGCCGACCCCGCCCGCCCGCGCGGCGGAGACGAAGTCTCGCGCTTCGATCCCGGCGATGAGGTTCTGGCACAGACGGGCGAACGACGGTGCGCCTGCCAGACCGATCGCGAAGACGGCGGCGGTGGAACTGCTGCCGAAGATCGCGGCGAAGAACAGTGCCAGCAGCAGTCCCGGGAAGGCGACCGCGATACCGGTGAACCAGATCACGGGGCGGCCGAGCACAGGACCGAGCAGCAGCGGCGCGGCGCCGAGAACCAGCCCGGCGCCGACCGCCACGGCCGTGGCCAGTACGGCGAGCATGATGGAGAGGCGTGTGGCCACCAGGGTGCGCAGCAGCAGGTCACGACCCAGGTTGTCGGTCCCGATCCAGTGCTCCGCCGATGGCGGCGCGAGAAGATCGCCGGTGTCCTTGGCCCCGGCCTGCTCGCCCCAGAGCAGCGGGGCGAGCACGGCGGTGGCGAGCACGAGGGCGAGCAGGAGGAAAGCCGTCGCGCCCAGAGGGCTCCTCAGCATCAGGCGGAAGGTGCGCATCATCCCTCCGCCACCGTCGACTGCGGGTTGAGGACGGCCAGCACGGCGTCGACCACGGTGTTGGTCAGCAGCACGCCGACGCCGTACACCAGCACCGTGCCCTGCACGAGCGGGTAGTCCTTCGTCTGGATCGAGGTGACGATCGTGCTGCCCAGACCCGGCCACGCGAACACCGTCTCCACGAGCACGGTCCCGGCCACCATGCCGCTCAACAGCAGACCGCCGAGAGTGAGGGTCGCGGTCACGGCGTTGGGCAGCACGTGCCGCAGATGGATCCGCGAGGTGCGCAGGCGCTTGGACTGCGCGGTGCGGACGAAGTCCGTCTCGAGCACGGCGAGCACCTCCAACCGCACGATGCGCGCGAGCACTGCTGCCGGCCCCAGGGCCAGTGCCAGCACGGGCAGGATGTATGACGCCGGGCCCTGTTGGCCCGCGACGGGCAGCCATCCCAGTTGCACGCCGAACACGGCGACCAGGGCGACGGCGAGCAGGAACTCCGGGATCGAACCCAGCAGCACACTCGAGGTGCTGAAGCCGAGCTCCAGGCCTCTGGCGCGACCGCGCTGCGTGGCGATCGCCACGGCGACGCCGAGGGGGATCGCGACCATGAGCGCCACCAGGAAGGCCAGCACGGCCAGTGCGGCCGTCGGCGGCAGTCGCTGCGCGAGCGTCTGAGCCACCGGGAGCTGCGAGCCGATGGACACGCCCAGGTCGCCGGTGAGCACGCCCTGCAGGTAATGCAGGTACTGCTCCCCGAGGGGATCGTTCAATCCCAACGACTCCCGTCGCGCCTCCACGATCGACGCCGAGGCGGTGGGGCCGAGTGCAGCGCGCACCGGATCGCCCGGGATCAGGTGGATCATCAGGAACGACGCGGTCACCAGTGCCCACAGTGACACGAGGAGCCGCCCGCTGCGGCGGAGGATGAAGTGCGCCCAGCGATGATCGCTGATGCGGGTGGCATCCTCCGCCACGCGGGTCGAGACGGTGGTCATGTCAGCCGAGCATCCGGATGCTGGTGGGCGCGATCTGCCCGAGCCACTCGAACTCGGCGCCGTTGCCGAACATGTGGATGGTCGAGTTCGCGAACGGCACCAGATCCGCGGCTTCGAACAGCGCGGTCTCCGCGGCCTGCCAGCTGGGGCAGCCTTCGGTTCCCGGCAGCTGCACCGCCTCGGCCACGCCCGCCTCGTAGTCGGCGTTCTGGATGGCGGAGAAGTTCGAACCCTCCGGCGTCACCGGTCCGCTCATGAATCCGACGATCTGGTCGGGGCTGTTGACGCTGAGCGTGACCCAGCTCACGTCCCATGCGCCGGTGCCGAAGAGCGCGTCGAGCAGGACGGGCTCGTCCTGCTGCCTGCCGTCGACCTCGACGCCGATCTTCTGCCAGGCGTCCATCGCGAGCTCGGCCGCAGCGGTGCCCTGGGCGCCGACGCTGTTGTTGTACAGGAAGACGATGCTCAGGCGCTCGCCGTCCTTGACCCGCACGCCGTCCGCTCCGGCGATCCAGCCGGCCTCTTCGAGCGCGGCTTCCGCCGCGTCGACATCGAAGGCGGGCAGCGATCCGGGCACCGATTCGAAGGTGCAGCCGCGCGGGTCGACGGTGGCGAGAGCGGTGCCGGGACCGCCCTTGCCGGCGGTGATCACCTTGGACAGCTCGTCGAGGTCGACGGCCTGGGTCAGCGCCATGCGCACGGCCGGATCGCTGGTCGGGTGGCCCTCGGCGTGGTTGTACCACTGCTCACCGGTCACAGCGGTCGCCTCCAGGGAGAACAGGTCCGCAGCGAGTGCTCGGTCCGCGTCGGGGCCGGTGATCTGCGCCGCGTTGACCTCTCCGGACAGGAGCAGGTTGGTGGCAGTGGTCCCGTCAGCGACGATGCGGAGGGTCACCTTGGCGGGGATGCCGGGCACGTCGACGGTCGCGCCGTCCGGACCCCATGCGTACTCCTCGCGCAGCGTGAAGGTGTAGTGGTCGTTCGGCACGGCCTCGGCGAGTTCATACGGACCGGTTCCGTTCGACGCCGCAGCGAGCGTCGAACGGTCCTTCAGCCCGGCCTCGCACACCATCGGAAGACTCGACAGGCCCAGGAACAGGAAGGGAGCCGGCGCACTGAGTGTCAGCGTGATGGTGTCGCCGTCGGCGACGGTGGTGACGCCGGCGGGGAGGAAGGCGCCGAGGAAGGGGCTCTGATTCGCCGGGTCCGAGACCCAGTTGAGATTGTCTGCGGCGGTCTGCGCGGTGAACTCCGTGCCGTCGCTGCAGAGGATGCCGTCCTTGATCGTCAGTGATGCGGTCAGGCCGTCCATGTCCCATTCGGACGCCAGCTGACTCTCGGTCTCTCCGTCGTCGTTCACGCTCACGAGGGAGTCGTAGGCGAACAGGCTCAGATCGAACAGCGCGCTCGCCGCGGACATCTGCGGGTCGAGATTGCCGGGGTCGGCGTTGAGCACCTGGGTGAAGGTGGCCCCCTCGACAGGTTCGCGATTCGACGCCCCGCCGCCGCCGGATGCGGAGCATCCGCTCAGGATGAGGGCGAGGGCGCTGACCGCGAGGACTGGTGCGGTGAGAGTTCGGGTCGGTGTCATTTCGATACCTTCTGACGTGAGAGGGCACGTCCGAAGTGGACGTACGAGTGGTGGCCGTCGTCATCGGGCGCGAGGAAGGCGAACACGATGTGCATGCCGCTCTGCTCGTTGCGCATGATGAGGGAATCATCGCGGAACCCGATGAGCTCCTCGCGGGAGGGCTGCTCCCCGAGTTCGAGCAGCATCGCCTTCGGACGCTGCTCGAGCCAGATCCGCCCGTCGGCATCGGCGGAGAACTCCATCTCGACGATCGAGTTCTCGTAGACGCCGACGTAGCGACCGGCGTCGATCGACGGAGCCTCCGCGGGCGGCTCGAGCCGCTCGGGCAGGCGCACATCGGCCAGTTCGCTCAGGAGCTCATCGACGATGTCGTGGAACAGCCCCGCACCGTCCCCGCCGTTGGTGAGCAGGGCGACGGCCACGCCCGCAGCGGGGGCTATGCGCAGGAACGACGCCTGTCCGACGGTGTTCCCGTCGTGGCCGAACAGGGCAGGCTCTCCGACCCGGTCGATCTCCCAGCCCAGCCCCCAGTCAGAGCCCATCCCGGCGACGCGGGGCAGGTGCACCTGCGGGGTGTGCATGGCGGCGGCGGAGTCCGGCGACAGCACGACCGCGCCGTCGGCGGCCGTGCCCCCGGCCAGATGCATCCGAGCGAAGCCCGCGAGATCACGGGCGGTCATGGCCAGCATGGAACCGGCCGGCTCGTTCGAGCGGGCCATCGCCCAGAACGGAGCGGGCTTCGGGATCCCGCTCTCATCGGGGCCGACGTGGCCGACCGCGACGCGGTGCACGATCGCCTCGTACGGGCTGGGGGAGACCCTCTCCAGACCGAGCGGCGTCGCGATCCTCTCGACGAGCGCCTGCTCCCAGGTCGTTCCCCGCAGGCGTTCCACGAGCCGTCCGAGGACGATGTAGCCGGCGTTGTTGTAGGAGAACATCGTCCCCGGGGGGAAGATCTGCGGCATCTCCGCGAGCAGGTCGACGAAGCGGGCGATGGCGTCGTCGCCACGGCCGGTGTCGGTGAAGACGTCGCCTTCGAAACCCGCCTGGTGGCTCAGGAGATGGCGCACGGTGATCGCCGCCGTGGTCACCGGATCGGCGAGGCGGAAGTCGGGCAGGTAAGTGATGACGGGCTCGTCCAGACTGACGATGCCCTCGTCGACCAGCTGCATGACGAGCGTCGCGGTCCACACCTTGGTGATCGAGCCGATCTGGAACACCGACTCCGGCGTGGCCTCCACACCGGTCGCGGTGCTGAGGACGCCCACGGCGTGATCGATGATCTCGTCATCCAGCACGACGGCGACGGCGGCGCCGGGGACGCCTCTCTGCGCCGCGCGCCGCGTGAGCTCGCTCTGCAGGAACGCAGCTACCTCTTCGTGGCTTTCCATGGCCTCACCCTAGGCGCGACCACCCCGCGACCCCTTCGTGTCGGCGGACAGGAGATGAGGACCGCGTTCGTTCGTCCGGACGAAAGGCTTACCCGGTCGAGCGGACCTCGTCGAGCACGATGTCCGCGTAGCCGCGGGCATGACGTTCGGCCGCATCGGCATCTCCTCGTGCGATGGCGTGCGCGGCCTGCACATGGTTTCCCAGCGATGCGGCATCCGGCGTCGCCGGCGTGAGGCCGGCACGCGAGCGGCCGGTGATGATGGCGGCGATCGCGGGCTTGTTCGCGGCGAGCATGAGGTTGCCGCTGGAATCCAGGATCAGGTCGTGAAAGGCGACGTCGGCCGACAGGTAGTCCTCGGTGTCGCCTCTTCCCTGGGCGCCCAGCGTCTCCAGCACGCTCGCCAGGCGCAGAAGCTCGGAGCGCTCGGCGTCGCTGGAGCGCACCGCGCTGAGCCGTGCGGCGATGGGCTCGACCGCGCAGCGCAACTCCGTGACCACGGCGATCTGCTGCTCGCGGTGGGGTCCCTGCAGCTGCCAGCGGATGAGGCGGGCGTCCAGGGCGCTCCAGCGCTCGACACGCTGCACGGTGATTCCGACACGTCGGCGGGATACGAGCATCCCCATGGCCTCCAGCACGCGGACGGCCTCCCGGATCACGGTGCGTGAGATCCGGTAGTGCTGCTCGAGTTCCGCGAGGGTGAGCACCCGGCCCGCGGGGAGCTCACCCGCCGCGATGCGCATCCCGAGGTCTTCCAGTACTGAACGGTGAGACGGTCGACCCATGAGCTCCTCCTCGGGCTGCGTTCTCAAAGATACTACGAAACCTTGCCAAAGATATGATCATTGTGTCAGGATGGCCCGGGAAGATCCACGACAGAGGTCTTCTGTGCATCTCATCCACAAGCGCCGAACGGGCGCCCGATCAACGGAGATTCCGATGGAAGACTGGACACAGACCCTGGGGGTGACACCGCTCTTGCTGATCACGGTCGGGGCGATCGCGCTCATCCTCCTCCTGATCATCGTCTTCAAGCTGCATGCGTTCCTGACGCTGGTCATCGTCTCGCTGCTCACCGCGGTCGCGGCGCAGGTGCCGATCTCGGCGATCACCGACACGTTGCTGGGCGGGTTCGGCAGCACGCTCGCCGGCGTGGCGCTGCTGGTCGCGCTGGGGGCGATGCTGGGAGCCCTGATCGAGCATTCCGGCGGCGCGAAGGCTTTGGCCGACCGCCTCGTCGACATCTTCGGTGAGAAGAAGGCGCCCTTTGCGCTCGGCATCGCCTCGCTCATCATGGGGTTCCCGATGTTCTTCGACGCCGGCCTGGTGATGATGCTCCCGATCATCTTCGCCGTCGCGCGCCGGGTCTCCGGCACCAAGAGCGTGCTGCTGTTCGGTCTTCCTGCCGCCGCCGCGTTCTCCGTGATGCATGTCTTCCTGCCGCCGCACCCCGGTCCGGTCACGGCGACCGAGCTCTACGGTGCGAACCTCGGCCTCGTCCTGCTCGTCGGGTTGATCATCGCGTACCCGGTCTGGTACGTCTCCGGGTACATGTGGGGAAAGTTCATCGGCACCCGGCTCGTCCTGCCGGTGCCCTCCCTGTTCGGCGAGATCGACCCCGATCAGCCCGCGAACCCGCCGAAGCCGCGCACCGTCATCCTGCTTCTGCTGCTGCCGATGGTCCTGATCTTCCTGAACACCGGGCTCAGCGCCCTCGCCTCCGTGGGCGCGGTCTCCAAGGACCAGATCCTCGTCCAGATCGGCATCCTCCTCGGCAACTCGTACGTCGCTCTGCTCATCACCGTTCTCGTCGCCCTCGTCGTTCTCGGCACGCGGCGCGGTGAGAAGGGCACCGCGCTGGAGAAGCTGGTCGACTCGTCCCTCGGACCGGTCGCCTCGGTCATCCTGATCACCGGAGCCGGTGGCATGTTCGGTGGCGTCCTGCGCGCGTCGGGAATCGGCGACGCACTGTCGCAGGTGCTCGGCGACCTGGGGCTGCCGATCATCTTCGCGGCGTACATCATCGCGGTCGTCATGCGTCTCGCGCAGGGCTCCGCCACGGTCGCGCTGGTCACGGCCGCCGGGCTGGCGTCTCCGGCCGTGCTCGCCGGGGACTTCAATCCGCTGCAGATCGCGGCGATCACGCTCGCCACGGCGGCGGGCTCGGTCTTCGCCGGACATGTCAACGACTCCGGCTTCTGGCTGGTCGGTCGCCTGATGGGCATGGACGTCAAGACCACGCTGAAGACCTGGACCGTGCAGCAGGCTCTCGAGTCGGTGCTCGCATTCGTGCTGGTGCTGATCGTCTACAGCCTGGTCTCCCTGCTCTAGTCGCCCGCCCTCACCCGGGTCCGTCCCGCTCGTCCTCTGGAGGAAACATGTCGGAGCTCTTCGATGTGACCGACCGGCTGGCGCTGGTCACCGGCTCGTCCCGCGGGCTGGGCCGCTCACTCGCCATGGCGCTGGCTCGCGCGGGTGCACGCATCGTCGTGCACGGCCGCGACGGTGCCGCCGTCGAGGATGCGCGCCGCGAGGCCGAGGAGCTCTCCGGGCGCCGGGCCGAGGCGGTGACCTTCGATGTGACGGATGCGGGGGCGGTCGAGTCCGCGATCTCGGATCTCGTGGCGCGGACCGGTGTGCCCGACATCCTCGTCAACAACGCGGGGGTGCAGAGGCGGGCGCCCTTCACCGAGTTCGCCGTCTCGGATTGGGACGACGTCGTGGCGGCGAACCTCAGCGGCGTGTTCTATGTCGCGAGGTTCGTCGCCCCCGGCATGGTCGCGCGCGGTTCAGGCAAGATCGTCAACATCGGCTCCGTCCAATCGCTTCTGGCCAGGCAGACCATCGCGCCGTATTCGGCGACGAAGGGCGGCGTCGTCCAGCTCACCAAGGGCATGGCAGCCGACCTGGCGGGCCACGGCGTGCAGGTGAACGCCATCTCGCCGGGTTACTTCGCCACCGAGATGAACAGCGCCCTCGTCGCAGACGAGGATTTCACCGGCTGGCTGACCCAGCGCACCCCCGCACGCCGCTGGGGGGAACTCCACGAGCTGAACGGCGCCCTGCTGTTCCTGTGCTCGGATGCCTCGTCGTTCGTCTCGGGGCAGAACATCTTCATCGACGGCGGTATGACCGCCGTCGTCTGACGGCCGACCCGAAGAAGAAGCAGGAGGAGTCCGGAACATCATGCGTGCCGTCTACATCGACAAGAAGGAGACCTTCGCCGTGCGCGAGGTCGAGATCCCCGAACCGGATGCCGGTCAGGTGCGCGTGCGCATCGACTACGTCGGCGTGTGCGGGTCGGACCTGCACTACTACTACGAGGGCGCGAACGGTGCGTTCCAGGTGCGGGAGCCGCTCATCCCCGGGCATGAGGTCTCCGGCCGGATCGACTTCGATCCGCGTGGCGAATGGGCGCCAGGCACGGCCGTCACGGTCCACCCTGCCACGTTCGGCACGCCCCGCGACGACATCGCCGACGATCCGCATCTGTGGCCGGGGGGCGCCTATCTGGGCAGCGCGTCCACGTGGCCGCACACGCAGGGCGGCCTGGTCGAGCAGCTGCTCGTGGCGCGCGAGATGGTGCGTCTTCTCCCGGCCGGACTGCCCGTGCGCCGGGCGGTTCTCGCCGAGCCGCTCGCGGTGGCGCTGCACGGGCTCGGCAAGGCCGGCGATGTGACCGGCAGGCGGGTCCTCGTCACCGGATCGGGCCCGATCGGACTGCTCGCCGTCGCCGCGGCGGTCGGCTCGGGCGCCGAGGTCCACGCCACGGACGTCTTCGCGGGACCGCTGCGGCGCGCTCGCGCGCTGGGCGCGACCGAGACCTTCGACGTGACGAGCCAGGAGGTTCCGGGGGACGCTTACGACGTGGTCCTGGAGTGCTCCGGTGTCGCGGCATCCGTCTCCACGGCGCTGCGCGCGGTGCGCATCGGCGGCACCGTGGTGCAGGTGGGCATGGTGCCGGATGCGCCTCGGCCGATCAACATCGCTCCCTTCATCGCGAAGGAGGTGCGCTGGTCGGGTTCGTTCCGCTTCAAGGACGAGATCGATGAGGCGGTCCGCCGGCTCGCCGCGAACCCCGCGATCGAGGACGTGATCACCCATGAGTTCGCCGCCGACGACGCCGTGGCGGCGTTCGCCACGGCCCGCGACTCCGACGCCTCCGGCAAGGTGATCGTCGCGGTCTGGCCCGCGGATGCCTGACACCGGCCGCCGCGCCGCCTGACCTGCGCCGTCGCGCGCGGGGGTGGTTCGCAGCGTTCGGCGGCTAGCCTGGAGACGACATGGCACATCTTCTCGGAGCCGAAGGGCTCCACCTCGAATACCCCACCCGCATCGTCTTCGATTCGGTCACCCTCGGCATCGAGGAGGGCGATCGGATCGGCATCGTCGGACGCAACGGCGACGGCAAGTCGAGTCTGCTCGGAATGCTGGCGGGGCGGCGCGAACCCGACGGCGGGCGCGTGACCGTGCGCGGTGGCACGACGATCGGGGTGCTGGACCAGGCGGACACGCTCGACGACGCTCTGACCGTGGGCCGCGCGGTGGTGGGGGACACCCCCGAACACGAGTGGGCGGGGAATGCCCAGGTGCGCGACGTGATCGCGGGCCTGGTCGCCGATCTCGATTGGGACGCTCCCGTGGCGGACCTCAGCGGCGGGCAGCGGCGGCGTGTCGCCCTTGCCGCACTGCTCACGGGCGACTGGGACGTCATCGCCCTGGATGAACCGACCAACCACCTCGACGTCGAGGCGATCACGTGGCTGGCACAGCATCTGAAGACCCGCTGGGCGCGCGGCTCGGGTGCGCTGCTGGTCGTCACGCACGACCGCTGGTTCCTCGACGAGATCTGCACCGCCACGTGGGAGGTGCACGACCGCATCGTGGAGCCCTTCGAGGGCGGATACGCGGCGTACATCCTGCAGCGCGTGGAGCGCGACCGGATGGCGGCCGCCACCGAGGCGAAGAGGCAGAACCTCGCCCGCAAGGAGCTGGCATGGCTGCGCCGTGGTGCCCCCGCGCGCACGGCGAAGCCGAAGTTCCGCATCGACGCCGCGAACGCGCTGATCGCCGACGTCCCGGAGATCCGCGACAGCGTCTCGTTGCAGTCGCTGGCCACCTCCCGGCTCGGCAAGGACGTCGTCGACCTGCTCGAGGCCGGGGTCGCCTATGACGGCCACGAAGTGCTCAGGGGCGTCGAGTGGCGCATCGCGCCGGGTGAGCGCACCGGGATCCTCGGCGTGAACGGCGCCGGCAAGTCGACGCTGCTCGGCCTGGTGGCCGGTACCGTCGAGCCGACCAGCGGCCGGGTCAAGCGCGGCAAGACCGTGCAGGTGCGCACGCTCACGCAGCGCATCGACGAGCTGGAGAAGCACTGGGACGACCCGGTGCGCACGGTGATCGAGGGCCTGAGGACCTCGTACACGTTCGGCGCCGGGTCCAAGGCGCAGGATCTCACTCCTGGGCAGCTCCTGGAGCGGCTCGGCTTCAGCTCCGCCCAGCTGTCCACGCGGGTGAAGGACCTCTCGGGAGGGCAGCAGCGCCGGTTGCAGCTGCTGCTCGTGCTGCTGGATCAGCCCAACGTGCTCATCCTCGACGAGCCCACCAACGACATGGACACGGACATGCTCGCCGCGATCGAGGATCTGCTGGACTCATGGCCGGGGACGCTGCTGGTCGTCTCGCACGACCGGTACTTCCTGGAGCGCGTCACCGACCAGCAGTACGCCGTGATGGACGGCCGACTGCGCCATCTGCCCGGCGGCGTGGACGAGTACCTGCGCCTGCGCGCGGCGGCCCCATCCCCGCGGCCGGCGTCGGCGTCGGCTCCGCCGGCCTCCGCCGCGCTCTCCGGCGCCGACCTGCGCGCCGTGCAGAAGGAGATCTCCGCTCTGGAACGACGGATCCACAAGCTCACCCAGCAGATCGACAGGGCCCAGCACGCGCTGGCCGAGCACGACCAGGCGGACTACGCGGGCCTCGCCGAGAAGATGAAGAGCATCAGTGCGCTCCAGGCCGAGGTCGAGGAGAACGAGACGCAGTGGCTGGAGCTCAGCGAGCAGGTCGGCTGAGCCGGGGATCCCGGATGTGCGGATCATCCTCTGCCGTCGAGATGATGCGGCTCACCATACCGCTGAAGATGAGGCCGTGGAACGGGAGCATCGCCAGCCAGTAGAGCCTGCCGCTGAGCCCGCGAGGGAAGAAGACCGCGCGCTGCCAGTACTCGGCGCCACCGGCGACCGGCTCCACGCCGAGCTCCAGCCACGCGGACCCCGGAAGACGCATCTCCGCGCGCAGGCGCAGCAGCCTCTCCGGCTCGACGTGCTCCACGCGCCAGAAGTCGACGGCATCGCCGACGGCGAGCCGGTCGCGCCGGCGTCGACCGCGCTGCAGTCCGACACCGCCGAGCAGTCGGTCGAGTACGCCTCGCAGCGCCCACAGCAGCGGTGCGGAGTACCACCCGTTGACACCGCCGATCTGCATGATCACGGCCCAGACGGCCGAGGGGGAGGCGTGCGAGCTGCGGGCGCGCCGGTCGGTGAAGACCGTGCGCCCGGCCCAGCGTGGATCACTCGGCAGCGGTCTGCTCGGCGAGCGCGGGACCGTCGCGTCCACCCAGCTCGTCTCCACCTCGTCGACTGCGATCCTCCCCAGCGCCAATCGGACGGCCTCGCGGTAGGGGGTCAGACCTCCGGACGGCGGGGGGATGATGTCGTCGATCTCGTGATCGCGCATCACGCAGGGATGCTGCAGGGACTCCACCAGCGGCCGTGCGATCTGCCAGGGCACCGGCGTCACGAGGCCCACCCACAGCGAAGCGAGTCGGGGCGTCAGCACCGGGATGGCGGCGATCCCGCGTTGCGGCAACCCGGCTTCCACGGCGTAGCCGTTCATCATCTGCCCATAGCGCAGGATGTCCGGTCCGCCGATGTCCACGGTCCGGCTCGACGCGAGCTCCACCCGGGCGGCGGCGAGCAGGTAGTGGAGCACGTCGCGGACGGCGATCGGCTGGATGCGGTTGCGCACCCATCTCGGCGCGGGCATGTACGGCAGGACCTCGGTGAGATGCCGGATCATCTCGAAGGACGCCGACCCCGAGCCGATCACCACCCCGGCCTGCAGCACCAGTGCAGGGACGCCGGATTCCTGCAGGATCCGGCCCACCTCCCGGCGCGAGTCGAGATGACGCGAGAGCGGGACGCCCTCGGGGTGCAGGCCCCCCAGGTAGACGATGCGGCGCACACCGCTCGCCCGCGCGCTGCGGTCGACGTTGCGGGCTATGCGGCGGTCGAGCCGCACGAAGTCCGCACCACCGCTCATCGAATGCACCAGGTGATACAGCACATCCACGTCGGCGCATGCGGCAGCCATTGCCTCATGATCGGCGGCATCGCCCGTGACGAGCTCGATCCGGTCCGACCAGGGCAGCGCGCGGATCCTGTCCGCGGACCGAACCAGCACCCGCACCCGATAGCCAGCTTCGAGCAGCCTCGGCACCAGCCGCCCTCCGATGTACCCGGTCGCGCCGAGGACCAGCGCGCGGGGGCGCGCGCCGTCCGCTCGCGGGACCGCCCGCAGCGGGGCTTCTGCGCCGGTCGGAGCGGCCGCCTGCCCGGTCATGCCGTGCGCACCGCGTACACGATCAGCAGCATCGTCACGGCGAATCCGCAGGCGTAGTTGATCCACAGGAAGTGCCTCCAGCCGCGGTTGGCGCGCGCGGATTCGGCATCCTCGACGCGCCGGTACGGGCCCGCCGCCCACAAGTACGGCAGAGCGAGCACGGCGGCGAGGGCACCGGGGAATCCGGTGGTGAGCATGAGCAGGCCGGCGACGGTCCAGCACGCGAGTGCGAGCCGCACCGTCCGCGCCGCGCCGAGCACGGTGGCGATCGATGAGATGCCCCCTTCGCGGTCCGGCACCACGTCCTGCACCGCGCCGAAGGCGTGGCTGGCCACACCCCAGAGGAAGAACGCGACGAGTACGACCGCCAGCCCCGGCGTCGCCGCCCCGCCGGCGAGAGCGACGCCGAACACCGCAGGACTCACGAAGTGCACGCTCGAGGTGACCGAGTCCAGGACGGGGATCTCCTTGAAGCGGAACGGGGGAGCGGAGTAGGCCACCACGGCGAACAGGCTGATGGCCAGGACGAGCCAGGAGGCGGGGGAGCCGGCGAGGACGAGGGCGATGACGAACGGCGCGCACAGGAGTGCCGCGATCAGCAGGACGGCTCGGTGGCGCTCCGGCGCCAGCAGCGCACCCTCGACGCCGCCCTTGCGGGGGTTCGCGAGATCGGAGGCGTAGTCGAAGACGTCGTTGATCCCGTACATGGCGAGGTTGTAGGGGATCAGGAAGAACAGCGTCCCGACGATCAGCCGGACGTCCACCTCGCGGGCCACGAGCAGGTAGGCGGCGGCGAACGGGTACGCCGTGTTGATCCAGCTGAGGGGACGCGAGGCAGTGAGCAGGTCACCGATCATGGTGTCTCCCCAGTCGTGACCAGAGTGCCGGGAGCAGGATCACGGCCGCCAGCGGGTAGGCGAAGTCCTCGACGGGCGCAGCGCCGATGCGGATGCCGGAGATGTGCGCATCCGAGTAGGCGAACAGTCCGGCCGCGATCATGACGTTGTCGAAGACGGCGGTCAGCGCGAGCACGATCACCGCGGCGACCGCCACGGCGCCGAACGAGGGCGCGGTGTCCTTGCGGCGCACGATCAGCGCGAGCACGATCGCCGCGACGAGGAAGCCCACGCACAGGATCAGATAGCTCATCCGCGCTCCTTGCGCCGCGCGAGCACGCGCTGCGCGCCGCAGACCAGCACCATGCTCAGCTCGCAGAGGAACAGGAGGAACACGGGCTCCTCCAGCGGCAGCTCGGGTGCCAGCAGGATCCCGGTCGAGAAGGGGCCGTCGGCGCGGAAGAAGATCCCGAGCGCGATGCCGGCGGCGTCCCACAGCAGGAAGAAGGCGACGCCGATCCCGAGCACGATCGATGCCCGGGCCGCATCGCGCCCCAGGAACAGCCGGTGCCGCACATCCAGCAGCACGATGCCGGCGAGTGAGACGAGCAGAGCGCCGAGATAGACCAGGCTCACAGAGGCACCGCCATCGGTCCCGCCGAGCGGTCGTCGCGCAGGCGCTTGACCACCAGCTCCGCGCTGATCAGGCACATGGGCAGTCCGATGCCGGGGATCGTCGTCGCGCCCGCGTACAGCAGACCGTCCACGCGCGAGGAGATGTTCGCGCCGCGCAGGAACGCACTCTGACGCAGCGTGTGCGCGGGTCCGAGGGCACCGCCCTTCCACGCCCCGTACTCGCGTTCGAAATCGGCGGGTCCGATGCTGCGCCGGAGGACGATCCGCTCACGCAGGTCGGGGATGCCGCACCATTGCGTGAGCTGGTCGACCGCGGCATCCACAGTCGCCTCCACGCGCGGGTCGCCGACGCCGTCCAGACCGCCGGAGCCGATGCCGGTGTCGGCCGGCACCGGGATCAGCACGAACAGGTTCTCATGCCCCGCCGGGGCCACGTCGTCGGTGGCACTGGGCCGGCAGACATAGATCGATGCCGGATCCGGAATACGAGGGTTCGTGCCGTAGATCGCCGCGAACCCCTCTTCCCAGTCACGCGTGAAGAGCAGGGTGTGGTGGGCGAGCTGCGGAAGCTCGCCGCGCACTCCGAGCAGGGCCAGGACGGCGCCGGGTCCGGGATCGCGGCTCTGCCACCACGTCTCGCTCCGGCTGCGGTGCTCAGGTTCCAGCAGCTCGCGCTCGGTCACGTGCAGGTCCGCAGTGGAGACCACCACATCGGCAGGCAGGCGCTCGTGGGCACCGTCGGAGACCTGCACCTCCACGCCGACGGCCGCTCCGTGCTCCACGACGATGCGCCGTGCCCGGCAGCCGGTGCGCACCGCGACGCCTTCGCGGACGGCCAGCGCGGCGATCGCGTCGATCACCGCGGCGATCCCGCCGCGCGGGTACATCACGCCCTGACCGATGTCGAGGTGACTCATCAGGTGGTACATCCCGGGCGCGGCTGCGGGGGACGTACCCAGGAACACCGCCGGGTAGCCGAGGATCTGCTGCACCCGCCGGTCGCGGCTGTGGCGCCGGATGCGCCGCTCCAGCGATTCGGTGAGCAGACGCACGAGCGTCGGGAGGCGGCGCAGCGTTGTTCGCGTCAGCAGCGGGCGCAGTGAACGGAAGGTGCTGTACAGGAACGTCGAGGTGGCGAGCTGGTAGGTCTCGGCGGCCGAGGCGAGGTACGCGTCGAGTCGGGCGGTGGCGTCGGGATCCAGCGCGACCAGCGCATCCCGCGCCGCCTCTGCGGGCAGATCGAACGGCGCCCGCTGCCCTTCGAAGTACACCCGGTATGCGGGGTCGAGCCGCACCAGATCGAGCTGCTCCGCGGCAGAGGTGCCCAGCAGTGCGAAGAAGTGATCGAACACCTCGGGCATCAGGTACCACGACGGCCCGGTGTCGAAGGTGAACCCGTCCTGCTGCCAGCGTCCGGCTCGGCCGCCGAGTTCGTCCCGCGACTCGACCAGGGTGACCTGCATGCCCTCCCTGCCCAGCAGCGCCGCCGTCGCGAGCCCCGAGATCCCTCCGCCGATGACCACTGCCCGACGGGTCATGCGCTGCCCCGTCCGGCCGCTGCCGATGCCAGGATGCCGACCTTGACCGGCAGGGGAACGGACGCCCGACTCCGCCGCAGTTGTGCCGCGGGCATCTCCCGGATCTGCTTGTTCAGACGGTCGAAGAGCATCGCCGCTGCGGCGGTGGCCCGCCGCGATCGTGGCGGCAGGCGCGCGATCGCGCCCTTCGCGACCGCCAGGTCGCGCGCGATCTCTTCCACCACGGCGTTCTTGTCCTCATCGTCGAACGCGCGGGGATCCAGACCCGGGATGTACGCCCTGTGCAGTCGCCCGGAGTCGTCCGCCAGGTCGCGCAGGAAGTTCACCTTCTGGAAGGCTGCGCCGAGCCGACGGGCGCCCTCCTCCAGATGTTCGTCGATCACCAGTCCCTCCCTCTCCTGCATGAACACGCGCAGGCACATCTCTCCGACGACCTCGGCGGAGCCGTGGATGTAGCGGCGGTAGGAGGGCTCGTCCAGGGCGACACCGTCCGCGACGTCCATCCGCATCGACGCGAAGAACGGCCTCACCAGCCGGGCGTCGATGTCGCTGTCGCGTGCGGTGGCGGCGAAGGCGTGCACGACGAGGTTGGCGCTGAAGCCGGTGCGGATGGCATTCACCGTCTCGCTCTCCAGGTCATCGAGAAGCGCGCGCACGCCGTCCAGCCCGAGACCCGCCTCGGCGGCGGGGCCGTCGACGAGCTCGTCGGCGACCCGAACGAGGGCGTAGACGTCGGCGATGCCCGTACGGAGGCGTCGGGGCAGCATGGCGCTCGCCAGGCCGAACGACGTGGAGTACGCCCCGATCACCTGCCGAGACATCCGCCGTGCCGTACGCGTGTAGAGGGCGAGTCCGTGCGGCGCGCTCACGAGTCTCGCTCCGCGCAGCGGATCGCGATGCGGGTGAGCTCCTGGCGCAGTGCGGGGGGCACTGGTGCGTCCGCTATGGCAGCGCGGAGCTCTGCGAGCCGGCGGGCGATGAGCTCCTGCACCCGGTCTGCCGCGCCGCAGGCGACCAGCGCGGCCCGCAGCCGATCCGCGTCCGCCGCGTCGAGGGGGGCTCTGCCGAACAGGTGGAGCACCTCGTCCCATTCGGGGCTGCCCTCGGCGAAGGCGACCAGGAGCGTGCGCTTGCCCTCGCGCAGATCCCCGAGGGTGGATTTGCCTGTGCGCGCCTCGTCGCCGAAGACGCCGAGCATGTCGTCGCGAAGCTGGTAGAGCACGCCCAGGCCGATGCCGATCCTGCCCACTGCGCTTCCGGTCTCCTCCGGCGCTCCCGCCAGGATCGCTCCGGCGCGCAGCGGGGCGGCGAAGGAGTAGACCGCGGTCTTCTGCTCCATCATGCGCAGGATGTCGTGCCCGTCGGCGCGCATCACGCGCAGGGCGAACCCGACGTCCGCGTGCTCGCCCGCAGCGGTGATCATGAGGGCGTCATCGATGATCCGGTGCACTGCGGCTCGTGCCGGACTCTCGATCGACGACACCAGTGCGTGCGCACCGCTGATCAGGAGATCACCTGCGAGCAGGCCCGACGCGGCGCCCCACGCCCTGGCCGTGTCCGAGCCGTGACCGGCGTCGAGGGCCGCAGCGGTGAACCCGCCGGCCAGGTTGGGGCGCCCCCGGCGCACCAGATCGCCGTCCAGGACGTCGTCGTGCAGCAGCAGCGCGGTGTGGAGCAGTTCGAACGCGGCGGCGGCGAGCCGGGCGGAGCGGGAGTCGCGTCCGCCGAGGCGGTCGTGGGTCATCAGCAGCATCCGCGGACGCACGCGCTTGCCGCCGCGCGCAGCCTCCTCCACGCCTCGCCACAGTCGCTCGTACTGCGGGCCCAGATGCTGCGCGCGGGAGATGCGCTCGTCGAAGAACTCCTCGATGGTGCGCTCGATCTCCTGTGCGTCGGTGGCGGTGTCGAGGCTCATGCCGCACCTCGCCAGGCGTCAGCGCTGATCTCCTCGGCTCCCGCCGAAAGCTCCTTGGCCTGCAGCACCAACCACGGGCTGAAGGCCCAGGGGGCGGAGGCGAGAGCGTCTGCGAGATCCTCCGGCTCGACCCACTGCGCATCCATCGTCTCGTCGGGGTTGAGCTGAGGCGTCGATGCCGCTCGTGCGATGTACACGGGGCAGATCTCGTTCTCGACGATTCCCGACGCGTCGACCGCGCGATAGCGGAAGTCGGGCAGCAGGAGGCGGAGATCCTTCAGCTCCAGACCGAGTTCCTGTCGCGCGCGGCGCACGACGGCATCGGGGATGTGCTCGAACGGCTCCGGGTGCCCGCAGAACGCGTTGGTCCAGGTGCCGGGCCATGCCGCCTTCTCCAGCGCGCGTCGAGTGATGAGCAGTCGGCCGTGATCATCCACGACATGGCAGGAGAAGGCCATATGCAGGGGCGTGTCCTCGTGGTGCACCTCGTCCTTGCGGGCGGCCCCGCACGGTCGTCCCTGCTCGTCCAGCAGAACGACCCGCTCCCGTGTCTCGGTCACTTCACTCTCCCTCGTGTTGCTAACTAGGCTAGCTACTGCTCTAGTAAGTATCAACTGGGCGAGGTAAAATTCTCTCCATGTCCGATGAGATTCCCCAGGGGGTTGACAGCGTCGTGATGCACGACCCGCTGGTCAACGACCCCGAAGAGCGTCTGGTGCGGCGGTCGCACCTGCCGCCATCCGAGGTAGCCGGGGTGGTGCGCGTGCTGAACGCCATGCGGCGGTGGAGCGAGGCAGAACGACGGTTGAGCCAGGCATCGCAGCGGTACATGCGGCTGGGGGAGACCGACATGCGTGCGCTGAGACTCCTCATCGCCGCGCGCAATCAGAGCGTCCCGGTCACGCCGGGGATGATCGCCGGCCACCTCGCCATCTCCACCGCGGCCACGACGAAGCTGCTCGACCGGCTCGAGCGCGGCGGGCATGTGCTTCGACGACCTCACCCGACGGACCGCAGGAGTCTGACGGTCGAGGTCACGGACGAGACGCGGTCGGCGGCGCGAGAAAGCGTCGGACGGGCGCATGCCCGGCGCTTCGAGGTGGTAGCCGCGCTCTCGCCCCAGGATCGCGCGGTGGTGTCCGCATTCTTCGACGCGATGTCGGCGACAGTGCCCGTCGACGACGGGCAGACAGACCCCTTCGGCTCAGCACCGGAGCATCCGGGCGCGTCCCCGGCGGGTCCGCCCGTGCTGTGACGTCATGTGACGACGTGATTCGGTCGAATCGTGTATGCGCGCATACCGTTTCGGAGTCCCCCACGAGAGGAAGAACCCGAATCATGTCCCGTCGCACCACCACCCTCGCGGCCGCCGCAGCAGCGGTCGCCCTGATCGCATCCCTCGCGGGTTGCGCTTCGAGCCCCGAATCCCAGCCGTCCGGCGGCTCCGCCGATGAAACCGTGAGGATCGGCGTCGTCGGCAAGAGCGACCCGCAGTGGCCCGCGTTCGTGGCGGCGGCCGAGAAGGAGGGGATCGAGGTCGAACTCGTCGACTTCGGCTCCTACGAACAGCCCAACCCCGCACTCACGGAGGGAGAGCTGGACCTCAACCAGTTCCAGCACATCGTCTACCTCGCCGGCTACAACGTGGCCTCGGGCGAGGATCTCGTGCCGATCGGCTCGACGGGCATCTACCCCCTCGGTCTGTACTCGACGAAGGTCGACGACGTCGCGGACATCAAGAAGGGCGAGAGCGTCGCGGTCCCCGATGACGCCTCGAACCAGGCACGCGCCCTGCTCGTGCTGCAGTCCGCCGGGCTCATCGAGCTCAAGAGCGGCGGCACGATCTTCTCCGACCTGTCGGATGTCGACGAGGCCAAGTCGAAGGTCAAGGTCATCGCCCTCGAGGCGGCGCTCATCCCGAACTCGCTGCCGGACGTCGCCGCGGCGATCATCAACAACGACTTCGTCACCCAGGCCGGCCTGAAGTTCGAGGATGCCATCGCGCAGGACGACCCGTCCGACGCGAACGCGCTGCCCTACGTCAACATCTTCGCCGCCCGCGCCGAGGACAAGGACAACGAGACCTACCTCAAGCTGGTCGACATCTTCCAGAACGACCCGAAGGTGCAGGAGGGTCTCGCCGAGGCGTCCGGCAACACCATCGTGCCGCTGCAGACGCCTGTCGCAGACCTGGAGTCCTCGCTCACGAAGGTCGAGAAGGACACCGCGGCGCAGGGCTGAGCCCACTCAAGCCCAGAACTGCGGAAGAATCGGGCGGTGCGCATATCGCACCGCCCGATTCCCGCGCTCGCAGGATTCCCGCACACACAGGGAGAACCACATGGCCATCGTGACCCTCGCCGACGTCACGAAGACGTACCCGCCCGCGTCCAAGGGCGACGCCCTCGTCACCGCGGTCGACGGGGTGAGCCTCGACATCGAGGCCGGCGACATCTTCGGCATCATCGGCTACTCCGGGGCCGGCAAATCGACCCTGGTGCGCCTGATCAACGCCCTCGAGCCCGCCAGTGCAGGGACCATCACGGTCGACGGCGTCGACATCACCGCGCTCTCCGAGCGCGAACTGCGCCGGGTGCGCGGCGGCATCGGCATGATCTTCCAGCAGTTCAACCTGTTCTCCTCCAAGACGGTGCGGGCGAACATCGCCTATCCGCTCAAACTCGCCGGCTGGTCGAGGGCCGACATCGATGAGCGGGTCACCGAGCTGCTCCGCTTCGTCGGACTCGCCGACAAGGCCAAGGCCTTCCCCGAACAGCTCTCCGGCGGACAGAAGCAGCGCGTCGGCATCGCACGCGCGCTCGCCACCCGGCCCGCCATCCTGCTGGCCGACGAGGCCACCAGCGCCCTGGACCCGCAGACCACGCACGAGGTGCTGGACCTCCTCAAGCGCGTGAACGAGGAGCAGGGCGTCACCATCGTCGTCATCACGCACGAGATGGACGTCATCCAGACGATCGCCACGAAGGTCGCCGTCATGGAGCACGGCCGCGTGATCGAGCAGGGCGACGTGTTCCAGGTCTTCTCGGACCCGCAGAACCCGGCCTCGCAGCGCTTCGTCGGCACCGTCATCAAGGGCATCCCGACCCCTGTGGAGGCGGCGGCGCTCCGCGAGCGCCACCAGGGCAGGCTGGTGACGTTCTCGTTCCGCGACGGCGATTCCTCCCAGGCGCAGGTGCTGCTCGAGCTGGCCCAGGCCGGTCTCGGCTTCGAGCTCGTGTACGGCGGCATCAACGACATCCGCGGTCGCGCCTTCGGCCACCTCACGCTCGCGATCCGCGGTGAGGCCGGCACTCTCGACGCGGTCCTCGACCGGATCCGCGCACACGTGACCGTCACGGAGATCCAGGAAGGGGCACTCTGATGGATCGCCTCAACGAGCTGTGGCCCGAGTTCTGGGATGCCGCACTCGAGACGCTGTACATGACCACGTACGCGCTCGTGCTGGCCGGCATCCTCGGCACGATCCTCGGTGTCGGTCTGTACGTCACCCGGCCCGGCGGACTCATGCAGAACCGCCTCATCAACGGCCTGCTCGAGTTGCTGGTGAACTTCTTCCGTCCGATTCCGTTCGTCATCTTCATCGCTGTGCTGCAACCGGTCACCCGTGCCGTGATCGGCATCGGCATCGGCACCACCGCGGGCGCCTTCGCGATCGGCATCGCCGCGGCCTTCGCGATCGGCCGCATCGTCGAGCAGCACCTCGTCTCGGTCCCGCCCGGCGTGATCGAGGCAGCCCGTGCGATGGGCGCCGGACCCTGGCGGATACTGCTCACGGTCGCGATTCCCGAGTCGCTCGGCCCGCTCATCCTCGGCTACACGTTCATCGTCGTCGCCCTGATCGACATGACGGCCATGGCGGGTCTGATCGGCGGCGGCGGCCTCGGCGCCTTCGCGCAGATCTACGGCTTCCGCAAGTTCGAACCGGTCGTGATGTGGGTGGCGATCATCCTCATCGTCGTGTTCGTGCATCTGGTCCAGCTGCTGGGCACGAAGCTCGCCCGCAAGGCCATGCGGCGCTGACGCACCTGATCAGCGAGCGCGGGGCGCGTCCTGCAGGGTCCGCCGGGTCGTGAACACTCGCGGTGCGCCGCTGATCGGGTCGACGAACCGCAGCTCGCGAGCCAGCAGCTGGAGAGGCCTGGCGTGGTCGTCGGGGCTCTCGGGCAGCAACTCGGGGTAGAAGCTGTCGTTGAGGATCCCCGCGCCGAGGGCGGCCAGGTGCACGCGCAGCTGGTGCATCTTGCCGGAGTGCGGGCGCAGCAGCGTGTGGATCACCCGCTCGTCGGCGTCGATCAGCTCGATCAGCGTCTCGGAGTTGGGTTCGCGATCGGGGTCCACGTGCACGCAGACGCGTCCGCGCTGCTTCTCGATGTGGTTGCGGTACACGACAGGGAACGGCCGGCCGTCGAGCGCCGGTGCCGCGGCATCCCATCCGACGGGCAGCGCCGAGACGGCCTCGTACGCCTTCTCGACCTCCCTCTTCTCGAACATCAGCTGGTAGGCGCCGCGCACCTCCGCCCGGGCCGCGAACATCAGCAGCCCTGCGGTGGCACGGTCCAGCCGGTGGATCGGCGCCAGATCCGGGATGTCGAGCAGCTTGCGCAGCCGCACCAGTGCGGAGTTCTGCACGTATTTGCCCCCCGGTGTGGTCGGCAGGAAATGAGGTTTGTCGACCACCACCAGATCACGATCCTGGTGCAGCACCTCGATCTCGAACGGGATCTCCCTCTCCACGGGGGGCTCCCGGTAGTACCAGACGAACTCATGGACCCCCAATGGCGTCTCGCGCGCCAGTGCGGAGCCGTCGGCCGCCACGATCTCGCCGCGATCGAAGCGGTCCAGCAGTCGCTCGGTGTCGAGATGGAAGAACCGTTCGGACATGAAGGCGCCGACCGTGGGCCAGGGGCCCGACATCGGCAGGTGCAGCCGGGTCGCACCGACGCCGTCGCGCACCGGAAGCGGGGAGGCCATCGCCATCAGCGCCGCCCCCCGGCATCGGCTGCGTACCGGGTCATGAGTCGAAGCTCAGACTGAGCTTGCGCAGCAGGGCCGCGAGTCGGTCGCGGTCGGCGCGCGGAAGCGCGCGCAGCATCTCCGCTTCGGCGTCGACGAGACGGGTGATGGCGGCATCCACCCGCACCCTGCCGTCGTCGGTGAGGATGACCAGGATGCTGCGTCCGTCGCCCGGAGCCGCCTCACGGCGGACGAACCGCCGTCCCACGAGCCGGTCGATCCTGTTTGTCATCGTGCCGCTGGTCACCAGGGTCTGCTGGAGGAGCTGCTTCGGAGAGAGTGTGAACGGCGCACCCGCGCGGCGCAGGGCGGACAGCACGTCCCACTCCCACGGCTCGATGTCGCTGCGGTGGAACACCTCGCGTCGTGCCCGATCGAGCTGGCGCGACAGCCGGTCCATGCGCGAGAGCACTTCGAGAGGGGAGAAATCCAAGTCGGGTCGCTGCACGTTCCACGCACTGACGATCCGATCGACCTCATCCGCCTCGCTCATCCGTCCATCATCGCGCACCCGGCTGGGTCCCCGAGCCGTGCGGCGGTCACAGCCTCTGTCGAAGGTCACAGCTGCAGGCGTGGCAGACTTGTCAGGCGGCTGAGCTGTCGGCGCGGTCGCGGTCCGCCGTGGTGTAATGGCAGCACGACAGCCTTTGGAGCTGTTAGGTCCAGGTTCGAGTCCTGGCGGCGGAGCATGACGGAGAACACGCTCGCGATCATCGTCCTGGCTGCAGGCCAGGGCACCCGCATGAAGTCGCGCCTGCCGAAGGTGCTGCATCATATCGGCGGAAGGCCGCTGGTCGGCCATGTTCTGGGAACGGCGCGCGCCCTGCGTGCGCAGCACATCGAGGTCGTCGTCCGCCACGAGCGCGATCAGGTGGTCGCCACGCTCGCCGAGCACTACCCGGATGCCGAGATCGTCGACCAGGACGAGATCCCCGGCACCGGTCGCGCCGTCCAGGTGGCCCTCGATGCGCTCCCCGCCGACTTCGACGGTGACGTGCTGGTGCTCTCCGGCGATGTGCCGCTGCTGCAGGCGGACACCCTCGAGGCGCTCATCGCCGGGCATCGGGCGGCATCGGCCGCGGCGACGCTGCTCAGCGCCCACGTCGAGGATCCGACCGGCTACGGCCGCGTGATCCGCGGTGCCGACGGCGTCGTCGAGCGGATCGTCGAACAGAAGGACGCCACCGACGACGAGGCGGCCGTCACCGAGATCAACGCCGGCGTGTACGTGTTCCGGGCGCCGCTGCTGCGCAGGTACCTCGCGCGCGTGGGGCAGGACAACTCCCAGGGCGAGATGTACCTCACGGATGTCATCGGCCTGCTGCGCGGCGATGCGGAACCGGTCGCCGCCGAGATCGCGGACGACGCCGCATCCACCTTCGGCGTGAACGACCGGGCTCAGCTCGCCGAGGCCGGACGCGTGCTCAACCATCGCATCGTGCGGCGGTGGCAGCGCGAGGGCGTGACGATCATCGACCCCGCGACGACCTGGATCGACGACGACGCCGTCCTCGCCCCGGATGTCACGGTGCTGCCGAACACGCAGATCCTGCGCGCCACGGTGATCGGGGCGGGCGCCACGATCGGCCCTGACACCACACTCGTGGACTGCGAGGTCGGTGAGGACGCCGTCGTCAAGCGCACTGATGCGAACCTCGCGGTGATCGGCGCGCGTGCCACCGTCGGCCCGTTCTCGTTCCTGCGGCCGGGGACCGTGCTCGGCGCGGACGGCAAGATCGGCGCGTACGTGGAGACCAAGAACGCCGAGATCGGGGAGGGCAGCAAGGTCCCGCATCTGTCGTATGTGGGCGATGCCACGATCGGCCGGCATGTGAACCTCGGCGCCAGCACCATCACGGCGAACTATGACGACGTGCACAAGCACCGCACGGAGATCGGCGACGAGGTGCACACCGGCTCGCACACGGTGCTGGTGGCTCCCGTTAGGCTGGGAGCCGGTGCGAAGACCGGTGCAGGCGCCGTCGTCCGCAAGGACGTCCCGGCAGGCGCCCTCGCCATGAGCGTGGCCCCTCAGCGCAACATCGAGGGATGGGTCGAGAAGAACAGAGCGGGTACGGGCGCGGCGGACGCCGCCTCGCGGGAACGAACAGCAGAATAGGCGGCTCGGATGGGGCACAAGAAGAAGACGGTGGCACTGGACAGGGCGAAAGGCGTCGCTCCCGGTCTGATCGCGAAGACCAAGAAGCGTCTGGTCGTCGCCGGTGGACGCTCGCACCCGGAGCTGACCGCCGCAGTCGCCGCGGCGCTCGGGCAGGAGACGGCACCCGTCGAGCACCGCACCTTCGCCTCCGGCGAGATCTACGCCCGGTTCGAGGTGTCGATCCGAGGATGCGATCTGTTCATCGTGCAGTCGTTCGGCGAGCCGGTGAACGAATGGCTGATGGAGACGCTGATCATGCTGGATGCCGCCAAGCGCGCGTCCGCGAAGCGCATCACGCTCGTCGCGCCGTACTACCCGTACTCGCGTCAGGACAAGAAGGGCCGCGGCCGCGAGCCGATCAGCGCCCGCCTGATCTCCGACATGCTCAAGGTGGCCGGCGCCGACCGCATCATGAGCGTCGACCTGCACGCCGCCCAGATCCAGGGCTTCTTCGACGGCCCCGTCGACCACCTCTTCGCCAAGCCCGTGCTGCTGGAGCACTTCCAGGGCACCCTGACCGCAGAGGATCGTGAGACGCTCACCATCGTCTCGCCCGACATGGGCCGCGTGCGCGTCGCCGACACCTGGTCGGACAGCCTGGGCGCGCCGCTCGCGATCATCCACAAGCGGCGCGACGCGAAGGTGGCCAACCAGGTCTCGGTGCATGAGATCGTCGGAGCCGTGGACGGGCGCACGTGCCTGCTCGTCGACGACATGATCGACACCGGCGGCACCATCGTCAAGGCGGCTCAGGCGCTGAAGACGAACGGCGCACGCAAGGTGATCGTCGCCGCCACGCACGCCGTCTTCAGCGACCCGGCATCCCATCGTCTGCAGGATGAGGCGATCGACCAGGTGGTCGTCACCGACACCATCCCGCTCACGGAGTCGCGCCGCTGGGACGGACTCACCGTCCTGCCCATCGCGCCGCTGCTGGCCGCCGCGATCAAGCAGGTCTTCGAGGACGGTTCGGTCACGAGCATGTTCGGTGGCGACGCGTAGGCTGCACCGCCCTCATAGGCGGATGGCGCAAGCTGGAAGCATGAACACCCACCCCGCTCTTCGCGCCGGCACCGCTCTCGCGGGCGTCACCGGTGCCCTGCTGCTGGCCGGATGCTCGGGTACGGCTCAGGCCGACGCCCAGGAGGCCGATCCCGCGCCCACCTCCACGGACGCCACCGCGCCCTACGCGGACGGCACCTACACGGCCGACGGCGCCTACAAGACGCCGGAGACGGTCGAGACGATCTCGGTCACGATCACCTTGAACGATGACGTGGTCACGGACGTCGAGGTGTCCGGCGACCCCCTCGCGCCGGAGAGCACCCGGTACCAGGGGCAGTTCATCGCCGGGATCGCCGACGTGGTCGTCGGCCGCAAGCTGGACGACCTTCAGGTCGACCGGGTCGCGGGATCCTCGCTGACCAGCGGCGGCTTCGATCAGGCGATCGTCCGGATCAAGGAAGAGGCCGCGGTCGCAGAGCCGGCGGTGTGAGCCCGGTGGCGGCGTGAGCGTCTGGGACTTCGAGGCCATCGGCACGCGGTGGGAGATCGTCACCGATGCGCCGCTGCCGACGCAGGTCCGTGATGCCGTCACCGCCGTCATCTCGGACTTCGACGCCGAATGGTCCCGGTTCCGGACGGATTCCGTCGTCTCCCGGCTGCGCGCGGAAGGCGGAACGGCGCCGGCGCCGCGGGACACGGCGTCGATGCTCGACGCGTACCGGGAGCTCTCCCGGGCGACGCAGCGCGCGGTGAACCCGCTCGTCGGCGCGGGCCTGGAGGCGCTCGGCTACGACGCCGCGCTGCGGCTGACACCCGGTGCTCCCCGAGCAGCACCGCGGGACTGGGAGCGGCTGCTGCACTGGAGCGCATCCGAGCTGATCCTTCGCGAGCCGGCGATGATCGACGTCGGGGCGCTCGGCAAGGGGCGCCTGGTGGACCGCGTGGTGCAGACTCTGGTGACCGTGCCCGGACGTGTGATCGTGGATGCCGGGGGAGACCTGCGCGTGCGCGGCGGACGCGCCCGGATCGCTCTGGAGCACCCCTACGATCCGACGTCGGCGATCGGCGTGGTCCAGATCGCCGACCGCGCGCTGTGCGCCTCCGCCGTCAATCGCCGTGCCTGGGGCGACCGGCTGCACCACGTGCTGGATGCGCGCACGGGTGAGCCGGTGCGCACCTGGGCGGCGACCTGGGCGATCGGCGCCGACGCCATGCACGCGGACGCCGCGGCCACCGCGCTGTTCTTCGAGGGTGGTCCGGGCCTCGCACAGCGGTGGGGCATCGACTGGGTGCGGATGTCGACCGACGGGAGGGTCGAATGGTCGCACGGATTCGACGGGGAACTGTTCCGGGCCGAGCCCGCACGGTGACGGATAGGGAAGAGTAGAAGCGTGCCATCGTCTCTCACCGCGCTGCGACAGCGCGTGCTCGCCGTGCTCGGCGCTCTTTCGATGTACCGGCTCGTCTTCTTCGCTCTCGTGGCGCTGGGGCTTCTCGCGCTCGGCCTCTCCCTCGCGGGGCTGCTCGCCCCGACAGCGGGGGAGATCCTGGCATCCTTCGCGGTGCTGGGCGTGACGATCTCCCTGGTCGACGCGATCGCCCAGCGAACTCTGCGCCTGCCGTGGCGCATCGAATCGTCGCTGGTGACCGCCCTCATCCTGCTGTTCGTGCTGCAGCCGTCGCTGACCGCGGCCGGGCTCGCAGGCAACGCGCTGGCCGGTGCCGTCGCGAGCCTGTCGAAGTATCTGATCGCCTGGCGCGGACGTCACATCCTCAATCCCGCCGCCTTCGGCGCCGCGATCGTGACCGTCTTCGGAGCGGGATCGTTCTCGTCGTGGTGGGTCGGAACGCCGTCGCTGTCCGTCGCGGTCGCCGTCCTCGGCCTGGTCGTGCTGTGGCGCACCGAGAAGGTGCGCATCGTGCTGGTGTTCCTGCTCGTCGTGGTGGGCGTCTCGGTGGTGCGACAGGCTGTGCAGGCGCAGGGGACGGGGCTGGGCTTCGTCCTGCAGGATGCGATCCTCTTCTCTCTCGCGCAGACGCCCTATCTCTTCCTCGGCGCGTTCATGCTGTCCGAGCCGCTCACCCTGCCGCCCCGGCGCTGGCAGCAGTTCAGCGTCGCCGCGCTCGTCGGCGTGCTGGCCGGCTGGCCGATCATGATCGGCGGTCTGTTCACGCTCGGTCAGGAGCGGGCGCTGCTGATCGGCAACCTGCTCGCGTTCGCCTTCGCTGTGCGCGGGTCGGTGCGCCTGGTGCTGGAGGAGCGGCGGATGGTGACGCCGACGGCGCAGGAACTCACCTTCCACACCAGGGGACGGCTGAGCTTCCTGCCCGGGCAGTACCTCGAGCTCGATGTGCCGCATCGGCATCCGGATGCCAGAGGAACCCGGCGCGAGTTCAGCATCGTCTCCGCACCGGCGGACCTGCCCGTCCTGCGCATCGCCTACAAGAACGGCGACCAGAAGCATCCGTCCAGTTACAAGCGTGCGCTCGCCGCGGCGGAACCGGGCGCGGTCCTGGCCGTGACCGGGACCTGGGGGGACTTCCTGCTCCCGCGCGACGGCGCCCCCGTGCTCATGGTGGCAGCAGGGATCGGCGTGACGCCGTTCGTCTCGCAGCTGCGCCAGATGCGGGCGCTCGGCGTGGAGCGCGATGTCGTGCTCGTGTACGTGGCGTCCGAGGCCGCGGAACTGGCATTCCGGGACGAGCTGGAGGCCACCGGCGTGCGCGCGGTCGTGTTCACCCGCGATGAGCCGCACGCGCTCGCGGCGAACTGGTCGTGGGCGCGGGGGGTGCGTCTGGACGCGGCGGGGCTGGAGCGCGTCGTCCCCGACCTCGCATCCCGGCACGCGTTCATCTCGGGGCCGCCACGTCTGATCGCCGACCTCGCCCCCTCGCTGCAGAAGGCCCGCGGTCTGACGACGGATGCGTTCGCCGGCTACTGAGCCGGAGGATGCTCCGCCGTCGCTTCCGCCGCCGACCCGGCGTCCGCCGCCGATCCGGTCTCCTCGGGTGATCCGGTGTCCACGGGCGATTCGACGTCCTCGGCCGATACGGCGTCCTCGGACGATACGACTGGCGCCAGCGGAAGCCGGACGGTGAAGGTCGTGTCCCCGGGCTGGCTGGTGACCTCGACGCTGCCCCCGTGTCCCTCGACGATCGCCTTGGCGATGGCCAGTCCGAGTCCGGTCCCTCCGGTCTGACGAGCACGCGACGCGTCGCCGCGGGCGAATCTCGCGAAGAGCTCCTCCTGCACCTCGGGCTCGATGCCGGGACCGTCGTCGTGCACCCGCAGCACTGCGGCAGACTCCTGCGCGCTCACCGACAGCGCGATCGTGGTTCCGGCCGGGGTGTGCGTGCGGGCGTTGGCGAGCAGGTTCGCGAGCACCTGGTGCAGGCGACCGGCGTCGCCCCAGACGGTGATCGGCTGCTCGGGCACCTCCAGCTGCCAGTGATGGTCCGGCGCGGTCGGCTGCGCATCGGTGAGAGCCTCCACGGCGAGCTGGCTGAGATCCACCGGGCCCCGCACCAGCTCCTGACCCTCATCGAGCCTGGCCAGCAGCAGCAGGTCCTCGACCAGGCGCGTCATCCGCAGTGACTGCGCCTGGATGCGCTCCAGTGCGGAGGTGGTGTCGGCGACCGTGTCCGGACCCTGGTTCTGGCTCAGCGCACGCAGCGAGAGCTCCGAGTATCCGCGGATGGACGCCAATGGCGTGCGCAGTTCATGGCTGGCGTCAGCGACGAAGCGCCGCATCCGCTCCTCGTTGCGCTGGCGTGCCGCCAGCGACGTGTCCACGTGGTCCAGCAGGGTGTTCAGGGCGATCCCCACCCGGCCGACTTCGGTGCGCGGATCCGCCTCGTAGTCGGGCACACGCTCGGTGATGCTCACCTCGCCGCGATCGAGCGGCTGGCCGGCGACCCGCGCGGCGGTCGCCGCCACGGCACGCAGCGGACGCAGCCCCATGCTGATGGTGAGCGCTGTGGTGATCGCGAGCAGCAGCAGGCCCCCGAGGGTGGCCAGCGCGATGACGGTGAAGAGCGTGCCGAGCGTCCCCTGGATCTCGGCTCGGGAGAGACCGGTCACCACGATGGTGCCGTTCTCGGTCTGCGTGACGGTGACGAGGTAGGACCCGCCGGAGCGCAGGGAGACGACGGCGCTCGATCCGCTGTGCAGCGCCTGGGTGAGTTCGAACAGATCACCCGAGGAGAGGCTCTGCAGGCCGTCGGCAGACACGGTGACGCCGGAGGCGGACTGGTCCGGCGGCTGCACGGCGAGCAGCAGCCCGAGGGGCACGCGCTGGCCGCTGAGAGCCCGTTCGGCTGTGAGCGGCGTGCCGTTCAGTGCGGCCCGGGGCTCGGCATCCGCCACCCATCTCCTGGCGGTGACCGAGTAGATGTCCAGCTGTCCCTGCAGCCGCTGCTCCAGGGCGTTACCGAGGGTGGCGCTGGTGATGATGGAGACCACCACCAGGATGAGGGAGACGAATCCGATCACGGCGGCCATCAGGCGTGCCTGCAGGCTCACCGGGCGTGCGAACATGATCGCCTACTGCGGGGACTTGATCATGTAGCCGACACCGCGCACGGTGTGCAGCAGAGGGGTGCGGCCCGCATCGATCTTCTTGCGCAGGTAGGAGATGTACAGCTCGACGACCGAGGACTTGCCACCGAAGTCGTAGCTCCACACCCGGTCGAGGATCTGCGCCTTGGAGAGCACCCGGCGCTCGTTGCGCATCAGGAAGCGCAGCAGCTCGAACTCGGTGGCGGTCAGTTCGATCTCGTCGTCGCCGCGCATGACCTCGTGACTGTCCTCGTTGAGCGACAGATCGGCGACGCGGAGGATGGACTGCTCGTCCTCCGAGCGCCCGTGTCCCGAACGGCGGATCACGGCGCGCAGCCGCGCGATGACCTCCTCCAGGCTGAACGGCTTGGTGACGTAGTCGTCGCCGCCGGCGGTGAGTCCGGCGATGCGGTCGCCGACCGAGTCCTTGGCGGTGAGGAAGACCACGGGCACCAGGTTGCCCGCCTCGCGCAGCCGACGCAGTACGTCCATGCCGTCCAGGTCGGGCATCATGACGTCCAGCACGAGGGCGTCGGGCTCGAACTCGTGCGCGACCTGCAGCGCCTCCAGGCCGGATCCGGCGGTGCGCACCTCCCAGCCCTCCATGCGCAGCGCCATTGCGAGCAGGTCGGTGAGCATCGGCTCGTCGTCGACCGCGAGAATGCGCAGCGGTCCGCCGTCGGAACGGCGGAGGTCAGGATGATCGTGACTCATCCGTCCATTGTGCGGCGTGAAGCTTGGCGTTGACGATGAGCTCTCTGTGAAGGGGCCGGACTGCCCAAGGGCCCGGATGGTCACCGCAACCGGGGATCGGCGATGACCTGCTGGTCCCAGATGGAACTCGTCTCCTCCATCGCCCGCGCCATGATCGCCATCATCGCGGCGGCGGCGCGCTCAGCGTCGCCCGATTGGATGGACGTGGCGATGTCGACATGGAGCTGCAGTGCCTCGGGCGCGGGGTACTGGGGCATGAGGCCGTACTGGGCGCGACCGGAGAGCACCTCGTCGACGAGGTGGTGCAGTTTCGCGAACATCTCGTTCCCGCTCATCTGCAGCACTGATGCGTGGAACTCGCGATCCAGCTGCAGGAAGCCCTCGGTGTCACCCGCCCTCCCCGCCGCCCACATCCGGCCGGACAGGCCGACCAGGTCGCTCGCCTGCCTCAGCGGCGCCCGCGACGCGGCCAGGCGCGCGGCAGCCGGTTCGATCGCATTTCGCAGCTCCGTGAGCGATCGCAGCTGGTCGACGCGTCCGGGGCCGGCCAGGCGCCAGCGGATCACCTCCAGGTCGTACACGTTCCAGCCGGCCGACGGCAGGACGCGCACGCCCACGCGGCGCTTGGACACGACCAGTCCTCGCGCTTCGAGAGCATGCAGCGCCTCGCGCACCACAGGGCGCGAGACGTCGAAGCGGCTCTCCAGGGACTCGGTGGTGAAGACGCTCCCGGGAACGATGACGCCGGCGCAGATCTCCCGACCGAGCGCATCGAGGACGAGATTGCGCAGGTCGCCTCGCACCGCCGCACGCGACGTGACGAGCGAAGGCGGGGTATCCGGGTCGGACGACATGCGACGATCATATCTTTCACGCCTGGCGCGTTTGATATGTCATACGATTGCGGGCTATCGTTCTGAAACAGCAGACATATCCGCGGGTATGAAGCGACGAGAGGATGAGCATGACCGACACCATCTCCCGAGTGGAGGCGTTCCCCGTCGCCCCGCGATGGCTCTTCGTACGGATCGAGACCTCGGACGGGCTGATCGGCTGGGGAGAGGCATCGCTGGAGGGCTACGCGGACGTCGTGCGCGCTGCGGTCGAGCAGTTCGCCGTGTACCTGGTGGGGAAGGATCCCGGGCGGATCGAGGACCACTGGCAGGTGCTCACCAAGGGACAGTTCTATCGTGGCGGGCCGGTGCTCTCCAGCGCCGTCGCAGGAGTGGATCAGGCGCTCTGGGATCTCAAGGGCAGGCGTCTCGGCGTGCCGGTGCACGAGCTTCTCGGGGGCGCGGTGCGCGAGCGGATCCGCGCCTACGGCTGGGTGGGGGGCGATGACCCGTCGGAGGTCGCGGACCACATCGCGGCGCAGCTGGAGGTCGGACTCACCGCGGTGAAGATGAACGCCTCGGGGCGGATGGGCCGCAACGGGTCGGTCGCAGAGCTCGACGGTGTCGTGGCGAGGGTCTCCAGCGCCCGTGAGGTGCTGGGAGCGGATCGGGACGTCGCGGTGGATCTGCACGGACGCTTCACCGTCGCCACTGCACGCCGGCTCGCATCGCTGCTGGAGCCGCTGCACCCGTTCTTCCTCGAGGAGCCGGTCGTGCCGGAGAACTCCCACATGATCGGACGCGTGGCCGATGCCACCACGATCCCGATCGCGACCGGCGAGCGACTGTACAGCCGGCAGGAGATGCTTCCCGTGCTGCAGGCCGGGGTCGCGATCGTGCAGCCCGATCTCTCGCACGCCGGAGGCATCTCCGAAGTGCGACGCATCGCCGCCCTCGCGGAGACCTTCGACGCACTCATCGCGCCGCACTGCCCGCTCGGACCGCTCGCGCTCGCCGCATCGCTGCAGATCGGCTTCGTCACCCCCAACCACCTCATCCAGGAGCAGTCGATCGGCATCCACTACAACACGGGTGCCGAGGTGCTCGACTACGTCGCGGACACCGAGCCGCTGAAGTTCGTCGACGGCTGCTTCGAGCGTCTGACCGCTCCGGGACTGGGCATCGAGATCGATGAGAGCGCGGTGCGGAATGCCGCAGCACGCTGGGAGAGGTGGCAGAACCCGATCTGGCGCCACGCCGACGGGTCGGTCGCCGAATGGTGAGCCGACGGGTGATCGACGCCGGAATGCGCGAGAGCCGGGCCCGTCTTCGGCGGTACCCGGCTCCCGTGCGTCACGCGGTGCTGCGTCAGTGCGTGTCCTCTGCCTCGATCTCGCTGCGGTCACCCGACCACAGCGTGTGGAAAGTGCCGGGCTTGTCGACGCGCTTGTAGGTGTGGGCCCCGAAGAAGTCGCGCTGGCCCTGGACCAGTGCGGCGGGGAGGCGGTCGGCGCGGATGCCGTCGTAGTACGACAGCGAGGAGCTGAACGCCGGCGCGGGGATGCCCGCTTCGGCGGCGGCGATGACCACGCGACGCCATGCCGCCTGGCCGCGGGTGAGCGCCTCGGCGAAGTACGGTGCGGTCAGCAGCACGGGCAGTTCGGGGCTCTCGGCGTAGGCGTCGGCGATGCGGTTGAGGAACTGCGCGCGGATGATGCAGCCGCCGCGCCAGATCTTCGACACCGCTCCGAGGTCGATCTGCCAGTCGTACTCGGCGGCTCCCGCCCGGATCTCGTCGAAGCCCTGCGAGTAGGCGACGATCTTCGAGGCGTACAGCGCCAGGCGCACGTCCTCGATGAACGCGTCCTCGTCCTCCACCTCGAACGCGTCTTCGGGGCCGGGCAGGAAGCCGGCGACCGCGCGCTGCTCGGGGTGCGAGGACAGCGAGCGGGCGAAGGTGGCCTCCGCGATCCCGGAGACGGGGACACCGAGGGCCAGCGCGGTCTGCACGGTCCACGCACCGGTGCCCTTGGCGCCGGCCTGATCGAGAATGACGTCGACCAGCGGCTTGCCGGTCTCCGCGTCCACCTGACGCAGCACCTCGGCGGTGATCTCGATCAAGTAGGACTCCAGCTCGCCGGCGTTCCATTCGGCGAAGATGTCCGCGATCTCGGCGGGGGAGCGGCCGGTGCCGCGGCGGATCAGGTCGTACGCCTCGGCGATGAGCTGCATGTCGGCGTACTCGATGCCGTTGTGCACCATCTTCACGAAGTGACCGGCGCCGTCGTGGCCGATGTGCGTGACGCAGGGCTCGCCCTCGGCGACCGCGGCGATCGAGCGCAGGATCGGGCCGAGCGTGACCCAGGACTCGTCCGAGCCGCCGGGCATGATGCTGGGGCCGAGGAGAGCGCCCTCCTCACCGCCGGAGATGCCTGCGCCGACGAAATTGATGCCCGTCTCGCGAACCGCCTTCTCGCGGCGGATGGTGTCGGGGAAGTAGGCGTTGCCGCCGTCGACGATGATGTCGCCGGGCTCGAAGACCTTCACGAGCTCGTCGATCACGGCGTCCGTGGGGCCGCCGGCCTTGACCATGATGATCGCGGTGCGCGGCTTCTGCAGGCTGGCGGCGAACTCCTCGTACGAGAACGCCGGGACGAATTCGGCTTCGGGGTGAGCCGAGATCAGCTCGTCGGTCTTGACGCGGCTGCGGTTCAGCACCGCCACCGTGTTGCCCTCGCGGCTCGCAAGGTTGCGGGCGAGGTTCGATCCCATCACAGCGAGTCCGACGACTCCGATGTTGGCTGATGCTTCGGGCACTGATAGCTCCTCGATCGTGGGTGCAGGTGATCTCAGAGTATCGGCTGGCACGCGGCCGGGGCCCGTTCGTGTCGGGCGACGACGGTCACCACGACTCGGCGCGGCGGACGGATCAGTCCTTGCGGTACCCGGAGCGACCCATGAAGTACATCGCCGCGACGGACGAGACCGTGCCGCAGACGACGATCGCGCCGATGATCCAGAAGATGACGTGGGAGAGGAAGGCGGCATCGAGCATGTCATCAGCCTATCGGGGTTTCGGGTAACATGAAGGAGTTCCTCGGCGAGGGATGTGTCGCGTGCGCGCCCGCATCCGTGATCGACGCGGTGATGTGAAGCCCCATGGTCAGATGCGCATCGTGGTCTCGCGTCCTCGTCCCGTTGCCGAGGTGCTGACACCCATCGACCACCGTGCGGCTCGTCGCCGCGCGTCTGAAGGAGAACATCATGGCCAACGACAACAAGGTCCTCGCCGACCTCCGCACCAGCTTCGGCAAGGGCTTCGCCCGTCGCCTGCGCGCCGAGGGAAAGATCCCCGCCGTCGTCTACGGCCACGGCACCGACCCTGTGCACGTGGCGCTGCCCGGCCACCAGGTCTCCCTGATCATCCGCCGTGCCAACGCGCTGCTCGAGCTCGACATCGACGGCACCTCGAGCCTGGTGCTCGTCAAGGACGTCCAGCGCGACCCGGTGCGCCAGATCATCGAGCACATCGATCTGCTCGTCGTGAAGAAGGGCGAGAAGGTCACCGTCGAGGTCCCCGTCCTCGTGACCGGCGAGTCGTTCTCGGGCACCATCGTGACCGTCGACGTCGCGACGATCAAGCTCGAGGTCGAGGCCACCGACATCCCGCAGCACGTCGAGGTGTCGGTCGAGGGTCTCGAAGAGGGCGCGCACATCACCGCCGGCGACGTCACGCTGCCTCAGGGTGCCGCGCTCGTGGACGACGCCGACCTGCTGCTCGTCGCCGTCTCGCTGCCCGCAGCCGAGGTCGCGGACGAGAACGCCGACGAGGCCGCTCCGGCCGCCGCTGAGGAGTCCGCGGCCGAGTGACCCGCTGAGGGAATCGTGAAGGGGGCGCGAGCATTCGCGCCCCCTTCCGCATAGATGGAGAGGGAGCGAGCATGGCATCCACCTGGCTCGTCGTGGGCCTCGGCAATCCCGGCCCGCGCTACGCACCGACCCGGCACAACATCGGGCAGATGGTCGTGGACGAGCTCGCCGACCGCCGAGGGGAGCGGTTCCGGGAGCACAAGGCCGGTGCTCGCGTCGTCGAGACCTGGTTGCGGCCCGGCGGCGACAAGCTCGTGCTCGCCAAGCTCAACTCCTTCATGAACGTCTCCGGCGCACCCGTCGCCGCGCTCGCGCGCTTCTACTCCGTCGACCCCGACCACGTGGTCGTCGTGCACGACGAGCTCGACATCCCGTACGACAGCATCCGGCTCAAGATCGGAGGCGGCCACGGCGGTCACAACGGCGTGCGCGACATCGCCCGAGCGCTGACGACCCCGGACTTCCCGCGCGTCCGGGCGGGCATCGGCCGCCCGCCGGGGCGCCAGGACGCGGCCGACTGGGTGCTCGCTCCGTTCGGCCCGGTCGAGCGGAAGACCCTGCCCGTCTTCCTGTCGGATGTGGCGGATGCCGTCGAGCAGCTCATCGAGGAGGGCCTGCTCGCCGCGCAGCAGAAGCACCACTCGCGCGCCTGACGCACACGGGCGCGTCGGCTGCGGTCAGATGCCGCCGGCCGCGGTCGCGATCGCACCGATGCCGAGGAAGACCGAGACCGCCAGGAAGTAGCCGAACGGGCCCAGCGCCGACAGCACGATAGCCGCGATGCCAGGGCCGCGGCCGCGCCGCCTGGCTGTGGCGATGATTCCGAGGACCATCGCCGCGATGCCGAGGGCCGTGCCCGTCCAGAACAGGATCTCCGCCCAGAGGACCTGTGCACGGGCCGGCGTCAGCACGGAGAGGTCGTCCGTGAACGACGAACCGACGCCGATGCGCGTACTGCCGGGAAGGAGCACGCCGATCCGGTAGGCGACCAGACCCGCCGCGATCGGGACGACGACCGCGGCGACCAGGGCCAGGACCAGCGCCACGACCCCGGTCGTCCGCGAGCTCGCGGGAACGCTCCGCGACGGGTCGCCCTGCGGCGGCTGGTAGCCGCCGGCGCGCCCGCTCATCGGCGCGGCATAGCCGCCCACCGGGACGCGGTAGGAACCGGGCGGTGCAGGGGGAGCGACCGGAGGCGCGGACGGACCCGGGACCGTCGGGATCGACGGCGCGCCGACCGGGCCGTCTCCATCGGGTGCGGGGAACTGCGGGGTGCTCACGACATCCTCCGGATCAACGCCCTGTGCGGCCGTCAGAGGCGCCGCAGCAGACCGACCTTGTCGTACACGTCGGACAGTGTGGTGTCTGCGACGGCGTCGGCCTTGGCCGCGTTCCCGGCCAGCAGCCGGTCCAGTTCGGCCGGGTCGTCGAGCAGCGCGTTCGCGCGGTCGCGTACCGGACCGAACTCCTCGACGACCACCTCGGCGAGACCCTTCTTGAAGTCGCCGTAGCCGCGGCCGGCGTACTCGTCCTCGATCGCGCCGATCTGGCGCCCGGTGAGGGCGGCGTAGATGGTGAGCAGGTTCGAGACGCCAGGCTTGTTCTCCCGGTCGTAGCGCACGGATCCTTCGGTGTCCGTCACCGCGCGCATGATCTTCTTCGCGGACTTCGCCGGGTCATCGAGCAGCCACAGCACGCCCGCCTCGCTCTCGGCGGACTTCGACATCTTCGACGACGGGTTCTGCAGGTCGTAGATGCGGGCACTGTCCTTCTGGATGACGGCCTGAGGGATCGTGAACGCGTTGCCGAACCGCTTGTTGAACCGCTCCGCGAGGTCGCGCGTGAGTTCGACATGCTGCTTCTGGTCGTCCCCGACCGGCACGAGCTCGCTCTGATAGAGCAGGATGTCCGCCGCCATCAGGACGGGGTAGGTGAACAGCCCGACGGAGGCGGAATCGGCGCCGTAGCGCGCGGACTTGTCCTTGAACTGCGTCATCCGGCCGGCCTCGCCGAACCCGGTGATGGTGCTGAGGATCCACGCGAGTTCGGCGTGCGCGCGCACGTGCGACTGCACGTACAAGGTGGACTTGGACGGTTCGATACCCGCCGCGATGTACTGCGCCGCCGTGCGACGGGTCTTCTCCCGCAGTTCCGCCGGATCCTGGGCGACCGTGATGGCGTGCAGGTCGACGACCGAGAAGAACGCGTCGAACGACGACTGCATCTCGCGCCACTGCAGGAGAGCTCCGATGTAGTTGCCGGCGTGGAGCGAGTCGGCGGAGGGCTGCATTCCCGAGTAGAGGCGTGGTTTCTTCACAGCTCAATCCTATTGTCGTAGACGTAGTCGACGATCACGGGCGCATGGTCGCTCCACCGCTCGGCGTACGTCACCGCACGACCGACGCGGTACCCGGTCGCGCGAGCGGCCAGCGCGGGCGTGGCCAGGTGATAGTCGATGCGCCAGCCGCTGTCGTTGTCGAAGGCCTGGCCCCGCATCGACCACCACGTGTACGGACCGTCGATCTCGCCATGGGCGGCGCGACCCACATCGATCCATCCGAGGCCGATGCCGCCGTGCTCCGCGACGAAAGGACGCGTATCGCTGAGCTGTCCGACCATGCCGCGGCCGATCCCCTCCTGGCCGGTCACCGGCTCGCCCGCGGCCCCCAGGATGCGGTCGAAGTACGCGCGTTCGCGGGCCAGGAACCCGGACTTCTTGACGTTGCCCCTCCAGTTCAGGATGTCGAGGGGGCGATGCCCCACGTTGAGGTCTCCCGTGACGAGCGCGAGGGCGCCGTCGGCGCCGAGCTCGGCCATCCGCGCCGTCATCCCGTCGAGGAACTTCCACTTCTCGTCCTGCTTGGGCGTGCCGGCCTCGCCGGAGTGCACGTAGGCGCTGACGATCGTCAGCGGCATCCCGCCGATCTCGAAGTCCGCCTCCAGCCAGCGGCCGGCCGAATCGAAGTCCGCGGAACCCAGCGCCGTGCGCGATGCGATGGCGGGCGTGCGGCTAACCACGGCGACACCGGCTCTGCCCTTCGCCGTGGCGACGTCGTGCAGGATCGACCAGCCGGGGAAGGCGGACTCGAGGTGCTCATCCTGCCCGCGCACCTCCTGCAGCGTGAGGATGTCGATGTCGGCGGCTTCCAGCCAGGACAGCATGCCGTTGCGGACCGCCGCGCGGATCCCGTTGACGTTGACTGAGGCGACGCGCAGATGGGGCATGCCTCAAGCCTAACGAGGCCCGTCGACATCCATCCGCACGAGCAGCTCGCCGCGGTCCTGCGCGCTCAACGCGATCCACGAAGCGGCCAGCAGGATGATAGCGGCGACCAGCCGACACCACAGCAGGAGCGCCACCATCACCGCGAAGGTGGCCAGCAGCGGATTGCCGGGCGTGTGCGAGAGCAGCAGTCCGGCGCCGAGCTGCAGCGCGGCCACCGCGAGGCCGCCCATCGCCGCTCCCGGCCGGATGGTGCCCCAGCGCAGGGAGGTGCCGGTGAGGAACCTGACCAGCAGCGCGATGGCGGCCGTGTCGATGACGAGCAGCACGACCACGGTGGGGATCCGCAGGAGGACTCCGTTCACCGCGCCGTCGATGCTCAGGCCGACGAGATCGAGCAGCTGGGTCAGCGCCCACACGCCCAAGACGCTGAGCACGGAACCCGCCAGCAGCGCGACGCCGAAGACGAGCGCGGCGGCCACGTCGCGCAGCTTCAGCAGCACGTAGCTTCGTGTGTCGAAGGGCAGCCCGAAGATGTCGCGCACGGCACGGCGGGAGAAGGTGACCGCGCCGATGGCCGTCCACACCGCGACCGCGGTGGCGATGAGCCCGGTGACGGTGAAGGTGCCGGCGGCGGAGGCGACCAGCTCGTGCACCTCGGCCGGTTCGGCGATGCCCTCCGGGCTGATGATCCCGGGCAGATAGCTGTTCGCCACGCGGATCAGCGCATCGATCGCCTGCGCGCTGCCACCGAGCCAGACGCCCGTCGCGGCGAAGGCGACGTACAGCATCGCGAACAGCGCGAAGAGCGACTGGTAGGCCATGCCGGCGGACAGCAGGAAGCCGTTGCGGCGCAGGAATCGGCGCCAGACGCGGATCGGGAACAGCGCCGCGGTGCGCCGCGCGAGAACGGCGGCGCGCCCGGCCGATCGAGTCAGTCGGGCGCGCATGGGTGTGCCGCGGGTCAGCGGCCGCCGCGGAGGACGGCCTGCTTGACCTCGGCGATGGCCTTGGTGACCTCGATGCCGCGCGGGCACGCCTCCGTGCAGTTGAAGGTCGTGCGGCAGCGCCACACGCCCTCCTTGTCGTTGAGGATGTCCAGACGCACATCGGCCGCGTCATCGCGCGAGTCGAAGATGAAGCGGTGCGCGTTGACGATGGCCGCCGGGCCGAAGTATTGCCCGTCGGTCCAGAACACGGGGCACGACGAGGTGCACGCGGCGCACAGGATGCACTTGGTGGTGTCGTCGAAGATCGCGCGGTCGGCGATGGACTGCACCCGCTCCTTGCCCTTCTCCGGCGTGGAGTTCGCGATGAGGAACGGCTGCACCTCGCGGTAGGAGGCGAAGAAGGGCTCCATGTCCACGATCAGGTCCTTCTCGAGGGGAAGTCCCTTGATCGCCTCGACGTAGATCGGCTTCGAGATGTCGAGGTCCTTGATCAGCGTCTTGCAGGCCAGTCGGTTGCGTCCGTTGATGCGCATGGCATCCGAACCGCAGATGCCGTGGGCGCAGGAGCGGCGGAAGCTCAGCGAACCGTCGACCTCCCACTTGATCTTGTGCAGTGCATCGAGCACGCGGTCGGTCGCGAACAGCTCGACGTCGTAATCCACCCAGCGCGGCTCCGCGTCCAGTTCCGGATCGAAGCGTCGGATGATGAAGGTGACGAGGAAGGACTGCACACCGGAATCGTTCACGGGTGCCTCTGCGACGGCGTTCGACATGGTCAGTACTTCCTCTCCAGTGGCGGGTACTTGAGCTCGCCGTTCTCATGCTTGGTGAAGACCACGGGCTTCCAGTCCAGACGGATGTGATCGGCAGGCGTCGACGAATGCGGGTCGCCGGTCAGATACGCCATCGTGTGCTTCATGTAGTTCTCGTCGTCGCGGTTCGGGAAGTCGTCGCGCATGTGACCCCCGCGGCTCTCCTCGCGGTTCTGAGCCGCGTAGACGACGACCTCGGCGATGTCGAGCAGGAAGCCCAGCTCGACGGCCTCCAGCAGATCCGTGTTGAACCGCTTGCCCTTGTCGTCGACGTGGACGTTCCGGTAGCGCTCGCGCAGTTCCTTGATGACGCCCAGCACGTGCTCGAGCGATTCGTGCGTGCGGAACACCTGGGCGCCCTTGTCCATCTCGTCCTGCAGCTTCTTGCGCAGCACGGCGATGCGTTCGGTGCCCTGGTTGGTGCGCAGGCCCTCGACCATGTCCCGCACGAAACCGGCGGGGTCTTCCGGCATCGGCACGAACTCGGCGGTCTTGACGTACTCGACCGCGTTGCGGCCGGCGCGCTTGCCGAACACGTTGATGTCCAGGAGCGAGTTCGTGCCCAGACGGTTGGAGCCGTGCACCGACACGCAGGCGCACTCGCCCGCTGCATACAGACCGGGCACGATGTCGGTGTTGCTCTGCAGCACCTCGGCGTCGGTGTTCGTCGGGATGCCGCCCATCGCGTAGTGCGCGGTCGGCATCACGGGCACCGGTTCGACGACCGGGTCCACGCCCAGATAGGTGCGCGCGAACTCGGTGATGTCGGGAAGCTTCGTCTCGAGCACCTCGGCGCCGAGATGCGTGCAGTCCAGCAGGACGTAGTCCTTGTGCGGACCCGCGCCGCGGCCCTCCAGCACCTCCTGCACCATGCTGCGGGCGACGATGTCGCGCGGAGCGAGGTCCTTGATGGTGGGCGCGTAGCGCTCCATGAAGCGCTCGCCCGAGGCGTTGCGCAGGATCGCACCCTCGCCTCGTGCCCCCTCGGTGAGGAGGATGCCGAGACCGGCGAGTCCCGTCGGGTGGAACTGGAAGAACTCCAGGTCCTCGAGCGGCAGGCCCTTGCGCCACAGGATGCCGACGCCGTCGCCGGTGAGGGTGTGGGCGTTCGAGGTCGTCTTGAAGATCTTGCCGAAGCCGCCGGTGGCGAACACGACCGCCTTCGAGTGGAAGACGTGCAGCTCGGCGGTGGCCAGGTCGTAGGCGACCACGCCCGCCACCTGCGTCGCGCCCGACTCGTCCTTGACCGTGATGAGGTCGAGCACGTAGAACTCGTTGAAGAAGTTGATGCCGAGCTTGACGCAGTTCTGGAACAGCGTCTGCAGGATCATGTGGCCAGTGCGGTCCGCGGCATAGCAGGCGCGGCGCACCGCGGCCTTGCCGTGCTCAGAGGTGTGTCCGCCGAAGCGGCGCTGGTCGATCTTCCCCTCCGGGGTGCGGTTGAACGGCAGACCCATGTTCTCCAGGTCGATGACCGCGTCGATGGCCTCCTTGGCCAGGATCTCCGCGGCATCCTGGTCGACCAGGTAGTCACCGCCCTTGACGGTGTCGTAGGTGTGCCACTCCCAGTTGTCCTCCTCGACGTTCGCGAGGGCGGCGGCCATGCCGCCCTGCGCCGCACCGGTGTGCGAGCGGGTCGGGTACAGCTTCGAGATCACCGCGGTCCGCGCGTGCGGACCCGCCTCGATCGCCGCGCGCATCCCGGCGCCGCCGGCGCCGACGATGACGATGTCGAACTCGTGGTAGTGCACGCCGTCGCGCACGACGGAGTCTGAGGTCTGAGGAGTAGTCACTGTGTGTTCTGCCTTCTTCGTCTTACTTGCCCAGGGCCTGGCAGGTGTCCCAGAGCGCGCCGTCCTCGAAGACGCCCGCGCACGGGTCGAACGTGAACACCACCAGGGTGCCCAGGATGATCAGGAGCGCGGCTGCGAGACCCAGGGCCCAGACGAGCGCCTTGCGCGCGGTCGCATGCGTGACGTAGTCGTTCACGATCGTGCGCATGCCGTTGGCGCCGTGGATGAGTGCGAGCCACAGCATCAGCACGTCCCACCACTGCCAGAACGGGTTGGCGAACTTGCCCGCCACGAACCCGAAGTCGAGCGCGTGGATGCCCTCGTCGAGCATCAGGTTGACGAAGAGGTGGCCGAAGATCAGCACGACGAGCACGACGCCCGATCCGCGCATGAACAGCCAGCCCCACTTCTCGAGGTTGACGCCGCGCTGACGGCGGGCGACGGGTGCGACGGTCTGCGTGGTCATCAGTGACCCCCTCCGAGAGCGAGCATCAGGTGACGCGGGGCGAAGCCGAGCATGATCACGGCCCACACGCCGAGGACGATCCAGAACAGCTGGCGCTGGTACTTCGCACCCTTGGACCAGAAGTCGACCAGGATGATGCGCAGCCCGTTCATGGCGTGGAACGCGATACCGGCCACCAGGACGACCTCGCCGAACGCCATGATCGGGTTCTTGTACGTGCCGATGACGGCGTCGTACGCCTCGGGGGAGACGCGGATCAGCGCCGTGTCGAGGATGTGCACCAGGAGGAAGAAGAAGATCGCCACCCCGGTGATGCGGTGCAGCACCCAGGACCACATGCCTTCACGACCCCGATAGAGGGTGCCCCGTGGAGACTTGGAAGTCGTCTCCGAAACCGACGGTGTCAAGCGTGTGCTCGTGGACACGTCGTCCTCCCTGCTCGATGTGACGTCGGGTCCGTGCATCCGGGCACGCCCGACCTCGTCCATCCTATTCCTGTCAGAACGCTGGGTGCGACGAAGGGGACCCTTAGCACCCCCGACGTCGCCGGCGGTTGCGGATAGGTTGGAGCCATGGGGCGTATCGACGATTTCCACGCGGTGATCCCGGCCGGCGGCATCGGCAGCAGGCTGTGGCCGCTGTCGCGGGCCGACGCGCCGAAGTTCCTGCACGACCTGACCGGGTCCGGGCACTCGCTGCTGCGGGACACCTGGGATCGGCTGGAGCCTCTCGCGGGCGCCGATCGCATCGCCGTCGTCACCGGCCGCGCGCACCGCGCAGCGGTGGAGGGGCAGCTGCCCGGCATCCCGGACGCCAACGTCTTCCTGGAGTCCGAGCCGCGCGAGTCCGCGGCGGCTATCGGCCTCGCGGCGGCGATCCTGCACCGCCGGAACCCGGACGTGATCATCGGCTCCTTCAGCGCCGACCACGTCATCCGCGGAACGCAGGTGTTCGAGTGGGCCGTGCAGCAGGCGGTGCAGGTGGCGCGTCAGGGCTACATCGTGACGATCGGCATCCCGCCCACGGAGCCCTCGGTCGGATTCGGCTACATCAAGCGCGCCGGCGAGATCGTGGTGGAGGGGGCCCCGGAGGCCACGCTCGTGGAGCGCTTCGTGGAGAAGCCCGACCTCGACACGGCCAGGGAGTACGTCGCCAGCCGGGACTACCTGTGGAACGCCGGCATGTTCATCGCCAGGGCGAGCGTGCTGCTGGAAGAGCTCGCGGCCAACGAGCCCGAGCTGCACGCCGGTCTGCTCGAGCTGGCGGAGGCGTGGGACGACCGGGAGCTCCGAGGGCCGGCGGTCGATCGCATCTGGCCGCAGCTGAAGAAGATCGCGATCGACTACGCGGTGGCCGAGCCCGCCGCCGAGCGCGGACGGCTCGCGGTGATCCCCGGCCACTTCGACTGGGACGACGTGGGCGACTTCGCCTCGCTCACCAAGCTCATCAACGGCGGACGCAAGAACGACCTCGCCGTGCTCGGCCCGAAGGCCCGGGTTCTCTCGGATGCCGCCAGCGGGATCCTGGTCAGTCAGACGTCCCGGGTGATCAGCCTCGTCGGGGTGAAGGACATCGTCGTGGTGGACACCGAGGACGCGCTGCTGGTCACCACCGTCGAGCACGCCCAGCGGGTGAAGGGCGTCGTGGAGTCGCTCAAGCTCACCGGTCGCGGCGACGTGCTCTGACCCCACTCGTAGCCGTCGGCCAAGCGGAACGCCCGGTTCGGATTGCGGAATTGTAACCATTCGCCAGGACGACCGGCCGGAAGATGCGCAGGATCGTAACCCTGGGTAACTTGGATCGATCCGCGATGTCCGCGGGAACGATCTCATGGGGAGGCAAACAGTGCCCATCTCTACGACCAAGAAGGTGCTCGGCGCGACCATCGCCGCCGGTGTCATCCTCGCGCTCGCCGGCTGCGGCCAGGCGCCGACGACCGAGAAGCCCGGCAGCGGCGGCTCCGACAAGCCCGCGGCCGACTTCCAGACCTGCATCGTCTCGGACGCCGGCGGCTTCGACGACAAGTCGTTCAACCAGCTGTCCTTCGAAGGCGCCAACAAGGCCGCCGAGGAGATCGGCGTGAAGATCAAAGACGCCGAGTCCAACGCCGAGACCGAGTACGGGCCCAACGTGGAGAACATGGTCTCCGAGGGCTGCAACGCCATCGTCACGGTGGGCTTCGCCCTGTCGGCCGCGACGGTCGAGGCGGCGAACGCCAACCCCGACACCGACTTCATCCTCATCGACGACGCCGGCGGCGACGCCAAGCCCGACAACGTCAAACCGCTGCTGTACGACACCGCAGAGGCCGCGTTCATGGCCGGATACCTGTCGGCCGGCTACTCGAAGACCGGCAAGGTGGGCACCTTCGGCGGCATGGAGTTCCCGACCGTCACGATCTTCATGGACGGCTTCAAGCAGGGCGTCGACTACTACAACGAGGAGAACGGCACGAGCGTCGCCGTGGTCGGCTGGGACGGCAAGACCGGCAACTTCACGGGCGGCTTCGAAGCCAACCAGGATGCCAAGACCGTCGCGACGAACATCATCGACCAGGGCGTGGACGTGCTCCTGCCCGTCGGCGGTCCGATCTACCAGTCCGGCCTGCAGGCCATCAAGGACTCCGGCAAGGACATCGCGCTGATCGGTGCTGACGCCGACCTGTTCAACACCGACCCGACCACCGCGGACTACGTGCTGACCTCGGTGCTGAAGGAGATGGACAAGTCGACCTACGAGGCCGTCATGTCCGCCGCCGACGGCGAGTTCAGCGGCGAGCCCTACATCGGCACGCTCGAGAACGGCGGCGTCGGCATCGCGCCGCTGCACAACTTCGAGAGCAAGGTCGACGGCGAGCTCGTGAAGAAGCTCGACCAGATCAAGAAGGACATCATCGACGGCAAGATCACCGTCACGTCCTACCTCGACTGAGGCGAATCGCAGCGGGGAGGCCGGGCTTCGGCCTCCCCGCTGTCGTCTGCCCGGGCGACCCCCGGCGCGGGCGACATGTCACGAATAGGATCGAACACATGAAGCTCGAGCTGCGCGGCATAACGAAGAGGTTCGGCGCACTGACGGCCAACGATCACATCGATCTGGTCGTCAACCCCGGGGAGATCCACTCCCTGCTGGGGGAGAACGGCGCCGGCAAGTCCACGCTGATGAACGTGCTGTACGGGCTGTACCAGGCCGACGAGGGACAGATCCTCATCGACGACGTGGTGCAGCACTTCGACGGACCCGGCGACGCGATGAACGCGGGGATCGGCATGGTGCACCAGCACTTCATGCTGGTGCCGGTCTTCACCGTCGCCGAGAACGTGATGCTCGGCCACGAGAAGACCTCGTTCGGCGGCCGGCTCGATCTGGCCGCGGCACGGCGCCTGGTGACCGAGATCTCCGATCGCTTCGGGTTCGACGTCGACCCGGATGCCGTGGTCGAGGACCTCCCCGTCGGCGTGCAGCAGCGTGTCGAGATCATCAAGGCCCTCTCGCGCGACGCGAACATCCTCGTCTTCGACGAGCCGACGGCCGTGCTCACCCCGCAGGAGACCGACGAGCTGATGGCGACGATGCGCCGGCTCAAGGAACAGGGCACCGCGATCGTCTTCATCACCCACAAGCTGCGGGAGGTGCGCGAGGTCGCGGACCGGATCACCGTCATCCGCCTGGGGAAGGTCGTCGGCGAAGCCCAGCCGACGGCGTCGAACACCGAACTCGCCTCCCTGATGGTGGGACGCGCCGTCGAGCTGACCGTGCACAAGGGCGCGCCGCAGTTCACGGACAACGCTCTCGTCGTGGACGGGCTCACCGTGACGGATGCCACAGGAACAGTGCTCGTCGACGACGCGTCCTTCGAGGTGCGCGGCGGCGAGGTGCTGGCGATCGCGGGCGTTCAGGGCAACGGCCAGACCGAGCTCACCGAGGCGCTCCTGGGCCTGCAGGACCGGGTGCGCGGCAGCATCCGGCTCAACGGTCAGGAGCTGGTCGGACGCAGCGTGCGCCACATCCTCGATGCCGGCGTCGGCTTCGTGCCGGAGGACCGCGGGGTGGACGGACTGGTGAAGGAGTTCTCCATCGCGGAGAACCTCATGCTGGATCGCTCCGGTGGAGCGCCCTTCGTGAGGGCGGGCGCGCTGCAGCTGGGGGTGCTGGATCAGTTCGCGCGGGAGAAGATCACCGAGTTCGACATCCGCACCCAGGGCCCGTCCCAGCCCGCCGGGCGCCTGTCGGGCGGCAACCAGCAGAAGGTGGTGCTGGCGCGCGAGCTCAGCCGCGACCTGTCGCTGTTCGTCGCGGCCCAGCCCACGCGCGGCGTGGACGTCGGATCGATCGAGTTCATCCACAAGAGGGTCATCGAGACCCGCGACTCCGGCGTGCCGGTGATCGTGATCTCCACCGAGCTCGACGAGGTCACCGCCCTCGCCGATCGGATCCTGGTGATGTACCGGGGCAGGATCGTCGGCATCGTGCCCGGCGACACCCCGCGCGAGCAGCTCGGTCTGATGATGGCCGGCGCCGTCAACGAGGCCGGCACCGTGAACGAAGGAGTGCAGGCATGACCGCCGCGCAGACGCAGGCCCCCGTGCCCCCCGTGCCCGCGACGCCGGAGCCCTCGCGCTGGCGCGAGGCATGGAACCGTGTCGCCGCCGGCAGCGCGCTCGTCTCGCTGCTGGCCGTCATCGCCGCGGTCATCGTCGGATCGATCCTGATCGCCCTGACGGATCCGGATGTGCAGACCGCGGCCGGCTACTTCTTCCAGCGTCCCGGTGACACGTTCGGCGCCATCGGCAGTGCGGTCGGCGGCGCGTACGCGGCGTTGTTCCGCGGCTCGATCTACAACTTCAACGCGGACTCGTTCGCCATCGGAATCCGTCCGTTCACCGAGACCCTCAAGTTCGCGACGCCACTGATCGCAGCCGGCCTCGGCGTCGGTCTGGCGTTCCGCGCCGGCCTGTTCAACATCGGCGGTCAGGGGCAGATGCTGATGGCCGCCGCAGCGGCAGGATACGTCGCGACCACCTGGGACCTGCCGTTCCCGCTGCACATGCTGGTGGCCCTTCTCGCCGGCGTCATCGCGGGAGCGATCTGGGGCGGCATCGCCGGACTCCTGAAAGCCCGCACCGGTGCGCATGAGGTGATCGTCACGATCATGCTCAATCACATCGCGTTCTACCTGCTGGCGTGGATGCTCGCCACCCAGGGCATCCTGCAGGCCCCCGGCTCCAGCAACCCGAAGACGGCCGCGATGGCCGACAGCGCCGTGCTGCCGCCGATCCTCGGTCCGATGTACAAGCTGCACCTCGGCTTCCTGTTCGCCCTGATCGCCGTCGCCGTCACCTGGTGGCTGCTGGAGCGGTCCAGCCTCGGCTTCCGGTTCCGCGCGGTGGGGGAGAACCCCGCGGCCGCGCGCACGGCGGGCATCTCGGTCGGACGCATGTACTTCGTCGTGATGATCATCGCCGGCGCCCTGGTGGGCCTCGCCGGAGTCAGCCAGGCGCTCGGAACCGAGCCCAAGGGCTTCAGCGGCGGCATCGACGCGGGCATCGGCTTCGACGCCATCACCGTGGCACTGCTGGGCCGCTCGCGGCCGATCGGAATCCTGTTCGCCGGGCTCCTGTTCGGCGCGTTCAAGACCGGCGGCTTCACCATGCAGGCCTCGCAGGGCGTGCCGATCGAGATCGTGCTCGTCGTCCAGTCGCTCATCGTGCTGTTCATCGCCGCTCCTCCGCTGGTGCGGGCGATGTTCGGCGTGCCGCAGCCCGGCCGTCCGTCCCGGCGACAGCGCCGCGCCGCGAAGAAGGAGGTGCAGGCATGAGCGCCCAGACCCTCGAGGCCCGGCCCCGGACCATCGCCGTCGTCTCCTGGAAGACGCCGATCATCCTCGCGGTGGTCACCGTGCTGGTGGCGCTGCTGCCGCTGCTGGTGCCGCGCTCCGGCGACGCGACCTTCCGCTTCGCCGCGGGATCCGACGCCATCCACGTCCCCGACATCGTCGTGCCCGGCACGGCCACCGCGCTGCTGTGCGTGCTGATCGGCGCGATCATCGCGGTCGTCTCGTTCGTGCTCGCCGCCCGGCACCGCACCACGCCGCTGTGGCTCATCGCCCTCTATGCCATCGCGCTGATCTTCGGCTTCCTCGCCTGGGCGGCGGCCGGCAGCAGCGGCACGCTGCCCATGATCAGTCTGCTCAGCGGCGCCCTGGCGCTGGCGACGCCGCTGATCTTCGGCGCCCTCGGCGGTGTCATCGGGGAGCGAGCCGGCGTGGTCAACATCGCGATCGAGGCGCAGCTGCTCGCGGGCGCCTTCAGCGCGGCGATCGTCGCCTCGCTCACCGGCACGCCGTGGGCCGGGCTGGTGGCGGCGATGGTCGCCGGTGTGCTGGTGGCACTCGTGCTGGCCGTCTTCGCCATCACCTACTACGTGGATCAGGTCATCGTCGGCGTCGTGCTGAACGTGCTGGTCATCGGCATCACGACCTTCCTGTTCCGCCAGGTGCTCGCACCGAACCAGGCGACGATGAACACCGTCGAGCCGTTTCAGCGGCTGGCCATCCCCGGACTCAGCGAGATCCCGGTGATCGGTCCCATCCTGTTCCGCCAGACCATCGTCGTGTACCTGATGTACGTCATCGTCTTCGTCGTCTGGTACGGGATGTACCGCACCCGGTGGGGTCTGCGCATGCGCGCGGTGGGCGAGCATCCTCAGGCGGCAGACACGGTCGGCATCAACGTGGCCCGCACGCGCTACATGAACGTGCTCATCGCCGGTGCCATCGCCGGCATGGGCGGGGCGTTCTACACGCTGGTGTCGGTGCCGCGGTTCAATCCGGAGATGACCGCCGGGGCGGGCTTCATCGCGCTGGCGGCGGTGATCTTCGGAAAATGGGATCCCATCAAGGCGACTCTCGCGGCGCTGCTGTTCGGTTTCGCGACCAACCTGCAGAGCGTGCTCAGCGTCATCGGATCGCCGGTGCCCAGCCAGTTCATGCTGATGCTGCCGTACGTCGTGACGATCTTCGCCGTGGCGGGCCTCGTCGGACGCTCCCGCCCGCCGGCCGCTGACGGCGAGCCGTACATCAAGGCCTAGGCCAGCATCCACCGAGCAACAGGAGAGAGATGACGGACATCGACTGGGACGACCTGCGCCAGGTCGCCACCGACGCGATGAAGAAGGCCTACGCGCCGTACTCGCGGTACCGGGTGGGCGCTGCGGCGCTCGTCGACGACGGCAGGATCGTCGCGGGATGCAACGTGGAGAACGCCTCCTACGGGGTGACGCTGTGCGCGGAGTGCGCGCTCGTCGGCGACCTGCACATGTCCGGCGGCGGACGCCTGGTGGCGTTCGTCTGCGTGAACAACGACGGGGAGACGATCATGCCCTGCGGCCGCTGTCGTCAGCTGCTGAGCGAGCACGCGAGTCCGGAGATGCTGCTGGAGACCGTGTCCGGCATCCGCACGATCGACGAGGTGCTGCCCGATCGGTTCGGCCCCGCCGATCTGGAGATCGTCCGATGAGCGCCGCGATCGAGCCGTTCGACGCCGTCGACGTCATCCGCGCGAAGCGGGATGGCGGTGCGGTCGGCGAAGCGGCTCTGCGCTGGATGATCGATGCCTACACGCGCGGTTACGTCTCGGACGCGCAGATGGCGTCCTTCGCGATGGCGATCTTCCAGCGGGGGATGGAGCGCGACGAGATCCGGGTGATGACCGACGCGATGATCGCGACCGGTGAGCGGATGAGCTTCACCGCGCTGGGCAAGCGCACCGTGGACAAGCACTCCACGGGCGGCGTGGGCGACAAGATCACGCTGCCGCTGGCGCCGCTGGTCGCGGTCTTCGGTGTCGCCGTCCCGCAGCTCAGCGGCCGGGGACTGGGGCACACCGGCGGCACCCTGGACAAGCTCGAATCGATTCCGGGCTGGCGTGCGGCGCTGTCGAACGAGGAGATGTTCGCGCAGATGCAGGGCGATGTCGGCGCGGTCATCTGCGCCGCCGGTTCGGGGCTCGCTCCTGCCGACAAGAAGCTCTACGCCTTGCGGGACGTCACCGGCACCGTCGAGGCGATCCCGCTGATCGCCTCGAGCATCATGTCCAAGAAGATCGCCGAGGGCACCGACGCCCTCGTGCTGGACGTCAAGTTCGGCAACGGCGCCTTCATGCAGGACATCGACCGCGCCCGGGAGCTGGCGCGCACGATGGTCGCGCTCGGCACCGACTCGGGAGTGGCCACCACCGCGCTGCTGACCGACATGAACGTGCCGCTGGGACGCGCGATCGGCAACGCGAACGAGGTGCGCGAGTCGGTCGAGGTCCTCGCCGGGGGCGGGCCGGCCGACGTGCGCGAGCTCACCGTCGCCCTCGCCCGCGAGATGCTCGCGCTCGCCGGACAGCGGGATGCCGACGTGGAAGCGGCACTGGACGACGGCCGCGCCATGGACTCGTGGAAGGCGATGATCCGCGCCCAGGACGGCGATCCGGATGCCGAGCTGCCCGCACCTCGCGAGACGCACACCGTCCGCTCGGCCGTCGACGGCGTGGTGACCCGCATGGACGCGCTGCCGTTCGGCATCGCCGCCTGGCGTCTCGGCGCGGGCCGTGCACGCGCCGAGGATCCGGTGATCCACGCGGCGGGCATCGATCTGGCGGTCAAACCTGGTGACCGGGTGAGCGCGGGCCAGCCGCTGTTCACACTGTCCGCCGACGACGACGCCCGCTTCGCCCGTGCCCTGCAGGCTCTGGACGGCGCGTACGAGGTCGGCCAGACCCCTCCTGCTGCGACGCCCATCGTGCGCGAGCGCATCACCGCCTGAGAGTGCCCGACCGGCACCCGGCGTCCGACCCAGAACCCACGGAGAACCCATGACCATCGATCAGAACGGCGACAAGACCGTGCAGGGCGTCTCGCTGCGCGGACTGCCCAAGGTCTCGCTGCACGACCACCTCGACGGCGCGGTGCGCCCGGAGACCATCCTCGAGCTCGCCCGCACCGCCGGCGTCGACGCGCCGGCGAAGGATGCCGGGGGGCTGCGCCGCTGGTTCGCCCAGCAGTGCGGCACGGGGTCGCTGCCCGCCTATCTGAAGACGTTCGAGCTGGTCACCGCGGTCATGCAGACCGAGGCGGCGCTCACGCGCATCGCGCGCGAGTACGTCGCCGATCTGGCGGCGGACGGCGTGATCTACGGCGAGGTGCGCTGGGCGCCCGAGCAGCATGTCGCCGGCGGGCTGAGCCCGGACCGCGCCGTGGCCGCCGTCCAGCGCGGCATCGAGGAGGGCGAGGACGACGCGGAGACCGCCGGGCGCGGCATCCGCGTCTCCCAGATCCTCTCCGCCCTGCGGCACACCGGCAGTTCCCTGGACATCGCCCGGCTGGCCGTCGCGAACCGGGAGCGCGGCGTCGTCGGCTTCGACATCGCCGGTCCCGAGGACGGCCACCCCGCCTCGCAGCACCGTGAGGCGTTCGACTACCTGGCGTCCGAGTTCCTTCCGGTCACCGTGCATGCGGGCGAGGCGGCGGGACCCGCATCCATCCGCTCGGCGCTGCTGGACGGGCGCGCCCTGCGTCTGGGCCATGGCGTGCGCATCGCCGAAGACCTGCAGATCGTCGAGCGGGAGGGCGACGAGGTGCAGGTGCAGTTCGGCGACCTGGCGCGCTGGGTGCGCGACCGCGAGATCCCGCTGGAACTCGCCCCCAGCTCGAACCTGCAGACCGGGGCGATCGCGCAATGGGGCGAGGAGGCGGCGGATCACCCGTTCGATCTGCTGCACCAGCTGGGCTTCGCGGTCACCGTGAACGCCGACAACCGCACCATGAGCGCGACGTCCCTCACCCGGGAGCTGGCCCTGCTGGTCGACGCGTTCGACTACGACCTCGACGATCTCGAGACATTCCAGTTCAACGCGGCATCCGCGGCGTTCCTCCCGGTGGAGGAGCGCGAGGAGCTCGTCGAGCTGATCGCCGAGGGCTTCGAGCACTGAGCCGGCTGGCTCACCTCAGAGGAGGAGCTGACGCGAACACCTCCAGGAGGGTGTCCGCGAGCGCCTGCGGGGCCTCCTGCGCGACGTAGTGTCCGACTCCGTCCATGGAGATCGGAGTCGGCTCCAGGACGCTCACGCTGCGGAACGCGCTGTGGGTGAACCCGCCGCCGCTGGAGCCGAGCGTCGTCACTTTTCCACGCAGCGGCGCGCGCGCGGCGAGGGCGCGCAGGTCGTCCCCCTCGGTGAGCATCGCGCGGTACAGGGCCGCCGCGCCCGAGAAGCCGCCGGCGCGGCCGTAGGTGCGGGCGTACTCGGTGACGTCCTGCCGGCTCACTGCCGAGGGTCCGACGCCGTAGAGCGGGTAGAGGTGCTCACCGATGAAGGCGCCGGCGCGACTCTCGAACAGCAGTTCGGCGACGCGGGGGGTCGCCAGGGCGCCGATGTACCACGCTCCGCCCCGAGTGACATCCGCGAGAACCTCTGCACCGAAGCCCGCCAGTCCGGATTCGATCACCGTGAGGTCGATCACATCCTCCGGGTGTTCGGCGGCGAGCCGGAAGACCGCAGAGCCGCTGAGGTCCTGACCCACCACGTGTACGGGCCCGATCGCCAGGTGCTCGATCAGCGCGTGCAGATCCTCCGCGGCGATCGCGCTGGAGTGGTCCGCGCCGGCGACGTCGGAGTCACCGAATCCCCGCAGATCGACCGCGTGGACGCGATGGTGGGCGGCGAGCAGCGGGATGAGATGGCGGAAGGCCCACCAGGTCTCCGGGAAGCCGTGCACGAGGAGGACGGGTGACCCGTGATCGCCTGCGGTGACGTGGTGCAGGCGGGTGCCGTTCACCTCGGTCAGGTCATGTCGGATGCCGGGGATGGTTGCGCGGGTTGTCATGAGTGTCTCCTGTCGACGTCGATGAATTAGACAACCAGGTTGTCATAGTTTTATCCGATGAACAACCTGGTTGTCGATATGATCGACACATGTCCCGAAGTGGAGCGGATCTGGCGCTGCTGCTGCTCGGCGGCTTCCGGCACCTGTCGGAGGAAGCGCACGAGCGCCTCGGCGAGCGGGGATATCCGGGCGTTCGGCCGGCGCACGACTTCGCTCTGCGGGCGATCGAGGCGGGGGCCTCCTCGGTGTCGGAGGTCGGTCGCCGCACCTCGGTCACCAAGCAGGCGGCGGCCAAGACGGTCGCCTTCCTGCAGGATGGCAACTACGTGACGAGCAGCCCTGATCCGGCTGACGGGCGGCGCACCCTGCTGACGGTCACTGCGCGCGGGTACGCGCTCATGAACGAGGGTGAGGCCGTGTTCGATGAGCTGCGTGGCCAGTGGGAATCCCTGGTCGGTGCTGACCGTGTCGCCGAGGTGGAGGACGCCCTCTCGCGGCTGATCGGCACCGGATCGGATCGCCCCTGGTCCTGAACAGGAGCCGGCCGGCTCACGCCGATCACCGCCGTGCGACGCCGGGGTGCGTGCGCAGGTACTCCTCGAAGGCTTCCTGCGAGGTGAGCTTCGGCATGTAGCCGAACTCCTCCTTGAGGCGACGATTGGCCAGCACGGGCCGGTAGCGGAGGAAGATCACCTTCTCGGGACCGTGCTCGGTCAGGTGCAGGAACCGTCCCACCCGCAGTGCGGTCGCGAGCGCCCGCGCCGGGACGGTCAGCATCCGCTTGCCGAGCCGCTCTGCGATCTCGGGGACCGTCAGGCGCCCGTCTCCGGCGACGTTGTAGATCCCGGCCGGGCCGTCGACCGCCGCGCGCACCATGGCGCCGGCGACGTCGTCGACCCACACGAACACGAACGGCGAATCCGATCCGGCGACGCGCAGCACCCGTGGACCGTCCCACAGCGCGGTGATCTGGTTGCGCACAGTCGGGCCGAGGATGGTGCCGATCCGGAAGATCACCTGCTCCAGCTGCGGGTGCTCCGCGCGCGCCGCCGCGAGCATCTCCTCGACCAGACGCTTGTGCTTCGAGTACGGGAAGACGTCGTTGCCGCGGAGCGGATCCTGTTCGTCGATCCACTCGGCGTTGTCGGCGTGGTAGCCGTAGGCGGCGCCGGAGCTGGACACGACGATGCGGCCCACCCCGGCCGTGATGCACGCGTCGAGCACGTGCGCGGTGCCCTCCACATCCACCCGGTACTCCAGCTCCGCGTCGCGGCCCGGGTTCACGATGGCGGCGAGGTGCACGACGGTGTCGATCCGGTGCCGTCGCAGCACGGGGCCGAGAGCGGCGGCATCCGTGACGTCGACACGCTCCGAGATGACCCCGGGGACGGTGGAATCCCGCAGGTCGCCGCTGACGACGACGTCGATCGCGGGATGCTCGGCGAGGAGCCCGGTCACGTGGGATCCGAGGAATCCGGCGCCGCCGGTGACGAGCACGCGGCTCACCGCGGGCCCTCCACCGGAGCATCCGTCGTGCTGTCCGCCGCCGCGTGCGGGGACGCGTCGCCCTGGAGGGAGCCGGTGCGTCGTCGCGTGTGCCTCGCCCAGAGGGTCGCGACGGTGAGGCCGGCGATGATGTCCCAGATGCCCCACCAGCCGGCGACGACGGCCATGCCGCCGAGCCCGCCGAAGAAGGCGAAGATCAGGCCGAGCCCCAGCCCGGCGTTGCGGATTCCGACCTCGAAGGTCATCGCCTTGCGCTCGCGGGTGCCCAGTCGCCCGATGACGGCCGTGGTGTAGCCGATGCTGAGCGCCACGGCATCGTGCACGGCCACGACGACGAGCACGGTACCGATGACGCTGACGAACACCGCCCAGTTCCCTGCCAGCGCGCCGACGATGAACCCGACCAGGGCGATCAGGCTGAACCAGCGCACGAACGGCTGCACCCGCCGTGCGAAGGAGGGCATCCAGGTCCGCAGCAGCAGGCCGGCGGCGAACGGCACGCCGATGATCAGGACGATCTCCAGGAGCATCTGCCACGGGTTCAGGGCGACGGCGTGCAGCAGCTGCCGGCCGGTGGGATGCAGTGAGCCCCAGAACGCGATGCTGATCGGCATCGCGACGATGTAGAGCAGGTTGCCCACCGCGGTCATCGACACCGACAGCGCCACGTTGCCGCCGGAGCGGTGGGTGAGGACCTGCGAGATGTTCCCCGGCGGGCAGCAGGCGACGACGATCATCCCGAGCGCCATCGAGGCCGATACGGGCAGGACCAGGGTCAGGCCGAACGTCACGGCCGGCAGGACCACCAGCTGGGCGAGGATCGCGATGACGAACGGCTTGGGGTGCTTGAGCACCACCGTGAAGTCCGCCGGCTTGGTGTCCAGGGCGATCCCGAGCATGATCAGCCCCAGCACCACGTTCAGGATCAGCAGCGTGCCCGGCGTGAAGTTGAGCACCAGGTCGTCGAAGTCCATCATGCCTCCAGGCTGCGCGTCGCGGCCCGCACCGCCGAGCGGTACGCGTCCTTGTTCACGTAGTACGACATCCGATCCAGACCCAGGTAGCGGTAGCCGCCGGTGGTGTCCGGCCACGGCTGCCCGGTGACGCGGGAGCGGAAGGCGGACGCGGAGGCCGAGTCGGCGGCGAGGTACGCGGCCAGCATCCGGGCCTGCTCGTACCTGCCCTGCCAGCCGAGGCCGGACGCCTCGACCATCCCCATCATGTACAGGCCGTTGAACGAGGGAGGGAAGACGTTCAGGAACAGCTTCGGCGACGCGCCCTGCCAATGCAGATGCTCACGGTCGACGAACGGGTAGTCGAGCCGGTAGCCCGTCGCCAGGAGGATCAGGTCGTAATCGCCGGAGGACCCGTCGCGGAAGTGCACGGTGCTTCCGTCGAAGCGGTCGATGTCCGCCCGGATGCGCAGATCGCCCTGGCCGAGGTGGTTCAGGATGAGCGTGTTCACGATCGGATGCGACTCGTAGATGCGGTAGTCCGGTCGGGGGAAGCCGAAGCGCACGGGGTCGCCGGTGAACGCCCTGAGCACCCGCGTGTCGACGAACTGCTTGAGGCGCGCGGGCAGCGGGCGGCCCTGGTTCAGAGTGTCGCTGGGCCTTCCGAACAGGTAGCGCGGGACGAAGTAGTAGCCGCGGCGCACGCTCATGTCCACGGCGGCGGCGTGGTGGACGGCGTCGACCGCGATGTCGCAGCCGGAGTTGCCCGCGCCGATGATGAGCACCCGACGGCCGCGCAGCTGTTCGGCGCTCTTGTAGCGGGAGGTGTGCATGATCTCGCCGGCGAACTCGCCGGGGAAGGCGGGAGAGTTCGGCTCGGCCAGAGTGCCGTTGGCGAGGATGACGCCGTCGTACCGCTGCGGCTGGAGGCCGTCGCTCTGCACGGACCAGCCGCCCTCGGGGGACGGGTCGACACGGGTGATCCGCGTGTCGAAGCGGAACAGCTCGCGCAGGGCGAAGGCGTCGGCGTAGTCGTCGAAGTAGGACTTGAGCACCCGGTGGCCCGGATAGTCGGCGGTCGAGTCCATCGGGAACTCGGTGAACTCTGTGGTGGTGCGCGAGGAGATCAGGTGCGCGGATTCGTACATCGTGCTGCGGGGGTTGCCGATGTCCCAGAGGCCTCCGACGCCGGAGGACGCCTCGAAGCCGTCCACGTGGATGCCTCGCTGCTGCAGTGCTCGTGCTGCGGCGAGGCCCGACGGGCCTGCGCCGATGAGGGCGATTCTGCTCATTGCTCTCCCGTGCACGACGTCGTGCTCGATCAGGGTTCGGGTGCTTCCGATCGTAGTGAGTTTCTGCGCAGATCTGGAACTCCGGCTCAGGCGTCGAGGGACGCAGTCGCACCGGCTGGCGCGGCGGAACCCGGCGCCCGAGCCGGACCCGGTGCTAGAGCGAACCGGCGACGTCCGCGGCTCGCGCCGCGAACGCGTCACGCACCGCGGGGAACAGCGGATGCTGCGCCCCGAGCCCCGTCACATCGGCGGCCAGCGTCGTCGGATCGTCGGTGCGCAGGCGCCGCTGCAGCTCGACCGACTGGTCGTCCTCGGGGTCGTCGAAGGCCAGCGCCGCGGACACCGCGACGAGCAGCCCCTCCACGCTCAGACCGCGCTCGGAGGCCTCGGCGGCCGGCCCGATGAAGCGCTCGTGGCGGGAGAGCTTGCGCAGCGGCTGGCGGCCCACCCGCCAGACGGTGTCGGGCAGGGCCGGGTTCGCGAAGCGGCGCAGGATGGTCGCACGGTACTCGGCGAGCTCCTGCGGGTCGAGTCCGTGCTTGGCCGACAGCAGCGCGGAGGTCTCCTCGAGCGCTGCCGCCACGCGCGCGGCGATCGTCTCGTCGGCGAGGGCGTCGGAGATGCGCTCGATGCCCGCCTGAGCACCGAGGTACGCGGTGGTGGCGTGCCCGGTGTTGACCGTGAAGAGCTTGCGCTCGATGTACGGTGCGAGGTCGTCCACGAAGTGCGCACCGGGAATGCTCGGCGGGTTGTCGCCGAACGGTCCGCGCTCGATCGCCCACTCGAAGAACGGCTCCACGGTGACGTCGATGCCACCGTTTTCCGGCTGGCCGGGGACGATCCTGTCCACGGCGGTGTTGGCGAACACCGCCCGGCCGGCGAGGACTCCCCACTCCTCGCCGGCGCGTGCGATGATCTCCTGCCTGAGCAGGTCGGTGGCGCCGATCGCGTTCTCGCACGCCATGATCTGCAATGGCGCGGACCCCTCATCCCGGCGGCGGAGCGCGTCGACGATGGGCGCGGCGACGAAGCGCAGCACCGTGGGCCCGACGGCGGTGGTCACCACATCGGCATCCGCGATCTCGGCGATGAGGCCCTCGGGGTCCTCGGCGCTGTTGATCGCTCGGAAGCCGTTGACCACCGTGTCGGAGCCGCCGTCGCCCACTTCGTGCACCGTGTAGCTGTCCGCCGCGTTGATCGCGTCGACGAGCCCGGCCGCGACGTCGGAGAACACCAGTTCGTAGCCGCCTTGATGCAGCAGGAGTCCGACGAAGCCGCGACCGATGTTTCCGGCGCCGAAGTGGACGGCTCTCATTACTCGTTCACCCCTTCATTGACCGCGGAGAGAAGGTCGAACAGCTCTTCACGGGTGGCGGCGGCGTTCAGCCTGGCCACGTCATCGTCGTCGGAGAAGAGGATGGCGATCTGAGAGAGGATCTCCAGGTGCTCGCCGTCCTTCCCGGCGATGCCGATCACGAACGTCGCCCGCTCACCGTCCCAGTCCACGCCGCCGTCGTAGCGCACCACGCTGAGGGCCGAGCCGAGCACGGCGTCCTTGGCGTCGTTGGTGCCGTGCGGGATGGCCAGGCCGTTGCCCATGTATGTGGACACCGCTTGCTCCCGGTCGTGCATGGCCTGCAGGTAGTCGGTCGTGACGGCTCCGGCCGCGACGAGGACGTCGGCGGCCTCCTTCAGAGCCTCATCACGGCTGGCGCCTGCGGGGTGGATGCGGACGCGATCGAGTGTGAGAACGCTCATTTCTCCTCCTCCTGATTTCGGACCATCTCCACGACCTCGTCGTACTTCGGCGAGTTCATGAAATTGTCGACCGACACGTGCACGGAGTCGGGCGACATGGACTTCGCGCGGTCGGTCAGCTGCTGCTGGGTGATGACCAGGTCGGCGGTGCCGTCGAGGTTCGCGATCGCCGCGTTGGTGACCGTGACACCCTCGATGCCCGCCTTCTTGATCTTGTTGCGGAGCACGCTCGCGCCCATCGCCGATGAGCCCATGCCGGCGTCGCAGGCGAACACGATGTTCTGGATGTGGCGCGTGGCCACGGCCGTGGGGGTCGTCGCGGAGGAGGCCAGGTTCGAGAGCGTGCTGGAGGACTTGCCCTTGTTGCTCTCGGTCTGTGCGATCGCGGCGGCGAAGGCGGCGTCACCGGTGGCGTCGGCGGCCAGATCGCGCTTGCGGCTGGCGAGCAGGAACGGCATGCAGACCACGAACGTCACGACCGCGGCCAGGATGACCGACAGGATGACACCGAGGTGGCTTCCCGGTGCGGTCTGGAACAGCACCGCGAAGATCGAGCCCGGAGCTGCCGGTGCGACGAGACCGGACCGGAAGATCACATTCGTCAGCACGCCCGTGGCGCCACCGGCGATGAGCCCCACGATCAGGATGGGCTTGGCGAGGACGTAGGGGAAGTACACCTCGTGGATTCCGCCGAGGAACTGGATCACTGCGGCACCCGGTGCCGTGGCTCGCGCCGCGCCCACGCCGAAGACGGTGATCGCCATCAGCAATCCGAGGCCGGGGCCGGGGTTCGCCTCGATGAGGAACAGCAGGCTCTTGCCGGTCTGCGAGGACTCATCCGTGCCGAGCGGGGTGAACACGCCGTGGTTGATGGCGTTGTTGAGGAACAGCACCTTCGCCGGCTCGACGATGATGCTTGCCAGCGGCAGCAGACTGGTCTCCACCAGCCAGCCCACGGCGTTGCCGAGGATCTCGGTGATCCACTCCATCACAGGGGCGAGCCAGAAGAAGGCCGCGAGCGAGGCGAAGAACGCCACGAAGCCCGCCGAGAAGTTGTCGACCAGCATCTCGAATCCGGGCTTGATCTTGCCCTGCCACGGCTTCTCCACCCACTTCAGGATGAGCGCCGTGAGGGGGCCGGCGATCATGGCGCCGAGGAACATGACCGTTCCCTCTGCCCCGATGATCACGCCGAAGGCGGCGACCGCGCCGACCACGCCACCGCGGTGCCCATGCACCATGCGACCACCGGTGAACGCGATCAGGAGCGGCAGCAGGTAGTTGATGATGGGACCGACCAGGCCGGTGTAGTCGACATCGCCGATGGTGCCGCCGCCGAGGATGGCGGAGTCGGCCCAGCGCCAGGACTCGATCGGGCCGTCGTTGCCGACCCAGCCCTTGTCGATGAAGAGGGCGGTGATGATGCCCCAGGCGATGAAGGCGGCGATGTTCGGCATGATCATGCCGGACAGGAAGGTGCCGAATCTCTGCACTCGGACGCGGGCTCCGCCCTGCGTCGTCGCGGGTGACGTCGTCGTCATGATGTCATCTCTTTCTTGTTTCGGGTGGGTTGTCGGGTCGGGGGCAGTCAGTTCTGGGACGCCGTCTGCGCTGCGGCGCGGGCACTGTCGGCGTCGTCCGCCTCCAGTGCGGCGGCGGCGATGCGTCTGGCGTCGTCGAGACTGTGCTGCGCGATGGAACGGCGCACGTCGGAGAGGGCGGCGGGCGCCATCGAGAGGCTCGTCGCGCCGAGGCCGACCAGCACCACGGCCAGCAGCGGATCGGCCGCGGCCTCGCCGCAGATGCCGACGGGCTTGCCGGTGCGGGCGCCGGCGTCGCCGACCTCCCGCACGAGGCGCAGCACCGCCGGGTGCCACGGATCCTGGAACGAGGCGACCGAGCCGAGCAGGCGATCGGCGGCCATCGTGTACTGGGTGAGGTCGTTGGTGCCGATCGAGGCAAAATCCGCGTGCGCGAGCACTCTGTCTGCCAGCAGTGCGCTCGCCGGAACCTCGACCATCACTCCGGCGGTCTTCAGCCCGTACTCGCGTGCCAGCGCGGTGAAGTAGGCGGTCTCCTCCACGGTGGTGACCATCGGCGCCATGACCCAGAGGTCCGCCGAGGTGGCGGCGTCCGCCTCCGCGAGCGCGGTGAGCTGCTCGCGGAGGATGTCCTCGCTGGCGCGCAGCGCGCGCAGCCCACGGAGCCCCAGGGCGGGGTTGTCCTCGTGGGCGTCGTTGAGGAAGGCGAGCGGCTTGTCGGCGCCGGCGTCCAGCATCCGCACGACGACCTTCTTGCCCTCGAACTGCTGCAGCAGCTCGATGTAGGTCGCGCGCTGCTGCTCGATCGTCGGCGCCTGCGAGGCCGACAGGAACAGGAACTCCGTGCGGAACAGGCCCACGCCCTCCGCGCCGCGTGCCACGGCGTCGGCGGCGTCGGCCGGCTTGCCGAGGTTCGCCAGCAGACTGATCGGCGTGCCGTCGGCGAGGGCGCCGGGGGAGACCGGGCCGGATTCCTCGGCGGCGCGGGCGGCGATGCGCTCGGCGACCGCGGTGAGCTCGGCATCGGAGGGCGCATCGTTGACGGTGCCGGATGCGGCATCGACGATCACCGTCTGCCCGTCGGTGAGCGAGGCGGCCTCGGCGGCGCCCACGACGGCGACGATGCCCTTCTCGCGGGCGAGGATGGCCGTGTGCGATGTCGGTCCGCCGTCCGAGGTGATCAGCGCGAGCACCTGGTCGAGCTTCAGCAGCGCCGTGTCGGCGGGGGCGAGGTCGCGGGCGACGAGCACGAAGGGATGACCGGGATCGGGCACGCCGGGAGCAGCGACGCCCTTCAGGTGTGCGAGCACGCGCTGGGCGATGTCCTCCAGGTCGGCGGCGCGCTCGCCGAGATAGCCGCCGACGGCCTCCAGCGTGGCGCGGAAGCCGGCGAAGGCGTCGTGCACCGCCCATTCCGCGGTGCTGCCGTCAGCGATGCGGGTGTCGATCTCGTCCATCAGCGTCGGGTCCTCGGCGATCATCGCCTGGGCCTCGAGCACCTCGGCGGCCGCGCCGCCGGCGGAGTCCGCCCGCTGCTGCAGGTCGGCGGCGACCGCTGAGACGGCCTCGCGCACGCGGGTGCGCTCGGCATCCGCTCCCGCTGTGCTGGTCTCCTGGGCCGGGGCGGGCAGCGCCTCCGACATCCGCACCACCGGTCCGGACGCGACGCCCTGACCGATCCCGACCCCGCGCAGGGTGCTCATGCCGCCTCATCGTGATCGGTCGTGAGCACCTCGGCGAGCGCGTCCAGCACGGCCTCGGCATCGTCGCCGTCGGCGGTGAGGACGACGTGATCGCCGAAGTCGATGCCCAGAGCGACGACGGCGAGGATGCTGGCGGCGTTGACGGCCTTGCCGGAGTCCTTGGCGATGGTCACCGGGATGCCGGCCTCCTTCGCCTTCTGCGCGAAGAGCTTGGCGGGACGGGCGTGCAGGCCGTGTGAGGATCCGACGCGGACGGTGCGGGAGGTGGCGGTCATGGTGTTTCCTTCCGGTCGTGCGGCGCGGACATCGCGTCGCGGACGATACGCAGCGTGCGGCTGCCGTCGAAATCGGTGAATGCGTCTGCGGGGAGGGTGACGACGTGCGCGCGCCCGTCGAGGGCGGCGCGGATGGTGTCGGCCCGATCGGCGAGGTGCGGCCCGACGAGCACCAGATCCACGCCCGCCGCGGCGAGGGCGGTGTGCTCGGTGCCCGACTCCGTCGACCACGCGAGGCCCGCGTCCCTGGCGGCCCTGGCGAGCCGCTGGGCGACGAAGGTGCTCGAGGCTCCGGCGCCGCAGACCACGAGAATCCGCATCGATCTTCCTTTCCACCCTCAGTGTGTCCGCGCTCTCAGCGTTCTTCCAGCAACGTTCCTTCCGCCCCTGCGGAACGGCGGTGTTCCGCCCGGCACGGCCGTCGGCTGGCATCATGGAGCGCAGGGTCGTCGATGAGGAAGGCGGGCGGATGTCGCGTCAGCGTCAGGATCAGCTGCTCGCCGTGCTTCTGCGGCAGGACTCGTGGGCGACCGCATCGAGCCTGGCCGATCAGCTCGGAGTGACGCCGCGCAGCATCCGCTCCTACGTCGCCGCGCTCAACGCGCGCACCGCGGGCGGCGACGCCGTCGAGTCCGGTCCGGCCGGGTACCGCGCAGGCGCGCACGCCGCGGACGCGGCCGTGACGCCGGAGTCGCTGGGCACTCCCCGGGCACGTCTGCACCGTTTGACCCGCGCCCTCATCGACGAGGCCGACGGCATCGACGTGTACGACACGGCGCTCGCGCTGCACGTGAGCGAGACCACGCTCGAGAACGACCTCGCTCGGGTGCGGGCCCTGCTCGACGGCGGAGACGTGCGGCTGGAACGCGACCGCGACCGGCTGCGGCTGCGAGGGGACGAGCAGTCTCTGCGCCGGCTGCTGAGCCGTCTCGCACAGGACGAGATGGATGCGGGCCCGCTGCGCGCCGACGCCCTGCAGCGGGCGCTCGCGCCCGAGGCGGTGCCGGCACGGGCGGTCGGGCCGTTCAAGGCCGATCTGGTGCGCGAGCTCGGCTCGCTCGGGTACTTCGTCAACGAGCTGGCGATCAGCGACGTGCTGCTGCACATCACCATCGCCGCGGAGCGCGTCGCGGTCGGGCGGGCCCTCGAGCAGCGCGCCGGGGTCGCCGACGACGCGACCACCGCCGTCGGCGAGGCGATCACCCGGCTCGCGCAACTCCATTTCGGTGTGGCGCTCGGCGACGGCGACCGCGAGCATCTGGCCGACCTGGTGCTGACGCGGGTCGTGACTCCGGGGGAGCGTGCGCAGCGGCGCGCGGGACGCAGCACGGATCCCGTGGTGGAGCAGGCCGTCCGCGCCGAGATCGAGCAGGCCGCGCGCGACTACCAGGTGGACCTGGTCGACGACGCCTTCATCGAGCGGCTGACGCTGCATGTGCAGAACCTGCTTCGTCGATCGCAGGAGCAGGCCTGGACCCGCAATCCGCTCACCCAGTCCCTCAAGGCGTCGTATCCGATGATCTTCGACGTGGCGGTCTCCGTGGCCAGCGGCCTGCACGACCGACTGGGAGTGCCGCTGCAGGAGGACGAGATCGCGTACATCGCGATGCACGTCGGCGGCCGGCTGGAGCGCAGCAGGGCGGCGGATGCCATCCTCAGCGCGACCATCGTGTGCCCGGGCTATCAGGAGCTCCAGGAGCTGCTGCGCTCCAGCGTGGACCGGTCACTGGGGCGACTCATCGAGGTCGTCCGGGTCGACACCAGCGTGGATCCCGACTGGGCGTCGCTGGACACGGACCTCGTGCTCAGCACGATCCCGGTGGCCGGCGCCGACGAACGGATCGTGCGCATCAACCCGTTCCTGGCCGAGGCCGACATCGAGCGGGTGCAGCAGGCCGCCGCGCGCATCCGCCGCTCACGGCGGCTGAGCAGGCTGCGCGAGGAGCTGCAGCGCTACTTCTCAGCGGATGCCTTCGTCGTGCCGGTGCCGGATGCGGGGGAGGAGGAGATCATCCGCCTCCTGGGCGGCCGGCTGGCAGCGGCCGGTCTCATCGGCGAGGACTACATCGAGAACACGATCGCCCGAGAGCGGATGTCCTCGACCGCGTTCACGGACGCCCTGGCCGTGCCGCACGCCCTCCAGATGACCGCACAGCGCACCGCGATCGCGATCGGCATCGCCGACGGCTCGGTGGCCTGGGGTGCAGGGCGGGTGCAGGTGATCGCGCTCGCCGCCTTCAGCGAGGGCGATCGCGACGCGTTCCAGACGGTCTTCGAGCAGCTCGTGGAGGTGTTCAGCGAGCGGGACAGCGTGCAGCGCATCGTGCGTCGCTCGAGCGGCTTCGATGAGTTCCTGGACGAGCTCGTGGCGGTCATCGACGGCTGAGGCTCGGTGCCGCCCGCGGATCAGGACGGGCTGAGCACGGCCTCCAGTGCGTCCAGCAGGGCGGGCGCCGCCGGCGAGTCGGCGACCTCGAGGGTCACCTCGTCGCCGGCGGCGATCGCGAGATCCATCACCGCGAGCACGCTGGAGAGGTCGGCGGTCGCGCCGGTGTCCGTGGACAGCACGACCGGTGAGCCGTGCGCCTGCACGAGGCGCGCCAGCTCCGCGACCGGACGCGCATGCGCGCCGTCGTCGACGCCGACCACGACGCGCCTGCGCAGCATGCTCATGTCCGCTCCGCGAGCAGCTCCCGAACGGCCCGTTCCAGCTCGGCGACCGCTGCCGCGGCGTCGGCGGCCGAGTCCGCGCGTGCATCGATGTAGACCTTGAGCTTGGGCTCGGTTCCGCTGGGGCGCACGACGACGCGCGACCCATCGGCGAGGCGGTAGCGCAGCACGTCGCCCACCGGCATCCCCGACTCGCCGCGTGAGAGATCGTCGACGTCCGCCACGCGGCGTGCGCCGAACGAGGACGGGTGCTGACCGCGCAGCGAGGTCATCATGTTCGAGATGATCGACACGTCCTCCACACGCAGCGACACCTGCCTGCTGGCGAAATGGCCGATCTCGGCGCCCAGCTCCTCGAGCAGCCCGGCGATCGTGGTGTCGCGCACGCGGGCCTCCGCGGCCAGCCCCAGCATCGCGACGGCTGCCGAGATCCCGTCCTTGTCGCGGACGGTGCCCGGGTTGACGAGATAGCCGAGTGCCTCCTCGAATCCGTAGACCATGCCCGGTGCGCGGGAGATCCACTTGAAACCGGTGAGGGTCTCGTGGAAGTCGAGACCGTATGCGGCGGCGAGAGCGCCGAGCCCCGGCGAGGACACCAGCGAGCAGGCCAGCGAGGCGCCCGGCGCGGCGGCGTCCCGCGCGGTTCGCGCGGCGCGCCAGCCCAGCAGGAGGCCGACCTCATTGCCGGTCAGGCGACGCCAGCCGCCCTCGGCGCTCGCATCAGGGATCGCCACCGCGAGCCGGTCGGCATCGGGGTCGTTGGCGATGACGAACTCGGCATCCGCGGTGCGCGCCCTGGCGAACGCGAGATCCATCGCGCCCGGCTCCTCCGGGTTCGGGAACGACACCGTGCGGAACGTCGGGTCCGGGTCGCGCTGCTCGTCGACGACGCGCGGCGCCGGGTAGCCGGCGGCCTTCACGACCCGGGAGAACGTCTCCCAGCCGACACCGTGCATCGCCGTGTAGACCCAGCGCATCTCCTGCACGCCGAATGGCGCGGGTGCGACGGCGGCCGTGGCGGCGACATAGGCGTCCACCACCTCTTCCCCCGCGAGCTCGTAGGCGGCGGAGCGGGGGAGCAGGCGGACGTCGCCGGCATCCGCCACCAGCTGGATGTGCGCGGCGATCTCGGCGTCGGCGGGTGCGACGATCTGCGAGCCGCCCTCGTCGCCGCCGAGGTACACCTTGTAGCCGTTGTCGTCCGGCGGGTTGTGGCTGGCGGTCACCATCACACCCGCGTCGGCGCCGAAGTGGCGCACGGCGAAGGCCAGCACCGGCGTCGGCAGCAGACGCGGCAGCAGGATGGCGCGCAGGCCGGCACCGGCGAACAGCTCCGCGGAATCGAGCGCGAACCGGCGCGAGTTGCGGCGTCCGTCGTATCCGATCACGACCGTGGGGCGCGTGGTGCGCGCAAGGAGGTAGCCGGCGAAGCCGGCGGCGGCCTGCGCGACCAGCACCCGATTCATGCGGTTGCTGCCGGCGCCGATCGCACCGCGCAGCCCCGCGGTGCCGAAGGCCAGCCGCGTCGTGAAGCGGTCATCCAGATCGGCGAGCGCGGCAGGGTCGCCGTTCGCCGCTCGGGTGATGATCGCAGCGAGCTCGTCGCGCGTCTCGGGATCGGGGTCCTGACGCAGCCACGCGCGGGCCTGGTCGAGGCGCTCGGGGGAGGGGGCGCTCATCACAGTGCCTCGATGACGCGGGCGAGCAGCGCGGAGATGACCGGCTCGGCCTCACGGCCTGCTTCGATGACCTCATCGTGGCTGAGCGGCGTCTTCTGGATGCCCGCGGCCAGGTTCGTGATGAGCGAGAAGCCGAGGACCTCCATGCCTGCCTCGCGGGCGGCGATGGCCTCGAGCGCCGTGGACATGCCCACGATGTCGCCGCCGATGCGCGCGGCCATCTGCACCTCGGCAGGGGTCTCGTAGTGCGGCCCGCGGAACTGCGTGTAGACGCCTTCGTCGAGGCTCGGGTCGACCGTGCGCGCGAGATCGCGCAGCCGCTGCGAGTACAGGTCGGTCAGATCGATGAACGTGGCGCCCTCCAGGGGGGAGTCCGCCGTCAGGTTGATGTGGTCGCTGATGAGCACCGGCTGGCCCGGCTTCCAGGTCTCGCGGATGCCACCGGCACCGTTGGTGAGCACCATGGTCCGCGCGCCCGTGGCGGCCGCGGTGCGCACGCTGTGCACCACCCGGCGCACCCCATGGCCCTCGTAGTAGTGCGTACGGGCGCCGATCACGAGCACGGCTCGCCCATCGGAGGCGCGGATGCTGCGCAGGGTTCCGACATGCCCTTCCAAGGCCGGGCGGGAGAACCCGGTCACCTCGGTGGCGGGGATCGTGGCGACGGTCTCGCCGATGAGTTCCGCGGCTCTTCCCCAGCCCGAGCCCAGGGTGAGGGCTATGTCGTGGTGGTCTACCCCAGTGAGGCGCGCGATGTCGGCGGCGGCCTGGGCGGCGACCTCGAAGGGGTTCGAGTCGGGGTCGTCGAGGGGGTGCGTGAGAGTGTCGTGCATGTGTCCACTCTAGGAAGGTGCCGGGCGCTCTGCCAGTACGGAAGAATGGAGGTCATGTCCCAGACTTCCTTCGCTAACAGGCAGAGTGTGGCCGTCCTCGGTGGCGGCCCCGGCGGCTATGAGGCAGCGCTCGCAGCCGCGCAGCTCGGCGCGGAGGTGACCCTGGTCGAGCGTCTCGGCGTGGGCGGCTCGGGAGTGCTGACCGACGTCGTGCCGTCCAAGAGCCTCATCGCCACGGCGGACGCCGCCGTCGCCATCTCCGAGGCGACCGACCTCGGGGTGCAGTTCTACGTGAAGGGCGAGGACGGAAAGCCGCTCAAGCCCCAGGTCGCCATCAACCTGGCGGCCGTCAACAAGCGTCTGCTCGCACTGGCGGGTCAGCAGTCCGAGGACATGAGGGCGACTCTTCTGGAGGCGGGGGTCCGCATCCTGTCCGGCCACGGCCGGCTCGAGGGCCCCAACGCGATCGTGGTGGCCACCGGCCCCGGCGGTACGGACTTCGACCGCGTCGAGGCCGACACGGTGGTGGTCTCCGTGGGCGCGTCGCCCCGGGAACTGGACTCGGCCAAGCCCGACGGAGAGCGGATCCTGACCTGGACGCAGCTGTACGACATGAAGGCACTGCCCGAGCATCTGATCGTGGTGGGCTCGGGCGTCACCGGCGCGGAGTTCGCCTCGGCCTATATGAACCTCGGCGCGCAGGTCACGCTGGTCTCCAGCCGCGATCAGGTGCTGCCCGGTGAGGATCGCGATGCGGCGAAGGTGCTCGAGAAGGTGTTCAAGCGCGGCGGCATGCAGGTGCTGTCCAAGTCCCGCGCGGCGAAGGTCGAGCGCACCGCCGACGGCGTCACCGTCACCCTGTCGGACGGCCGCACGGTCGAGGGCAGCCACTGCCTGATGGCGGTGGGCTCGGTGCCGAACACGGCCGGCATCGGCCTGGAGGACGCCGGCATCGAGCTGACCGAGTCCGGTCACGTGCGGGTCAACCGCGTGGCGCGCACCTCGGTGCCGAACGTGTACGCGGTCGGCGACTGCACGAACTTCTTCCCGCTGGCGTCGGTCGCCTCCATGCAGGGGCGCACCGCCGTCTTCCACGCCCTCGGCGACATCGTCATCCCGCTCGAGCTGCGCAAGATCACGGCGAACATCTTCACCGCTCCCGAGATCGCGACCGTCGGCTTCTCGGAGCAGGACATCGAGAACGGCCTGGCGGACGGCATCGCCTACAAGCTGCCGCTGGCCGCCAACCCGCGCGCCAAGATGATGGGCATCAAGGACGGCTTCGTCAAGGTCATCGCCCGAAAGGGGTCGGGTACGGTGATCGGCGGCGTGATCGTGGCGCCGAAGGCGTCCGAGCTGATCTATCCGCTGGCCATCGCCGTCGAGCGCCGGCTGAACGTCGATCAGGTCTCGCGCGTGTTCGCCGCCTACCCGTCGCTGTCCACCAGCATCACCGATGCGACGCGGGCCATGCACGTCGTGAACTTCGGCTAGTCAGGAGTCGCGGCCGATCCCTGGCCACGGCCGAGCCGCATAGCCCTCACCGAGAAGGCTCGGGAACCCGGTGGGGTGCCCGAGCCTTTCTCGTGGCTGGTCAGTCGGAGGTGGGGATCAGCTGATCGTGAGCAGCTGGTGCCCGGCCGAGACCGTCGTCCCGGCGGCGGCGCTGATGTTGCCGATCACGCCGTCCTTGTGCGCTTGCAGCGGCTGCTCCATCTTCATCGCCTCGAGCACGACGACCAGGTCGCCCTTGACGACCTGCTGGCCCTCCTCGACGGCCACCTTGACGATCGTGGCCTGCATCGGCGACTTCACCGCATCACCTGCGGCGCCGGAGTTCGCGCCGCCGGCGTGCGTGCGTCGCGACGGCGGCACGGCGGCAGGACGACCCGCCGTTCCCGCGACGGGGGCGGTCACCCGATCGGGCAGGCTGACCTCGAGGCGGCGTCCGCCCACCTCGACGACGACGGTGTGGCGGCCGGGCGCGACGGCGGGGTCCTCCAGCTCGCCGTCCCACGCGGGGATGTCGTTGACGAACTCCGTCTCGATCCAGCGCGTGTACACGCCGAACCGTCCGTCCTCGGCGGTGAACGCCGGCTCACGCACGACCTTGCGGTGGAACGGCAGCACGGTCGGCATGCCGGCGACCTCGAACTCGTCGAGGGCGCGGCGGGCCCGCTCCAGCGCCTGGGCGCGGTCGCGGCCGGTGACGATGATCTTGGCGAGCAGTGAGTCGAAGGCGCCCGAGACGGTGTCTCCCGCCGTCACGCCCGAGTCCAGGCGCACGCCGGGGCCGCCGAAGGTCTTGAAGATCTTGATCGGGCCCGGCTGGGGCAGGAACCCGCGGCCGGGGTCCTCGCCGTTGATGCGGAACTCGAAGGAGTGCCCGACCGGCTTCGGATCGTCGTAGTCGAGGGTGCCGCCGGCCGCGATGCGGAACTGCTCGCGCACCAGGTCGATGCCGGTCACCTCTTCGGACACGGGGTGCTCGACCTGCAGGCGGGTGTTCACCTCGAGGAAGGAGACCGTGCCGTCCGCGCCGATGAGGAACTCGCACGTGCCGGCGCCGACATAGCCGACCTCCTTGAGGATGGCCTTGGACGCCCGGTAGAGCTGGTCATTCTGCTCGTCGGTGAGGAACGGAGCCGGGGCCTCTTCCACGAGCTTCTGGTGGCGGCGCTGCAGCGAGCAGTCGCGGGTGGAGATGACGACGACGTTGCCGGCGGAATCCGCCAGGCACTGGGTCTCGACGTGGCGCGGCTTGTCGAGGTACTTCTCGACGAAGCACTCACCGCGGCCGAAGGCCGCGACGGCCTCGCGTGTGGCGGACTCGAACATCTCGGCGACTTCCTCGAGTTCGCGGGCGACCTTGAGGCCGCGACCGCCGCCGCCGTACGCGGCCTTGATCGCGATCGGCAGGCCGACCTGCTTCGCGAAGGCGACGACCTCGTCGGCGGTCTCGACAGGGCCCGGCGTTCCGGGGGCGAGGGGAGCGCCGACCTTCTCCGCGACATGACGCGCGGTCACCTTGTCTCCGAGAGCCTCGATGGCCTCGGGCGACGGCCCGACCCACGTCATCCCCGCAGCGATCACGGCGCGGGCGAACCCGGCGTTCTCGGCGAGGAATCCGTATCCGGGGTGCACGGCATCGGCGCCGGAACGCCGCGCGATCGAAAGGATCTTGCCGATCTGGAGGTAGGTGTCGGCGCTCGTGGTTCCCTCGAGGGCGTACGCCTCGTCGGCGAGGCGCGCGTGCATGGCATCGCGATCCTGGTCGGCGTACACGGCGACGGAGGAGATTCCGGAGTCCTGAGCGGCTCGGATGATGCGTACGGCGATCTCTCCGCGGTTTGCGACAAGGACCTTGGCGATGGCAGGCATGGGTTTCAGCCTAGCGAGTGCCGAGCCGATCCTTTTGACGACTCTCGACAAGAAATCCTCAGAAGTGTGGTCGCCACCGTATGAATCGGTGTCAGCGCGCGGTCCACAGCTCGGTCCAGACCACACCGAGCTCGCCGGCCAGCGACCGCAGTGTGGACAGTGACATGCCGACGACCGTGGAAGGGTCGCCCTCGACGCGGGTGATGAACGCCCCGCCCAGACTGTCGACGGTGAAGGATCCGGCGACGAGGAGCGGCTCGCCGCTGGCGATGTACGCGTCGATCTCGGCATCCGACACGTCGGCGGCGAACGCGACGCTCGCCTCCGCCACGGCCGATGCCTCGACGGGAGAGGCGTCCGGCCGCACCCGGAACACGCTGTGCCCGGAGTGGAGCACTCCGGTGGCGCCCCGCATCCGCTCCCAGCGCTCCCGAGCGACCTCGGCGGTGTACGGCTTGCCGTACACGCGGCCGTCCAGGGCGAACATCGAGTCGCCGCCGATGACGATGCCGTCGAAGTCCGGATGCTGTTCCTTCAGCCGCTCGACGACGTCGGCGGCCTTGGCCCTCGCGAGCAGCAGGACGAGCTCCTCGGGCGCCAGCGGCGCACCCCGACCGGCCTCTGCCGCGGTGCCCACGGCGTCCTCGTCGACCTGCGGGGCGAGGATCAGCGGCTCGATGCCGGCCTGTCGCAGCAGCATGAGGCGGGCGGGGGAGGTGGATGCCAGGCAGACGCGCATGATTCCACGCTATCCGGTGTGGGATCCTGGCAGGATGACCTCTTCGCAGCTCACGCTGGACCTCGACATCACCGGCATCGCGCACGGCGGCACTTTCATCGCCCGCCATGAGGGTCGGGTCGTCTTCGTGCCGGACGCGATCCCGGGCGAGCGGGTGCGGGTGCGCATCGCCGACCCGGGCTCGGATGCCGACGCCAAGCGCTTCTGGCGGGCCGAGACCCTCGAGGTGCTGGAGGCTTCGCCGCATCGCCGCCCGCACGTGTGGGCCGAGGCCGACGTCTCGCGCGCGCCGGAGGACCGGGTCGGCGGAGCAGATCTCGGGCACATCGAGCTGGGCGAGCAGCGCGTGCTCAAGCGCCGGGTGCTGCAGGAGGCTCTGGACAAGTTCGCCGGTCCCGGCATCGAGGCGCCCGAGGTGCAGGCAGTGGGCCCCTCGACGGGCTCGGGCGAGACCGGCGGTGACGGCACCGGCTGGCGCACGCGCATCTCGCTGCACGTGGACGCCGACGGGCGGGTCGGACCTTTCGCCGCGCGCAGCCATCGGGTGATCGATGTCGCAACGCTGCCACTGGCGCGTCCGGCGGTCGCCGAGGCGGCTTTCGCACTGCGTCCCCAGAAGCCCGGTCGCGTGGATCTCGTCGAGCCGGCGGACGGTCGCGTCCGGGTGCTTCCGCGACCCGAGGGGGCGCGACGCGGCAAGCAGGAGACGGTGTTCGAGGTCGTCGGCGGTCGCCGTTTCGCGGTCGACGTCAACGGGTTCTGGCAGGTGCACCCGAACGCGGCGGAGACGCTGCAGGACGCGGTGGGAGAGATGCTCGCGGGGCTCATCGACACCGATGCCACGCATTTCGACCTGTACGGCGGTGTCGGGCTGTTCGCCGCCACCCTGGGCGAGCACGGCGCGACGGACATCGTCACCGTCGAGTCCGATCGCCGGGCCACCGAGCACGCCGCCGCGAACCTTCGGGAGTTCGGCGCGCACGCGGTGACCGCCAGGGTCGATCGCTTCCTGGCTGGTCTTCCCGACACCACCCGGGCGGGCGCCGTGGTCCTGGACCCGCCGCGTGCGGGCGCGGGGCGCGGTGTGGTCGAGTCGATCCACGCGCTGAACCCCGAAGCGGTCGTGTACGTGGCCTGCGACCCGGTCGCGTTGGCACGCGATCTGGGCATGTTCCGCGGGCTGGGCTGGAGCACGGCGTCGCTTCGCGCCTTCGACCTGTTCCCGCACTCCCACCACTTCGAGGCGGTGGCGCTGCTCACGCGCTGAGCGCGCTCAGGCGAGCAGTAGGCTGGCGGCATGAGCACCGTCGCCCTCATCGACGACCACGAATCGGTACGTCTGGGACTCGAGGCCGCCTGTCTGCGCGACGGCGAGCAGAACGTCGTCTTCTCGGGCGCGACCGTCAAGGAGTACCTGGCCTGGCGATCGGCGACGCGGGCGCGACCCGCGGACGTCGTGGTGCTCGATCTCACGCTGGGCGACGGGACCACCGTCACCGAGAACGTGGCGACGCTCGTGGCGGACGGCGCCAGCGTCGTGATCCACAGCGTCGCCGACCGTCCCGCGGCGGTGCGCGAGGCGCTCGTCGCGGGTGCCGCGGGTGTGGTGAGCAAGTCCTCGGCATTGGATGACGTGCTGGACGCCATCCGCACGGTCGCGCGCGGCGAGGCCCTGAACAACGTCGAGTGGGCCAGCGCCGTCGACGGTGACCGGGAGTTCGCCGACGCCCAGCTGTCCACGCGCGAGCGGGAGGTGCTGCGGCTGTACGCGGCCGGGCTGCCGTTGAAGTCCGTGGCCGAGCGTCTGGGCGTGGCGTACTCCACGGCGAAGGAGAACATCACCCGGATCCGGGTGAAGTACGTCGACGTCGGGCGCCCCGCCCCGACCAAGGTGGACCTGCTGCGCCGCGCGATGGAGGACGGCATCGTCTCTGCGGACGGAGTGCCGAGTGCCTGAGGCCCGCAGCATCCGTGAGGCGTGGAGCAACATCCCGTCTCCGGGGGAAGTGGGAATGGGGCTGGAGCGGTTCACCGGCCAGCGCATGGAGCGCATCGTCGCGGTCGTCGCCGCCATCGGGTCGGCTGCGCTGGGCGTCCAGGCGATGCTGAGCGCCATCACGCGGTTGGAGAAGCTGGACGGCCCGCACCTGGCCATGATGATCATGGTGTTCGGCCCCCTGCTGTGGATGATCCTGGGGTGCGTGACCGGCCACTGGGTGAAGCAGGCGGCCGGCGCCTTCGCCGTCGCCTACGTGCTGGCTCTTCTGCTGTGGCCCTCCGTCGTCGAGCGCTCCTTGTCGGAGGCCGCCAGCCAGCCGTGGATCTTCTTCCTGGTGAATATCGGGGTGATCGCGGCGATGCTCGCCTTCGCGCCTCGACTGCAGTTCGCCTGGGCCGTGGGACTTCCGCTGGTCTACGGCTATGTGCGCCTCGAGCAGGGCGATTTCTCTCAGAGCTTCTGGATCACAACCGCCTTCGACGTGTCGTTCACGCTGATCCTCGGGATGGTGATCGTTTCCCTGGGGTGGATGTTCCGGCAGGTCGCGGCCGGTGTGGACGAGGCCAGATCCCGCGCCGTGGAGTCGTATGCGGCGGCGGCCGCGGCATCCGCAGCAGAGGAGGAGCGCGTGGCGATGGCCGCGCTGATGCACGACAGTGTGCTGGCCGCGCTGATCGCCGCCGAGCGCGCCGAGAGCGAGCGGGAGCGCACTCTGGCCGTGGCGATGGCACGGGAGGCTCTGACTCGCCTCGCCAACACCGAGGCGTCGATCGCGCAGGAGGGCAGCGACGAACCCGTGCAGCGCGCGCAGATCGTGGCGGAACTGCGGCGCACCCTCTCGGAGCACGGCGCGGATGCGGTGGTCGAGGAGCGCGGTGTCGAGGGGATGGTTCCCGGCCGCGTGGCCAGGGCCATCGTGCTGGCGGCTCGGCAGGCCGTCGGAAACGCCCTCGCGCATGCCGGTGGCCGCGGACTGCATGTGATCGTCGACTCGCCCGGAGGGGAGCGGCTGACCGTCCTCGTGCTCGATGCGGGGCCCGGGTTCGACCCGGACGCCATCGGTGAGGACCGGCTCGGCATCCGTGCGTCGATCGTGGCGCGGATGGCGGCGGTCGCCGGTACGTCCGAGATCAGGTCGGATGCCACCGGCACGACCGTCGAGCTGAGCTGGGAGCCGTCATGAGGCGCACCGTCCGCAGCATCACCACCGCGCTCGCGCTCGGTTTCGCGCTGTACTTCGCCGCCCGGGCGATCTGGTGGATCGAGCAGCCGCGTGGTCCGCTGTTCATGGTCGCCGCGATCGTGCTGTACCTGGCTGCGATCCTCACCGCGGTGCTCTCTTCGCAGGCCGCAAGCGCGCGAATGCCGATGGCGGCCGCGATACTCGCGCTGCTGACGAGCGCTGCGGTGCCGGCCCTGGTGACGCTCGCGCTGGATCCGGGCATGCGCGGTGCCCCGTTCGCGACCTGGTACATCGGGGCGACCGGCCTTCTCGCGGTGGTCTGCATCGTGCGACGCAACACGCTGATCGGGTGGATGATGCTGGGGGTGCTCATCGTCGCGGCGTCCATCTCGCTGGGGCTGGGCGAGGCGTTCACACTCGGACTGGTCGGATCGATCACGTGGGTGGTCGTGGCGCAGCTGCTGGTGCTGTTCTGGGATCGTGCTGTGCGCGACACGGAGCGCCTGGCGGACATCCAGCGGGCCGTGTCGGCCTGGCACGCGACGCAGCTGGTGCGTCAGCGCGAGAGGCGTGTGCGCGCCCAGCGGGCGCTCGCGATCGCGGGACCGCTGCTGACGCGCACGGTGGCTTCGCACGGCGAGCTGACCGAGCAGGAGAGGCTCGAGGCGCGTCTGGCGGAGGGCACCATGCGCGATGAGCTGCGCGGCGCCAGCCTGCTGAACGACGCGGTGCGCCAGGCGATCTCGGATGCCAGGGTGCGCGGCACCGTGGTGACCGTGTTCGACGAGGGCGGGCTGGAGGGCACGGACGAGCGGCGGCTCAACGAGATCCGGGACGAGCTCGCCGAGGTTCTCGCCCGCGCGCGTTCGAACCGCGTGATCATCCGAGCCGGTCGCGACGATGACATCGCCGTCACGGTGGTGGGGCGTGCGGCCGGCGGCTCGCATGATGACGACGCCGTCGATCTCTGGCACGCGATTCGCCGCGACGCGGACTGACCGGCTCGCGATAGCCTGTTCATCGAGGTGGGCTCGCAGAGCCCTGGTCACCCTGGTGAGAGTGGGCGAGGGGCGGCGAAGCCGCCCGCCCCTCGCCAGCGCGGATCAGTTACCCGAAAACTGTCCGCAAGGGGGCGGTACTGCGTCTGTCTACCCTGGGACAGAGCAGCCGCCTAACGCGAAGCGTTGGTATCAGTCTGGCGACTGGCCAGAGGTCTGTCTGTAGGTATTTCGGGGGACAAAGCGCACAGGTTCCGGCTGATCCCTCATCGGCTGGCGTCTCAGCCCGAGAAGCGACCCCAGGGGAGGTCGCGGCGCAGCGGCGTGCGCAGTCCCCGCTGCGTGCGCTGCCAGACGGAGATCCGCTTCTCGTCGGCGACCGCCTCGTCGCTCTCGCGGACGTAGGCGTCGCTGACGACCGCGAGAAGCGCTGCCAGCTCCTCTTCGGTGGGCGTGCCGCGCACGATCTCGATGCGGGGCGTCTCGTCCTGATCGCTCATGATGTCATCCCGCTCACAGCGGGATGTTCCCGTGCTTCTTGGGCGGCAGGTCGGCACGCTTGCCCTTGAGCGCGCGCAGGGACTTGGCGATGGCCACACGGGTGTTCGCCGGTTCGATGACGCCGTCGATCTCACCGCGCTCGGCGGCGAGGAAGGGCGAGGTCACGCTGTAGGTGTACTCGTTGGCGAGACGCGTGCGCACGGCGGCGACGTCTTCGCCGTTCTCCTCAGCCTTCTTGATCTCACCGCGGTAGAGGATGTTGACGGCGCCCTGACCCCCCATGACGGCGATCTCCGCGGTCGGCCAGGCGAGGTTGACGTCGGCGCCGAGCTGCTTGGAGCCCATCACGATGTAGGCGCCGCCGTAGGCCTTGCGCAGGATCACGGTGACCAGCGGAACGGTCGCCTCGGCGTAGGCGTAGATGAGCTTCGCGCCGCGGCGGATGACCCCGGTCCACTCCTGGTCGGTTCCCGGCAGATAGCCGGGCACGTCGACGAGAGTGACGATCGGGATGGAGAACGCGTCGCAGAACCGCACGAAGCGGCTCGCCTTCTCGCCCGCCTCGATGTTCAGGGTGCCCGCCATCTGCGAGGGCTGATTGGCGATGATGCCGACGGAGCGGCCCTCGACGCGGCCGAAGCCGATCACGATGTTCGGAGCGAACAGCGGCTGCACCTCGAGGAAATCGCCGGCGTCGACCACGTGCTCGATGACGGTGTGGATGTCGTAGGGCTGGTTGGCGGAGTCGGGGATGATCGTGTTCAGGCGCTGGTCGGCGTCCGTCGTCTCCCACTCGAAGTCCGACGCGTAGTCGGGCAGTTCAGCCATGTTGTTGTCGGGGAGGAAGCTGAGCAGCGAGCGCGCGTAGTCGATCGCGTCGTCCTCGTCGGAGGCGAGGTAGTGCGCGACACCGGAGCGGGTGTTGTGCGTGTAGGCGCCGCCGAGCTCTTCCATGCCGACGTCCTCGCCGGTGACGGTCTTGATCACGTCGGGGCCGGTGACGAACATCTGGCTGGTCTTGTCGACCATGATGACGAAGTCGGTGAGGGCGGGGCCGTAGACGGCACCGCCGGCGGCCGGACCCATGATGATGGAGATCTGGGGGATGACGCCCGAGGAGCGGGTGTTCATCTTGAAGATCTCGCCGTACTTGCTGAGCGCGAGCACGCCCTCCTGGATGCGGGCGCCGCCGGAGTCGAGGATGCCGACGACGGGCATGCCGCTGGTGAGGGCGAACTCCATGATCTTGATGATCTTGTCGCCCGAGACTTCGCCGAGCGACCCGCCGAAGGTGGTGAAATCCTGCGAGTAGACGGCGACCGTGCGGCCGTGGATGGTGCCGATGCCGGTGACGACGGAGTCGCCGTAGGGGCGGTTGCGGTCCATGCCGAAGGCCGTCGTGCGGTGGCGGACGTACTCGTCGAATTCGACGAAGCTGCCGGTGTCGACGAGCATCTCGATGCGCTCGCGGGCGGTCATCTTGCCTTTGGCGTGCTGCTTCTGCTGGGCGATCTTCTCGGGCTGGACGACGGCTTCGTCGAATCGAGCGCGAAGGTCCGCGATCTTGGCGGCCGTGGTCGAGAGGTCAGGGGTGTCCGTCACGGATTCCACCCTATCGTCGGGTGCGGCCGGGACGTTGGATGACGTCTACAACGGGGTCGGGAATCCTTTGGCTGGAGCCTCGGTACCCGGGTCCGGGAGGGATCAGGGCGTCAGCAGCCGGGTCCCGTCGGGTTCTCGGTGCAGGTGTGCGCGACGAGGGCGGTGCGGGCTTCGTAGATGCGGATGTCCTGGGTGGGGCCGGGGATCGTGAGGGTGCCGCTGATGGGGAACCAGCCGGCGCCGAGGTCGATCTCGGCCGTGTAGCTCGTGTCGGCGCGGGCGGTGTAGGTGCCGCGCTCGGCGTAGGTGTGGCTGGTGTCGGTCGGGGCGAACTGCGGCAGGTCGAGGTTCTTCCAGGTGTCGCCGCCGGTGTCTGCCGTGCGCGTCTCGCCGTCGCCGTAGTGGAAGGTGAACGACGCCGGCGTGAATCGTGCGGCGATCGCATAGCCGAACAGCGTGCCGTTGCGCGTGTGCACGGTGGCGTCGGCGGTGAAGTTGGTGGGCAGGCCGGCCACTCCGAGGTTGTCGGGTTCGCCGACGAGCTCGGCGGGTGCCGGGGCGAAGCTGGCGAGGTCGCTGATGGTGAAGGCGGGGGTGGCGGGCGTGCTGCCGTCCTCGGTCGGCTCGGCGTCCTTGGGCGTCAGGCGCAGGCACTCGTCGAGACTGGTCCATTCCACGCACCGGTTGTCGAACGGATGCGTCGGCTTCGGGGGAGGCGGCGTGAAGTCCACATCAGCGATCGGGTTGGTCCAGGTGTTGCCTGAATATTCGTGATCGCCACCGCCGCTTGATTCGCTTTGCTTTCTCTTGCCTGTGACGTCCACTTGATCGCCATTGTTCGTGCCAGAGCATGTCATGGTCGGGATGGGACATTGCGGTGGTTGCCCACCAGGGGACCCCAGGACCAAGAGCACGACTAGGGCGAGCACGTGCGTTCCTCGTCCCCGGTTGTGCTCGATACACGGAGCGCGGTCGGACTATCCGACGGGGTGAGAACCACGAGCATTGACTGAACTGGCGCTCGTCCATCTGGAACAAGCGAAGCACCGGTCGAGTCAAGAACGTCGGTCTTCGATACGTCAGCACAGATATGCATCGAGATGTCCCCGGTGTCGGGGTCAACAGATAGCGGCGTCGCTTGCTGGATAGTCGTAGATCCCACAAGCACTATTGACTTCGCGCGCAATTCGCTCAGAGACTCTCGGAGGGCCGCTGAGGCCTCTCCGGTGGTCCAATCGATAACCGTATCGAACGTATCCGGATCGCTGGTGTCCACCTGATTGAGAGCATCCGTGTACGCCCGGTACGTCTCTTCCGCGGCCGCGAACGCTTCCTCGTCCGAGGAGAACAGTGCGGTCTTGGTCGGTGCGGGCTCGGGCTCCGGCTCGGGAGTGCACGCGACCAGCATCCCGAGTGCGAGCAGTCCAGCGGACAACGCGCCGAGCGTGCGGACGGAGGAGGTCGCGAGAGTCACCCGGCCACGGTAACTCGAATGAGTCGCGTTCCGCAGAAGTTATCCACAGCTCTGCCTGTCTCCTGCACCGCGGTGCACGAAGGCACCCCGGAGGTCAGAACGGCACGAGGGAATCGACGGGCGTGACCCACTCGATGTCTTCAACGGAAAGCGCGGGTTGATCGGTCGGATCCGGATCCGGATCCGACAGCACGAACATGACGCGACGAGGTGGTCGGTCGACGCGACTTCGACCGAGAGGGCTCGTCCATTCGACGCTCCAGTCGGGGAGCTGCTTCGCGGTCCAGCGGTGCTCCTCCGGGATCGACGGATGCTTGAGCGAATGGTGCGTTGAGCACAGGTGGGCGAGGTTGTGGATGCTGGTTGGTCCGCTCTTCGCCCAGTCGACCGTATGGTCGGTCTCGCACCGGTGAACGGGCATGCGGCATCCGGGGAAGCGGCAGTGCTGGTCGCGTGCGCGCAGGTATCGGCGCATCGCGGCGGTCGGCTGGTACGTGTCGGTCTGGGTGACGAAGCCGGTCGGGTCCAGGAACAGTCGGGTCCAGGAGGTCGCATGGCCGGCGAGGGCGCGGGCCACGTCCGGGTGCAGCGGTCCATGGTTGTCGAGCTGGGCAGGCAGGTCATCGCGGCCGGCGAGGGTGGTCGCGCTGATGGTGACCTGGATGTGCGCACTGATCTCGCCCAGTCCGGTGCCCTGCACAGCGGTGGGGGCGGCGCCGAGCAGCATGTCGGTGAGCAGGTCCGCGCGGACCTGGTCCATCGTGCGGCGGTCGGTGGGGATCTGGATCACCTGCGGGCCCGCGGCGATCATCTGATCCACGCGCGCCCAGTACACGGCCAGATCCTCCTCATCGCCCTCTGCTGCGGCATCCTCAGGGAACGGGTCGCGGGTGAAGGTGCCGTCTCCGACGATGACCCCGTCGTTGTCGCCGACACCGGCGTGGGCCTGATCGCGAGCGTCGGCGGCGGCCGCCTCGCGGTCGATCTCGTCCCCGTCAGTGGGGAGGGTCGGGGTGCGGTGCTCCAGGTGCTGCATCTGGTGGCGTCCCATCCGGGTGAGGCGATCCATGATCGCGGTCGCCACGTGCTCGGGCAGGACCGCCTGCAGCAAGGCCAGCCCGTCACCGACAGGGCGCGCACTGACGCCGCGCTCGGCTTCGGCCACCTTGTGCCGCTCGGTGAGACTCAGCCCCGCCAACGCGGCGGCCAGCTCGCGCACATGAACCCTCGTTCGCGCCGGCGCCTCCTGCGTGGCGAACTCCAGTGCGCCGGCCTCGTAGAGGCGGAGCGCGGCGGGATCGCTGCCGCCCTCTGTGATCGCGCGGGACACCTCGGATGAGGCGCGCAGGATCTCCCGCACGTGCGCAGCACTGACGGCGCCGGTCGCGAACGACTCCCGCAGCGCGGGAAAGCTGTCCGCCAGCAGGCGCGCGTCGGCGAACGCGTGCTCTGCGCTGCCTTTGGCGATGCATCCGGCAGTCGAGTACTCCGCGATCATGGACCGCTCGATCGCATCTCGATGCAGCGGCTGCTCGGCGGCATCCTCATCCATCAGTTCCAGCCGGTCCGACAGAAGCCCCGCCGCTCGGGCCTCCAACGCGGCGATCTGACGACGCATCTCGACCCACTCGTCCAGCAGCGCGGCCTGCGCTTCTCGGCGGACGATCGGATCTGTGGACATGACTCCAGTATAGAACAAAGTTTCGATTACGGGAAGGGTTCGCGGAGCATTTCTCCAGAAGATTGTGGTGTTCGCCGCCGCGCGCTCGCGCAGGGACCAGTGGGGACACCGGCGCCTCACACGGCGAACCGCCACACATACTCCAGACCGTCGTACTGGCGGAACCATGCGATCGTGACGACGACGTCCTCGAGGCGGGAACCGCACAGGCACAGCTCGATGGCCTCGGTCGGCAGCACCTGACCCCACAGATCCACGAGATCGACGGAGGAGGCGTCGCTGCGCATCACCTTCACGAAGTCGACCGGCTCCAGCCCCGCGTTCGTGATGACCGGATGAGTTCGGTCGGTGCGTGCGACCAGCCACGGAACGGCATAGGGCGGTGGCGACGACGTCGGGGTGGGCTCGATGGGGTGCGGCATGCCGCCAAGCTAAGGATGCCGACCGACGCCCCGTCGCTGCACAAGACGGCGTCGCCGCAGCCTGTGGACAATCCGCCTCACTCGGCGGTTGTGGAGGACGATTCAGCCTCGCCGTCGGCGTGCGGACGGCGCCGCTTGAGGCGGGACGCGACGCCGGTTCCGATCGCGCGCGCGCCGTGCAGCATCCGCCGTTCCAGCTTCTCGCTGCCAGGCACCGGCTCCAGCGCGCGCGGAAGCCAGGCGGGCGCCGTGCCGAACGCACGCCGTGAGTTGCTCAGCACGCGACGCCCCAGCAGATGGTTGCCGGCGCCGCCGACCACCGCGCCGACCCCGAACGGCAGGGCCTTGCCGATGAACGATGCGCCGCCGCGCGAGGCGAACTGGCGGACGAACGCCGACTTCAGTCGGTCCACGAGCGGCCCGACAGCCGCGCGGGGGAGCGACTTCGTCACCAGCTCACCCCAGTACGAGGACCGGGTGCCTCCCTTTCCCGATGCCTGTCTGGCCAGCTGCGACACCAGGTCGATGCCCTCCTTGCCGAGCATCAGGGCCATCACCAGCGCACGGGCACGCTCGGGGTCCTCGACCGCGACACCGTGGACCTCGGCCACCGACTGGGCGAACAGCGCCGTCGACTCCATGAACCCCACGGTCTCCGCGCCCGACAACGCGAGCGTGATGCCTGTTCCGATCCCGGGGATCACCGCTGTCGCGCCGACCGCGGCTCCGCCGGTCGTCACGGTCGCGAGGTATCGGGTCTCGAGGATCGAGATGATCTGCTGCGGAGTGGCATGCGGATGGCGCAGACGGATGCTGCGGATGTGCGCCACGACGAGCGGACGCTGCACGGCGAGAACGCGATCCAAGCCGCGCGCGGACCACGGCCGCGCTCCCACGGGAGCGGCCGGCTCGACAGGTCGAGTGCGGTCCTCGTCGGGGAGGATGTAGAGCTGGTGAACCTTCTCGGGCATGTCGTGATCATAGGTGCGGCGTCCGCGAGAACGCCGAAAGCCGCCTCCCGCAGGGGAGACGGCTTCCGAGATCTTCGACGGCTCAGGCGCCGAATGGATCACACGAAGAGGTTCGCGCGCTCCAGGTCCTCAGCGAAGTCGACCTCGACCGCGTACAGGTCCGAGACGTCCATCGGCTCGAGCAACAGGCCGTCCTCGGCGATCGCCAGTTCCAGGCCCCGCTCGAAGTAGTCCTGGTCGGCGACGCGCTGCAGCTGACGGATGAACGCCTTCTTGTCCGCGGCGGAGATGTAGTTGATGCCGACGGCTTCGCCCAGACCGCCCTTGACGGTCTTGGACAGCTCCTTGATGTACCCCTCGGCGGTGACCGTGTACTTGACCTCTTCGTCGCTCACCTTGGAAGTGTTGACCGTGACGAACGACTGGTCGCGCTCGATGAACTCGATCGCGCGGCCCAGGATGCGCGGGTCGAAGACGACGTCTCCATTCATCCACAGCACCCCGCCCTTACCCGTGGCGTTCAGGGCGCGCAGCAGGCTCTTCGACGTGTTCGTCACGTCGTACCGCTCGTTGTGCACGTAGTTCGCGGAGGGGAACGCCTCGATGATGGTCTCGGCACGGTAGCCGACGACAGCGGTGATGCGGGCGTCGTTGCCGAAGGCGGCGCGGATGTTGTCGTGCTGCTGCCTCATGATCGTGCGTCCATCGCTCAGCTCGGTGAGCGGCTTCGGCAGGGCGCGGCCGAGCCGCGAGCCCATGCCTGCGGCAAGGATGACGGTCTGAAGAGTCACGGTTTCTCCTAAAAAGAACTTGTGTTCACTGTCGATTCAACGACGGGACACCTCTTCGTGCCAGCATCATGCTACTGAAGTCACCTGGGAGCGCTCGGGCGAGGGCGTCGCCGTTGCCGTTTCGTGATCGTTTGCACACCTGTCACTCAGGCTCTCATCCGGCCTCTCGACGCCTGTCATCGAGTGTGAAGAAGCCATCCGGAGCGGGCGCTTCGGCTTGATACCGTAGTACCTGTGACTGCTTCTCGGGATTCCGGAGACGACCGCATCGACATCTCTCAGAACGAGAACGCGGATGCCGTCGCGGCGCCCCCTGCGCAGAAGAAGGCGCCCCGTACGACCGCGGCATCGACCGATCGGAAGACGCCTGCGGGCAAGGCGAGCGGCGCGGGGGTGAAGGCGAAGACCGCGGCCGCGAAGTCGACCGCGCGGCCAGCGACAGGCACGAAGACGGAGGCCGTGAAGAAGGCGACTCCGAAGACCACGACCCCGAAGACAGCGGCCCCGAAGACAACAGCCCCGAAGACCGGCGATTCGAAGAAGGCGACCGCGAAGACCGGCGATTCGAAGACGGAGGGCGCCAAGACGGCAGCCGCGAAGAAGGCGGCATCCACGACCGCCGCCGCGAAGACCGCGGCCGCCAAGCGCGCCGCGGCCGCGACGGCCGCGAAGACGGCCGCAGTGAAGAAGGCGACCGCGGACGCCGCCTCGGCAAGGACGGCGGCCCAGGATGCCGCAGCGAAGGCAGCCTCGGCGAAGGCCGTGGCGGCTGCGAAGCCCGCGACAGCGAAGTCCACAGCGGCCCAGGCGACGGCGGCCGCCTCGAAGAGCAGCGCGACGCCCAGGAAGACTGCGCGGCCTTCAGCGAAGCGCGCGGCGCCGGGGGCGGAGGCCGAGGCGGATGCGCCGGCCACGTCTCCCGCTCCGACGGCGAAGTCCCCGACAACGGCGCCCGCGACCGCAGCCGCCAAGACCGCGCCTGCATCTGCATCGTCGAAGAAGACCGCGTCTTCGAAGACGACCGCGGCATCGAAGACGCCGGCACCGAAGACCGCAGCTTCGAAGAAGACCGCGGCATCGAAGTCGACAGCGTCGAAGTCTGCAGCGTCGAAGGCTGCGGCATCCAAGAGGTCAGCGTCGAAGTCCGCGGCATCCCCGTCTCCCGCGGCGTCTCCCGCGGCGAACACCACGGCCGGGGCCGGCTCCACCGGGGCGGCGGAACCCACGACGACGTCTCCCGCAATCGAGACCCGTCCCACCGCCGCTGCTGATCCCGTCGAGAACGTGTCGATCGACACCCCGGTGCGGATCGTCCCAGATGTGCGGCTGACCCCACGGCTCACCGCCGCGTCGAACAGCGCGGAGTCTCCCACCGAGGCGCGGCCACCCCGCAGTGCCGCGGGTTCCGCTGCTGCGGCGGCGGCGGAGCCCTCGGCGGCCTCGATCGCGGATGTCGTCGACCCCGAAGCGATCGCCCCCGGCACGCAGGCCGCTCCCGAGTCCGAGGCCGCCCTCGCACCCGCAACCACCTCGGACCCGGAGGTCGAGGCCGCTCCCGAGCCCGAAGCCGCCCCCGCATCCGAAAGCGACGTCGCCTCCACCCGCGCATCCGATGTCGCGCCTGAGACGGACGCGGCATCCGAGGCCGAAGCCGCGCCCGTCCCCGAGACCATTCCGGCCGCCGAGCCCGAGACCGAGTCCGCTCCCGAGCCCGAGGCCGCATCCGACGCGCCCATCGACAGCGAGACGCTGACACCGATCACGGATGAGTCACCGTCCGCGCCGGAGGCGGACGAGGACGCCGTCGACGCGATCCGCATCCGTGGCCTGGTCAAGCGCTTCGGCGACGCGCACGCCGTCGACGGAGTCGACCTGACAGTGCCCGCCGGATCGTTCTACGGACTGGTCGGCCCCAACGGTGCAGGCAAGACGACGACGCTGTCCATCATCGCCGGCCTGCTGCGCCCGGACGCCGGCACGGTTCACATCAGCGGGATCGACCAGCGCGTGAACCCGCTCGCCGCGAAGCGCGTCATGGGCGTGCTGCCCGACCGGCTGCGCACGTTCGACCGGCTCACCGGCCGTCAGCTGCTGCACTACTACGGCCAGCTGCGTGGCCTGGACCGCGCCGTCATCGACAAGCGCATCGGCGACCTCGCCCGGGCGTTCGACCTCACCGAGGCGCTGAGCCGCGTCGTCTCGGACTACTCGGCCGGTATGACGAAGAAGCTCATGATCGCCGGGGCCCTGATCCACTCGCCGCGCGTGCTCGTGCTCGATGAGCCCTTCGAGGCCGTCGACCCGGTGTCGTCGGGCGTGATCCTCGACATCCTGCGTTCCTACGTGGCGCACGGCGGCACGGTCATCCTGTCCAGCCACGGCATGGACCTGGTGGAGCGGGTCTGCTCGCGTGTCGCGGTGATCGTCGACGGCGAAGTGCTCGCCGAGGGCACGATCGACGAGGTGCGCGCGGGGCAGACCCTCGCCGCGCGATTCGTCGAGCTCTCCGGCGTCGGCGCCGAAGTGGAGGGACTCGAGTGGTTGCACACGTTCTCCGCCTGAGGCTCGCCCTGCTCGCAGGCGCCCTGCGCGGCGAACGCCCGGAGCGCAGAGTGCTCGCGCTGCTCGCGACCGTCGTCGTCACGGTGGCGGTCTGCATCGCCGTGGTCGGACTCGGCACCGCCACACTTCCGCCCGCTCGCACCGTGATGGTGCTCGCCGCGGCAGCGTCCTTCCTCGCCTTCTTCCTCGCGCCGATGCTGACCGGAACGCCCGACCAGCTGGACCCGCGCCGGTTCGGTCCGTTCGGGGTCGATGAGAAGCGGGTGCCGTGGATCCTCGCTCTCGCGTCCCTGTTCAGCGTGCCGAGCCTCGCTCTCATCGCGGTCAACGTCTGCTTCGTCATCACCGCGGTCGCCGTGGGCGGGCTGGCCTGGCCGGTCGCGGTCGCCGCCGCGATCGTCGCCGTGGTCTCCACAGCACTGATCGCTCGCATCGGCATGGCGATCAGCGCCATCGCGCTTCCGGAGCGCCGATCGCGGGAACTGACGGTGCTGTTCACGATCCCGGTGATCGTGGTCGCGTTCCCGGTCGCCGCGTACTTCGCCTCCCTGAAATGGGACGGTCAGGTGCCGGCCTCCGTCGCCGCCGCGGCGACCGTGGTGGGCTTCTCACCGCTCGCGGCTCCTCAGGCGTTCGTCTTCCACCTCGCCGAGGGTGATGCCCCCGCGGCCTGGGCGAGCGGGCTCGTCGCTCTGGCATCACTGGGCCTGCTCCTCGCTCTGTGGGCGTATCTGGTGCGTCGTCTGCTCACCACCACGGACCGGCCGTACGCGACCCGTGAGCGCTCGGGACTGGGCTGGTTCGGCTCACTGCCCGCCAACGCCTTCGGCGCGGTCGCCGCACGCAGTCTGGTCTACTGGCTGCGCGACCGCCGCTACGTCGTCAACATCCTCGTCGTGCCGATCGCCGGCGTGCTCACCGTGTTCCCGCTGATGGTCGCGGGCGTTCCGGCGTGGGCCGCCGCGCTCGTGCCGGTGCCGCTGATGGCGCTGTTCTTCGGCTGGCTGCCGCACAACGACGTCGCCTACGACTCGACCGCGCTGTGGATCCACATCGCCAGCGGTGTGCGAGGTCTGCCGGACCGCCTCGGCCGACTGGTGCCCGTGCTGCTGGTGTCGATCCCGCTGCTCGCGATAGCCATCTCCGTCACGCTGGCGTACATCGGCTATTGGCATCTGCTGCTGCCGCTGATCGGCGTGGCCGCCGTGCTGCTGCTGACGGGTCTGGGCATGTCGAGCGTGGCCTCGGTCGTGGCACCGTACGCCGTGTCGCGCCCGGGAGACAGCCCGTTCCAGCAGCCGCAGCGGGCCTCCTCGCACGGATCCTTCGGTGCGGCGGGCACCTTCCTCGGCGCACTGCTGTTCAGCGCACCCACCCTCTGGTTGTTCGTGCTCACGGTGCTGGAGGGCGACCAGCACGCGCCCGCGGTGTTCTGGACGGGCATCATCACCGGAGTCGTGGTTCTGTTCGGCGGTGCCGCGATCGGCGGTGTCATCTTCGAGCGCACGGGTGCGCGGCTGATGGAGTTCGTCGAGACCACCTGATCCCGGTGCGCGGACGGCGGCTAGAATCTCCCCATGAGTACTCCGCTGGACAGCCCCGATCAGGGTGGCGTGGCAACACTTGATCGCGAACTCGAAGAGCTCCTCCGTGAGGAGAACCTCGAGCCCGGCGACCATGAGCGCTTCTCGCACTACGTCAAGAAGGACAAGATCCTCGAGTCCGCCATCACCGGCAAGCCGGTGCGCGCACTGTGCGGCAAGAAGTGGACGCCGGGGCGCGACCCCGAGAAATTCCCGATCTGCCCCACCTGCAAGGAGATCTACGAGAAGATGGTCGGCTGATCCCTAACGGGCGTCGACGAACAGCGTCTGGATCGCCGGGTCCGACTTGCTGAGTGCGAGCGCTCGCACGGGCAGCTCCTCGCGCACGCGCAGGTGATGCTCCCGAGCGGATGCGGTTCCCTCGGCGCCCTCGTGGGCGGAATCGATCTCGCCCCCGTCGACGAGCGTGACCTGCAGGGCACGACCGTCCGGATGATCCGCCGGCGTGTCCAGGTGCTCGAACCCGTCGGCGACCACGATGGTCTCGGCCGTCGCGACGCCGTTCTGCAACGAGCGGAACGCGGCCTTGCGCCCGCCCTTGGAGCCCTTGTCGGTCGATGCCTTCGCCACGGACACCCAGCCGCCCCCGGCGTCCTGACGTGCCACGAGTTTGTAGACCATTCCCGCCGTGGGGTAGCCCGAGCCCGTGACGACGGACGTGCCGACGCCGTAGAAGTCGACCGGGGATGCCGCGAGTGCGGCGATCGCGTACTCGTCGAGGTCGCTGGTGACGGTGATCTTCGTGTCGTTCGCGCCGAGTTCGTCCAACTGCGCGCGCACCTCAGCGGCCACGATCGGCAGATCGCCGGAGTCCAGTCGAACGCCTCCCAGGCGCGTGCCCGCCACCCGCACGGCTGTCTCGACGCCGGCGGTGATGTCATAGGTGTCCACGAGCAGGGTCGTGTCCACGCCGAGGCAGTCGACCTGGGCGCGGAACGCCGCCTCCTCGCTGTCATGCAGCAGCGTCCACGAGTGCGCGGCGGTGCCCATCGTCGGGATGCCCCACTGTCGGCCGGCCTGGAGATTGCTGGTGGCCGCGAACCCGGCGATGTAGGCGGCGCGTGCGGCGGCCACGGCGGAGTGCTCCGCGGCACGGCGAGAGCCCATCTCCGCAAGCGGGCGCTCGCCGGCGGCGATGCTCATGCGCGCGGCGGCCGTCGCGACGGCCGAATCGTGATTCAGCACACTCAGCGCCAGCGTCTCCAGCACCACGGCATCCGCGAAGGAGCCCTCGACGGTCAGGATCGGCGAGCCGGGGAAGTACAGCTCGCCCTCGCGGTACCCGCGGATCGTCCCCGTGAACCGGTAGCTCTCGAGGTAGGCCAGCGCCGCGCGGTCCACGACATCGTGGTCGCGTAGGAAGCGCAGCTCGTCATCGCCGAAGTGGAAATCCCGCAGCAGGGAGAGCAGACGCCCGGTACCCGCGACGACGCCGAAGCGACGTCCGCCCGAGAGCCGTCGCGAGAACAGCTCGAAGACGGAGGGCCTGCTCGCCGTGCCGTCGCTGAGCGAGGCGGCGAGCATGGTCAGTTCGTAGCGGTCGGTGAGGAACGCGGAGCTCATCCGCTCAGTGTATCGGCGTGCCGGATCGGGAATACTGAGGTGGATGCCGGATCGCCCCGGCAGTCGACGCGGGGAACGCAGAAGGAGCCGAGGATGGCGCAGGCCGATGAGCTGGAGCGACTGGCGAACGCGATCCTGTGGCCCGGCTTCCTCGGCTCGGATGTTCCCGGCTGGCTCGCGGATGCTCTGGGCAACGGTCTCGCAGGGGTGGTGTACTTCGCGCAGAATCTCGACGGCGACACCAGGGCACTGAGCGAGGAGATCCACCGCATCGCCCCGCAGGCGCTGATCGGCATCGACGAGGAGGGCGGCAGCGTCACCCGCCTCGAGTCGAGCACCGGCTCGACGCTTCCGGGTGCTGCGCAACTCGGCATGCTGGACGACGCGGACATCACGCGTGCGACCGGATACGAGATCGGGCGGCGCGTCGCCGCGATCGGCGCGGATGTCGTGATCGCGCCGGTCGCCGACGTGAACACCGACCCGCGCAACCCCGTGATCGGGGTGCGTGCGTTCGGGGCGAGCACCGGCCTCGTCTCCCGGCATGTCGCCGCCGCGGTGCGCGGCATCCAGTCCACCGGCCTCGCCGCCTGCGCCAAGCACTACCCGGGGCACGGCGACACGCACACCGACTCGCACCACGACCTGCCGCGTCTGAAGATCGACCAGGACGAGCTCGACCGCGTCCACCTGCCGCCCTTCGCGGCCGCGGTCGAGGCCGGTGTGCTCTCGATCATGACCGCGCACATCGCCGCACCCCAGTGGGGCGAGGCCCCGGCGACGCTCAACCCGCTCGTGCTCGGCCGGCTGCGCGCGAGCGGATTCGAGGGCGTCATCATCACGGACGCCCTCGACATGGCCGCCGTCCGTGAGACGGTCGGCATCGGCGGGGGAGCCGTGCGCGCGCTCGCCGCCGGCGCCGACCTGCTCTGCATCGGCAACCCCACCAACCCGGGCGCGGGGATGCTGCCCGACCAGGACGAACGCGACTACCTCGAAGCACGCGATGCGGTCGTCGCCGCGATGCGCTCGGGCGAGCTCGCCCGCGCTCGCGTCGAGGAGGCAGCGGGTCGGGTCGCCGCGATGGCCGTCGTCGTGCGCTCCCGTGGACCGGTCGCCGAGGTGGCGTTCGACGGGGATGCCGTCGCCGACCGCGCGCTGAGGGTCGACGGCGTGCCCGCAGCGCTCGAGGCTGCCCCCATCGCCGTCATCGATCTGCGACGCGCCTCCAGCCTCGCCGTGGACAGCGCAGGGGCGCACGTCGCGCTGACGCTCGCGCAGGGAGGCCCGGTCATCCGGCTCGACGCCACGAGCGTCGGGGATTCCGACGTCGACGCGGCGATCATCGCCGCGGGTAAGAGCCAGAGCGTGGTGCTCGTCGACCGCATCGACGCGGGTGCGCCGCAGCGGGTCGTGCTCGACCGCCTCCGCTCCGCCCTGCCCGAGACCGTCGCGGTCAACGTCGGCCTGGCCGTCGATGACGCCGGGCCCACCGTCACCGCGTCGGCGGCCAGCCTTCTCGCGGCCCGTGCCGCCCGCCGCGCGCTGCGGAACCCGCCCGTCGTCACCATTCCGGAAGAGGACCCGTCATGACCGACCGCGCAGAGTTGCGATCCACTCTCGAGACCTTCGCGACCGAGCGCGTGGATCCGCGCTTCGCCGACCTCGACACGCTCGACACCCGCGCGCAGGTGGGCCTGATGGCCGAGCATGCGCATCGCGCGGTCGACGCGGTCGCCGAAGCGGGCGAGAGCATCGCGCGGGCCGTGGACGGGATCGTCGAACGGATGCGGCAGGGAGGCCGCCTGATCTACATCGGCGCAGGCTCGCCCGGCCGCCTCGGCGTGCTGGACGCCAGTGAGATCCCGCCGACCTTCGGTGCGGACCCCGGTCTCGTGGTCGGGGTGATCGCCGGCGGCGACCACGCCCTGCGCTCGGCCGTGGAGAACGCCGAGGACGATGCGCCGGCCGGTGCTGCGGCGCTCGCCGAGCTCGAGGTCGGTCCCCTGGACAGCGTGGTCGGCATCTCGGCATCCGGTCGCACCCCCTACGTGATCGGCGCCCTGCGCACCGCACGGGAGCGCGGCGCGCTCGCGATCTCCATCGCGGGCAACCGGTCGGCGGAGATGTCGGCCGACGCCGACATCGCCATCGAGGCGGAGGCGGCTCCGGAAGTCGTGGCGGGCTCCACGCGGCTGAACTCCGGCACGGCGCAGAAGCTCGTGCTCAACATGCTCTCGACCCTGGCCATGGTGCAGCTGGGCAAGGTCTACGGCAACCTCATGGTGGACGTGCGATCGACCAACGAGAAGCTGCGCGCCCGCGCGGAGCGCATCGTCATCGCCGCCACCGGGTGCGAGCCGGAGGCCGCGGCCGACGCGCTCGTCGCAGCGGACGGGTCGGTGAAGCTCGCCATCGGGATCGTGGCCTCCGGTGCCGACACCACGGCAGTGCGCGAGGCCCTCGCCGCAGCGGACGGCCACCTGCGGGACGCGCTCGAGGCCCTGGGCTCGGGCCCCGCCGAGTAGTGGCCGAGTAGGCTTGAGGATCATGAACGACGCGCCCATCGGCATCTTCGACTCCGGAGTCGGCGGGCTGACGGTAGCCAGGGCCATCCGCGCTCAGCTGCCCCAGGAATCGCTCGTCTACATCGGCGACACCGCCCACTCGCCCTACGGGCCCAAGCCCATCGCGGACGTGCGCCGCTACAGCCTCGAGGTGCTCGACACCCTGGTCGAACAGGGCGTCAAGATGCTCGTGATCGCCTGCAACACGGCATCCGCAGCCATGCTCCGCGACGCACGGGAACGCTACGACGTGCCCGTGGTCGAGGTCATCGGCCCCGCCGTCCGGCGCGCCGTGTCGACCACGCGGAACGGCCGGATCGGGGTGATCGGCACAGTCGGCACCATCGGCTCCCGCGCGTATCAGGACATGCTCGAGGTCAACGAGAGGCTCGAGGTGTTCACGGCCGCCTGCCCGCGCTTCGTCGAGTTCGTCGAAGCCGGCATCACCGGCACCCCCGAGGTGCTGGCCGTCGCCGAGGGCTATCTCGCGCCCCTGCGGGACGCCGGAGTCGACACGCTCGTGCTCGGCTGCACCCACTACCCGTTCCTGCGCGGCGCGATCAGCTACGTGATGGGTGACGGCGTCTCGCTGGTCTCCAGTGACGACGAGACCGCCGCCGACGTGTATCGCCAGCTCGTGCGCAGCGACCTGCTCGCGTCGCCGGATGCCGTGCCCAGCTACGTGTACGAGGCCACCGGCGCCTCGGCCGACGACTTCACCGTGCTCGCCAACCGCCTGATGGGCCGTGAGGTGCGCGACGTGCAGCTCGTGCAGACCGGCGTCATCACGCTTCCCGATCTGTCCGGTCTCGACGATGTCGACCCGGCGACCGCATCCCCGCACTGAACCTCCGCCCCGCCTGAACTCCCTCCGAGAGGAAACCATGTCAGACATCGTCCGCGCCGACGGCCGCAGCACCGACCAGCTCCGCGAGGTCACCATCGAACGCGGCTGGTCCGCACACGCCGAGGGCTCGGCGCTGATCAGCTTCGGTGGCACCAAGGTGCTGTGCACGGCGTCGTTCACCAACGGCGTGCCGCGCTGGCTGACAGGCAAGGGCAAGGGCTGGGTCACCGCCGAGTACGCCATGCTGCCGCGCGCCACCAACAGCCGCAACGACCGCGAGAGCGTGAAGGGGCGCATCGGCGGGCGCACACATGAGATCTCCCGCCTGATCGGCCGTGCGCTGCGCGCCGTGGTTGACACCAAGGCGCTCGGCGAGAACACCATCGTCATCGACTGCGATGTGCTGCAGGCCGACGGCGGCACCCGCACCGCGGCGATCACCGGCGCCTATGTGGCGCTCGCGGATGCCATCGAGTGGGGGCGCGCGAAGAAGTTCATCGGAAAGAACTCCACCCCGCTGCTGGACACCGTCGCCGCCGTCTCGGTCGGCATCATCGACGGCGAGCCCATGCTCGACCTGGCCTATGTCGAGGACGTGCGGGCGGAGACCGACATGAACATCGTGGTCACCGGCCGCGGGCTGTTCGTGGAAGTGCAGGGCACCGCCGAGGGGGCGCCGTTCGACAAGCGCGAGCTGGACGCACTGCTGGAACTGGGCGTGAACGGCTGCGCGACGCTGACCGAGCATCAGCGGGCGGCGCTCGCGGACGCGACCGGTCAGGGGGCCCCTGCCTGATGCGCATCGTCCTCGCCACCCACAACCCGCACAAGGTCGCCGAGTTCCAGCAGATCGTCGCGGCCACGCGCCCGGATCTCGAGGTCGTCGGCTACGACGGGCCGGAGCCGGTAGAGGACGGCGTGGCCTTCGCCGAGAACGCGCTGATCAAGGCGCGTGCGGCGGCCGCCCACACCGGTCTGCCGGCGCTGGCCGACGACTCCGGCATCTGCGTCGACGTGCTCGGCGGGTCGCCGGGCGTGTTCTCGGCGTACTGGGCGGGGCAGAGGAAGGACGCCGCCGCGAACCTGGCGCTGCTGCTGGATCAGCTCCGCGACGTGGCCGATCCGCACCGCGCCGCCCAGTTCCACTCCACGATCGCGCTCGTGGACGCCGAAGGGCACGAGCACGTCGTCGAGGGGATCTGGCCAGGACGCCTCGCGCACGAGGCGTCGGGCGAGGGCGGGTTCGGCTATGACCCGATCTTCATCCCGGACGGTCAGGAAGCAGCAGCCGAGCGCACCGTCGGTCAGTTCACGGATGCCGAGAAGCAGTCGCAGTCGCACCGGGCGCGCGCCTTCCAGGCACTCATCCCGCTGCTGGCCGGGCTCTAGCATCTGCTGTTGAGAACCGTTACCGTTCCCGACTGGGCGAACGGGGCCGCACGGGTGCGCTTCCGGCCTAGCCTGGAGGTATGCACGATCACGCACCTGCTGTCGGCGGCATCCGTGATGCCGGCCACCGGCTTCTGCTGACCGTCTCGCTGTCGCTGACCGTCACCGTGATGGTCGTGCAGGTCGTCGGCGCGGTCCTGTCCGGTTCACTGGCTCTGCTGGCCGACGCCGCCCACATGTTCACCGATGCGTCGGCGCTGGTCATCGCGCTGATCGCGACCGCCGTCGCCGCCCGCCCCGCCGACGACCGGCGCACCTTCGGCTACCAGCGCGCAGAGGTCTTCGGCGCCCTGATCAACGCCGTCATCCTCAGCGTGCTGATGGTGGTGGTCGCCGTACAGGGCATCCAGCGGCTCGTGGACCCGGGCGAGGTGGAGGTGGCCGGGCCTCTCATGCTGGTCGTCGCCGTGGTCGGAATGATCGCGAACGCGATCTCGCTGTGGCTGCTCAGCCGAGCCCAGAGAACGAGCATCAACGTGCGCGGGGCGTACCTGGAGGTCATGGGCGACCTGATCGGCTCGGTCATGGTCATCATCGCCGCGATCGTGATCGTCACGACCGGGTGGATGCCGGCCGACGCGATCGCCTCGCTCCTGATCGCCGTGATGATCCTGCCGCGCGCGATCTCCCTGCTGCGCGAGGTCTTCTCCGTGCTTGCGGAATCGGCGCCGAAGGGCATGTCGGTGACGGAGATCCGCCACCACCTGAAGCGCTACGGCGGTGTCGTCGACGTCCATGACGTGCACGTCTGGCAGCTCACGCGCGGTGCACCCGTGTTCACCGCGCACGTCACGGTCGATGCGGCGCTGTTCGCCGCCGGGGGCTCGCCCGCGCTGCTGGCGCAGCTGCAGACCTGCCTCGCCGACCACTTCGACGTCGAGCACTCCACGTTCCAGCTGGAACCCGCCGGGCGCGACGACTGCGAGGCGACGCACGCCTGACCCTTCGCTCCCCGCGCCCCACTCGGAGCGCCGGTCCGAGCCGCTCCGAGCCTCGGGCCGCGTGGGCGCGTGGGCCCGGCTCGGGGACAGGCGGTCGGCGCCTGCGGTCAGGATCCGCGGTCGGGGGCCGCGGTCAGGATCCGCGGTCGGGGGCCGCGGTCAGGACTCGCGCCGCACCTCTGCGGGGCTCTTGTCCGGACGCAGCCCGCGCCAGCGCGAGTGGCGCAGGATGCCAGCGGGCGTCCACTCCGAGAACTCCACCTCCGCGACGAGTTCGGGGCGCACCCACAGGGCATCACGGGACTCCGGCCCGGGCACGTCATCGGCCGGTGCGCTGTCGGTGCGCAGAGGCTCCAGACGTGCGGCGAGGTCGCGCAGCATCCGGTCGGTGAAGCCGGTGCCGACCCGGCCGACGTAGTGCATGCTCTCATCGTCGCCCGGGACGGCCAGCAGCAGGGAGCCGATCCCGTCGCGACGATTGCCCTGACCCGGCCGGATGCCGATGATCACGACCTCCTGGGTGTGCGTGTTCTTCAATTTCAGCCAGGAGGAGCTGCGTGCACCCGGACGGTACGTGGAGTCGGGATCCTTCGCGACGACGCCCTCCAGTCCGTGCTGTCTGCTCATCTGCACGGCGGCATCGACGTCGTCGAAGACGGGCGGCACCTGCACGGGGGCATCGAGGTCGGATGCGAGCTGCTCGAGCAGCTCGCGGCGCTGGCGAAGCGGCATCCGAGTCAGGTCGTGGCCGTCCAGGCGCATCAGATCGAACAGCATGTACGTGATGGGGGTGCGCACCACCTCGCGCTCGATCTCGCGTCCGCGGGTGAGGTGCATCCGGTTCTGCAGACGCGTGAAGCTGGGACGGCCCTGCGCGTCGAACGCCACGATCTCGCCGTCCACCACGGCGTCGGCGACGGGCAGGTGCGGCGCGCCGTCCGCGGTGAGTTCGGGGTAGCGTGCCGTGATGTCGGTGCCGCTGCGCGCGCTGAGCGTGAAGCGGCCGTCGGCCCAGGTGCCGATGGCGCGGATGCCGTCCCATTTGATCTCCGCCCACGCCTCGGCGCCGAGCCCGCGGGCGACGCCGGCGGAGCCCGGCTCGGCGAGCATGGGGGCGTAGGAGGCCGGGGGAGCGTCGGCGGTCTCGGCGATCCGTGCGCTCGGTGCCGGCTCCTGCGTGGAATCCGGCTCCTGCGTGGAATCCGGCTCCTGTGTGGATTCCGGCTCCTGTGTGGAATCCGCAGGGGCGGAGCCGCTCGGATGCCGTGTCGAGGACGCCTTCATGCGGTGCAGCAGCCATTGGGACTTCTCGCCCTCGCCGCCGGTGCGGATCAGTGCGAGGCGCGGCGCGCCCAGCCGACCGCCCGGCTGGCCGGTGAACGTGCCGATCACCTCGTCGTCGCGCCATTTCTCCAGGGCGACGGTGCCGGTGTCCCAGACGGTCATCGAGCCGGCACCGTATTCGCCCCGGGGGATCTCGCCCTCGAAGGTGAGGTACTCCAGCGGGTGCGGCTCCGTCATCACCGCCAGATGGTTGCGATCGGTGGACTCCGGGATGCCCTTCGGCACCGCCCAGCTGATCAGCACGCCCTCGCGTTCGATGCGCAGGTCGTAGTGCAGGCTGCTGGCCTGGTGCTCCTGGATCACAAAGCGCGGGTCGCCGCCGCCGGTGACGTATGCCGTGCGGGGCATCGGTTCGGGGGTCTTCGCCGCATCGCGCTTGGCGAGGTAGGCGGCCAGCGCCGGGCTCGGCGGCGCCAGGGCGGCGAGCGGATCGATTCCCGCCTCCACGCGCTCCAGTACCTCGGCGAACTCGAGGTGGCGCAGGTCCGCGTCGTCCAACTCCTCCCAGGTGCGCGGCGCCGCCACCCACGGGCGCGAGCGCCCGCGCAGCGAGTAGGGGGCGATGGTGGTCTTGGACCCGTTGTTCTGGCTCCAATCGATGAACACCTTGCCCCCGCGCGCGGACTTGGCCATCGTGTGCGTGGCGAGGTCGGGGTGGTCCGCCTCGATCAGACGGGCCAACTCCTTCGCGACAGCGGACACCTCGTCGCTGGTCTGCCGGCCGGTGCCATCCTCGGTCGTGGGCAGGCGCGCGTAGAGGTGGATGCCCTTGCTGCCACTTGTCACCGGCATCGGCTCCAGACCCATGCCGCTGAGGATGCCGCGTGCGATCCGGGCCACCTCGGCGCATTCGGCCAGCCCGACGCCCGGTCCCGGGTCGAGATCGAGCACCAGTCGGTCGGGCCTGCCTCGACCGCCGGAGTGGGTGAAGCGCCACTGCGGCACGTGCAGCTCCAGGGCGGCGATCTGCGCGAACCACGCCAGCGTGGCGACGTCGTCGGCGAGCGGGTAGTCCTTCGCTCCCTCGGAGTGCTCGATCGGCATCCGCCGCACCCAGTCCGGTGCGCCCTGCTCGAGCTGCTTCGTGAAGAAGCTCTCCGCGGGATCCGCCGCCGTGCCCACCCCGTCCACCCAGCGCTTGCGGGTGACGGGGCGGCCGCGCAGGTGCGGCAGCATGACGGGCGCGATCTGCGTGCAGTAGGAGAGGATCTCGCCCTTGGTCGTGCCCGTCTCGGGGTAGACGACCTTGTCCAGGTTCGTCACGCGCAGGCGACGGCCGTCGATCTGAACGACCTGCCCGCTCGCTGCCATGTGCACAGATTAGCCGGGTGACGCAAGGTGCTGGCCCCGACGGCCGGGACTGGCGATACTGGGGGCATGAGGAGCATCTGGAAGGGCGCCGTGACCTTCGGCCTGGTGAACGTGCCGGTGAAGGTGTACTCGGCGACGGAGGACCATGACATCTCGTTGCACCAGGTGCACGACGAGGACGGCGGCCGGATCCGTTATCAGCGCGTGTGCGAGCTGGACGGGAAGGTGGTCGCCTACTCCGACATCGATCGCGCGTACGTCGACGACGACGGGCAGACCGTGGTGCTCACCAAGAAGGATCTCGCGGCGCTGCCGGCGGAGAAGAGTCGCGAGATCGATGTGGTGGAGTTCGTGCCCACCGAGCAGATCGATCTGCTGACGCTCGACCGGGCCTACTATCTCGAGCCCGACTCGAAGTCTCCGAAGGCGTACGTGCTGCTGCGCAAGACGCTCGAGCAGACGGATCGCACCGCGATCGTGCGGTTCACGCTGCGGCAGAAGACCCGCCTGGCGGCGCTGCGTGTGCGCGGTGACGTGCTGGTGCTGCAGACGCTGCTGTGGGCGGACGAGGTGCGCGAGGTGGCGTTCCCGTCGCTGGATGAGGATGTGAGGATCAGCAAGAAGGAGCTGGAGATGGCGTCGTCCCTGGTGGACAGCTACTCCAGCGACTTCGAACCGGAGTCGTTCGTCGACGAGTACCAGAAGGAGCTGCGCACCCTGATCGATGCGAAGATCGAGGCCGGCGAGACCTTCGACGTGTCGGAGACCTTCGCCGACGAGAGCGAGGGCTCCGGAGGCGAGGTCATCGACCTGATGGAGGCGCTGCGCGCCAGCGTGGAGAAGTCCAAGGCCGCCCGGAAGGAGCCCGAGACCAAGCCCGCTGCCAAGAAGAGCGGCGGCAAGAAGAAGAAGGCGAGCTGAGTCGGGCGGGCGTGCCGATCAGCGCTCGCCGTCGCCGTCCAGGTCGGGGGCGCGGTCGAAGACCTCGGCATCGAGCTGCAGTTCGCGTGCCTCCTCGGCGTCGGTGTCGACGTCCTTGCCTGCTGCGGCTTCCTTCTTCGCCTTATGGCGCTCGCTGAGGTAGTGCCACAGCGTGATCAGAGCCGTACCGCCGACGGCGGCCAGCAGGATGAGGTCGATGTAGTCCTGGACGAAGTTGGCGATCGGGGGGATGTACCCGATCCCGTATCCGAACATCGTCAGACCGAAGCCCCACAGCACGGCGCCGATGAGGTTGTACAGCGAGTACCGCTTCCAGGGCATGTGGCCGACGCCGGCCGCGACCGGTGCGAAGGTGCGCACGATCGGCACGAAGCGCGCGAGGATGACGGTGATGCCGCCGAAGCGCTCGAAGAACGCGTTCGTGCGCTCGACGTTCTTGCGGCTGAACAGCCCGGATTCCTTGCGCTCGAAGACCGCCGGTCCGCCCTTGTGGCCGATGAAGTAGCCGACCTCGCCGCCCACGAACGCGGCGAGTCCGATGAGCAGCGCGACGACCCAGACACTCGTGCCGAAGACGCCGTGCTCCGACTGCCCGAGTGGATGCGAGAGCAGACCCGCGATGACCAGCAGGGTGTCTCCGGGCAGCAGGAACCCGATCAGCAGTCCGGTCTCGGCGAAGACGATGAAGCACACGACCAGCAGCGCCCAGGGGCCTGCGGCGCCGATGATCATCTCGGGGTCGAGCCAGGGGATGAGTGCGGTGGGCGCCTGGATGAGCGAGTGAAGCAAGGGGGATCCCGTCGTTCGTTATTCGGCGGTGAGTGAACAGGCTGCAGTGCGGGAGATGGGACTTGAACCCACACGCTCGAAAGCACAGGAACCTAAATCCTGCGTGTCTACCAATTCCACCACTCCCGCGCGTGCTCAGTCTATCGATCGGGCTATGAGGGTTTTCCGTACATCTGCCGAGCGTGCTCCTGTGGATAACTTTGACGGGCGAATCGCGGACTCTGCCAGGATGCCTGCGTGAGCCACCCGTCCCTTGTCGTCGCCGAGCGGGTGCGCCGGCGTCTGCGCCTGGAGCACACCGATCCTTCGTCGCACCCCGCCGAGGCGCGGCAGATCGCGCAGACGGAGGTGCGCAGGCACAACGACCTCGCCCTGCAGCGCGGCGAGGAGATGATCGACGACGAGGCGGCGCTGGTGCGCGACGTGCTGGCATCCGTCTCGGGCTTCGGAGCGCTGCAGCCTCTGCTGGACGATCCGGAGATCGAGGAGATCTGGCTGAACGGTCCCGATCGCGTCTTCGTCGCCCGAGGCGGCACGACCGAACGGGTGGATCTGCGACTGACGGATGCCATCGTCCGCGACCTGGTGGAGCGGATGCTGCAGTCCACCGGCCGGAGAGTGGATGTCAGTCAGCCGTTCGTCGACGCCTCGCTGCCGGACGGCTCCCGCCTGCACGTGGCCATCGCCGACGTGGTGCGCGGCTCCTGGGCGGTGAACATCCGCAAGTTCCTCACACAGCACCGCACGCTGGAGTCACTGGTGTCGCAGGGGTCGCTGCCTCCCCACCTGGCCGATCTGCTGCACCGTGCGCTCCTCGAAGGGCGCAGCGTCATCGTCTCGGGTGCGACGCACGCGGGCAAGACCACGCTGCTGGGCGCCCTGCTGGCATCCGTCGCCGATCGTCAGCGCATCGTCACGGTCGAGGAGACGTTCGAGCTGGCGGTGGACGGCCCCGACGTGGTGGCGCTGCAGGGGCGACAGGCCAGTCTGGAGGGCACCGGCGAGATCACGCTGCGCCGGCGCGTCAAGGAGGCCCTGCGCATGAGGCCGGACCGGATCGTGGTCGGCGAGGTGCGCGATGCCGAGGCGCTGGACCTCGTGCTCGCCCTGAACACCGGCGTGCCTGCAGCCGGTACGATCCACGCGAACTCCGCCGACGAGGCACTCGACAAGCTGGCGCTGCTCCCGCTGCTGGCCGGCCGCAACATCGACCGGTCGTTCATCGTGCCCGCGCTGGCCACCTCGATCTCCTTCGTCGTGCACTGCCGGCGGGAGTCCGACGGCGCCCGCCGGGTCGTCGAGGTGGTCGCTCCCACCGGCGAGGTGGTCGACGGGCGCATCGCGACCACGGCGATCTACCGGGCGGGGCCTGGCGCATGACCTTCTTGATCGGTGCGCTGCTCGGAGCAGGCCTGCTGCTGTGCGCGTCGCCGTGGCTGTGGCCGGCACGAGAGCGCGCGCCGCGCACATCGGGACGCGGGCGTCTGCGCCGGCTTCTGGAGGAGTCCGGGCACTCCCGTTCGTCGGTGCGGGCGCTGGTGATCATCATGTTCGCGGTCGCCCTGGTCGCGGCCTCCCTCGCCTGGCTGGTGACAGCCTTGGCGCTGATCGCTCTGCTGGCCGGGATCGCGGGCGCCGCGGCTCCCGTGCTGTATCTGCGCGGTCGACGTCTGCGACTGCGCAAGGCGCGCAGGCAGCTGTGGCCGGACGTCTGCGATCTGCTGGTCGCGGCCATCCGTGTGGGACTGTCGCTGCCGGACGCCGTGGCCAGCCTGGCCGACTCGGCGCCTCCCGCTGTGCGTCCCGCGTTCGCCGTGTTTGCGCGCGATCTGCGGGCGACAGGGCGCTTCGAGACCAGCCTGGACCGGCTGAAGGAGACGCTCGCCGACCCGATCGCCGACCGGATCATCGAGACGCTCCGCATGGCGCGTCAGGTCGGCGGCACCGAGCTGACCGGGGTGCTGCGCGCACTGTCCGCGTCGGTGCGGGCGGATGCCGCGCTGCGCGGCGAGGTGGAGGCCCGCCAGTCGTGGATCCGCGGTGCGGCCGTGCTCGGAACCGTCGCGCCCTGGGTGATCCTGGCGCTGCTGGCGATGCGACCGGAGGGGCGCGACGCATACGCGAGCGCCGAGGGGATGCTGGTGATCGTCGTGGGTGCGGTCGTCTCCGTGGTCGTATACCGGATCATGCTGCGCATCGGACGGCTTCCCGAACCCGCGAGGTGGTTCGGGTGACCGCGGTGACGGACGTCGCGCTCGCCGTCCTGCTCGGTGGCGCCTTCGCGCTGGGCGTGCTCGGGGTGCTCTCCGCGCTGCCGCGTTGGGGCGCGCTGCCCCTGGATCGTCGGATCGCCCCGTATCTGCGCGATGTCGTCTCTGACGAGGCGCTGCCCGCCGGCATCCTGCCGCGTGCCGGAGTGCTGCCCGTGCGCGGCAGGCGGCTGTCGGATCGCGTGCGTGCAGGCTTCGAGCGTCTCGTGGGCGGGGGCGACGCGCTCGCGCAGCGACTCGCGCAGGCGGGGTCCGCGCAGACTCCGGGCGCATTCCGCGGGCGGCAACTCGCCTGGGGCATCGGAGGGCTCGTCACCGGCGCGCTCGTCGTGGTGGTGATCGCGCTCACCGGCCGGATCACGCCACCGGCCGTGCTGCTGCCGCTCATCGCGAGTGCGGCGGCCGTAGTGGTCTACGACATGCAGCTCACCGCCCGCGCGAACGCCCGACGGGCGAGACTGGCCGAGGAGCTCCCCACGACCCTGGAGTTCGTCGCGCTCTGCCTCTCGGCGGGGGAGTCGTTGCTGGATGCCCTGCGCCGCGTCTCCGGAATCGGCACCGGCCAGCTGACCCAGGAGCTGCGACAGACGGTGCTGGCCGTGCACACCGGTTCGCCGCTCGCCGACGCCCTCGGCGAGACCGCGACCCGTCTGCAGCTGCCCGGTCTCTCGCGAGCAGTCGATCAGATCGTCGCGGCGCTCGAGCACGGTGCTCCGCTCGCGGCGGTGCTGCACTCCCAGGCGGCGGACGCCAGGGACGAGGCCAAGCGCGCGCTCATCGAGCAGGCCGGGCGCAAGGAGATCACGATGCTGCTGCCGCTCGTGTTCCTCATCCTCCCGTTGTCCGTGTTGTTCGCGGTGTACCCCGGACTCTTCATCCTCCGGCTCGGTCTCGGCTGAGCCCCGACGCAAGGAACAGGTATGACGACGATCAGAAGTTGGTTCGCAGCGGGCAGGACTCTCGCCGAGGACGAGCGCGGCGACGTCCCCGGCTGGGTGCTGGTGACGCTCATGACCGCCGCGCTCGTGGTGGTGATCTGGGCGGTCGCAGGCCCCGCGCTGGTCGGTCTGTTCGAACAGGCGATCTCCCGCGTGTCCGGCATCTGACCGGTGCACCGCCGGCATGCGCGCGTCGCCCTTCGCCGATGAGCGAGGATCCAGCCCCGTCGAGTTCGTGCTCGTCGGCGCACTGCTGACCGCGCTCACGCTCGCGGTGCTGCAGGTGGCCTTCGCGATCTATGTGCGCAACGTCGTGCACGACGCGGCCGTGGAGGGCGCGCACTACGCGGCGCTCGCCGACACGGATATCGGCGAGGGAGCCGATCGCACGCGTGCGGTCATCGGCAGGGCGATCGGGGCGCGGTACGCGGAGGACGTGACGATCGGTCAGGACGCCGCGCTCGGCCATGAGAGCGTCGTCGTCCGCGTGCGCACCATGTTGCCGGTGCTGGGACTGATCGGCGTGCCGTACGGGATGGAGGTGGAGGCCCGTGCGCCCGTCGAATCGTTCGAGGACGACTGACCACCCGCTCCCGTTCGCCGACGACGCCGGGTCCGCCGCGCTGGAGTTCATCACAGTCGGCGTGCTGCTGCTCGTGCCGCTCGTGTACCTCGTCCTCGCTCTCGGCGGGATTCAGGAGCAGACCCTCGGCGTCGAGGCCGCAGCCAGGCACACCGCGCGCGTGATCGGCCAGGCACCGGATGCCGAGACGGCCGCTGCCCGGGGCGATGCCGTGCTGGCGAGCACGATCCGTGAGTACGGCCTCGATGCAGACGCGGTGGATGTGCAGATCTCCTGTCGGCCGTCGACCGGAACGTGCCCGACCGCCGGCGCCACGGTCATTGTCACCGTCAGCACCCGCGTGAGCCTGCCGTTGATGCCGCCGCTGTTCGGGCTCGACCGGATCGCGGCGATCCCCGTCGAAGCCCAGTCCGCGCAGCGGACCTCGAGGCTGTGGGGCAGCGGATGAGTCTCGCCCGCGGTCTGCGCGTCCTGACCGACGAGGAGGACGGCAGCATCCTCCCGCTGATCCTCGGGTACATGCTGCTCGCTGTCGCCGTGATCGTCGTGTGCGTCTGCGCCACGGATTTGTACATCGCGCAGAAGCGCCTCGATTCCCTCGCCGACGCGGCCGCGCTCGCGGGCGCCGACGGCTTCACCCTGGAGGCCGCCGGCGACGGCGTGCGCGCCGAGCTCACCGATGACGGGGTGCGCGATCAGGCGGATGCCGTGGTCGCCGCGATCGCTCAGGATGCCCGGATCGTGTCGGCGGGAACCCCGGACGGGGTGTCCGCGCGGGTGACGGTCGCCGGCTCCTGGCATCCGCCGCTGTTCTCGCCGTTCGTGCCCGACGGCGTGCCGCTGGAGGCCACCGCGACCACCCGCACCGCCCTGCGGTGAGAGCGCGCTACTCCGGCTTGCGGGGCAGATACCGCGGGGTCCAGCGCAGGAAGCCGAGGGCGCCGACCAGTGCCACCACGCCCATCAGGCCGGTGGCCAGCGACAGCGAGAACGCCGCGGTGATGGCGGAGATGGCCACCGGGGCGGCGGCGCCGCCGGCATCCGTCAGCGTCCGCCACGATCCCAGGAACGCCGCAGGGTCCCGCTCGGGCGCCAGATCGGCGCCAAAGGTGAGCAGGATGCCGCTGGACAGGCCGTTGCCGACCCCCAGGACGGCGGCGAACGTGCCGTACCAGAGCATCGCGGAGTCGAGATCGTGCGTGAACGACAGCGCCACGAAACCCAGCCCCATCAGCGCCAGCGCGGGCATGGCGGCCCAGATGCGCCCGAACCGGTCCATCACCTGGCCGCTCGCGTAGAACAGTGCGAAGTCGATGACTCCGGAGATGCCGACCACGAGCGCGATCGTCGTCGCATCCATGCCGAGCGAGACGCCCCACAGCGGCAGGATCACCTGACGTGCCGAGCGCACGGCCGACAGGCAGGCAGCCGAGACGCCGAGTCGGGCCAGCACCGTCCGGTACGCCCACATGGTGCGGAACACCCCACGCTGGTCGGCTACCGGGATCGAGCCCGTGACCACCTCGCCGGTGTCCTCGGCGACGGCCGCCCCGGTCGGCTTCAACAGCACCGGGATGGTGCGCTCCGGGTCCGGGCCGAACAGCACCAGCACCACGAGCACCGCCACGCAGCCCAGCAGGAACCAGACCGTGGACAGCTCCGTGCCGGTCAGGCTGATCAGCGCGGCGGCGACGAATGGACCCACGAAGACACCCAGACGGAAGCACCCGCCCAGCAGCGACAGCAGCCGCGCGCGGAACCGGATGGGGACGCGGGTGGTCATGAACGCGTGCCGGGCGAGCCCGAAGGCGGCGGCGCAGAAACCCAGCAGGAACACCGCAGCGGTGAGCAGGACCAGCGACGACGCCATCAGCATCCCGACGCCGGCGACCATCGCCGCCAGGCCCGCGTAGACCATGGTGAACCGCTCGCCGATCTTCGCCACCAGCCAGCCCGACGGGATGTTTCCGCACAGCTGTCCGATCACCAGCGCCGACGTCACCAGCGCGGCCAGCGGCACGTCCGCCCCCAGCTCGGTCGCGAACACCGGGATCAGAGGGATCACCGCGCCCTCGCCGAGCGCGAACAGCACCGTCGGGATGTAGACCATCGGTCCGAACTGCCTGATGACCCTGCCGGCGCTTTCCTTCACACGCCCACGCTAACGCGGTGCGGCGCAGAAGCCCGCAGGCAAGCACGATAGGCTGAACTGCCATGTTCGAACTCGATCTCTCCGCCGACATCCAGGCCCTGCGACACACCTTCGGCGACATCCGCGAGGTCGTCGACGTGGAATCCCTGCGCAAGGACATCGCGCGACTCAGTGAGGAAGCCGGTGCGCCCGATCTCTGGGACGACCCCGAGCAGGCTCAGAAGGTCACCAGCGCGCTCAGCCACAAGCAGGCCGACCTCAAGCGCATCACCGACGTCGACAGCCGCCTCGACGACCTGGAGGTGCTGGTCGAGCTCGCCAACGAGATGCAGGACGACGACTCCGCCGACGAAGCGCGCAAGGAGCTCGCCGCGCTGCGCGAAACCATCAACCAGCTCGAGGTGCAGACGCTGCTGGACGGCGAGTACGACGACCGCAACGCGATCATCACCATCCGCTCCGGCGCCGGCGGCGATGACGCCACCGATTTCGCCGAGATGCTCATGCGCATGTACCTGCGCTGGGCCGAGCAGCACGGCTACCCCGTCAAGGTGATGGACACGTCCTACGCCGAGGGCGCCGGCATCAAATCCGCGACCTTCGAGGTCACCGCGCCCTACGCCTTCGGCACGCTCTCCGTCGAGGCGGGCACGCACCGCCTGGCGCGCATCAGTCCGTTCGGCTCCGCCGACAAGCGCCAGACGTCCTTCGCGGCCGTGGAGGTCATCCCGTTGATGGAGGAGGCGACTGCGGTCGAGATCCCCGAGAACGACATCCGCGTGGATGTGTTCCGCTCCTCCGGCCCGGGCGGTCAGTCGGTGAACACCACCGACTCCGCGGTGCGCATCACGCACCTGCCCACCGGCATCGTCATCTCGATGCAGAACGAGAAGTCGCAGATCCAGAACCGCGCGGCCGCGATGCGCCTGCTGCAGACTCGTCTGCTGCTGCTGCAGAAGGAGCAGGAGGCCGCCAAGAAGAAGGAACTCGCGGGAACCATCACGGCGAGCTGGGGAGACCAGATGCGCTCCTACTTCCTGTACGGGCAGCAGCTGGTCAAGGACCTGCGCACCGGCTACGAGTCGGGCAACCCTGCCAGCGTCTTCGACGGCGACCTGGACGAGTTCATCTCGGCGGGCATCCGCTGGCGCAAGCGCAAGGAAGAGGACTGAGCGAGCACGCATGACGAAGGGCTCGGGAGCGCTGCTCCCGAGCCCTTCGTCATGCGTGGTACGGACTACTGCGTGAGGCAGGCGTCTGCAGCATCGTCAGCGGCCTGCTGCACCTCCGGGTACACGTCGTCGGCGACCGGCATGCCGGTCGCGATGTCCCAGAGCGTCTCGTCCGACAGGTCGGACTCGTACAGGTGCTCGCCGATGCAGGCCGCGACGCCGGGCTGGATGTACTCCTCGATGTCGTCCTGATCCGACACCAGGAGCAGGTAGCCCGCCGTGATCTGCTCGGGCAGCGGCCGTTCCGACGTGTCGGTGGGCCAGTCGCTCGTCATCGGCGTCGGCCAGGTGGAGGGCAGGCTGTCGACCACGGTGCCGAACGTGGTGAAGAACAGCACGACCACCGTCACGATGATCCCGATGACACCGCCCACCACCGACAGGACGATGCCGGTGACGGCCGGCCACTTGCGGGTGTTCTTCCTGAAGACCGCGATGATCGAGATCACGAGCGCCGCGAACAGGACCACCAACCCGGGGATCAGCGTGAACATCGTCGGGATGCAGGCGAGGATCGTTCCCAGCACGGCGAGGCCGAGTCCGATGAATCCGAGCACGGGAGCCGTCCTCGGCCCCGACGCCGCGGCCGTGTACTCCGGTGCCGTGTACGCGGGTGCCGTGTATGCCGGAGCGGTGTAGGCGGGTGCGGTGTATGCCGGCGCCGTGTACGCGGAGTCTGCGGCGGCCGGCGCGGCGTAGGCGGGGCTCACGGGTTCCGGCGCGGGATAGGCGGATGCAGTCGGGGGCGCGTAGGCGCTGGAGTCCTCCGCCCGAGGGATCTCGTCGCGACGGGCGGTCGCATCGAGATCGAACTCCTCGGCCGTCTCCGCGGCGGCATCCGTCCCGCTGCCGGCGGCGCCTTCGGGCGCTTCGGAGCCGGCCGGTGCTGGCTGCGGGGTTGCTTCGACGGGCGCGAAGTGCTCGGTCCACTGCGCACCGTCCCACCAGCGCTGTCGGCCGGATCCGTCGTCGTACCATCCAGCAGGAACAGTCATGGCGCCCTCTTCGTCGTCTCTGTCCGCGCGCGATGGCGCGAACCCCCTCACGGCGCCGATCGCGCCTCTACGTGTATATCAGGCGAGGCCCGCGTGCGCCCGACCGAAGGGGTGGGTGGCCTTGCGCCGGGGGAGTGTCGCTGGTCGCCGGATCGGGCGCCGCGCTTAGGCTCGAATGGCCATGATCAGGTTCGAGAACGTCACCAAACGCTATCGCGGCACCAAACGACCTGCCCTCTCCGACGTCGACTTCAATGTCGAGGCCGGCGAGTTCGTGTTCCTCGTGGGAGCTTCCGGCTCCGGCAAGTCGAGCTGTCTGCGACTCATCCTTCGCGAGGACGTGCCCACCACGGGGCGCGTCGCCGTGCTCGGGCGCGATCTGCGCACGCTCGCGAACCGCAAGGTGCCCTACTTCCGCCGTCACATCGGCTCGGTGTTCCAGGACTTCCGGCTGCTGTCCACGAAGACCGTCTACCAGAACGTGGCCTTCTCACTGCAGGTGATCGGCTCGTCCCGCGGCTTCATCCAGCAGGCGGTGCCCGAGGCGCTCGCCCTGGTGGGCCTCGACGGCAAGGCCAAGCGGATGCCGCATGAGCTGTCCGGTGGTGAGCAGCAGCGCGTCGCCATCGCGCGGGCGATCGTCAACCGCCCCAAGGTGCTGCTCGCCGATGAGCCCACCGGAAACCTCGATCCCGCCACGTCCGTGGACATCATGCAGCTGCTGACCCGCATCAACGCCGGCGGCACGACCGTGGTGATGGCCACCCACGAGGCGGCGTTCGTCGACCAGATGCAGCGTCGCGTGATCGAGCTCAAGGAAGGCGTCCTGGTGCGCGACGAGCTCGGCGGCGGCTACGGCGACACGTCCAGCATCCCGCGCCTGATGCCCGAGGCCGTCCCCGGCGCCGCTGTCGCGGCCGCGCGCACAGCGGTGCAGGAGGTGCAGAGGCAGACCGTCGCGACGCCGACGCCGACGCCGGTGCCCGACGTCGCACCTGCGCAGGCGCAGCGCACAGACGTCGTGCCCCCTGAGCCGGCGGAGGTGCGCGCGGAGGCTCCCACGGACACCCCGTCGGGTGCGTCGCAGAAGGAGGCCGAGGCGGAGCGCGTGAAAGCTCCTGCTCCCACGCCCCCGCGCACCAATCCGATCTTCATCCCCGACGTGCAGGTCGAGGAGCTGGGAGTGGCCGATCGCCTCGGCCTGTCGGACGACGACGAGGAAGTGGGGCCCACCTCGTGAGAATCGGACTCGTCATCGGCGAGGCCCTGCTGGGTCTGCGCCGCAACCTCTCCATGGTCATCTCGGTCGTGCTCGTCACGTTCGTCTCGCTCACCTTCGTCGGCGCGGCCGTGCTGATGCAGACCCAGATCAGCACGATGCGCGGCTACTGGGGCGAGAAGGCCGAGGTCACGGTCTACATGTGCTCGCCGCTGTCGACAACCGACACCTGCGTGGGCGGTGAGGCCACCGAGGAGCAGATCGAGAAGGTCAAGCAGGACCTCGAGGGCGATGCGCTCTCGCCGCTGATCAGCCAGGTGCGCTTCCAGAGCAAGGAGGACGCCTACCAGGACATCGTCGCCCAGCTCGGTGAGGAGCAGGCCAGCGTGATCGGGGTGGACAACACCTCGGTGGACTTCCGCGTGGTCATGAAGGATCCACAGCAGTCCGAGGTCATCAGCGAGGCGTTCCACGGCGTCGCGGGCGTGGAGGCGGTGAAGGATCAGCGCAAGCTGCTCGACCCGCTGTTCTCGGCGCTCACCGTGGCGACCTACATCGCCGTCGGCGTAGCCGCTCTCATGCTCATCGCCGCCGTGCTCCTCATCGCGACGACCATCCGGCTGTCGGCGTACGCGCGCCGCAAGGAGATCGGCATCATGCGGCTGGTGGGCGCCTCGAACAGCTCGATCCAGACCCCGTTCGTGCTCGAGGGCGTCTTCGCCGCGCTGCTGGGCTCCGTGCTCGCCAGCGGCGCGGTGCTCGCCGGCGTTCGCTTCGGCGTGGAGGGATACCTCGCCGAGCGCGTGCCGTTCATGCGACCGCTGGTCGGCATGCAGGAGGCGGCCTTCGTCGTCCCGGTGCTGATCGGCATCGGCGTGGTGCTCGCGGCGCTGTCAGCCGGCTTCGCCATCCGGCGGTGGCTGCGCACGTAACAGCCGCACCCGGGGGCTGCGCGCGCGTCATCCCCGCCCGTCATATACTTGTGGGCTGTCTGTCGTCAGGAGAAGAACATGCCCAGGGAACGCGGGGAGAAGGTCATCGCGACCAACCGTCGCGCGCGTCACGACTTCAACCTCGAGAAGTCGTACGAGGCGGGTCTCGTGCTCACGGGAACCGAGGTCAAGTCGCTGCGTCAGGGCCGCGCGAACCTCAGCGACGGCTACGCGTTCATCAAGGGCGGCGAGGCGTTCCTGGACTCCGTGCACATCCCGGAGTACTCGCAGGGGCACTGGACCAACCATTCCGCCAAGCGGGTGCGCAAGCTGCTGCTGCACCGCGAGGAGATCAGCAAGCTCGAGCATGCCGTCTCTGCCGGCGGGTACACGCTGATCCCGCTGAAGCTGTACTTCTCCGACGGGCGCGCCAAGGTCGAGATCGCACTGGCCAAGGGCAAGCGCGAGTTCGACAAGCGCCAGACGCTGCGTGAGCGCCAGGACACCCGCGAGGCCGAGCGAGCCATGCGGATGCGCAACCGCCGAGGGGAGTAGCCCGCGGTCGCATTCGGCGCGAACCGGTTCAGGGCGCCGGCGCGAAGCCGAACGTCGCGCCGAGGAAGCGCAGCTCGGTCTGCAGCGACGAGACGATCGTCTCCGCGCGGCGGAAGCCATGACCCTCTCCGGGGTACAGGACGTACTCGTGCGGGATGCCGCGGGCCGCGAGGGCGTCTCGGATGGCCTCGGACTGCGAGGGCGGCACGACCCGATCGTCCTCGCCCTGCAGCAGCAGCACCGGCACGTCGATGCGCTCGGCATGCGTGAGCGGCGAACGCTCGATGTACACCGACTCGGCCTCGGGGAGCGGACCGACCAGCCCGTTCAGATAGAACTTCTCGAAATCGTGGGTGTCCGCTGCCAGCATCCGCAGATCGGCGACGCCGTACCGGCTGATGCCGGCAGCGAACGCGCCGCCGCGCACCAGGGCGCTGAGCACGGTCCATCCACCCGCGGAGCCGCCGCGGATGGCGATCCGGCGCGGATCCGCCAGGCCGGCATCCGCCAGGCCCTGCGCGGCGGCGATCACATCGTCGACGTCGACGACGCCCCACTGCCCGTCGAGCCGCTCACGATAGGCGCGTCCGTAGCCGGTGGACCCGCCGTAGTTCACGTCGAGCACGCCGACGCCGCGACTGGTCCAGTACGCGTAGGCGGTGGATGCCGAACCCGAGACGTGCGCGGTGGGGCCGCCGTGCACCATCACGATGTAGGGCGGCAGCTCACCGGAGGGAGCTGTCGCATCCGGGTGCGTCGGGGGGTAGTCGAAGGCGTGCACCGGTCCGTGCGGGCCGTCGAACGTGACGGGGCGCGCCACCGGAATCCACGCGGTGTCGACCGGCTCGCCGCCCCTGACCGCCGCGACCTCACCGGAATCCACGTCCACGCACCACAGTCCGCGCTCCACCTCGGCGCCGCTGCCCGAGACCAGCACGCGGCTTCCCGACACGTCGTCGATGCTCGCCTCGCCCGTGACGGGGACATCCAGAAGACTCTCGATCCCCGTCGCCGGGTCGATCAGCACGACCTCGTCCGCGCCGTTCGTGCGCACCGCGACGATCCGGCCGTCCTCGAGCACCCCGTACCAGCGGTTGCCGAGCACCCACAGGCCGCCGCCGGTGTCGGCGTCGGCCAGTGCGACGGCGTCCGTGCCGGTGACCTCGAGACCGTCCAGCTGCATCCGCTGCAGATTCCAGCGGCCGGTCGGGTCGTCCAGGAACAGCAGGTCGCCGCCGACGGTCCATTCCGGCTGCAGCGCGGCGCGCGTCCGGGTCTCCGCGAACACGTCGCCACCGGCCTCGATCACCTTGAGCCGCGCCTCCTCCCAGGGCATGGACCGCCCGCTCCACTCCACGAAGGCGAGCCGGGTGCCGTCCGCAGACAGGGCCGGATGCGCGAAGAACGCCGACCCTTGCACGTGCACCCGCACCACCGCTTCCTCGGCTGCGGCCGACCCGTCCGTCGGGATCTCGACGATGCCGCGCACGTGCTCCTGGCCGCGCAGATCCTCCTGCACCGCGAACAGCCGGCCCTGCTGCAGCGTCAGACCGCCGTACTGCGGGCCTGCCGCCGTCAGCGGCTCCGGGACGCCGCCGCGCGGCATCCGATGCACGCGCTGGTCCTCGCCGTTCACGAAGTACAGGGTGCCCTCGGCATCCGCGGTCCAGGCCCCACCGCCGTACTCGTGCACCCGCGAGCGCGCGTTCCACGGCTCCGGCAGGATCTCGGCACCCGACGAACTGCGCACGGTGACGCGTCCGCCCTGCGCGGGGACCGACTCGCCCCACCAGATCTCGTCGCCGACGAAGCGTGCTCCGTCGATGCGCGGGGCGGACTGCGAGACGTCGTCGGCCGAGAGCGGCGAGGGCCAGGAACCGTAAGGCATGGTCATGCTCTCGAGCCTATCCACGCCACCGTATCGACACACTTCGTCAGGGGCTGACACACGGCGTCACACAGCGTGCGCCCGGCGGCATCCGCGTTCTACCGTGCTGAGACACCACCGGCCGCCGCGATGCCGCCGTCCACCGATCGGAAGAGGAGACAGCCATGAGCCATGTGCCCTTCTCCTTCGAGCTGTACCCGCCGCGTTCCGCAGCCAGCACGCAGGCGCTGCACGACACCATCGATCACCTCGCGGCCGCCGGACCCGACTTCCTGTCGGTGACCTACGGCGCCGGCGGGTCCACCGGCGGGCGCTCGCTGGACGTGCTGCGGTACATCCGCACGCACACCGCCGTCGAGCCGCTGGCCCACCTCACCTGTGTGGGAAACACGTACGCCGGCGCCGCGCGGCTCATCAGGGAGTTCCTGGATGCCGGGATCCTCAGCTTTCTCGCGCTGCGCGGCGATCCGCCCGCCGGGCACCGGGAGGGCGAACCGTTCCTCGGCGACCTGGAGAGCTCGGCCCAGCTCGCGCAGCTCATCGACCGAGTGCAGGCCGAGCGCGCTCCGTACGAGGAGTCGCCGGTGCCGGGAAACCCCGAGGCCGTGCGCGTCGCACCCCGGCGCAAGGTCAGCATCGCCGTCGCGGCCTTCCCGAACGGTCACCCACGCTCCGCATACAGCAGTCAGCACGTCGACGCGCTGCTCGCCAAGCAGGCGGCCGGTGCGACCCTCGCGATCACCCAGCTCTTCTTCCACGCCGATCACTACCTGGCCTTCGTCGAACGCGCACGCCGGGCAGGGGTGACCATCCCCATCCTGCCCGGCATCATGCCGATCACCTCGCCCGCTCGCCTCGCGCGTGTGCTCGAGCTGACCGGCGAGGAGTTGCCAGGAGAGCTCTCCATCGCGCTCGACGTCGAGCCGACCCCCGAGGGTCGCCGCCAGATCGGCATCGACTGGGCCGCCGCGCTCGCCCGCGACGTCGTCGCCGGCGGCGCGCCCGGAGTCCACCTCTACGCCTTCAACCAGCACGACACCGTGCTGGATGTGCTCAGGCAGGCCGGCATCCTGCCCGAACTGCAGCTGTCCCGTTCATCGAAAGGAACATCATGACCGCCTTCCCCACCGGGACGATCCTCGGCTACCCCCGCATCGGACGCCGCCGCGAGCTGAAGAAGGCGGTGGAGGCCTTCTGGGCCGGCCGCATCGACGAGAGCGCACTGGAGCAGACGGCCGCGGAGCTGCGGGCAGCCGGTCGGGAGCGTCTCGCCGAGCTCGGGCTCGGCCGGGAGGACTCCTCGATCCCGGAGTCGTTCTCGTACTACGACCAGGTGCTCGACGCCGCCGTCACGGTCGGTGCGATCCCGACCCGCTTCGAGGACCTCCGCGAGCAGGACGGCACCATCGGCCTGCCCGCGTACTTCACCATCGCGCGCGGCGAGGGAGAGCGCGCCCCGCTGGAGATGACCAAGTGGTTCGACTCGAACTATCACTACCTGGTGCCGGAGATCGGCCCGGAGACCGTGTTCGCGCTGTCCAGCGACCGCCTCGTGCACGAGGTCGCCGAGGCCGCGGCCGCGGGGCTGCGCACCCGTCCGGTGGTCGTCGGTCCGGTGACGCTGCTCGCCCTCGCCAAGGCGTCCGACGCCGCGCCCGACGGCTTCGACCCGCTTTCGCGACTGGATGACGTCCTGCCGGTCTACGCCGAGCTGCTGGCGAAGCTGAAGGCAGCCGGAGCGGACTGGGTCCAGCTCGACGAGCCTGCACTGGTCAGCGAGTCCCTGCCCGCGTCGACGGCGCAGCTGGCGGATGCCGCGCAGCGCGCCCTCTCCGTGCTGGGAGGGTCGGCCGATCGTCCCGCGATCTTCGTCGCGGCCCCCTACGCCGAACTCGGCGACGTGCTGCCCGTGCTCGCAGCGGCTCCCATCGAGGCGATCGGCATCGACCTGGTGCGCGGTGCTGTGCCGGAAGCCCTGCCAGACCTCGGCGGAAAGACCTTGGTCGGCGGTGTCGTCGACGGGCACAACATCTGGCGCGGCGACCTCGCCGGTGCGTTCGCGAAGCTCGAGGCCCTGCGTGCGCTCGGCGCTGCCTCCGTCTCCGCCTCCACCTCCACGTCGCTGCTGCACGTGCCGCACGACGTGCAGGACGAGACGAAGCTCGACGCGCGCCTGGTCTCCTGGCTGGCATTCGCCGACCAGAAGGTCGGTCAGGTGGTCTCGCTGGCGCACGGTCTGACCGAGGGACGCGCGGCCGTGCAGGGCGAGCTCGACGCGGCATCCGCTGCCCTCGCCGACCGGCACGATGCGCCGGGCGTGCGCGACGGCGCCGTGCGGCAGCGCGCACTCGCCGAGGCGGACTTCTCCCGCGACGCGTACGAAGTGCGCGAGAGCGCCCAGCAGGCGCTGGACCTGCCGGCCCTGCCGCTGACCACCATCGGCTCCTTCCCGCAGACCGGCGACATCCGCCGTGCGCGTGCCCGGTTCAGCCGCGGCGAGGTGCCGCAGGAGGACTACGAGGCGTTCCTGCGCTCGGAGATCGACCGGGTCGTCGCGCTGCAGGAGGACCTGGGACTGGACGTCCTCGTGCACGGCGAGGCGGAGCGCAACGACATGGTGCAGTACTTCGCCGAGCACCTGGACGGCTTCGCGGTCACCGAGAACGGCTGGGTGCAGTCGTACGGCTCGCGTGCCACGCGTCCGTCGATCCTGTGGGGCGACGTCTCGCGTCCGGCGCCGATCACCGTGTCCTGGGCCGCGTACGCCCAGTCTCTGAGCGCGAAGCACGTCAAGGGAATGCTGACCGGCCCGGTCACGATCCTCGCCTGGTCGTTCGTCCGCGACGATCAGCCGCTCGGCGACACCGCCAACCAGGTCGCACTGGCACTGCGCGACGAGATCGCCGACCTGGAGTCGGCCGGCATCGAGATCATCCAGGTGGACGAGCCGGCGCTACGCGAGCTGCTGCCACTGAAGAAGGCAGACCAGCCGGCGTACCTCGACTGGTCGGTCGGCTCTTTCCGGCTCGCCACGGGCGGAGCCGCGGCAGCCACGCAGATCCACACGCACCTCTGTTACTCGGAGTTCGGCGTGGTCATCGACGCCATCCGCGCGCTCGATGCCGACGTCACCTCGATCGAGGCCGCCCGCAGCCGCATGGAGGTCGTCGCCGACATCGCCCACCACGGGTTCGACCACGGGATCGGCCCCGGCGTCTACGACATCCACTCACCGCGCGTGCCCGGCGTCGCCGAGATCGAGGCTCTGCTGCGTCGCGCGGTCGACGAGCTGCCGGTGCGTCAGCTGTGGGTGAACCCGGACTGCGGTCTGAAGACCCGCGGCTACGACGAGACCATCGCCTCGTTGCGCAACATCGTCGAGGCGACCCGCCGTGTCCGTGAGGACGTGGCCGTCCCGGCCTGAGCGCCGAACGCGGACGACGCCCTCCCCGGACTGCGGGGAGGGCGTCGTGCGTGCGGGGTGGGCGGATCTCAGACGGCGCGCAGCACCGCCACCACCTTGCCGAGCACCACGGCGTCATCGCCGAGGATCGGCTCGAAGGCCGAGTTGCGAGGCAGCAGCCAGATGTGGCCGTCACGACGGCGGAAGGTCTTCACCGTCGCCTCGCCGTCGATCATCGCCGCGACGATCTCACCGTTCTCGGCGGTGTTCTGCGAGCGCACGACCACCCAGTCGCCGTCGCAGATCGCGGCGTCGATCATCGACTCGCCGCTGACGTTCAGCATGAACAGGTCGCCCTTGCCGACGAGCTGCCGGGGGAGCGGGAAGATCTCCTCGACCTGCTGGTCGGCGGTGATCGGCACGCCGGCGGCGATCCGGCCCACCAGCGGGACCAGCGCGGCATCGCCGACGGCGGGCGCGGTGTCGGCGGGGTTCTCGGTGCTCGTACCGGGGAGATCGATCAGCACCTCCATGGCGCGGGTCTTCCCCGGGTCGCGGCGCAGGTAGCCGCTCAGCTCCAGCTGACCCAACTGGTGCGTCACGCTGGACAGCGACTTCAGGTTCACGGCGTCGCCGATCTCGCGCATGCTCGGCGGGTAGCCGTGCCGGGCGATCGAGGTCTGGATGACCTCCAGGATCGCCATCTGCTTCGCGCTCAGGCTCTTGCGCCGACGAGTGCGCGGAGCCTCGGATGCGGGAGGAGGGGTATCGCTCATCGGGTGCTCCTTCATGCGTTCCAGCCGGTGCCGATCCGCGTCCTCGCGGGCATCCGGTTCGAATGTCGGTGGCCCATGGTGGGCTGTCCTTATCGAAACCGTATCCGGTTTTCGACGGAAAACGGAAGATCCGTTCGAGCGTGTCGGCACTTCTTCGGGTGAATGTTCGAAGAATCGTTGACAGATGTTCGATATCGAAGATAGATTCGGAACGTAGCTTCGCATCCGGCATCCCCGGCCGGATGCCGGATGCGAAAGCTGCACCACTTCCGCCGGCGAGACGGCGGCAGGAACCCAGAGGAGCACCCATGAGCACCATCAGCATCCAGAGCCCCGCGATCGGTCGCGAGTCCACCGGTGCCGGCGGGCGTTCGGTGCGCCGGACCACCCTGCGACTGACCGTCCGCGGGCGTCGTGTTCTCGCGGCCGCGGCAGCGGCTCCGCTCGCCGCGGGCATCGCCCTCTCGGTGCTGGCGGGCGGCTCGGCACTCGCCTCGGGCGAGCAGAGTGCACCGACGTCGTTCGACTACGTCACCGTGCTCCCCGGCGACACCCTCTGGTCCATCGCGGCCGAGGCGGCTCCGGATGCCGACCCGCGCGACGTGATCGACGACATCAAACGGCTCAACAACCTCAGCGGGGGAGGGATTCAGGCCGGCTCCGAGATCGCGATCCCCACGCAGTACTCGCACTGATCCCGTCATTCGGAGATCGTTCCGATCGCCTCGCCCTACGATGGGAAGGGTGATCTCCCTCGACCAGCTGCCCCTCCGCGATGACCTCCGCGGTCTCACCCCGTACGGCGCGCCGCAGGCGCCTCTGCCGGTGGCGCTGAACGTCAACGAGAACACGCATGCGGTCCCGGATGCCGTCGTCAGCGAGATCCTCGATGACGTCGCCCTCGCGCTGAGCGAGGTGAACCGCTATCCCGACCGGGAGTTCACGGCGCTGCGCGAGGCGTTCGCGGAGTACCTCGGACACGGGCTCTCCCCTGACCAGATCTGGGCGGGCAACGGGTCGAACGAGGTGCTGCAGCACATCATGCAGGCCTTCGCGGGGCCCGGCCGGACCGCTTTCGGCTTCGCGCCCACGTACTCGATGTACCCGCTGATCACGCAGGGCACCGGCGCGAAGTGGGTCGCGGGCGTCCGTGAGGACGACTACTCGATCGACGCGGAGAGCGCCGCGGCGCAGGTGCGGGCCGCTGCGCCCGACGTGGTGCTGCTGTGCTCGCCGAACAACCCGACCGGCACTCCGCTGGGTCTGGACGTCATCGAGGCGGTCTACGACGCAGCCTCCGGGATCATCATCGTCGACGAGGCGTACCACGAGTTCGCACCCAAGGACGCCGCATCCGCGCTCTCCCTGCTTCCCGGGCGCCCGCGGCTGGCCGTCTCCCGCACCATGAGCAAGGCATTCGCCTTCGCGGGCGCGCGCGTCGGCTACCTGGCAGCCGATCCGGCGTTCATCGACGCGCTGCGACTGGTACGCCTGCCGTACCACCTCAGCGCCCTGACCCAGGCAGCGGCCACGGCGGCGCTGCGCAACTCCGCCACGATGCTGCGGATGGTCGACGAGATCGTCGAGCAGCGCGATCGCATCTCGGCCACCCTCGAGGCCCTCGGCTACCTGCCGCACCCCTCCTGGTCGAACTTCGTCCTCTTCGGCGGCGTCGACGACCCGAAAGCCGTCTGGCAGGCGCTGTACGACCGCGGTGTGCTGATCCGCGATGTCGGCATCCCCGGCCACCTGCGGGTCACGGCCGGCACCGAGGCCGAGTCCACCGCCTTTCTCGAAGCCCTCGCGTCGATAGGATCACCGTCATGAGCGACCCCCGCACCAGCCCCCGCACCGCACAGCGCACCCGCAGCACGTCGGAGTCCACCGTCGAGGTCGAGGTGAATCTCGACGGCACGGGCCGCAGCGAGATCAGCACCTCGGTGCCGTTCTTCGACCACATGCTCACCGCCTTCGCGAAGCACTCGCTCACCGACCTCACGGTCCGCGCGGCGGGCGACACGCACATCGACGCGCACCACACCGTCGAGGACATCTCCATCGTGCTCGGACAGGCCATCCGGGAGGCGCTCGGCGACAAGTCGGGCATCTCCCGTTACGGCGACGCCCTCGTGCCGTTGGACGAGGCGCTGGCACAGGCCGTCGTCGACATCTCGGGCCGTCCGTATCTCGTGCACGAGGGCGAGCCCGCCGGATTCGAGTTCCACCTCATCGGGGGCCACTTCACCGGCTCGCTCGTGCGTCACGTGTTCGAGGCGATCACCTTCAACGCGGGCCTCACCGTGCACGTCCGAGTGATCGGCGGACGCGACCCGCACCACATCGCCGAAGCGGAGTTCAAGGCCTTCGCCCGCGCGTTCCGTCAGGCCAAGTCCGTCGATCCTCTGGTCGAGGGGATTCCGTCGACGAAGGGCGCCCTGTGACACGCGCACCCCGCGTCGTCGTCTTCGACTACGAGTCGGGGAACGTCCACTCCGCCGTCAAAGCCCTGGCCGCGGCCGGAGCCGATGTCGAGTTGAGCGGCGATCGGAAGGCCGCGCAGGAGGCCGACGGACTGTTCGTGCCCGGTGTGGGCGCGTTCGCCGCCGTCGCCGAGGCACTGCGCGCGCACGGCGGTGACGAGATCATCGGACGCCGTCTCGCGGGCGGGCGCGCGGTGCTCGGCGTGTGCGTGGGCATGCAGGTGCTGTTCGAGCACGGCGTCGAACGCGGCACGGACACCGAGGGCCTGGGGGAGTGGCCGGGAGTCGTCACCGAACTGCAGGCGCCCGTCCTGCCGCACATGGGCTGGAACACGGTGGAGGCCGGTGAGGGCAGTGTGCTGTTCCGCGGGGTCGAGGACGAGCGCTTCTACTTCGTGCACTCGTTCGCGGCGACCGCATGGAACCTCGACGTCATCGCGCCGTTCCCGCAGCCCGCCGTGACCTGGGCGACGCACGGGGAGCGCTTCCTCGCCGCGGTCGAGAACGGGCCGCTGTCGGCCACGCAGTTCCATCCCGAGAAGTCCGGCGAGGCCGGCATCCGCCTGCTGCGCAACTGGGTCGATTCCCTGGTCTGACCGGCCGGTGAATCGTTGACCCGGGCTCCCCGCAGGTCACACGCGGTCCGCCGTGTTGAACCCGGCATCAGGGCGGACTAGTCTCAGGAATCGTGTCCGCACGCAGCGGACGGACCCGAACCAAGGATGTCATGAACGACTTCGCACAGTCTCCCTCGCTGATCCTCCTCCCTGCGGTCGACGTCGCGGGCGGGAAGGCAGTCCGTCTCACGCAGGGCGAGGCCGGCACCGAGACCAACTACGGCGACCCTGTCGACGCCGCCGGCGAGTGGGTCGACCAGGGCGCCCAGTGGATCCACCTGGTGGACCTGGATGCGGCCTTCGGGCGCGGCAGCAACGCCGGCATCCTGCGCAAGGTCATCAAGCAGTACCGCGGCGTGAACATCGAGCTCTCCGGCGGCATCCGTGACGACGCCACGCTCGAGGCGGCCCTGGAGTCCGGCGCCAACCGCATCAACCTCGGCACCGCCGCGCTGGAGAACCCCGAGTGGGCCGCGGATGTGATCAGCCGCTACGGCGAGGCCGTCGCGGTGGGGCTCGACGTGCGCGGCACCACGTTGTCGGCGCGCGGCTGGACGAAGGACGGCGGTGACATCTGGGAGGTGCTGGAGCGCCTCGAAGAGGCCGGCTGCAGCCGCTACGTCGTCACCGACGTCACCAAGGACGGCACGCTGCGCGGACCGAACCTGGACCTGCTGCGCGAGATTACCTCGCGCACGCCGAAGCCCGTGATCGCCTCCGGCGGTGTCTCGAACCTCGACGACATCGCCGCGCTGCGCGAGCTGGTCCCGCTGGGCGTCGAGGGGGCCATCGTCGGCAAGGCCCTGTACGCCGGGCAGTTCACGCTCGCAGAGGCGCTGGATGTCGCGGGCGACTGACGACGCCTGCGACCATGGCCCGGCAGCGGTGCCGTCGGACCCGCCCAATGACGCAGACTCGGCCGGAGTCCCGTGGGCCGGGCGCAGCTTCCAGGCCAACCCCGCCTCGGGTGACGACGGCTCCGCCGATCCCGCCCTGCTCGACGCGCTGCTGCGCTTCCGCTCCGGCAGCGGATCGCAGGTCGAGGTCGTCGACGCGTTCCGCTCCGCCCGCGTGCTGGTGCCCCTGGTCGCCGAGAAGGGCGACGAGGGCGTGGGGCCGACAGGACTGAAGGTCGACAAGACGCAGGAGCTGTCGATCGTCACGGTCGCCGCCCCTGACGGCCGTCGCGTGCAGCCGGCGTTCTCGTCGGTGGAAACGATGCGCCGGTGGGATGCCGCGGCGCGGCCGATCCCCGTCCCCGCGGTGCGCGTGGCGCTGTCGGCGTCGAGCGAGGAGACCGACCTGATCGTCCTGGACCCGGCATCCGACACCGAGTTCGTGCTGCGGCGACCCGCGGTGTGGGCGGTCGCGCAGGAACAGGCCTGGGAGCCGAGCTTCCTCTCGCCGGAGGTCTTCACGGCGCTGCGCGAGAGCATCGCCCACGAGCTGGCCGTGATCGACGTCGCGGTCGCGCCGGGGGATCCGGATGCCAGGATGCACGGGCCCGAGCTGATCGTGACGCTCGAGCTGATCGACGGGCTGGACCGCGAGACGCTGGATGCGGTGCTCGCGCGCCTCGCTCAGCGCTGGGCGGCGGATGACCGCATGGCCGTGCTCGTCGACTCCCTGACGGTGAGGCTCACGCGCTCCGCAGGCTGAACCGGCATCCGCCCGCCTCACGACCTCGCAGATCTGCACGACTCCGCAGGATCACGGGCGGAGTCTGCGGAGTCGTGCAGATCTGCGGAGTTGTGCCGAGCGGATGCAGCCGGGCAGCGCGCTCAGCTGACCGGCCCGGTCCACTTCTCGCCAGGACCCTTGCCGATCTCGTCCTTGATGGGGGAGGCCTCGCGGAACGCGAGCTGCAGGGAGCGCAGTCCATCGCGCAGCGGACGCGCGTGCGCGTTGCTGATCTCCGGGGCGCCGGCGGTGATGAGCCCGGCGAGCGCGTTGATGAGCTTGCGGGCCTCGTCGAGGTCGAGCTGCGCGTCCGGGTCATCGGCCAGGCCCAGTTTCACGGCCGCTGCGCTCATCAGGTGCACCGAGGTCGTGGTGATCACCTCGACGGCGGGGACATCGGCGATGTCGCGCGTTGCCGCGGTCGCCGCTTGCTCCTGCTCCGCCCATCGCTCGTGGCGGTCATCGGCGTGCTCTGCAGGAATCGTCACTTCGGGATGCTTTCTGGTAGACTTCTGCGGGCTCCGGAGTGTCATGCTCCGGTACGAAAGAGGATTCATTCCCACCCGCGCTTGCCGTTCCAGGCTACCGGGTTCTGCACCCCGCCGGATTCCGGTGGAAAGGGTTGCAAGCCGGTGTCTCTCGTGCATCGGTGGGTGGGGAGAACTCCGATTTCGCTCGATACGCAGACAGCGTCTCGCAGGCCGAAACCACGTCTAAGGAGTTCCGCATCAGCGATCCCCGTACCAATGAGCGCATCCGCGTCCCCGAGGTCCGCCTCGTCGGCCCTGCGGGTGAGCAGATCGGTGTTGTCCGCATCGAGGCAGCGCTGCGTCTGGCCCAGGAGGCAGATCTCGATCTCGTCGAGGTGGCCCCGAATTCCAAGCCGCCCGTGGTCAAGATCATGGACTACGGCAAGTTCAAGTACGAGGCCGCGCAGAAGGCGAAGGAAGCACGCCGCAACCAGGCGAACACCATCCTCAAGGAGGTGCGTTTCCGCCTGAAGATCGAGGCGCACGACTACACGACCAAGCTCAAGCGCGCCGAGGGCTTCCTCAAGGCCGGAGACAAGGTCAAGGCCATGATCCTGTTCCGCGGCCGCGAGCAGTCGCGTCCCGAGCAGGGGGTGCGTCTGCTGCGCAAGTTCGCCGAGGACGTGGCCGAACTCGGTGTCGTCGAGTCGAACCCGACGATCGACGGCCGCAACATGGTGATGGTCGTCGCGCCGTTGAAGAACAAGTCCGAGGCCAAGGCCGAGCAGAACGCGGTCCGCACCGCGCACAAGCAGGCCTCGCGCGACGCGAAGTCCTCTTCGGGCGACGCGAACGCGCCGACCGACGAATCCGCGGCCTGAGCCGCCCCACAGCTCCCGCCTCGTGCGGGTCACCCACCGTCGCCCATCCAGGCGCCATACGAAGGAAGAGAAGATGCCGAAGCAGAAGACCCATTCGGGTGCGAAGAAGCGCTTCAAGATCACCGGCAGCGGAAAGCTGAAGAAGCAGCAGGCCGGCATGCGCCACAACCTCGAGCACAAGTCGAGCCGCCGCACGCGTCGCCTGAACCAGGACCAGGTCCTCTCCAAGGCCGACACCAAGGTCGCCAAGAAGCTTCTCGGTCGCTGAGCGCTCGAACGTACGAATAGGAATACAGGAAAATGGCTAGAGTCAAGCGCGCGGTAAACGCGCACAAGAAGCGTCGCGTCATCCTCGAACGGGCCTCGGGCTACCGTGGTCAGCGTTCGCGCCTCTACCGCAAGGCGAAGGAGCAGGTCACCCACTCGCTCGTCTACGCGTACCGGGACCGCCGCAAGCGCAAGGGCGACTTCCGCCGTCTGTGGATCCAGCGCATCAACGCCGCCGCCCGCCAGAACGGCATCACCTACAACCGCTTCATCCAGGGACTGGGTCTCGCGGGTGTGCAGGTCGACCGCCGGATGCTCGCCGACCTCGCCGTGACCGACCCCGCCGTGTTCGCATCGCTGGTCGAGGTCGCGAAGAAGGCCCTTCCCTCGGACGTGAACGCTCCGAAGGCCGCTGCCTGATCGATTCGATCGCTCACGAGACGGGCGCCTCCCTCCGGGGAGGCCCCCGTCTCGTATGGTGAACCCCCTCTAGACTGGGGGCGTGCTCGAGAACCCCCGCTCTCCCCGAGTCCGTGCCGTCGCGAAGCTGACCAAGCGCAGCGCGAGGACCGAGACCGGTCTCTTCCTGCTCGAAGGACCGCAGTCCGTCCGGGAGGCGCTGAACTATCTCCCCGCCGCCGTCGTCGAACTGTTCGCGACGCCGACGGCGTGGGAGAAGCACGCCGACGTGCGCGCCCTCGCCGCCGAGATCGACCTCGAGGTCGAGTACGTCACCGAGAGCGTCCTGACCGCCATGGCGGACACCGTCACGCCGCAGGGGATCGTCGCGGTGGCCAGGCAGACACCGACGTCGGTGCGCGACATCTTCGCCGCATCCCCGCGCCTGGTCGCCATCTGCGAAGAGGTTCGCGACCCCGGCAATCTCGGCACGATCATCCGCGCCGCGGATGCCGCCGGGGCGGACGCCGTCGTGCTGACGGGCCGCACGGTCGACCCCTACAACCCCAAGGTGGTCCGCTCCACCACCGGCTCGCTGTTCCACCTGCCGATCTCCGTAGGCGGAGACCTGACCGACGTGGTCTCCCGCGCGCATGCGGCGGGGATGACGGTGCTCGCCGCCGACGTCAAGGGAGACGACCTCCTCGAGGCCCGGGCCCGCGGCGTGCTCGCCGAGCCGACCGCGTGGCTGTTCGGCAACGAGGCGCACGGTCTCGACGACGACATGCTCGGTCTCGCCGACCACGCGCTGAAACTGCCGATCTTCGGTCGCGCGGAGTCGTTGAATCTCGCGACCGCCGCCAGCGTCTGCCTGTACGAGAGCGCATTCGCTCAGCGGGCCGAAGCATCGGACGCGTCGACTTCGGTTACGAATAGGTAAAGTCCGCGGGGTGTTCTCGGAGCATCCGGGCACTGCTCTAGTGTTGAGGAATGGCAGAGAGCAGAGACGCCCTCGTGGTCGTCGAGAACGTGCAGAAGCACTACGGCGACTTTCAGGCGCTGAAGGACATCAACCTCACCGTCGATCGGGGAGAGGTCGTCGTCGTCATCGGACCGTCGGGTTCGGGAAAGTCGACGCTGTGCCGCACGATCAACCGCCTCGAGACGATCACGAGCGGTGAGATCCGGATCGACGGCAAGACCCTCCCGGCCGAGGGGAAGGGCCTCGCAGATCTGCGCGCCGAGGTCGGCATGGTCTTCCAGTCGTTCAACCTGTTCGCCCACCTGACGATCCTCGAGAACGTCACGCTCGGTCCGATCAAGGTGCGCGGCCTGAAGAAGGCCGACGCGGAGAAGGAGGCGATGGCGCTGCTGGAACGCGTCGGCGTGGCGCAGCAGGCCTCCAAGCTGCCCGCTCAGCTCTCCGGCGGACAGCAGCAGCGTGTGGCGATCGCCCGCGCCCTCGCCATGCACCCGAAGGTGATGCTCTTCGACGAGCCCACCAGTGCGCTGGACCCCGAGATGATCAACGAGGTCCTGGACGTCATGGTCGGCCTCGCCAAGGAGGGCATGACGATGATCGTCGTGACCCACGAGATGGGCTTCGCGCGCAAGGCCGCGAACCGCGTGGTGTTCATGGCCGACGGACAGATCGTCGAGGAGGCGACTCCCGAGGACTTCTTCCTGCGACCGCAGAGCGGCCGCGCCAAGGACTTCCTCTCCAAGCTCCTCACCCACTGACCTGCAAATCACAGCACACGAAGGAGAAACCCATGCGACGCACACGAGCACTCGCTGGAATCGGAATCGCGGCGGCGGCGCTGCTCGCCCTCACCGCCTGCAACAGCGGCAGCCCGGCTGCCCCCGGCGGAGGCACCGGGGACGATGGAGCCGACAACGGCGGCGACTCGGCACTGTTCGAGGTGGCGAGTGACGTCACGCTCGACGGCAGCCCTACCTTCGACGCCATCAAGAAGGCCGACAAGGTCACCATCGGCGTCAAGGAGGACCAGCCCGGTCTCGGCTTCCTCGACGCGACGACCGGTGAGCGCAGCGGCTTCGACGTCGACATCGCCCGCTGGATCGCCGCCTCGCTCGGCTACGGCGACGACAAGATCGAGTTCAAGCCGATCGCGTCGGCCAACCGTGAGCAGTCGATCGTGAACGGCGACATCGACTACTACGTCGGCACCTATTCGATCACCGACAAGCGCAAGGAGCAGATCGACTTCGCCGGTCCGTACTTCATCACCGGCCAGGGCCTGCTCATCCGCAAGGGCGACCCGGAGGCGACCAAGCTCGAGGACTTCAACGGCAAGACGGTGTGCTCGGCGACGGGCTCCACGCCGATCCAGAACATCAAAGCGAACTTCCCCGACATCAAGACGCAGGAGTACGACCTGTACTCCGCCTGCGTGCAGGATCTGATCGACAAGAAGGTCGACGCGGTCACCACCGACCAGGCGATCCTCATCGGCTATGCGTCGATGTACCCGGACGAGGTCCAGGTCACGGGCGGCCTGTTCACCGAGGAGCGCTACGGCGTCGGTCTCACGAAGGGCGATGACGCACTGCGTGCGCACATCAACGAGCTCTTCACCGACGGCGGCGACACCTGGCAGAAGATCTTCGACAAGAACCTCGGCAAGTCCGGGATCAAGGTCGAGCAGCCCGAGGTCGACGCGTACTGATCGCCATCCAGGGCGGCTCCTGCGGGAGCCGCCCTGGACCGTACTGAGAAGGGGAGGCGCGTGGACGTCATTTTCGGCAACCTCGACCTGTGGGGAGAGGCGATCGGGAACACCCTGATCGTGTTCTTCATCGGCGGACTGATCGCGCTGGTGCTGGGCATCATCGTCGGCGCCATGCGGGTCTCGCCCGTGCCGATCGCACGCGCTGTGGGCACCGGGTATGTGAACATCATCCGCAACACCCCGCTGACCCTCGTCTTCTTCTTCTTCGTCTTCGGCTATCCCCAGCTCGGACTGCCCGACCTCTCGAACACCACGCTCGGCATCCTCGCCATCGGCATCTACACGGCCACCTACGTCGCCGAGGTGCTGCGCGCGGGCATCAACACCGTGCCGGTCGGCCAGGCGGAGGCGGCCCGTGCCATCGGCCTGCCGTTCGGGCAGGTCATGACCCTCGTCATCCTTCCGCAGGCATTCCGCTCGGTCGTACCGCCGATGATGAGCGTGTTCATCGCGCTGCTGAAGAACACCACCGTCGCAGCCGGCTTCTCGATCGCCGAGCTGGCCGCCCTGCGCGCGACCATCAACGACGCACCGGACCGCCCTGGCAACCCGATGGAGGTCCTGCTCTGGGTCGCCGTCGTGTTCGTCGTGCTCGTGCTGGCCCTCAGTGCCGTGCAGCAGCATCTCGAGAAGCGATGGAGGATCGCACGATGAGCTCCGTACTCTACGACGTGCCCGGCCCTCGGGCGATCGCTCGCAACCGCATCCTGGCCGTGCTCACGGTCGTGGTCGTGCTGGGCGTCATCGGCTTCATCCTCTACCGCATGGTGGTGATGGGGCAGTTCGCACCGCAGAAGTGGTACGTCTTCACGTTCAGCAACGTGTGGATGAGCATCTTCAAAGCGCTCGGTCAGACGCTCGGAGCCTTCGCGCTCGCCGCGGTGCTGAGCCTGGTGCTGGGTTTCGTCCTGGCCATCGGCCGGCTCTCGGAGCACGCCTGGGTCCGTGTGCCCGTGACGGTCATCACGGAGCTGTTCCGCGCGGTGCCGGTGCTGGTGTTCATGATGCTGCTGTATTACGGCCTTCCCGTCGTCGGCGTGAAGATGGACCCGTACTGGGCCGTCGTGCTCGCCCTCATGGTGTACAACGGATCGGTGCTCGCCGAGGTGCTGCGCGCCGGCATCGAGTCGCTCCCGCGTGGGCAGAAGGAGGCGGGGTACGCGATCGGTCTGCGCAAGTCCGGAGTGATGCAGCTGATCCTCCTGCCGCAGGCCATCCGCGCCATGCTCCCCGTGATCGTCGCGCAGCTCGTCGTGACGCTGAAGGACACCGCCCTCGGCTTCATCATCACCTACCCCGAGCTGCTGTACTACGCCAAGCTGCTCAGCTCGCAGCAGGGCCGTCCGATCCTGCAGTCCGCCTTCATCATCGGCGGCATCTACATCGTGCTCTGCCTGATCCTCTCCGGCATCGCGAAGTGGCTCGAGATCAAGACACGGCACTCGCCGAAGCTCAAGGGGTACACCCCGGATGCCGGCGGCGGCGATCCCCGCATGCACGATGGTTCGACGGTCACCGAGGTGATCGCCATGCAGCGCGGCAGCGGCAAGTTCGACCAGGGCAACGCGCCCGGCTTCTGATCCGCATCAAGCCCGGAGGGGGCGACGGGCCGGGGCATCCACAGGATGTCCCGGCCCGTCTGCGTCAGCTCGCGATGGTCAGTGCGCGATCACCGCGTCGTACAGGTCGCTGAAGCGCGCACGCAGGTCTTCGTAGTACGGCCGCTGGCCGGCATCCGGCTCCATCACGCTCGTCTCCGGGATCCTCGCCAGCGGATGGTCGGCCTGCAGCACCGAGAGGGCCAGGGCCGCCGCGCCGCGCATGGTCACGCGCTTTACCTCGACGACCTGCACCGGGAACCCCAGAGCCTGCGCGACGGGGCTCATGAAAGCGGGGTAGGCGCCGGTCACCCCACCGGACGCGATCACGCGGGTGATGTCGGGATTCACCTCGAGCAGCTGCTCGAACACCCGGGCGTACGAGACGGCGATGCCCTCGACGGCGCCGCGCCACAGCTCGCGGGGCCCGGATGCCGACGACACGTCCGCGAGCACGGCCCGCGCATCGCCCGCCCAGCCCGTGGCACGCTCACCGGTGAGGAAGGGCAGCACGAGCGGTGTCCCCTCGGCGGGCTCCGCACGCAGCAGCTCGTCGATCTCCTCGTAGGACAGCGGGGCCAGCGTGCTCTGCAGCCACAGGGTCACGCGCCCCACGTCGTTCAGGGCGCCGCCGACGATGGACTGGGAGCGGGAGACCCGATACGCCCAGAGCCCCTCGGGAAGCACCTCGGGGGTGCCGTCGACGATCACCCGGATCGCCCCGGAGGTCGCCGCCGACATCGCCGCAGTGGCGGGCTCGTCCGCCCCGACGCCGATGTTCGACGCGTACCCGTCGGGCACGGCCGGGAACCAGGCGGCACCCTCCAGAGCGGGCCAGCGGCGCGCCACCTCGGGGGAGACCTCGGTGATGGGGTCGGACGGGTCGACGATGGGCGCGAACCTGCTGCGATCGACGCCGACGGCCTCCAGCAGCTCGTCGTCCAGCTCGCAGGTGTGCCGGTTGAGGATGCCCGCCCATGCCATCGTGGACGTCGCGGCGCCCTCGATGCCCGCCAGCTTGGCGTAGACGTACTCTCCGAGCGAGAGGAACTTCGCCGTGCGGGCGAACTCGTCGGGGAACTCGTCCTGCAGCCACAGCATCCGAGGCGGGTGGTAGCTGGTGTGCAGTCGCGCGCCGATGCGCTGATGCACGGCCTTCTCATCCAGCTGTTCGCGCAGCTTCGCGAGGTGCGCGGACGAACGGGAATCGGCGTAGGTGAAGCACGGTGTGAGGGCGTCGCCGTCGGCATCCACGCACACCAGCGAGGAGGCGAACGTGTCCATCACCACGGCGCGCACCAAGCCCTGATCCATGCCCTCCAGAACGCCGTCGATGACTTCGGCGACCTCGTCGACGATCTGGTCGGCATCGACCTCCGCCGTTCCGTCGGCCGCCTCGGTGAACGCATGATCGGCTTTGATGAGGCGCTTCTTGATCGGTCGCGCGTACGCGTCGTACAGGCAGCCGCGGGTGGATCCCGAACCGATGTCGATCGCCAGCACATAAGGGGCCGGCGCGGATGTCAGCTGGATGCTCTCCGTCGTCGGGATCTGCGCATCGGTCATTCTGTCGTACCTCGTTCTGTGGGTCGGTGTCGTGGCCGATCCTACCGGCGAGTGTCGTGTGCGATGCGGTTCGAGTCCCCGGTGATCGGCCGTCGTGAGGAGCACGTCGCGCATGCGCTTCCGGATGCGGCATCGGTCCCTCACGGCATCGCCGCGGCCGCGGCGTGACCCGGCGCGGGGGCCACGTTCCCGCGCCGGTAGACTCGTCTCTCGTGTCAGACTCTCCCGAAACACCCCAGATCACCCCGGAGGCGGTGGAGTCCGCCGTCGACGCCGCGCTCGCGGCGATCGCCGCGGCATCCGATATCGCAGAGCTGAAGGCCGCCCGCGCCGCGCACGTCGCCGAGGGCTCTCCGCTGGCCGTGCTGAACGCCTCGATGCGTCAGGTCGCGCCCGAGCACAAGGCGGCATTCGGCAAGCTCGTCGGACAGGGCAGGGGCCGGGTCACGCAGGCGCTCGCCGCCAAGGAGGCCGAGCTCGCCGAGGCGGAGATCGCCGCTCGCCTCGAGGCCGAGCGCGTCGACATCACGGCTGTCGCGTCGCACGCGCGCGTCGGCTCCCGTCACCCGCTCACGCTGCTGCAGGAGCAGGTCTGCGACGTCTTCGTCGGGATGGGATGGGAGATCGCCGAGGGACCCGAGCTGGAGCACGAGTGGTTCAACTTCGACGCGTTGAACTTCGACGAGGACCACCCCGCCCGTCAGGAGCAGGACACCTTCTACGTCGACCCGGCGGCGCGCCACCTGGTGATGCGCACGCACACGAGCCCCGTCCAGGTGCGGTCGATGCTCGACCGCGACCTGCCGATCTACGTGCTGTGCCCTGGGCGCACCTATCGCACCGACGAGTTCGACGCGACCCACCTGCCGGTGTTCAGCCAGTTCGAGGGCCTGGTCATCGACAAGGGCATCACGATGGCGCACCTCAAGGGCACGCTCGACCACTTCGCGCGGCAGATGTTCGGGCCGGAGGCCAAGACGCGCCTGCGCACCAACTACTTCCCGTTCACCGAGCCGTCCGCGGAGCTCGACCTGTGGCACCCCACCTTCAAGGGCGGGGCGCGCTGGATCGAGTGGGGCGGCTGCGGGATGGTGAACCCGAACGTGCTGCGCGCCGCGGGCATCGACCCCGAGGAGTACAGCGGTTTCGCGTTCGGCATGGGCATCGAGCGGACCCTCATGTTCCGCAGCGATGTGAAGGACATGCGCGACATGGCCGAAGGCGATGTGCGCTTCAGCGAGCAGTTCGGGATGGTGGTGTGATGCGCGTTCCGCTTTCCTGGCTGCGCGAGTACGTCGAAGTCGCAGCGGATGCGACGCCGGAGGACGTGCTGGCGTCCTTCGTGTCGGTCGGCTTCGAAGAGGAGGACATCCACCGCTTCGCGATCTCCGGTCCCGTCGTCGTGGGGCAGGTGCTCGAGATCACGCCCGAGCCGCAGAAGAACGGCAAGACCATCAACTGGTGCCAGGTCGACGTCGGCCCTTCGACAGACTCAGGGACCGGTCGAGACGTCCGCGGCATCGTCTGCGGCGCGCACAACTTCGTCGTCGGCGACAAGGTCGTTGTCACCCTGCCCGGCGCCGTGCTGCCCGGCCCGTTCCCGATCGCCGCGCGCAAGACCTACGGTCACGTCTCCGACGGCATGATCGCCTCGGCCCGCGAGCTGGGCCTGGGCGACGAGCACGACGGCATCATCGTGCTGTCCACGCTGGGGCTGGACCCCGAGGTCGGCGCGGATGCGATCGCCCTGCTGCACCTGGATGACGTGGCCGTGGAGATCAACGTCACCCCGGACCGCGGCTACGCCTTCTCGCTGCGCGGCCTCGCCCGCGAGTACTCGCACGCCACCGGTGCGACCTTCCGCGACCCGGGCCTGCGCGACTTCGCCGAGCTGCAGCCCGGCTCCGGCTTCTCGATCACGGTCGATGACCGCAACCCGATCCGCGGCAACGTCGGCGCCCGCGAGTTCGTCGCCCGCGTCGTGCGCGGCGTGGACCCGTCCCGTCCGACCCCACCGTGGATGATCGCGCGTCTGGGGCTGGCCGGCATGCGCTCACTGGGTGTGCTCATCGACATCACCAACTACGTGATGCTGGAGCTCGGCAACCCGATCCACGGCTACGACCTCGACAAGCTGCAGGGCGGCATCGTCGTGCGCCGCGCGACCGAGGGCGAGCGGATGACCACGCTCGACGGCCACGAGCGCGCCCTGCACACCGAGGATCTGCTGATCACCGACGGCTCCGGCCCGATCGGTCTCGCCGGCGTCATGGGCGGCGGCACCACCGAGATGAGCGACAGCACCCGCAACGTGCTCATCGAGGCGGCCACGTTCGACCCGGTCACGATCGCCCGCACGGCTCGCCGGCACAAGCTGCCCAGCGAAGCCTCCAAGAGGTTCGAGCGCGGCGTCGACCCGCTGATCCCGTTCGTCGCGGCGCGCCGCGTCGCCGACCTGATGGTCGAGCTCGCCGGCGGCACGCTCACCGACGAGGGCGGGGCGCTGTTCGCCGAGGTCGACATCGCCGGCATCGACCTGCCGCGCGGGTTCACCCAAGGACTGATCGGCGTCGACTACACGGACGACGAGATCACGAGCGCCCTGGAGATGATCGGCGCCGAGGTCACCACCGTCTCCGAGGCCGGCTGGCACGTCATCCCGCCGAGCTGGCGCCCTGACCTGACGGACAAGTGGACGCTGGTGGAGGAGGTCGCCCGCATCCACGGGCTCGACCGCATCCCGTCCGTGCTGCCGACGCCGCCCTCCGGGCGCGGGTACACCGCTCTTCAGCAGGGACGCAAGCGGGTGGCGGACGCCCTGGCCGCGGCGGGCTTCGTCGAGACACCGGCGTTCCCCTTCACCACCGAGGAGCAGAACGACCTGCACGGCTCCGCCACGGGGGAGCACCTGCCCAGCATCCGGCTGGCGAACGCCCTCGACGGCCAGGCCCCGTTCCTGCGGCGGTCGCTGGTGCCCGGTCTGCTGCAGACCGCGCACCGCAACATCTCCCGCGGCCTGGTGGATCTGGCGATCTTCGAGACCGGCGCCGTCTTCACGCCCGAGGAGGGTGTCGTCTACGGCACGGACTTCATCCCGCCGCTGGCGCAGCGACCGAGCGCGGAGACGCTCGCCGCCCTGAACGGGGCCATCCCGCCGCAGCCGCGTCACGTGGCAGTGCTGCTGACCGGGAACATCACGCCGCGTCAGCCGGGTCACGCCGCCGAACCCGCGGGCCTCGGCGATGCGCTGGACGCCGTGCGCGTCATCGGCGTCGCGGCCGGTGTCGGCATCGACGTGGCGCAGACCCGCCGTGCCGCGCTGCATCCGGGTCGTGCCGGCGTCCTCAGCGTGAACGGCGAGGAGATCGGCTACGTCGGCGAGCTGCATCCGCGGGTCTCGGCGGATGCCGATCTGCCCGGGCGCGCCATCGTGCTGGAGCTCGACCTGGACCGCGTGCTCACGCTGGCGGGGGAGCGCGTGGTCGCGGCCTCGCTGTCGACCTTCCCCGCAGCCACCCAGGACGTGTCGCTGGTCGTGGACGTCGCGGTGCCGGCATCCGACGTGCGCACGACGCTCATCGAGGGCGCGGGCGAGCTCCTGGAATCCGCCACCCTGGTCGACGACTACCGCGGAACCGGCCTCGACGAGGGGCAGAAGAGCCTCACGTTCGCGCTGCGCTTCCGCGCCCCCGACCGCACCCTCACCGCGGCCGAGGCCACGGAGGCGAAGCTCGCAGGGGTCGCCGCGGCGGCGGAGCGGCACGGCGCGAGCATCCGCGACTGACCCCGCTCCTTCCGCGGCGTAGGCTCGTGCCCCATGCGGCCCGTCCGGCCGCGGAAGGAGAGGCGATGAGCGACTATCAGGTGACCGAGATCGGCGCGCTGCAGGACTGGCGGGCCTTTCACGGCGGCTTCGACGAGGCGCGCTCCCGCGACGGGCGGCGTGTGGTCGACCACGAGTTGACGATGCAGTACATCGGCATGACCGCCAACGCCCTCGTGCCCGGAGAGCAGGCCGGCTACTGGCACGTGCACGAGAAGATCGAGGAGCTGTACGTGTTCCTCGGCGGTCGCGGGCAGATGGGGCTCGACGACGACGTCGTGGAGGTCACGGAGGGCACGGTGGTCCGCGTCGGCCAGGGCGTCTGGCGCACGTGGCGCGCGCTGCCGGACAGCCCTGGTGAGCTTCGCTGGCTGTGCATCCGTGCGGGCGGCGAGTACCTGCCGCACCTGCCGGATGACAGCAGACGCGGACCGGATCGCCCGATGCCCTGGTGAGCTGCGCTTCGCTGTCGGCTGATTCGCTTCCGTCTGCTGCGGGATCGTGTTGGCATGGGCGACATGACTCATGTGCTGGTGCTCGGCGGAACAGGATGGCTCTCGGGACGGATCGCCGAGCGTTGGCGTGACGCCGGGGCGCAGGTCACGTGCGTGGCACGCGGAGGGCGCCCGGCGCCGGAGGGGACGGTCCTCGTGCGCGGGGACCGCGACCGAGGCGCCTACGACGCCCTGGACGGCCAGCACTGGGACGAGGTCGTGGACGTCTCGTCGCACGCGCGTCACGTCCGCGACGCCGTGCAGGCCCTCGGCGATCGAGCCGCGCACTGGACGTACGTGTCGTCGATGTCCGTCTACGACGAGGACGAGACCATCGGGCTGGACGAGACCGGCCGCCTGCTCGAACCCGCACAGGACGGCGACGAGTACGACTACGGACGCGAGAAGGTCGCCGCAGAGCAGGCGGTCGGCGCACTGGGCGATCGCGCCTTCATCGTCCGACCGGGGCTCATCACCGGTCCCGGCGACCCGAGCGACCGGTTCGGGTACTGGACGGCGGCGGCGGAGCGGGCCGGTTCCGGGCCGATCCTCGTCCCCGATCGCGGTGAGCGCTTCGTGCAGGTCATCGACGTCGACGACCTCGCCGAGTTCCTCGCCGTCGAGGGGCGGAGCGGCATCGTGAACGCCAACGGCGACGTGCATCCCTTCCGGGACCTGCTGGAGCGCGTCCGGGCTCTTGTCGGGCACTCCGGCGAGCTGGTCGAGGCGCCGGACGCCTGGCTCGAGCAGCACGGGGTGCAGTACTGGATGGGACCGCGCTCGCTCCCGCTGTGGCTGCCCGCCGACATGCCGGGATTCACCCGGCGCAGCAACGACGGCTACCGCGCGGCCGGGGGCGTGCTGCGACCGCTCGAGGAGACGATCCGCCGAGTGCTGGACGACGAGCGGGCGCGCGGTGTGGATCGCGAACGGCGCTCCGGGCTCGCGCGCAGCGAGGAGCTCGCTCTGATCGACGCATGGCGAACGGAGAGTGCGGAGGCTCGCTAGACTCGCAGCCAGTGACACGGGGTGCCGCATCCGCGGCTGAGAGCACACCCGTCGAACCTGATCTAGTTCGTACTAGCGAAGGGATGTCGCGATGAGCGATACGCCATGCCTGCCCACTGGAGGGCGCCCATCCACCGATGTCGCGGCGTCCGCCGCCGAGCTGCTGAGAGGGCTGCGCGCCGCGCCGCCGCTCACGCACTGCATCACCAACGCCGTGGTCACCGGATTCACCGCCAACGTGCTGCTCGCGCTGGGAGCGGCGCCGGCGATGGTCGACATCGTCGACGAGGCCGGCATGTTCGCCGGTGCGGCGTCGGGTCTGCTGATCAACCTCGGCACCCCGACCCCCGAACAGCGCGCGGCGAGCCGCGAGGCCGCAGCGGGGGCGGCCGCAGCAGGCACGCCCTGGGTGCTCGACCCCGTCGCGATCGGCGCGCTGCCGGTGCGCACAGGGCTCGCCGCTGAACTGGCCGCACGGCGTCCCACCGCGATCCGCGGCAACGCCTCGGAGATCCTCGCCCTCGCCGGTGCCGGCGCCGGCGGGCGGGGTGTGGATGCCACGGACACGCCGGATGCCGCCGGCGACGCCGCGCGCGCCCTCGCCGAGCGGTGGGGCAGCATCGTCGCGGTCTCCGGCGAGGTCGACCTGATCACCGACGGGCGACGGGTCATCCGCATCGCCAACGGCGACGCGCTGCTGACCCGGGTCACCGGCGGCGGCTGCGCACTCGGTGCGGTCATGGCCGCCTTCCTCGGCGCGGCCCGCGACAGCCGCACCGAGTCGCTCACCGCGGTGGCCTCGGCCAGCCTGGTGTACACCGTGGCCGCGGAACGCGCCGCGGCCACCGCGCACGGACCCGGCAGCTTCGCGGTCTCGCTGCTCGACGCACTCGCCGCCGTGAGCACCGACGACATCCTCGCCGCCGCCCGGATCGAGGTGATCGAACCGTGAGCCGGGACCTCTCGCTGCATCTCGTCACCGATGCGGCGCTGTGCGGCGATCGCGGGGTCATCGAGACGGTCCGCGCGGCGGTCGCGGGCGGCGTGACGGTCGTCCAGCTGCGCGACAAGCAGGCGACGCACGCCGAGACGGTCGACCTGCTCGTGCGGCTGTCGGAGGTCATCGACGGGCGGGCGCTGCTGGTGGTGAACGACCGGCTCCCGGCGGTGATCGACGCCCGTGCCCGGGGCGCCCGGGTCGACGGCGTGCACCTCGGACAGTCCGACGCGTCCGTCGAGGACGCCCGCGCGCTGCTCGGACCCGGCGCGCTCGTCGGCCTCACCGCCAACACCCCTGCCCACCTCGACGCCCTGCGGGCCCTGCCGGTCGGAACAGTGGACTACATCGGCGTCGGCGTCATCCGACCGACCTCGACGAAGCCCGATCACCCGCCGGCACTGGGCGTGGAAGGATTCCGTGCGCTCGCCGCAGCCAGCCCCGTGCCCGCGGTCGCCATCGGCGGGGTCGGCACGGACGACGTCCGCGCAATCCGCGACGCAGGCGCAGCAGGGGTCGCCGTCGTCTCGGCGCTGTGCGCGGCCGACGACCCGCGTGCGGCGGCGCGCGCCTTCCGCCGCGCGTGGCGCCGCGGCAGGCCACCGCGGGTGCTGAGCATCGCCGGCAGCGACCCGTCCGGCGGCGCGGGCATGCAGGCCGACCTGAAGTCCATCGCCGCGCACGGCGGGTACGGGATGGCGGTGATCACCGCGCTGACCGCGCAGAACACCCGCGGCGTGGACGCCGTGCACGTGCCGCCCGTGTCGTTCCTGCGCGCACAGCTGGACACCATCGCCTCCGACATCGAGATCGATGCGGTGAAGATCGGGATGCTGGCGGATGCCGGGATCATCCGCACCGTCCGCGACTGGATCCGCGCGCATCGGCCCGACACCGTCGTGCTGGACCCGGTGATGGTGGCCACCAGCGGCGACAGGCTGCTGGACCCGGCCGCGGAATCCGCCCTCCGGGAGCTCGCGTTCGACGTGGACCTGATCACTCCGAACCTCGGCGAGCTCGCCGTGCTCACCGGGAGAACGGTCCGCACGTGGGAGGAGGCGCTCGTCGCCGCGCAGGAGATCGCCGCGCAGACCGGGGCGCTCGTGCTGGCCAAGGGCGGTCATCTCGCGGGCGACGAGACCCCGGACGCGCTGGTCGGGACCGACGGGGTGATCGTCGAGTACAGCGGAAAGCGCATCGACACCACGAGCACCCACGGCACCGGATGCTCGCTCTCCTCCGCCCTCGCCACCGCGCACTCCCGCGGCATGCCATGGGAGTCGGCCCTGGAGCACTCGCGGGCCTGGCTGCGTGAATCGCTCGAGGCGGCCGACGTCCTCGACGTCGGCCGCGGTCACGGTCCCGTCAGCCACTTCGCCGGGCTGTGGAGGCGCGGCGGGCTCTCGACGCGTCCCCGGGCGGACGCCGTCCGCGAGAGCTGGTGGGGCGGCATCGCCGACATCCGCCGGGACATCGACGCCCTGCCGTTCATCCGCGAGCTCGCCGACGGCACTCTGCCTCGCGAGAGGTTCCTCCGCTATCTCGCGCAGGACGCCCTGTACCTGCGCGCGTACGCGCGCGTGCTCGCCGAGGCTGCGCGGCTCGCGCCCACCCCGCAGGAGCAGGCGTTCTGGGCGGCGTCCGCGCAGGGAGCCATCGAGGGGGAGCTCGTGCTGCACGCGTCGTGGCTCACACCGGACACAGGGGTCTCGTCCGCCACCTTCGCCGTCCCGCCGAGCGCCGCGACCTCCGCCTACCTCGATCATCTGCGTGCCGTGGCCTTCGACGGGGACTACGCGGTGCTGATCTCCGCACTGCTGCCGTGCTTCTGGCTGTACACCGACCTGGGCGTGCGTCTGCAGGCGGGGGAGTTCGGCGAACGGACGCGCGATCCGCAGCATCCGTACTCGTCGTGGCTGGCCACCTATGCCGATCCGGCTTTCGCCGCCGCGACGGAGCAGGCGATCGGGCATGTCACCCGTGCGGCGGCTCGAGCGGACGAGGAGCGGCGCCGGAGCATGCATCGGGCGTTCGCCACGTCGTCGGCGCACGAGCGGGCCTTCTTCGACGTGTGACGCGACTGCGGGCATGTGACGCCGCCGATTTGCGGAGGCGGCGGAATCGGCGCTACTGTCACGGCATGCCTTCGGTCGCCTCGCTCTCGCTCCTCTCGAGCGTCGCAGACGTGCGCCGACGCCGCCTCGGCCGCCGATTCTAGGCGACCCCGCGCAACTCGAGCCGTCGCGGTTCGAGGTCGAAGCCGGTGTCGCCGCCCCGGCCAGGCCCGTCATCGGGCGCACCTCGACCGTTAAGGTAGATCTATGACGTACTCCGTCGCCGTCTCCGGCGCATCCGGCTATGCGGGAGGCGAGATACTGCGGATTCTCGCAGCCCACCCCGACATCGAGATCCGCACGGTGACCGCGCACTCCAACGCCGGCCAGCCGCTGATCGACCACCAGCCGCATCTGCGCTCGCTGGCGCACCTCACCCTGCAGGACACCACCCCCGAGATCCTCGCCGGGCATGACATCGTCTTCCTCGCGCTGCCGCACGGCCAGTCCGGCCAGTACACGGACGCCCTCGGCGATGTGCCGCTGATCATCGACGCCGGAGCCGATCACCGACTCACCTCGCAGGCATCCTGGGACGCCTTCTACGGGGGAGCGTTCCACGAGCCGTGGGCGTACGGCGTGCCCGAACTGCCGGTGGCCGCGGTCTCCACGGGCGATGTCGCGAAGCAGCGGGAGGTGCTGCGGACCGCGACGCGCATCGCCGCCCCCGGCTGCAACGCCTCGACGGTGAGCCTCAGCCTCGCGCCGGGGGTCGCCGCGGGCGTGATCGATCCCTCCGACATCGTCAGCGTGCTCGCGGTGGGGCCCTCGGGGGCGGGGAAGAGCCTGAAGACCCACCTGCTCGGCTCCGAGATCCTGGGCACCGCCAACCCCTACGCGGTCGGTGGCACGCATCGGCACATCCCCGAGATCCGTCAGGCGCTGGCGGCCGCATCCGGCCCGGCATCAGGCTCCGGCGGCCAGGATCCGGAGAGCATCCGCATCTCCTTCACCCCGGTGATCGTGCCGATGGCGCGGGGCATCCTCGCGACCTCCACCGCGCCCATCGTTCCCGGCGCGACCGACGCGCAGATCCGGGACGCGTGGCAGAGCGCGTACGGCGACGAGACGTTCGTGCACCTGCTCCCCGAGGGCGGGTTCCCGCGCACCGCCGACGTGCTGGGGGCGAACACCGCGCTGATGGGCCTGGCGATCGACCGGGCGGCGAACCGCGTGGTCGTGGTGACCGCCGTCGACAATCTCGTCAAGGGGACCGCCGGCGCCGCCGTGCAGTCCATGAACCTCGCGCTGGGCCTTCCCGAGGACCGCGCCCTCACTGTGAACGGAGTGGCGCCGTGAGCGTGACCGCACCCCAGGGCTTCGAAGCATCCGGCGTCGCCGTCGGGCTCAAGAGCACCGGCCGACCCGACGTCGCCGTCGTCGTCAACCGCGGCCCGCGCAAGGTCGGCGCGGCCGTGTTCACGACGAACCGCGCCAAAGCCAACCCCATCCTGTGGTCGCAGCAGGCCATCGCCGACCGGACCGTCGAGGCCATCGTGCTGAACTCCGGCGGGGCCAACTGCTTCACCGGTGCCTTCGGCTTCCAGACCACCCACCTCACCGCGGAGCGGACCGCCGAGCTGCTCGACGTCAGCGCCGGCGACATCCTGGTGTGCTCGACCGGTCTGATCGGCACGGGCGACGAGGTCTTCCGCGGCAAGGTGCTCGACGGCGTCGAGCAGGGGATCGCCGCGCTCAGCACCGACGGTGGGCCCTCAGCCGCCGAGGCGATCATGACCACCGACACGGTCTCGAAGACCGCGGTGGTGGCCCGCGACGGCTGGACCATCGGCGGGATGGCGAAGGGCGCGGGCATGCTCGCGCCGGGACTGGCGACCATGCTGGTGGTGATCACCACGGATGCCGACCTGGAGGCGGCCGAGGCGGATGCCGCGCTGCGCCGGGCCACCAACGTGAGCTTCGACCGGCTGGATTCCGACGGCTGCATGTCGACCAACGACCAGGTCACGCTTCTGGCGAGCGGCGCCAGCGGCGTCCGCCCTGATCTCGACGATTTCACCGCCTCCCTCACCGAGCTCTGCGGCGAACTGGCGCGGAAGCTGCAGACGGACGCCGAGGGCGCCAGCCACGACATCACCATCGAGGTCAGGAACGCCGCCACCGAGGAGGAGGCCGTCGAGGTCGGCCGCTCCGTGGCCCGCAACAACCTCTTCAAGGCGGCGATCTTCGGCAACGACCCGAACTGGGGTCGGGTGCTCGCCGCCATCGGCACCACGAGTGCGCAGTTCGACCCCTACGACGTGGACGTGACGATGAACGGCGTGCGCGTCTGCACGGCCGGTGGCCCCGACCGCCCGCGCGAGGAGGTGGATCTCACGCCCCGCGCCATGCACCTCGAGATCGACCTGAAGGCCGGCCCGACCACGGCCACCATCCTCACCAACGACCTGACCCACGATTACGTGCACGAGAACAGCGCCTACGCCTCATGACAGATCTGCAGGACACCGCCCCCGAGGAGGCCGCCGTCAAGGCCGCCACCCTCATCGAGTCGCTGCCGTGGCTGAAGCGCTTCCGCGACCAGATCGTCGTGGTCAAGTACGGCGGCAACGCCATGGTCAGCGAAGAGCTGCAGGACGCGTTCGCGCAGGACATCGCCTACCTCCGCTATGTGGGGGTGCAGCCGGTGGTGGTGCACGGCGGGGGCCCGCAGATCTCGCAGATGCTGGACCGCCTGGCGATCCCCAGCGAGTTCAAGGGCGGCTACCGCGTCACCAACACCGAGGCGATCAGCGTGGTGCGGATGGTGCTCACCGGACACGTCAACCCCACACTCGTCGCGAAGATCAACTCGCACGGGCCGATCGCCACCGGGCTCAGCGGTGAGGACGCCGGTCTGTTCGGCGGACGTCGCCGCGGGGTGATCGTGGACGGCGAGGAGGTGGACCTCGGCCGCGTCGGCGACGTGGTGCAGGTCGATCCGACACCGGTCATCGACCATCTGGCCGCCGGTCGCATCCCGGTCGTCTCCTCCATCGCGCCCGACCTGGACCACCCCGGTCAGTCCCTCAACGTCAACGCCGACGCCGCGGCCGCCGCGCTCGCGACCGCGCTGGGCGCACGCAAGCTCGTCATCCTCACCGACGTCCCGGGACTGTACGCCGACTGGCCCAACCGCGAGTCGCTCGTCTCGCACATCACCACCGCAGCGCTCACCGAGCTGCTGCCGTCGCTGGAGTCCGGGATGATCCCGAAGATGCGCGCCTGTCTGGACGCCGTCGAGGGCGGAGTGGACGCCGCCGCGATCATCGACGGACGGGTGCCGCACTCGGTGCTCGTGGAACTGTTCACCAGCAAGGGAATCGGCACGGAAGTGGTCGCACAATGAACTGGAACGATGACGCCGCACGCGATCTGATGAGCCTGGGTGGGCGGCTCGCGCTGCTCACGCACGGCGAGGGGTCCTGGGTCTACGACGCGGATGAGAACCGCTATCTGGACTTCCTCGGCGGCATCGCCGTGAACTGCCTGGGTCACGCGCATCCCGTGTTCGTGGAGGCTGTCACGCGTCAGGCCGCGACCCTCGCACACGTGTCGAACTACTTCGCCACCCCGGGGCAGCTCGAGCTCGCCGCGCGCCTGAAGCGACTGGCCGGCACGGGGGAGCAGGGACGGGTGTTCCTGGCGAACTCGGGCACCGAGGCCAACGAGATGGCGATCAAGCTGGCACGTCTGCACGGCGCGCCGTCCGGCCGCACGACGATCCTCGTCCTGGAGGGCGCCTTCCACGGCCGCACCATGGGCACGCTGTCGCTGACGCCGAAGGCCATGTACCGCGATCCGTTCCTGCCCGCCGTGCCCGATGTGGTCACCGTGCAGCACTCGCTCGAGAGCCTCGAAGCGGCTTTCGCCGCGGGCGGCGTGGCCGCGATGATCGTCGAGCCGATCCAGGGCGAGGCGGGAGTCGTCGAGCTGCCCGAGGGCTTCCTCGCCCGCGCCCGCGCGCTCGCCACCGCTCACGACGCGCTGCTCATCCTCGATGAGGTGCAGACCGGTTCCGGACGCACCGGGGAGTGGTTCGCGTTCCAGCGGGAGGGGATCGTGCCGGATGCCATCACCCTGGCCAAGAGCATCGGCGCCGGCTTCCCGCTCGGTGCGCTGATCACCTTCGGCGCCGCCAGTGACCTGTTCTACCCGGGAACCCACAACTCCACGTTCGGCGGCAACCCGCTGGCCAGCGCGGTCGCCAACGCCGTCCTCGGACACATCGAGGACGAGAACCTGCTCGAGAACGTGACGGCCAGAGGAGCCCAGCTCCGCGCGGGCGTCGCGGGACTGCCGCTGGTCGAGGGCACGAGCGGAGTCGGACTGCTCATCGGCATCCGTCTGTCCGCACCGGTCGCCGGGGAGGTGCGCGAAGCCGCCCACGCGCGGGGCCTCATCATCAACGCGCCGACCGCCGATGTCATCCGCATCGCACCCGCCTTCACCATCGGCGACGCCGAGGTGGCCGAGTTCCTCACGATCTTCCGCGCGGCACTGGACACGGTCGCATCCGCACACGACACTCTGGAGACCCCCGCATGACCCGTCACCTGCTTCGCGACGACGACCTGACCCCCGCCGAGCAGAAAGAGGTGCTCGATCTCGCCGTCGAGCTGAAGAAGGACCGCTGGGCCAGCAAGGCGCTGGAGGGGCCGCAGACCGTCGCGGTGATCTTCGACAAGTCGTCCACGCGCACCCGCGTCTCCTTCGCCGTGGGCATCGCGGATCTCGGGGGCTCGCCGCTGATCATCTCGACCGCCAGCAGTCAGCTCGGCGGCAAGGAGACCCCCGCCGACACCGCCCGCGTGCTCGAGCGCCAGGTCGCGGCGATCGTCTGGCGCACCTACGCCCAGTCGGGCCTGGAGGAGATGGCGCGGGGAACCCGCGTGCCGGTCGTCAACGCGCTCTCCGACGATTTCCATCCCTGTCAGCTGCTGGCCGATCTGCTGACGATCCGCGAGCACAAGGGGGAGTTGAAGGGACTCACGCTGACCTTCTTCGGTGACGGACGCAGCAACATGGCCCACTCCTACCTGCTGGCCGGGGTCACCGCCGGAATGCACGTGCGCATCACGTCCCCGGAGGCCTACGCGCCGCGTGCGGATGTCGTCGTGGCCGCCGAGAAGCGCGCCGCCGAGACGGGCGGTTCCGTCACTCTGCTCACCGACCCCCGGGAGGCGGCGCTCGGCGCGGATGTGGTCGTCACCGACACCTGGGTGTCGATGGGCAAGGAGGAGGAGAAGATCGAGCGCCTGCGCGACCTCGGCGGGTACAAGGTGACCCACGAGATCATGGCGCTGGCCGACCCCGAGTCGATCTTCATCCACTGCCTGCCCGCCGACCGCGGCTACGAAGTCGACTCCGAGGTCATCGACGGCCCGCAGAGCGTCGTCTGGGACGAGGCCGAGAACCGGCTGCACGCGCAGAAGGCGCTCCTGGTCTGGCTGCTGGGCAAGCAGAGCGAGCGGAGCGGGACGAAGTGAGCGGCGCGCACGGTACGAATGACGGCGCACTCTGGGGCGCTCGCTTCGCCGGCGGGCCGTCGCCGGAGCTCGCCGAGCTGAGCCGCTCCACGCATTTCGACTGGATCCTCGCCCCCTATGACATCGCCGGTTCCCACGCGCACGCCAAGGCCCTGGAAGCGGCGGGCTACCTGAACGCCGATGAGGCGCGCATCATGCACGCCGGCCTCGATGCGCTCGCCGCCCGGATCGCCGACGGCACGCTGCTGCCCGATCCGGGCGACGAGGATGTGCACGGCGCGCTGGAGAAGGCGCTGATCGCCGAGATCGGCCCCGAGGTGGGCGGCCGGCTGCGGGCGGGTCGCAGCCGCAACGACCAGATCGCGACCCTGGTGCGGATGTACCTGATCGACCACGCCCGGGTCATCGCCCGTGACCTGCTGCGCGTCATCGACGCGCTCGTCGCGCAGGCCGAAGCGCACCCCGATGCCATCCTGCCCGGACGCACGCACCTGCAGCACGCGCAGCCCGTGCTGCTCGCGCATCACCTGCAGGCGCACGCGTGGCCGCTGGTGCGCGAGCTGGAGCGCCTGGTCGACTGGCGTCGTCGCGCCGGCTTCTCGCCCTACGGCGGGGGAGCGCTCGCCGGGTCCACGCTCGGTCTCGATCCCGCGCTGGTCGCACGGGAACTGGGCCTGGACCGCCCGGCGGAGAACTCCCTCGACGGCACGGCCGCGCGCGACGTGGTCGCCGAGTTCGCGTTCATCGCCGCCATGACCGGCATCGACCTGTCCCGGTTGAGCGAGGAGATCATCCTCTGGAACACGCGCGAGTTCGGCTTCGTCACCCTCGACGACTCGTACTCGACGGGTTCGAGCATCATGCCTCAGAAGAAGAACCCCGACATCGCCGAGCTCGCCCGAGGCAAGTCCGGTCGCCTGATCGGCAACCTGACGGGCCTGTTGGCGACGCTCAAGGCTCTGCCGCTGGCATACAACCGCGATCTGCAGGAGGACAAGGAACCCGTCTTCGACTCCGTGCAGACCTTGGAGGTGGTGCTGCCGGCGTTCGCGGGCATGATCGCGACGCTGCGCTTCGACACCGACCGCATGGCGGGTCTCGCCCCCCAGGGGTTCTCGCTCGCGACCGACGTCGCCGAGTGGCTCGTGAAGCGGCGGATCCCGTTCCGCGACGCCCACGAGATCTCCGGAGCGCTGGTGCGCGCCTGCGAGGAGCGCGGCATCGGACTGGAGGATGCCGACGATGATCTGCTGCGTTCGGTCTCGGAGCATCTGACGCCGGAGGTGCGCGAGGTGCTCTCGATCGAGGGATCGGTGGCGTCGCGTGAGGGTGCCGGTGGCACCGCACCGGTGCGCGTGGCAGAGCAGCGGGCCGAGCTCGTCGCGCGCGCTCAGGCGGCTGCGCACGCGCTGGGCCTGTAGGAGGGCCCCGACGCCTCGCTGATAATCCCAGTACATCAGAATATTCCTTATGAATCTGGATTATCAGTGATACGCTGATGCAATGACCATCGCTGTGACAGCCGACATCATCGGCTCCCGTCAGCTCTCCGACAGGGCCGCCGCCCAGCGCGCCTTCGACGCGGCGATCGCCCGCGTCGAGAAGGATCTGCCGGTAGCGGTGCGCGGGCTCCGGCCGACCGTCGGAGATGAGCAGCAGGCGGTCTATCCGACGCTCGAGGCCGCGATCGCCTCCGTGCTGCTGCTGCGACTGGCACTCCCCGACGGTGTGGAGTTCCGCTACGGCATCGGGATCGGCGAGGTCGGCGTCGTCCCCTCGTCAGCGGCGGCAGCAGGCATCCCCGACGGACCCGGCTGGTGGGCGGCTCGCAACGCCATCGACCAGGTGCAGACGCTGCAGAAGCGCACGGCGCCGCAGGCGCGCAGCTGGGTCGTCGCTCACGAGACGGCGAAGGAGGTGCCGCCGGATGCCGTGCGCTGGATCAACGCGTACCTGCTGGCACGGGACGAACTCGTCGGCGCGATGAGCGAGCGCACCCGCCGGCTCACCTACGGGCGCTGCCTCTCCAGGACCCAGGCGGAGCTCGCCGCGGAGGAGGGCATCACCCAGTCCGCGGTCTCGCAGGCGCTGTCCTCCTCAGGCGCGGGGAGCATCGTCGAGGGCTATCGACTGCTCGGGCCGCGCTGAGCCGCCGGGCCGGCACTCAGACCAGGACGGCCGGTTCTCAGACCAGGACGAGCCGGTTCTCAGACCAGGACGAGCCGGATGACCGTGCCGATGGAGCCGGCCCAGAGCAGACTGGCGAGCGTGCCGATGATGAACCGCTCCCGCGCCTCCGACTCGGCCAGCTCCGGGAAGCGGCCGATGCCCTTCACCGCGATGATCGCGGCGATGGCCTCCGGGAAGCCGACGGCGATCGCGATGACCGTGCAGATGCGCTCCAGATAGCCGATCACCGTGCCGCCGCGCATCAGCGTCCGCGTGTGCGCGGGGTCGGCATCGTGCGCGGCGATGATCAGGATGCCGCCGTCCTCGGTCTCCCGCACGCGCTTGCCGGTGGCGATGTCGAGCGCCCTGCGCGTGAACGGGTTGCCGCCGATGGTCGCCGCCGCGAACCCCAGCACCGTCAGCGGGATGCCGAACACGGGTGCAGCCGAGGGCGGCAGCACGATCACGAGGGCCACGGCGGCGGCGACCAGCACTCCGGCCGTGGCCATCACCGCCGTGCTGGGCGTCCGCACGCTCAGCAGCGACAGCGCCAGCACCGCGACCAGCGCCACGATGATCGCGATGGACAGGACCGCGGAGAGCAACGGATCGACGAGCGCCATGCCGCCAGCTTGGCACGAGCGTCCGACGTCACGACGGCACGGAGGCCGCGATCCGCGCTGATAACCTGGAGCGCGTGTCGAATACCGCTCTGACGACAGCTCCGCAGGCGATCGATCCCACGTTCGAGAACGTCTGGGATGAGATCGTCTGGCGCGGGCTCGTCCACGTGTCCACCGACCAGGAGGCGCTGCGCGCCCTTCTTTCCAGGGACCCCATCACGTACTACTGCGGCTTCGACCCGACCGCGCCCAGCCTGCACCTCGGAAACCTCGTACAGCTGCTGCTGCTGCGTCGCCTCCAGCTCGCCGGACACCGCCCGCTCGGGCTGGTGGGCGGGTCGACCGGACTGATCGGCGACCCTCGGCCCACCGCCGAGCGCACCCTGAACACGCCCGAGACCGTGGGGGAGTGGGTCGATCGGCTGCGCGCGCAGGTCGAGCGGTACCTCAGCTTCGATGGCGACAACGCCGCCCGCATCGTGAACAATCTCGACTGGACGGCGCCGATGTCGGCGATCGACTTCCTGCGCGAGATCGGCAAGCACTACCGCGTGGGCACGATGCTGAAGAAGGATGCCGTCGCCGCGCGTCTGAACTCGGATGCCGGCATCAGCTACACCGAGTTCAGCTACCAGATCCTGCAGGGGATGGACTTCCTGGAGCTGCACCGGCAGTACGGCTGCGTGCTGCAGACCGGTGGCAGCGATCAGTGGGGCAACCTCACCAGCGGCACCGACCTCATCCACCGCGTCGAGGGCGTCTCCGCACACGCGATCGGCACCCCGCTGATCACCAACAGCGACGGCACCAAGTTCGGCAAGAGCGAGGGCAATGCGATCTGGCTGGATGCCGAGATGTGCAGTCCGTACCGGATGTACCAGTTCTGGCTCTCGACCGCCGATGACGACGTCATCCAGCGGCTGAAGATCTTCACGTTCCTCACCCGCGCCGAGATCGAGGAGTACGCGGCGCTGGTGGAGTCGGAGCCCTTCCGGCGCGCCGCGCAGAAGCGCCTCGCTCTCGAGGTGGTGGCGACTGTTCACGGCATCGATGCCACGCAGGCCGTGATCGCCGCGTCCGAGGCGCTGTTCGGTCAGGGAGACCTGTCCGCACTCGACGCCGCGACACTGCGCACCGCGCTGGAGGAGCTGCCGAACACGACGGTCGCCGCCGGCACGCCGGTCGTGGACGCACTGGTCGCGACCGGGCTGGTGTCCAGCGTCTCGGAAGCGCGACGCGCCATCAGCCAGGGCGGTGTCAGCCTCGACGGCGAGCGCGTGAGCGACGACGCGGCCGCGGTGCAGGGCACCCTGCCCGGCGGTGTCTCCGTGCTGCGTCGCGGCAAGAAGACGCTGGCCGGCGTCTTCCTCGCCTGACCTCGCGGGCAGCGGATGCCGTTCACACCCAGCCATGCCGTCGTGGCGCTGCCGTTCGTGCGCACCCCGCTGGTGCCGGCGGCCGTCGCGATCGGAGCGATGACACCTGACCTGCCCCTGTTCGTACGGGGCGCCGGCTTGTCGTACGCATTCACCCACCAGGCGGTCAACATCCTCTGGACGGCGCTGATCGCCTTCGCGCTGCTGCTGGTGTGGCGCGTGGTGCTACGCCCCGCGTTCGTCTCGTTGGCGCCCGATGCCCTGGCAGCGCGTCTGCCGGAGGAATGGCTGACCACAGGTCGGACTGCGGTGCTCGGCCTCGTCGTTCCCCGCCGGCGGCCCGGCGACCCGCTGCTGCTGGCGACGTCATTGCTGATCGGCGTGGCCTCGCACATCGCCTGGGACCTGTTCACGCACGAGGGGCGGTGGGGTGTGGACGCCGTGCCTCTGCTGCAGCAGGATTGGGGACCGCTGTCCGGATACAAGTGGCTGCAGCACGGCTCGAGCGCGATCGGGCTGCTGATCCTCGCCGTCTACGCCCTGCTCTGGGTGCGTCGGCGCCAGGTCGTGCACCGACGACGGTCGCTTCCGGTCTGGGCGCGGTGGGCCTGGTATCTCAGCCTGCCGGTCTTCCTGATCTCCGGGTGGCTGTGGGGACTGGCGGTGCTCGGACCGCTGACCGACGAGTTCACGCTGCAGCACCTGGCGTATCGGGTCCTGCCGCCGGCATCCGGGCTCTGGGGCGGGATGACCGTCCTGCTGTGCGTGGCGATCGTGATCTGGCCCGGTCGCCGAGCGGACTGATCGCCCCCGCGGACTGATCGCCCCGTACCTGATCGCCCGGACGCGATCACCCGTACGCGATCACCACCATGCCGCGGCGTCCGCTCCCCAGGGGCGCGGTGCCGCGAACCGTTCGGGTGCGCCGGGCCAGGTGACGGCCGGCACGACGGTGGTCACCTGCTGCCCGGCGACGTCGAAGGTCTGGGTGCGCGGGTGTTCCTGCGCCGTCTGCGTCGGTTCCGAACGGGGCATGCCGAGCAGTTCGGCGGCGACGCGCCGCAACGATGTGCGCACGTACCACGCACCGCCGTGATCGCTGCGCCGGCGCACTGCCACCGCGATGCCCGCTGCGAGGAGATAGCCGGCGGAGTGATCCAGAGCCTGAGCGGGCAGGGCGCCGGGACTGGTGCCGTCGGCGGACTCGATCCACGAGATCCCGCAGTCCGCCTGCACGATGCTGTCGAAGCCGCGCGGGGAGTCCGGCCCCGGCCAGGCGCTGAGCTGGGCGATGACGAGATGCGGATGCCGGTCCGCCAACTCTCGGGGGTCGAGGCCGAGCCTGCGCAGGCCGCTGCGCCGGTAGCCGAGCACGAGCACGTCGGCGTCGGCGAGGAGCCGGTCGAACCGGCGGGGTTCCGCCGCGATGTCGAGCAGTGCCGTCCGCTTGCCGTGCCCGGTGTCCAGATGCTGCAGCGGGATCTCGGCGTTCCCGGGCGGGTCGATGCGCAGCACGTCGGCGCCGGCGAGGGCGAGGGTGCGCGTCGCGACGGGGCCGGCGAGGACCCGTGTGAGGTCGAGGACCCGTATGCCCGCGAGGGGAAGCGCGGCGTCTCCGGTGAGGGGGCGACGGGGGCCGTCGCGCAAGGGGGTGAGGGCGATCAGCGGATGCCGCCGGAGCACCTCGTCCGCGTGCGGGTCCTCCGGCCGCACGACGACACCGATCCCCGCCGCCGCGGTGATGGCGGACGCCGCCTGCGTAGCCGTCATCGCCTGGAGCACGGCGGCGAGGTCATCCGGACCGGCGTCATCGGCGAGCCCCAGCGAGCCGTGCAGCGCCGCCGCGTGATGCGGGTAGTTCGCATGGGTGCGGATCCAGCCGTCGGCCGTGCGCCAGAACCCCGAGAGCGGAGACCACACCTCGGGCGATCGGCCGTCGATCCGCAGGTGGCGGTCGCTGCGGTAGGCCGCGGCCACCAGTCCCGGTTCCGGGGAAGACGGCGGACCCGACGCGAGAGCCGCACCGGCCATCGCCGCACTCGACCAGGCCAGCTCACCGACGGACAGTCGGGACGGTAGCGGTGCAGGGGAGGGAGTCACCGCGTCGAAGCGACGCGCGTCGAGCCCGAGCTCGCGGGTGAGCCGCCCGAGAAGCCCGGAATCACGGGCGTGCGCACTGTCTGGCATGGGGAGACACTACGCCGCGAAGCTCGCGTCCGCCGCCCTGCAACGGGCGCGACACGCCCGGGATGCCGCACGGATTTGCCCGATGCGCGGAGCCCACGTAAATTATTACTTGTTCGCCCCAAGCGGTTGAGCGGAAGGCCTGAAGGGCCTGGCTCCCCTCCAAGAGGCGGACGAGACCCCCATCTTCCTCCGACGGAAACGTTGGTGTAAGGTAGGGAGTCCGACTCCGGTTCGGCTGCTCGTCAGCCCCGGTCCTGTCGGACGACATGATTGTGAAGTTGCCCTGCGCTTCTTGCCTTGGTTGGTGGGTGTGTGGGTGCGTCCGATCCTTGAGAACTCAACAGCGTGCACTTGTCAAATGCCAAATTATCCTCGTCCAGCTTTTTGCTGGGTTGAGAATTCCTTTGGATCAAAGTCCAGGCCTTTTTGGTCTGGCGTATGGATATGTCAGCAATGATTTATTCATTTTGGTCATGATTGAACTCGCTGCGTTGCACTGTTTTCCCGGTGTGCGTGGCAATCGTTTTTTACGGAGAGTTTGATCCTGGCTCAGGATGAACGCTGGCGGCGTGCTTAACACATGCAAGTCGAACGATGAAGCCCAGCTTGCTGGGTGGATTAGTGGCGAACGGGTGAGTAACACGTGAGCAACCTGCCCCTGACTCTGGGATAAGCGCTGGAAACGGCGTCTAATACTGGATATGTCCCGTCACCGCATGGTGTGCGGGTGGAAAGATTTTTCGGTTGGGGATGGGCTCGCGGCCTATCAGCTTGTTGGTGAGGTAATGGCTCACCAAGGCGTCGACGGGTAGCCGGCCTGAGAGGGTGACCGGCCACACTGGGACTGAGACACGGCCCAGACTCCTACGGGAGGCAGCAGTGGGGAATATTGCACAATGGGCGCAAGCCTGATGCAGCAACGCCGCGTGAGGGATGACGGCCTTCGGGTTGTAAACCTCTTTTAGCAGGGAAGAAGCGAGAGTGACGGTACCTGCAGAAAAAGCACCGGCTAACTACGTGCCAGCAGCCGCGGTAATACGTAGGGTGCAAGCGTTATCCGGAATTATTGGGCGTAAAGAGCTCGTAGGCGGTTTGTCGCGTCTGCTGTGAAATTCCGAGGCTCAACCTCGGGCTTGCAGTGGGTACGGGCAGACTAGAGTGCGGTAGGGGAGATTGGAATTCCTGGTGTAGCGGTGGAATGCGCAGATATCAGGAGGAACACCGATGGCGAAGGCAGATCTCTGGGCCGTAACTGACGCTGAGGAGCGAAAGGGTGGGGAGCAAACAGGCTTAGATACCCTGGTAGTCCACCCCGTAAACGTTGGGAACTAGTTGTGGGGTCCTTTCCACGGATTCCGTGACGCAGCTAACGCATTAAGTTCCCCGCCTGGGGAGTACGGCCGCAAGGCTAAAACTCAAAGGAATTGACGGGGACCCGCACAAGCGGCGGAGCATGCGGATTAATTCGATGCAACGCGAAGAACCTTACCAAGGCTTGACATACACGAGAACGGGCCAGAAATGGTCAACTCTTTGGACACTCGTGAACAGGTGGTGCATGGTTGTCGTCAGCTCGTGTCGTGAGATGTTGGGTTAAGTCCCGCAACGAGCGCAACCCTCGTTCTATGTTGCCAGCACGTAATGGTGGGAACTCATGGGATACTGCCGGGGTCAACTCGGAGGAAGGTGGGGATGACGTCAAATCATCATGCCCCTTATGTCTTGGGCTTCACGCATGCTACAATGGCCGGTACAATGGGCTGCGATACCGTAAGGTGGAGCGAATCCCAAAAAGCCGGTCCCAGTTCGGATTGAGGTCTGCAACTCGACCTCATGAAGTCGGAGTCGCTAGTAATCGCAGATCAGCAACGCTGCGGTGAATACGTTCCCGGGTCTTGTACACACCGCCCGTCAAGTCATGAAAGTCGGTAACACCTGAAGCCGGTGGCCTAACCCTTGTGGAGGGAGCCGTCGAAGGTGGGATTGGTAATTAGGACTAAGTCGTAACAAGGTAGCCGTACCGGAAGGTGCGGCTGGATCACCTCCTTTCTAAGGAGCATCTGATGCCCGTTGTTCGTTGAACTTCGTGGTGTCCAGAACCCGGTTCGAAGGCGTCTGTTCTTCGCTGGGAGCTCATGGGTGGAACATTTGACATGGCATTCGAGCCAATGGTTTGAGTTAGTACGCTGCTTCGGCAGTTGGAATGCTTGGCCGGCGGTGCGGGTGTCTGCACGCTGTTGGGTCCTGAGGGACCGGGCCGGCCTTATGGTCGTTCTGAACCTCTTGGCCCCTTTCGTCGTTCCTTTCGGGGTTCGGTGTGGGGGGACCGCCCGTACTTTGAGAACTACACAGTGGACGCGAGCATCTTAAAGAATTATTGATCATCAGTCTTTTCCTGGACTGGTGGTTACTCATGTGATTTCAAGTCTTTAAGAGCAAACGGTGGATGCCTTGGCATCTGGAGCCGAAGAAGGACGTAGCAATCTGCGATAAGCCTCGGGGAACTGATAAGCGAGTTTTGATCCGAGGGTGTCCGAATGGGGAAACCCCGCCAGGCGTTTTGCGACCTGGTGACTCCCGCCTGAATATATAGGGCGGGTAGAGGGAACGTGGGGAAGTGAAACATCTCAGTACCCACAGGAAGAGAAAACAACAGTGATTCCGTGAGTAGTGGCGAGCGAAAGCGGATGAGGCTAAACCGGGTGTGTGTGATAGCCGGCAGGCGTTGCATGCCCGGGGTTGCGGGACTTTTCTGATCATTCTGCCGAGTGGTCGACGTGATGTGACGATATAGACGAATGGTCTTGAAAGGCCAGCCATAGTGGGTGCCAGCCCCGTAGTTGAAATGTTGTGCGCAGCGTGAAGAGTATCCCAAGTAGCACGGGGCCCGAGAAATCCCGTGTGAATCTGTCAGGACCACCTGATAAGCCTAAATACTCCCAGATGACCGATAGCGGACAAGTACCGTGAGGGAAAGGTGAAAAGTACCCCGGGAGGGGAGTGAAATAGTGCCTGAAACCGTTTGCTTACAAACCGTTGGAGCCTCCTTAGTAGGGGTGACAGCGTGCCTTTTGAAGAATGAGCCTGCGAGTTAGTGATATGTGGCGAGGTTAACCCGTGTGGGGTAGCCGTAGCGAAAGCGAGTCTGAATAGGGCGATTCAGTCGCATGTCCTAGACCCGAAGCGAAGTGATCTATCCATGGCCAGGCTGAAGCACGTGTAAGAACGTGTGGAGGGCCGAACCCACTTAGGTTGAAAACTGAGGGGATGAGCTGTGGATAGGGGTGAAAGGCCAATCAAACTTCGTGATAGCTGGTTCTCTCCGAAATGCATTTAGGTGCAGCGTTGCGTGTTTCTTGCCGGAGGTAGAGCTACTGGATGGCCGATGGGCCTCAACAGGTTACTGACGTCAGCCAAACTCCGAATGCCGGTAAGTGAGAGCGCAGCAGTGAGACTGTGGGGGATAAGCTTCATAGTCGAGAGGGAAACAACCCAGACCACCATCTAAGGTCCCAAAGCGCGTGCTAAGTGGAAAAGGATGTGGAGTTGCTTAGACAACCAGGAGGTTGGCTTAGAAGCAGCCACCCTTGAAAGAGTGCGTAATAGCTCACTGGTCAAGTGATTCCGCGCCGACAATGTAACGGGGCTCAAGCACGCCACCGAAGTTGTGGCATTGACATTATTGGTAGGCCTTCGTGGTCCAGCCGTGTTGATGGGTAGGAGAGCGTCGTGTGGCGCGTGAAGCGGCGGTGTGAACCAGCCGTGGACGCCACACGAGTGAGAATGCAGGCATGAGTAGCGAAAGACGTGTGAGAAACACGTCCTCCGGAAGACCAAGGGTTCCAGGGTCAAGCTAATCTTCCCTGGGTAAGTCGGGACCTAAGGCGAGGCCGACAGGCGTAGTCGATGGACAACGGGTTGATATTCCCGTACCGGCGAAGAACCGCCCAAGCTAATCCAGTAGTGCTAAGTATCTGAATCCCAGTGACTGATCCCTTCGGGGTGACGCTCTGGGCCTAGCGTACGACCCCATGCTGGTGCGGTTAGCGTATTAACAGGTGTGACGCAGGAAGGTAGCCCAAGCCAGGCGATGGTTGTCCTGGTGCAAGCGTGTAGGCCGAACGGTAGGCAAATCCGCCGTTCATGATGGCTGAGACGCGATGCGGATAAAAAGTGGGTGATCCTATGCTGCCGAGAAAAGCATCGACGCGAGGTTCAAGCCGCCCGTACCCCAAACCGACTCAGGTGGTCAGGTAGAGAATACCAAGGAGATCGAGAGAATCGTGGTTAAGGAACTCGGCAAAATGCCCCCGTAACTTCGGGAGAAGGGGGGCCACCCGCTTATACCCACTTGCTGGGAAAAGGGTGTGGTGGCCGCAGAGACTAGTGGGTAGCGACTGTTTACTAAAAACACAGGTCCGTGCGAAGACGCAAGTCGATGTATACGGACTGACGCCTGCCCGGTGCTGGAAGGTCAAGAGGACCGGTTAGCCGCAAGGCGAAGCTGAGAATTTAAGCCCCAGTAAACGGCGGTGGTAACTATAACCATCCTAAGGTAGCGAAATTCCTTGTCGGGTAAGTTCCGACCTGCACGAATGGCGTAACGACTTCCCAACTGTCTCAACCGCGAACTCGGCGAAATTGCATTACGAGTAAAGATGCTCGTTACGCGCAGCAGGACGGAAAGACCCCGTGACCTTTACTACAGCTTGGTATTGGTGTTCGGTGTGGCTTGTGTAGGATAGGTGGGAGACTGTGAAGCGGATACGCCAGTATTCGTGGAGTCATTGTTGAAATACCACTCTGGTCACTCTGGATATCTAACTTCGAACCGTGATCCGGTTCAGGGACAGTGCCTGGTGGGTAGTTTAACTGGGGCGGTTGCCTCCCAAAAAGTAACGGAGGCGCCCAAAGGTTCCCTCAACCTGGTTGGTAATCAGGTGGCGAGTGTAAGTGCACAAGGGAGCTTGACTGTGAGACTGACAGGTCGAGCAGGGACGAAAGTCGGGACTAGTGATCCGGCAGTGGCTTGTGGAAGCGCTGTCGCTCAACGGATAAAAGGTACCTCGGGGATAACAGGCTGATCTTGCCCAAGAGTCCATATCGACGGCATGGTTTGGCACCTCGATGTCGGCTCGTCGCATCCTGGGGCTGGAGTAGGTCCCAAGGGTTGGGCTGTTCGCCCATTAAAGCGGTACGCGAGCTGGGTTTAGAACGTCGTGAGACAGTTCGGTCCCTATCCGCTGCGCGCGTAGGAAGTTTGAGAGGATCTGACCCTAGTACGAGAGGACCGGGTTGGACGAACCTCTGGTGTGCCAGTTGTTCCGCCAGGAGCACCGCTGGTTAGCTACGTTCGGGATGGATAACCGCTGAAAGCATCTAAGCGGGAAGCCGGCCTCAAGATGAGACTTCCATCACCTTCGGGTGGAGAGGCTCCCAGCCAGACGACTGGGTTGATAGGCCAGATGTGGAAGCACCGCAAGGTGTGCAGCTGACTGGTACTAATAAGCCGATGACTTGATAACACCAATTCTTTCCAAAGATGAACGCGTCCACTTTGTGGTTCTCGACGTACGGTCGGGAATCAAACAACACACACTTTCGTTGTGATGTTGCCTGAAACGTCAATAGTGTTTCGGCGGCCATAGCGTGAGGGAAACGCCCGGTCACATTCCGAACCCGGAAGCTAAGCCTCACAGCGCCGATGGTACTGCAGGGGGGACCCTGTGGGAGAGTAGGACACCGCCGGACTTCTCTTAAGCAAGATGGCCACCCAAGGTTGGGTGGCCATCTTGCGTTAACAAGCAAACAGGGAGTCAGAATGTCGGAAGAGCAGCGGGACCGCCGAGACGGTGAGGGCGCGCGCGATCGACGTTCGGACTCCGAGCGCAAGCCACGCGATTCGGACTCGTCGTCACGCGGCGCAGGCGGCGAGCGTCGCCCCCAGGGCGATCGTGACCGCTCCGGTGAGCGTCGTCCCTACGGTGACCGTAGCCAGTCGGGTGAGCGTCGTCCGTATGGTGATCGCGATCGCAGCCGGGGTGACCGTCCGCAGGGTGAGCGCCGTCCCTACGGTGACCGCGACCGCAGTCAGGGTGACCGCCCGTACCGGGGTGACCGTCCTCAGTCGGGTGAGCGTCGTCCGTATGGTGACCGCAGCCAGTCGGGCGAGCGTCGTCCGTATGGCGATCGCGACCGCAGCCAGGGTGACCGCTCGTACCGGGGTGATCGTCCTCAGTCCGGTGAGCGTCGTCCGTATGGTGACCGCAGCCAGTCGGGTGACCGCCCGTACCGGGGTGATCGTCCCCAGTCGGGTGAGCGTCGTCCGTATGGTGACCGCAGCCCGTCGGGCGAGCGTCGCCCGTATGGCGATCGTGACCGCAGCCAAGGAGACCGCCCGTACCGAGGCGACCGTCCTCAGTCCGGTGAGCGTCGTCCCTATGGTGACCGCAGCCAGTCGGGTGAGCGTCGCACGTACGGTGACCGTGACCGTCCTCAGGGTGACCGCCCGTACCGGAGCGATCGTCCCCAGTCGGGTGAGCGTCGTCCGTACGGTGATCGCGACCGCAGCCAGGGTGACCGCCTGTACCGGGGTGATCGTCCTCAGTCCGGTGAGCGTCGTCCGTATGGTGACCGTAGCAAGTCGGGTGAGCGTCGTCCCTACGGCGATCGCGACCGTCCTCAGGGAGACCGCCCGTACCGGGGCGATCGTCCCCAGTCGGGCGAGCGTCGCCCGTATGGCGATCGCGACCGCAGCCAAGGAGACCGCCCGTACCGAGGCGACCGTCCTCAGTCCGGTGAGCGTCGTCCCTATGGTGACCGCAGCCAGTCGAGTGACCGCGACCGCAGCCAGGGAGACCGCCCGTACCGGGGCGATCGCCCCCAGTCGGGTGAGCGTCAGTCGTTCCGGGACCGTCCGCGCGGCGGCGTCGACCGCCCGATCAACGAGTTCGCGCCCGTACGCGAGCACATCCCCGAGCCGCCGCTGCCCGATGAGGTCACCGCTCGTGACCTGCCGAGTGCCGCACGGAACGAACTGAAGACCCTCAGCAAGGAGAACGCCGAGCAGACCGCACGCCACCTGGCCATGGCTGCGCAGCTGATCGACGACGAGCCGGACCGCGCACACGAGCACGCCCTGGCGGCATCTCGACGAGCCGGCCGAATCGCCGTCGTCCGCGAGACCCTCGCGATCACGGCCTATGCCACCGGGGACTTCGCCCTGGCGCTGCGCGAGCTGCGTACCGCGCGTCGGATCTCGGGCAAGAACGACATGATCGCTCTGATCGTCGACAGCGAGCGCGGAGTGGGCAAGCCCGATCGTGCGCTCGAGGAGGGCCGGACGGTCGACCGTGCCGAGCTGACGCCAGAGGTGCGCGTCGCGCTCGCGATCGCGATGTCCGGCGCACGACTCGATCGCGGCGAGACGGAGCTCGCGCTCGGTGAACTGGAGATCCCGGAGCTCGACCCCGACCGTGCGTTCGAGTGGAGCCCCGCGCTGTTCTCGGCTCGCGCCGCCGTGCTCGAAGACCTCGGTCGCGCCGACGAGGCGGCCTTCTGGGCCGATCGCGCCGAAGTCGCGGCAGCCGCGCTCGGCCTCGACGGTCAGTTCGACGAGATGATCGTCGAGGACGGTCTGGTCGAAGACGGTCTGGTCGAAGACGGTCTGGTCGACGGCAACCACGATGACGCGGCGGATCACGATGACGCGGCGGATCTCGATGACGCCGCCGCCGCGGAAGAGGAGACCACCGAAGAACTCACCTCTGACGATGAGATCGCTCATGCGGAGATCTCCGGGGAGGAGATCTCCGCAGAGAAGATCACCGAGGAGGCAGAGGCCGACGTGCACGATGAGGAGACCGACGACTGATGGCACTGTTCCGCCGGGCGAAGCCGGCCGCCACCCCTCTGACCGATCGTGACGCGCTGCTCGCGGACCTCGACGGCGTCGTCTACGCAGGGCCCGGGGCTCTGCCGCACGCCATCGAGAGCCTCAACCGCGCCGGCGAATCGATGCGCCTCGGCTACATCACGAACAACGCCTCGCGCACCGACGCGACCGTCGCCGAGCACCTGACCAGTCTCGGGCTGACCGTGGCGCCCGATGACGTCGTGACCAGCCCGCAGGCTGCGATGCGCCTGCTGGCCACGATGGTCCCGCCGCCGGCGACCATCCTCATCGTCGGGGGAGACGGACTGGTCGATGAGACGCTCAAGGCGGGCTACACGGTGACCCGCAGCGCCGAGGACTCACCGGCGGCCGTCGTGCAGGGCTTCGCCCCGGAAGTCGCCTGGACGGACCTCGCCGAAGCCGCGTTCGCGCTGCAGCTGCCGGAGGACGAGGGCGGGATCCCCTGGATCTCCACCAACACCGACTGGACCATCCCGCGTGAGCGCGGCGTGGCGCCGGGAAACGGCACCCTGGTGTCGGCCGTGCACACCGCGATCGGCCGACTGTCGATCGTCGCCGGCAAGCCCGAGAAGCCGATCTTCGAGGTGGCCGTCGAGCGCTTCGGCGCTCAGCGTCCCCTGTTCCTCGGCGACCGTCTCGACACGGACATCTCCGGCTCGACGCGCGCCGGCATCGACTCCGCGCTTGTGCTCACCGGCATCGACCGTCCCAAGCACGTGCTGGCAGCACCGCAGGGTTCGCGTCCGGACTACATTCTCAGCGATCTGCGGGAGCTGCACGAGCCGTACCCGCAGACCATCGAGAAGAACGGCGTGTTCACCGTCGGCAGGTCCTCTGTCCGGGTCGTCGACGCCGACGTGCAGATCATCGCCGCGGGCGACTCGCAGATCGATCTGCTGCGCGCTGGTGCCGCGGCCATCTGGGCCACCGGGCTCGCCATCTACGCGTTCCGGGTTCCCGAGCAGCTCTACGCGGATCCTTTCCACAGGCCCTGAGCGTCTCCCGGCACGCCCCGGCCCCTGGCGTTACAGTGGTCGGATGGAGCAAACGCACGACGAGCCCACCGACGCCCTCTGGAGCCGGCTGCGTCTCATCGAGGGCCAGCCCCTCGCTGCGCGTGCCGACGCGTACGGCGCCGTGCACGACGAGCTCATGAAGCGTCTCGAGAGCGCTCCGCGCGGCGACGCCGCACCGGGGAACCGATGACCAGACTCGACGCCGCCCTCGCCGCGCGCGGGCTCGCACGCTCGCGCACGCACGCCGCCACCCTGATCTCCGAGGGGAGAGTGCGCGTCGACGGCGTCCCGGTCGTCAAGGCGTCCACACCCGTCGACGACGAGGACGTGATCCACGTCGACGGCGACGACCACTACGTCAGCCGCGGTGCGCACAAGCTGATCGCCGCTCTCGACGGCTTCGGCATTGCCGTACCCGGGCGCCTGGCCCTGGACATGGGCGCCTCCACCGGAGGATTCACGCAGGTGCTCCGCGAGCGCGGAGCGCGCCGGGTGCTCGCAGTCGACGTCGGCCACGGCCAACTCGCGGATGCCGTCGCAGCCGACCCCGGCGTCACATCCGTCGAGGGATTCAACGTCCGCCACATGACCGCCGCGAACCTCACCGAGGCGACCGGCGAGAGCGAGCGGCCCGACCTCGTCGTCGGCGATCTCTCCTTCATCTCCCTCGAGCTCGTGCTGCCCGCCGTCGCCGGCGTCGTCGCACCGGGCGGTGACGTCGTGCTGCTCGTCAAGCCGCAGTTCGAGGTGGGGCGCACCGCCGTGCGCGGCGGGCTGGTCACCAACCCGACCCTCCGCATCGACGCCGTGGAACGCACGCTCTGGGCCGCACACGACGTCGGACTGGGGATGCTCGGCATCCTCGCCTCTCCGATCCGGGGAACGCACGGGAACGCGGAGTACCTGGTGCACGTCGCGCCCGGGCGGGGCAGCGATCCGTCAGAATGGACCAAGCAGATCACACGCGTGGCAGGAGGACGATGAACGAGCGCCGCATCCTGGTCGTCGCCCACGCCAAGCGGCCCGACACCGTCACCGCCGCCCTGCGCGTCATCGACGCGCTGCGCGAGGCGGGAGCCGTACCGGTGCTGCCCGCATCCGACGGTGACGAGCTCATCGCCGCGCACCCCGGCTTCGCCGGGATCAGCCTGCACGGCGACGACGAGACTGCCGACGACCTGGAGCTGGCGATCGTCCTCGGCGGCGACGGCACGATCCTGCGGGCGGCCGAGCTGGTGCGCGATTCCGGCGCTCCCGTGCTCGGCATCAACATGGGCCACGTCGGATTCCTCGCCGAGATCGACCGCGAGGACATGGATGCTGCCGTGCACAGGGTCATCGACCGCGATTACGAGGTCGAGGAGCGGCTCGCACTCTCCGTGCGCGTCAAGGACGTCGCAGGTCACGTCGTCTACGAGACGTGGGCGCTGAACGAGGCGACCGTCGAGAAGGCCAGCCGCGAGCGGATGATCGAGGTCGTCATCGAGATCGATGGGCGCCCGCTGTCGAGCTTCGGCTGCGACGGGATGGTCGTCTCCACCCCCACCGGGTCGACGGCTTACAACTTCTCAGCTGGCGGGCCGGTCATCTGGCCGACCGTGGAGGCGATCACCGTGGTGCCGCTGTCCGCGCACGCCCTGTTCGCCAAGCCGCTCGTGGTGGGGCCGGAGGCCTCCGTCGCCATCGAGATGCTCGAGCGCACCGACGGCTCCGGCATCCTCTGGTGCGACGGCCGCCGTTCTCACGACCTGCCGCCGGGAGCTCGCGTCGTCGTGCGCCGGTCGTCCCGGCCCGTGCGACTGGCTCGTCTGCATCCGACCGCCTTCACCGAGCGGCTGGTCCGCAAGTTCCAGCTGCCCGTCGCCGGATGGCGGGGAGCGTCGTGATCGACGAGATGCGCATCCGCGGTCTCGGCGTCATCGACGACGCCGTGCTGCCGCTCGGGCCCGGATTCACCGCCGTGACCGGCGAGACCGGCGCCGGCAAGACCATGGTCGTCACCGGGCTCGGCCTGCTGCTCGGGGCACGCGCCGATTCCTCCGCCGTGCGCGCCGGCGCGGCGCAGGCGTCGGTGGCCGGCGTCTGGCTGGTTCCGCAGCAAGGCCCCGTCGCCGAGATCGTCACGGATGCCGGCGGAGAACTGGAACCGGCAGGCGATGCCGCCGAGCTGTACGTCTCCCGCACCCTCAGCACCGAGGGACGCAGCCGTGCCAGCGTAGGCGGGCGCGCCGCCCCGGCATCCGTGCTGGCGGCCCTCGCCGACGAACTCGTCGTCGTGCACGGCCAGTCGGACCAGCTGCGCCTGCGATCCGCGTCCGCGCAGCGGGAGGCGCTCGACCGCTTCGGAGGAGAGCGGGTCGCCGCAGCCCTGGCCGCCTACACCGAGCGGTTCGACGCGTGGCGGCGGCTCGATGCGGAGATCGCCGACCTCACCGAGAACCGCGATCGCCGTGCGGCGGAGGCCGCGGCGCTGCGCGAACAGCTCGCCGAGATCGAGCAGGTCGAACCCCAGGCGGGGGAGGACGTGGCGCTGGGCGAGCGCGCCGAACGCTTGGCGAACGCCGAGGAACTGCGCGTGGCCGCATCCGTCGCGCGCTCCGCACTCTCCACCGACGACGATGAGCCGGACGTCGCGCTGCTGCTCGCCGAGGCGCGCCGCTCCCTGGAACGGGCCGCCGACCCGCAGCTGGCGGAGATCGCCGAAGCCCTCGCCGATCTCGGCTACCGCGCGGCCGATCTCGCCGGACAGCTCTCCACCTATCTCGCCGACCTCGATGAATCCGGGCCGCATGAGCTCGCAGCCGTCGAGGAGCGCCGCGCCGCGATCGGCGCGCTCATCCGGCAGCACGGCTCCCTCGAGGAGGCGCTGGAGGTGTGGCGCACCGGATCACTGCGCCTGGCGGAGCTCGACGACGACGGCGACCGCATCGAGCGGTTGACCGATGAGGCCTCGGAGGCCCGCGCCCGGCTCGACGACGCAGCGGCGGCCCTCACGTCCGCGCGCACCGAGGCCGCGGTCAGGCTGTCCGCCGCGGTCACCGAGGAGCTGCGGGCTCTCGCCATGCCGGACGCCCGGCTCGAGGTGCGCGTGGCCGACGGCGGCGAGACTCTGCACGGCCGCGACGATGTCGCGATTATGCTCGCCCCTCACCCGGGCGCCGAGCCGCGGTCGGTGTCGCGGGGAGCATCCGGCGGTGAGCTCTCGCGCGTCATGCTGGCGATCGAGGTCGTCATGGCGGGAACCGATCCGGTGCCCACGTTCGTCTTCGACGAGGTCGACGCCGGGATCGGGGGCGCCGCGGCGATCGAGGTCGGCAGGCGCCTCGCGCAGCTGGCCCGCACCTCGCAGGTCATCGCCGTCACACACCTCGCTCAGGTCGCCGCCTTCGCCAACAACCACCTGTCGGTGGTGAAGTCCAGCGACGGCGCCGTGACCGCCTCGAGCGTCACACGTCTGTTGGGCGAGGAGCGCGAGGCGGAGATGGCGCGACTGCTTTCCGGACTCGCGGACTCGGACGCCGCTCTCACCCACGCCCGCGAACTCCTGAGCCTCGGCTCCGAATCGAACTGATAGGATAAAAGCCCGTGATGAACTCTTCTGTTGCGGGGCCCAAGAACGACACCACCAGACACATCTTCGTGACCGGCGGTGTCGTTTCGTCGTTGGGGAAGGGCCTGACAGCGGCCAGCCTGGGGAATCTGCTGACCGCACGCGGTCTGCGCGTCGTGATGCAGAAGCTCGACCCGTATCTGAACGTCGACCCCGGCACGATGAACCCGTTCCAGCACGGTGAGGTCTTCGTCACCGACGACGGCGCCGAGACCGATCTCGACATCGGTCACTACGAGCGCTTCCTCGACATCAACCTGTCGCAGGCGGCCAACGTCACCACCGGCCAGATCTACTCGCAGGTGATCGCGCGCGAGCGGCGCGGCGAATACCTCGGCGACACGGTGCAGGTCATCCCGCACATCACCGACGAGATCAAGCGCCGCATGCGCCTGCAGGCGACCGAGGAACCCCGCCCCGACGTGATCATCACCGAGGTCGGCGGCACGGTCGGCGACATCGAGTCGCAGCCCTTCCTCGAGGCGGCGCGGCAGCTGCGCCATGAGCTGGGCCGCGGCAACGTCTTCTTCGTGCACGTCTCTCTCGTGCCGTTCATGGGTGCCTCCGGCGAGCAGAAGACCAAGCCGACCCAGCACTCCGTGGCCGCCCTGCGCCAGGTCGGCATCCAGCCCGACGCCCTCGTGCTGCGCAGCGACCGGCCGGTCAGCTCGAGCAACCGCAACAAGATCGCGCTGATGTGCGACGTCGACATCGAAGGCGTCATCAACACCGTCGACCTGCCCAGCATCTACGACATCCCCTCCACCCTGAACGACCAGGGCCTGGACTCGTACATCACGCGTCGGCTCGACCTCGACGACAAGGCAGGCGAGGTCGACTGGTCCCGCTGGCAGAACGTGCTGCACGCGGTGCACAACCCCAAGCACGAGGTCACCATAGGTCTGGTCGGCAAGTACATCGACCTTCCCGACGCCTACCTCTCCGTCACCGAGGCGCTCAAGGCCGGCGGGTTCGCCCAGGAGACGAAGGTCAACATCCGGTGGATCCCCTCCGACTCCTGCGAGACGCCCGAGGGCGCTGAGAAGGCGCTGGGCGACCTTGACGGCATCTGCGTGCCCGGCGGCTTCGGCATCCGCGGCATCGAGGGAAAGCTCGGCGCGCTGCGCTTCGCGCGAGAGCAGGGCATCCCCACGCTCGGTCTGTGCCTGGGGCTGCAGTGCATGGTGATCGAGTACGGCCGCACCATGGCGGGCATCGAGGGCGCGTCGTCGACCGAGTTCGACCCGGAGACCTCTGAGCCGATCATCGCGACCATGGCCGAGCAGGTCGAGATCCTCGATGGCGGGGACCTCGGGGGGACGATGCGTCTGGGACTCTACGAGGCGGCACTCGGGGAAGGAACGCTGGCACGCGAGCTGTACGGCTCGGACGTGGTATCCGAGCGCCACCGTCACCGCTACGAGGTCAACAACGCCTACCGCGACCGCCTCTCCGCGGCCGGCCTGGTCTTCTCGGGACTCAACCCCGACCTCGACCTCGTTGAATACGTCGAGCTGCCGCGCGACGTGCACCCGTTCTACATCGCCACGCAGGCGCACCCCGAGCTGCGGTCGCGCCCCAGCTCCCCGCACCCGCTGTTCCGCGGCCTGGTCGGAGCCGCCATCGAGCGCTCCCGCTCCAGCGAGCTGTTCGACGATGTCGACGCCTGACACCGGGTCGGCTGTCGACGACCTGAAGGACGAGCCCTTCGAACCCGAGATCCTCTCCAGCGACCTGGTGTTCACGGGCTGGGTGTGGGATGTGCGCTCGGACCGGGTCGCCTACGGCGACGGCGAGATGGTGCGCGAGTACGTCGCGCACACCGGCGCCGTCGCGGTCGTCGCCCTCGACGACCAGGACCGCGTGCTGCTGATCCAGCAGTACCGCCACCCGATCCGTCATCGCGACTGGGAGCTGCCGGCAGGGCTGCTCGACATCCCGGGGGAGGACCCGCTGCTCGCCGCGCAGCGGGAGCTGGCAGAGGAGGCGGACGTCACCGCCAGCCACTGGGAGCACCTCGTGTCGTCCTGGACCACGCCGGGCGGCAACGACGAGATGATCCACATCTACCTCGCCACCGGCATAGCCGCGGCGGAGGCCGCGCACCAGCGGGAGGACGAGGAGGCGGACATCCGCGTCGAATGGGTGCCGCTGTCCGAAGCCGTGGATGCGGTGCTGGCAGGTCGGATGCACAACGGCATCCTCTCCATCGGCGTGCTGGCCACCGAGCGGCGGCTGCGCGAGCGGACCTGAGATGCGGCTCGATCGGGCTCTCAACGCGTATCTGCGTCACGTCACGATCGAACGCGGTCTCTCGGAGCACTCCATCGCCGCCTACCGGCGCGATCTGAACGGCTACCTCGACTGGCTCGCCGAACAGGGCATCGAGGACACGGGCGACATCACTCCGGCGGTCGTGTCGGCGTTCATCTCCGAGCGCTCCTCGACGGAGCCGCCGCCGGCGGCCACCAGCCTGGCGCGCCTGCAGTCCTCGGTGCGCGGCTGGCACCGCTTCCTCGCACGCGAGGGGATAGAGCAGGACGATCCGACCGGCCGGATCCGGCCGCCGAAGATGCCCCGCCGTCTTCCCAAGGCGCTCACGATCGAGCAGGTCGAGCGGCTTCTCGCCGCGCCCTCGCCCGACGAGCCGCTCGGCATCCGCGATCGCGCGCTGCTCGAGCTGCTGTACGCGACCGGCGCCCGCGTCTCGGAGGCCGTGTCGCTCGACGTCGACGACCTGGCGTACGGCGATGTGCTGCGCCTGCGCGGCAAGGGCGACAAGGAGCGGATCGTGCCCGTCGGCTCGTACGCCCGCGCCGCGGTCGACGCCTACCTCACCCGCGTGCGCCCGCAGCTGGCTGCCAAGGGGCGCGCCTCCGCACGGCTCTTCCTCGGGGCGCGGGGAGCCCCGCTGTCGCGGCAGAGCGCATGGCTGGTGATCCGCGCGGCGGCCGAGCACGCCCAGATCGTCGCCGAGGTGTCGCCCCACACGCTGCGCCATTCCTTCGCCACGCATCTGCTGCAGGGCGGTGCCGACGTGCGCGTGGTGCAGGAGCTGCTGGGCCACGCATCCGTCGCGACGACCCAGATCTACACGCACGTCTCCGTCGACGCGCTGCGCGACATCTACGTCACATCTCACCCCCGGGCCCGCTGAGAGCGCCGCGCGCCGCGCGGCGAGCCTGAGCCCGCCCGCCCTGCGGCTACAATCGAGCAAGCACGAAGGAGCAGGAGCACTGGTGGCGGAGAAGGCGACGAAGTCCAGGTCGAAGGCGACGAAGAGGGATGACACCCCTATCGGTCCGACCGGCCGTCCCTATCAGGGCTTCGCGACCCCGGAGCCGCTGGACTCCCACGGACCGGCGCGGATCATCGCGCTGTGCAACCAGAAGGGCGGCGTCGGCAAGACGACCACCTCGATCAACCTGGCCGCGGCGCTGGCCGAGTACGGCCGCAAGGTGCTCGCGGTCGACTTCGACCCGCAGGGCGCACTGTCCGCCGGCCTCGGCATCATCGTCCATGACGTCCCGACGGTCTACGACCTGCTGCTGGACACCAAGCGCGACCCGCGCGACGCGATCGTGCACTCCGCGACGCCGAACCTCGACGTGCTGCCGGCCAACATCGATCTGTCCGCCGCCGAGGTGCACCTGGTCAACGAGGTCGCACGCGAGACGATCCTCTCGCGCGTGCTGCGGCAGGTGGCGGGCGAGTACGACGTGATCCTCATCGACTGCCAGCCCTCGCTCGGTCTGCTCACGGTCAACGCGCTGACGGCCGCGCACGGCGTGCTCATCCCGCTGGAGTGCGAGTTCTTCGCGCTGCGCGGGGTGGCCCTGCTGATCGAGACCATCGACAAGGTGCGCGACCGGCTGAACCCCGCCATCACCCTCGACGGCCTGCTCGCGACCATGTACGACCCCCGCACGCTGCATTCCCGTGAGGTGCTGGAGCGCGTGGTCGAGGCCTTCGGCGACGACGTGCTGGAGACCGTGATCGGCCGCACCGTGAAGTTCCCGGACGCCTCCGTGTCGGGGGTTCCGATCACCGAGTTCGCGCCGGAGCACGCAGCCGCCCAGGCCTACCTGCGACTGGCTCGGGAGCTGGTCGCCCGTGGCGCCGTCGCCTGAAGACCGGGATGCTGTCGCGGTTCCTGAGCCGGTCGCGGTCCCTGAGCCGGTCGGGGTCCCTGAGCCCGTCGAAGGGTTCCGCGTCTCGCTGTCGAACTTCGACGGGCCCTTCGACCTGCTGCTGAACCTGATCTCCAAGCATGAACTCGACATCACCGAGGTGTCGCTGAGCAAGGTGACCAACGAGTTCATCGCCTACCTGCGCGAGCTGGACGGGGACGAGGAGCTCGATCAGGCCTCCGAGTTCCTGGTCGTCGCGGCGACCCTGCTCGACATGAAGGTCGCGGGACTCCTGCCGCAGGGCGAGCTGGTGGATGCCGAATCCGTGGCCCTGCTCGAGGCGAGGGACCTGCTGTTCGCGCGCCTGCTGCAGTACCGCGCGTTCAAGGAGGTCTCGGCCTGGTTCGCGCGGTGCCTGCAGCGCGAGGACCGTCGTCACGTGCGCGCGGTGCCACTGGATGAGAAGCACCGCAGCAGGACGCCGGAGCTGGTCTGGTCCCTGAGCCTGGACGACTTCGCCGCTGTCGCGCTGCTGGCCTTCGCTCCGAAGGAGCTGCCGACCGTCGGACTCGACCACCTGCACGCCCCGCTGGTCAGCATCCGGGAGCAGGCGGCCGTCGTCGTGACGCTGCTGCGCAGCGCCGAGTCCCTCACCTTCCGGGAGCTCGTGAGCGGTGTCGGCGAGCCCGGCATCATCGTCGCGCGCTTCATCTCGGTCCTGGAGCTGTACCGCCATGCCGCCCTCTCGTTCGAGCAGCTCGAGCCGCTGGGCGAGCTCACTCTGCGATGGTCGGCGGAGACCTGGTCCGACGAGCAGTTGGCGACGTTGGGAGCCGATTATGACCGATGAGACGATGAAGATCGAAGAGACGGATGCGGAGGCGGATGCCGAGGCCCGCACCGGCACGCCGCTCTCGGAGCGGGTGGAGGCGATCCTGCTGATCGTCGACGAACCCATCGCACTGGTGGCGCTGGCCGCCGCCGTGCACGCGCCCGTCCCCGCCGTGCGCCAGACGCTGGAGACGCTCGTCGACGACTACGACGGGCGGGGGAGAGGACCGCGGCGCGGGTTCGAGCTGCGCGAGGTCGGCGGCGGCTGGCGACTCTATGTGCGCGAGGACCACGACGACCTGGTGGCCGACTTCATCGGCGGGCAGGCACCGGCGCGCCTGTCGCAGGCGGCTCTGGAGACGCTCGCCGTGATCGCTTACAAGCAGCCGGTGACCCGCGGTCAGGTGGCCTCCATCCGCGCCGTGAACGTCGACTCCGTGGTGCGCACGCTGCTCGCCCGCGGGCTGATCACCGAGCTCTTCGCCGATTCCGAGACCGGCGCCATCAACTACGGCACGACCGATCAGCTGCTGCAGCACCTGGGGATCAACTCGATCGACGAGCTGCCCCCGATCTCGCCGCTGCTCGACGACGGCGCCGAGGGATTCGATGAAGGAGTGATCCGATGACGGGCCCGACCGGTTCGCACGCCGAGCGAGTGCGTCTGCAGAAGGCGCTGGCGAACGCCGGCGTGGCCTCGCGACGCGTGATCGAGAACTACATCGTCGAAGGGCGCATCCGGGTGAACGGCCGCACCGTGACCGAACTCGGAACCCGCATCGACCCCGAGACCGACCTGATCGACGTGGACGGCACGGCCGTTCAGCTGGACGTGTCCAAGCGCTACGTCATGCTCAACAAGCCGACCGGCATCTACAGCACGATGCGTGACGAGAACGGGCGCCCGGACCTGCGCCGGTACACGAAGGACTGGCCGGAGCGGCTGTACAACGTGGGCCGGCTGGATGCGGAGACCAGCGGGCTGCTGATCCTCACCAACGACGGCGACCTGGCGCACGTGCTCGCCCACCCGTCGTTCGGGGTGACGAAGGTGTACATCGCGAAGGTCAGCGGTGAGGTCACGGCGCAGACCATCGCGAAGCTTACCCGCGGGTTCGACCTGGACGACGGCCCGATCAAGGCCGACAAGGCGAGGCTGCTGGACGTGTCCCGCGGCGCGAGCCTGGTGGAGTTGACGCTGCATTCCGGACGCAACCGGATCGTGCGCCGCATGATGGCCGCGGTGGGGCATCCCGTCGAGGATCTCGTGCGTCGGCAGTTCGGCCCGCTGCACCTGGGAACTCTCCCGGTCGGGCAGACCCGCGAGCTGAGTAAAATCGAACGTGGCGCTCTGCTGACTCTGTCGCGCCAGGATTCTCCCGCGGCCGCCGGGGACGACGACACGCAGGAGACCGAGTGATCGATTCCACCAACGCACGCGAAGCGCGCGTCTCGGGCACCGTGCGCATCGTCGGCGCCGGCCTGCTCGGATCGAGCATCGGGCACGCGCTGCGCGCGAAGGGCGTCGACGTCGTGCTCGCCGACGCCTCGCCTTCGCAGCTGCGCCTGGCGATCGACTACGGCGCGGGGCGTGCCGCGCGCGTGGACGACAGCCCTCGCCTGATCGTCGTCGCCGTGCCGCCGGACGTCACGGCCGACGTCATCCAGGCCGAGCTGGCCGCGCATCCGACCGCGGTGGTCACCGACGTCGCGAGCGTCAAGCTGGAACCTTTCGACCAGCTGCGCCGGCGCGGGGTGGATCTGACCCGCTACATCGGCTCGCACCCGCTCGCCGGGCGGGAGCGCGGCGGGGCGATCTCCGCCCGTGCCGACCTGTTCGTCGGCCGTCCCTGGGTGGTGTGCCGCGACGGCGAAACCCGTGCGGCCGATCTGGCGCTGGTGGAAGCGCTCGCACTCGATGTGGGCGCGATGCCGGTGGAGATGAGTCCCGAGGAGCATGACCGCTCGGTCGCGCTGACCTCGCACGTGCCGCAGGTGGTCGCGAGCCTGCTGGCGGCTCGGCTGGCATCGGCCGACGAGGACTCGCTGAGCCTGGCCGGCCAGGGCGTGCGCGACACGACTCGCATCGCGGCGTCGGCGCCCGAGTTGTGGGTGCAGATCCTCAGTGCGAACGCCGAACCGGTCGTGGAGGTGCTCGACGCACTCGCCGACGACCTGCGGACACTGACCGCGGCGTTGCGCGAGCCGGACGCGCCGGGGGCTCGGCGCGTGGTCGCGGATGCCATCCGCCAGGGCAACGAAGGCGTGGACCGGCTGCCGGGCAAGCACGGCCAGAACCGCCGCTTCGAGCAGCTCGTCGTCATGGTGGACGACACCCCCGGTCAGCTCGGACGCCTGTTCGGCGAGCTGGGCGAGCTGGGCGTGAACGTGGAGGATCTGCGCCTGGAGCACTCTCCGGGCGCGCAGTTCGGCCTGGCCGAGATCAGCGTGGCGCCGGCCGCGCTGCGCGGCGCCATCGAGGGCCTGGAAGAACGCGGCTGGCGGATTGCGGGGAACACCAATGACTGATGCGCAGAAGTTCATCGCGATCGACGGACCGGCCGGTTCCGGCAAGTCCAGTGTCTCCAAGGCGATCGCGCGCAGACTCGGCTACGGCTACCTCGACACCGGGGCCGCCTACCGCGCGCTGGCGTGGCACGTGCTCGAGCAGGGCGCGGACACGGCGGATGCCGACGCAGTGCGCTCCGCAGCATCCGACTTCCCCCTGAACCAGCGACTGGACCCCGACGACCGACGGGTGCTGGTCGGCGAGACGGACGTGACCGACGCGATCCGCGCCCCGCGCGTGTCGGCGGCGGTCAGCGGAGTGGCACGCGTGCCCGAGGTGCGCGTGCAGGTGAACGAGATGTTCCGCAGGGTCGTGGCCGAAGCCGCGTATCCCGCGGTGGTCGTGGAGGGCCGCGACATCACGACCGTGGTCGCCCCGGATGCGCCCGTGCGCATCCTGCTGACCGCGGCCCCCGAGGTGCGGGCCGCCCGCCGCGCGGGGGAGCTCGCCGGTGAGAACGCGGCGGCCGTCGCCGAGGCGCTGCACAAGCGCGACGCCTCCGACAGCAGTGTGGTCGACTTCCTCAACGCCGCCCCCGGCGTGGACGTCGTCGACTCGACAGAACTCGATCTGATGCAGACCATCGATGCCGTGCTCGCAGTGATCGAGCAGCGGCGCGATGACGATAAGGAGCTTGACCATGGCTGATGACGACTACGAAGGCGGTCCCGACGACCTCGCCGAGAAGATGTCGGAACTCGACGAGGAGCTCGCTGAGAAGCGCGCCGACCTCATGCGGGCGACCCTCGCCGACTACGACCTGGACGAGGACGACGCCCACCTCCTGGACGGGGTGACCCGCGGCGAGGACGGCATCGAGTACATGCCGGCGCTGCCGGTCGTCGCGATCGTGGGCCGCCCGAACGTGGGCAAGTCGGCTCTCGTGAACCGCATCCTCGGCCGCCGTGAGGCGGTCGTGGAGGACACCCCCGGTGTCACCCGCGACCGCGTCACCTACAAGGCGGAGTGGATGGACCGTCGGTTCTCCCTCGTCGACACGGGCGGCTGGGAGCCGGATGCGAAGGGCATCGACCGCTCGGTCGCCGCGCAGGCCGAGGTCGCCATCGACCTGGCCGACATGGTGCTGTTCGTCGTCGACGCGAAGGTGGGCGCCACCTCGACCGACGAGTACGTCGTGAAGATGCTGCGCAAGAGCGGCAAGCCGGTCTTCCTCGTGGCGAACAAGATCGACGACGCGCGCCAGGAGCCGGAGGCGGCGGCGCTGTGGAACCTGGGTCTCGGGGAGCCGTACCCGGTCTCCGCGATCCACGGGCGCGGCGTCGCCGACCTGCTGGACAAGATCATGGAGAAGCTGCCGGAAGTGTCGGCTGTGGCCAAGGCCGAGATCGGCGGGCCGCGCCGCGTGGCGATCCTGGGACGGCCGAACGTGGGCAAGTCCTCGCTGCTGAACAAGGCGGCGAAGGAGGAGCGCGTGGTCGTCAACGACCTCGCCGGCACCACCCGCGATCCGGTCGACGAGATCGTCGAGCTGGGCGGCAAGATGTGGCGTCTGGTCGACACCGCCGGCATCCGCCGCCGCGTGCACCTGCAGCAGGGCGCCGACTTCTACGCGTCGCTGCGCACGTCGGCCGCGCTGGAGAAGGCCGAGGTCGCGATCGTCGTGATCGACGTGAGCCAGTCGATCAGCGTGCAGGACCTGAACATCATCGACATGGTGCTCGAGTCGGGCCGTGCGCTCGTCCTCGCGTTCAACAAGTGGGACCGCCTGTCGGACGAGGACCTGGAGAACGCCGACCGGCGCCGGTACCTGGAGCGCGAGATCGAGCAGGACCTCGCGCACGTCGCATGGGCGCCTCGGGTGAACATCTCGGCGAAGACCGGATGGCACTTCGACAAGCTCGTGCCCGCGTTGGAGCGCGCCCTGGAGAACTGGGACCGCCGCATCCCGACCGGCAAGTTCAACGCGTTCCTCACCGAGCTCGTGGCCGCGCACCCGCACCCGCTGCGCGGTGGCAAGCAGCCGCGTGTGCTGTTCGGCACGCAGGCGAGCACGCGTCCGCCGACGTTCGTGCTGTTCACGACCGGTTTCCTCGACCCGGGCTACCGCCGGTTCATCCAGCGCCGCCTGCGCGAGCTGTACGCGTTCGAGGGCACGCCGATCGTCATCAACATGCGTGTGAGGGAGCGGCGCCAGCGCTGAGCACTCTCTGAGGCGGCCCGCCGCTGACTGAGGCACAATGGGAGCGGATGCCATGATCCCGGCATCCGTTCCCGCCTGGCCCACGAGGCCCGCCGAAGGAGACTGCGATGACGCACACCCTGCCCCTGCCCGATTTCGCCCACGAGCGGGTGGAGGTGATCACGGGTTCGCGCAGCGGTCTGTTCCTGGCCGTGGCGCTGCATTCGTCCGTTCTCGGCTCCGCGCTCGGTGGTGCGCGACTGTGGACGTATCCGCAGTGGAGCGACGCCCTCGGTGACGCGCTGCGGCTCTCCGCCGCGATGACGCTGAAGAACGCCGCCGCGGGGCTGGATGCCGGTGGCGGCAAGTCCGTGATCCGCCTGGCCCCGGGCGAGACGTTGGATGCCGACCGCCGTCGCGCCGCGTTCCTCGATCTCGGCGACGCCGTGGAGCTGCTGGATGGGCGCTACCGCACGGCGGAGGATGTCGGATCGACCACGGATGACATGCTCACCGTCAGTGAGCGCACGCAGCACGTCGTCGGCCTGCCCTCGACCGTGGGCGGCTCGGGCGAGCCGGCCGGTCCCACCAGTCTGGGCGTGTACGCGTCGCTGCAGGCGGTGCTGGAGCGCGTGACCGGGTCGGCTTCTCCGGAGGGGCGCCGGGTGACGATCTCAGGACTCGGACAGGTGGGTGGACGTCTGGCGTCGCGCCTCGCCGAGCACGGCGCTCAGCTGACGGTCACCGACATCAACCCCGCTCGGCAGGCGTTCGCCTCGGAGATCGGTGCGACGTGGGTGGAGCCGGGCAGTGAGCACCTGGTGGCGGGCGACGTCTTCGTTCCCGCCGGTATCGGCGGCGTGCTGACGGATGAGGTCATCGATGCGCTGGATGTGAAGGCCGTCTGCGGTCCGGCGAACAACCCGCTGGCCTCGCGTGCCGGCGCGGACCGCCTGGCCGCGCGCGGGATCCTGTATGCGCCGGACTTCGTGGTGAACGCCGGTGGGGTGATCTACCTGGACCTCGAGGCGAAGCAGCTCGGCACCAGCGAGGAGATCATGGCGCGTGTGGCCGGAATCGGTGACACGGTGCGCACGATCCTCGACGGCGCGGAAGAGCGCGGCATCACACCTCTGCAGGCCGCGGAGGAGCTGGCCGCGTCGCGACTGCAGGCCGGTGCCGAAGTCGGGGTCCGGTAGGACTCGGGGCCGCGCAGGACGACGGCGGTAACGCGCCGACTCGTGCCGCCGGGTGCGGCGAGGCTGTGAAAGGCTGGAGGGGTGACGATCATCCCTCCAGCTCCCGGTGAGCCGCGCCGACCCGACGGTCCGCGAAACAGCGGGGATGCCTGGGTCGTCGCCCCGACGGGGGAGAAGTACTGGGGGCGCTACGGCGCGGCCGGACTGCTCGCCGTGGACGCGGAGCGGGGCGTGCTGCTGCAGCACCGCGTCGGCTGGAGCCACTTCGGCGGTACCTGGGGCATGCCAGGTGGCGCACTGCACGAGGGTGAGAGTCCGCTGGCCGGTGCGCTGCGCGAGGCGCAGGAGGAGGCCGGGATTCCCGATGGCGCCGTCCGGGCGCGGTTCGCCAGCCTGCTGGATCTGGGCATCTGGTCGTACACGACCGTGGTCGCAGACGTCGTCGTGCCCTTCGACCCGGTGATCAGCGACCCGGAGAGCCTGGCGTTGGAATGGGTGCCGGTCGATGAGGTGGACGAACGTCCGCTGCATCCCGGTTTCGGTTCGTCCTGGCCGATGCTTCGCTCGTTGCTGCCGGTGCGTCCGGTGATCGTCGTGGATGCCGCGAACGTCGTCGGTTCGGTGCCCGACGGCTGGTGGAAGGATCGGCCAGGTGCGGCGGTGCGGCTGCGCGACCGGCTTTCGTCCTGGGTCGCGGGTGGTGTGTCGCCCGATGAGCTCGGGCTCGACGCCTACCGCTGGTTCCCGCGGGTGTCTCTGGTGGTCGAGGGCGAGGCGCGGGCGATCTCGGAGGCGGACGACCGGAACGGTCTGCGTGATCGGGTCGAGGTCGTGCGTGCGGACGCCGGTGGCGACGACGCGATCGTCGATGAGACGCAGCGACTGCTCTCCGGCGGCGCGCGAGCGACGGTCGTGACGAGCGATCGCGGCCTGCGTACCCGGATCGAGGCGCTCGGCGCGGAGGTTCATTCCGCCGGCTGGCTGCTGGGCCTGCTGGGCTGAGGCTCGCGCTCCCGTGGGGTGCTGGGGCGTTGGGGTGCTCGGGTGCTGGGGCATTGGGGTGCTCGGGCGCCGTGCGCTCCGGCGCTATCGAGTCGCGATGCGGCCCAGCCGGATGCATTGAGGCCAGGTGCGTTCCGGTCGGTCGGTGCAACCCAGTCAGAAGGGTGCGTCGGCCATGGCGGGTGTCACTTCGGTATCGAAGGCGAGGCGCTGCCCTGGCGGTGGTGGTGCGTGGGGTGGTTCGGCATTCGGTGGTTCGGCATTCGGTGGTTCGGATGGTGTGAACATGACGCGCCGCGGTGCGGGGTCGGTGTAGTCGCGGCCGGTAGGGCTGGTCCACGTGACCGTCTGGTCGGGGAGTTGTCGGGCTGTCCACCGGTGTGCGTCGGGGATGTCGGGATGTTTGAGCGTGTGATGTGCTCTGCAGAAGTGCGCGAGGTTGTCGATCGCGGTACGCCCGCCCAGGGCGTGGTCGAGGTTGTGATCAGTGTCACAGCGGTGAACGGGTTGTCGACACCCGGGGAAGCGGCAGTGCTGGTCCCGAGCACGCAGATACCGGCGCATGGGCTCGGGAGGGGTGTACGTGTCGGTCTGGGTGACGAAGCCGCGAGGGCTCAAGAACAGGCGCGTCCATCCAGTACGGGCTCCCGCGAGCGTGCGGGCGATGTCGGGGTGCAGCGGACCATGGCCGTCGAGTTCAGCGGGCAGATCATCGGCTCCGGTGAGGGTCGAGCCTGCAACGGTGACCTGGATGGTCGCACGGATGTCGTCCAGGCCCGCGCCGTGCACCTCGTCGGGAGCGCCGGCGAGCAGGAGGTCGGTGAACAGGTCGGCGCGGAGCTGATCCATCGTGCGGGGGTCGGCCGGGATGTGGACGATGAGCGGACTGTCATCGTTGAACCGCGGATCCGTGGCAGGGTCGGCTTCCACGGCCTGCGCATCCCTGATAGCTGCGGCCTCGGCCTCGAAGTCGTCGCCGTCCTGCCGAGACAGGGGATCACTGATGAAGGTGTCGCCCGCGAAGATCCTGTCGGCGAAGGCGTCGGCTGCGCGCGCGTGGGCGGCGTCGGTCTCGGCATCCCATCCCGCTTCCTCGGGGGTGACGGGCGGCAGAGCGGGGTCGCGATCGTCGGGGTGCCGGGCCATCGCGGTGAGCCGGTCGAGGATGCCGATCGCGAGGTGTTCTGGCAGTACGGCCTGCAGCAGGGCGAGTCCGTCGCCGACCGAGCGGACGGTCACCGTGCGCTCTTCGGTCGCCTTCTTGTGCCGCTCCACGATGGTGAGGCCGGCGAGGGCGGCGGCGACCTGTCGGGCGTGCGCTTTGGTGCGGGCGGGGGTGTCATGCTCTGCGACCTCCAGCACCGCTGCCTCGTACAGGGCGAGGGTGTCTGCAGCGACATCCCCGGCGCTGACCGCGTCGCGCACGGCCTGCGACTCCCGGATGATCTCCCGCACATGCGCCGGCGTGAGCCTCCCACCCTGGAACGCGGTGCGGACGAGATCGAACTCGGCATGCAGCAGGCGGGCGTCGGTGAACGCGAACTCCATCGACCCGTTCGAGAGGTGTCCGGCTGCCGAATACTCCGCGGTCATCGAGCGCTCGATGACATCCCGATGCAACGGAGCCGCCGCGATCTCGTCCTCCATCAACGCCCACCGCTGCGCCAGTAATCCGGCCGCCTCGGCCTGCAGCATTGCGATCTGTCTCTGCGTGTCCCGCCACGCATCCAACAGCGCCACGCGCCGTTCGATGAGAGTGGAGACGTCCTCGGCCATATCCCCAGTTTAGAACAAAACTACGAAGAACGGAAGGGGATCCGTGACTGTGGATAACTCAATCCTCGCCCGAATCCCGGCCCCTCAGCCGGTCGATCTCACGGCGCTCCCGCTTGGTCGGGCGCCCCGCTCCACGGTCGCGCACGCCGAGCATAGCAACCGGATCGCGGGGAGGGGTGCGATCGTCGTAGGCGGTCACGGCGATCGGTGCGCCGACGCGCTTGACGAGGGTCTGCTTCACGCCGAGGATCCGGTCGAATCCGGCGATGCGCACTCGCACCTCGTCTCCCGGCTTGACGGTCTGCGCGGCTTTCGTCTTCTCTCCGTTGACGCGCACGTGCCCGGCACGGCATGCGGTGGTGGCTGCCGAGCGGGTCTTGTAGATCCGTATCGCCCACAACCAGCTGTCCACGCGGACCGGCTTCACCGCATCCGTCATCTCGACTCCCGCTTCGCGAGTGTGCGGAGCACGCCCCAGACGATCAGTCCCTGGCCGATCGTGTAGGTCGCCATGACCGCCGGGCTCGTCCAGTCGGGCATGCTTGCGGGCAGGAAGAGTCGGAAGGCGAGGATCGAATCGCTGGCGAGGAAGAACGCTCCACCGACGGCGACGACCGGGTGGCAACGGGCGGAGGTGGCGGCGGTGCCGGCCAGGATGAGTCCGTAGCCCGCGACCGCGGGAAAGAGGTCCTCGGTGTGCGGTCCGAGGGCCGCCAGCATCCCGACCCACCACGCGACGTAGACGAGGGTCCACCAGGGCAGTCGTCGGACGCGCGCGAAGCGCTGGAACACGGTGATGTAGCCGATGTGCGCGATGCCGAAGAAGAGGAGCATCAGCGGCAGTTCCGGCCCGTCGGGGAAGAAGGCTCCCGCACCGTCGCCGAGCCAGGAGAAGGCGATGGCACCGATCAGCAGAGCGAGGAGGAGAAGCGAGCGCAAGCGGGGCGCGGCGAGCAGGACCGGGATCGCCAGCAGCGGCATCAGTGCCAGCTTGGTGGGCCCGGCGAGGGGGCTGACGACCGAGAGGGCCAGGACGTGGATGACGGACAGTGCGAGGTACGGGACCCAGGCCACGACGTCGAGGGCGCGGATGCCGACGGAGCTTCCCGCATCGCGGATCGTCGACGGGGCAGGGGCGGTATTCACGACTCGACCGTGACCCCGGTGACGGCGCCGTCTGCGTCGAGGTGCGCGGCCGGCCAGTATCCCTCGGGGAAGTGCTCGCCGCAGGTGTCGGCGAAGTGCAGCACGAACGTTCCGTCAGCCGCCGTCTCGATGGCCTCCAGCTGCAGATCCTGTGCGCCTTCGTCGAGCTCGTGCTGTTCGGGTTCGATGTCGCTGAACTGCGTGACCACGGCATCGGATGCAGTGCGGCGGATGCCGTCGAGGTCTGCGACCACGACACGCAACCGGGGGAGCAGCGTCTGCACGGATTCGGTGTCGGTGCCGTCGATCATCAGCTCGATCGCGGAATCGCCGTCGCGGATGCTGCCGACGTACCAGTCGTGGACGGCGACGGTTCCATCGTCGAAGACGCTCTCGCCTCGGACGAGCTTTCCGAGGACCGGATCGTCGAGGAAGGGATGCTGTGCACTCATGGCTTCACGGTAGCGCGGGGCGTCACGTCAGCTGGCGAACCACGAGCACGCGTCCTCGGGTCAGGGGCTCTGCCTCCTGGAATCCGCGGGAGAGGAACGTCGAGAGGGTGCCGTGGAACAGATCGTTGGAGCGGTGCTCCCCTTCGGAGGTGTCGACGGGGTACGCCTCGATCATGCGGGCACCCGACTCCTTCGTATAATCGATCGCGGCGTCGAGCAGCTGACCGTTCAGGCCCATGCCGCGGAACTCGCGGCGCACGACGAAACACGTGACAGCCCAGACGCTCGGGTCGTCGAGAGGTTCGTCGGTGGCGGCCACGATCGCCCTCGTGCGGAGGATGCGAGTCTGCACCGTGCGAGGTCCGATGCGGATCCATCCGGCGCCCACGCCGTCGACATAGGCGAGGAGCCCGGGCGGAGGACCGGAGGAGATCTCGTCGTGCAGCATCCGCCGGCGCTGTTCGAGGTTCGTCGCCTCCCAGTCCTTGTTGCTCACGACCGGCCAGATGCACTGACAGCTGCGCCCGTCTCCGCCGCCGGAGAGAGAATGCTGCACGTCGTCCCACCGAGTGATCGTCGCGCGTTCTGTGGTGATCGTCGCCATGCTGGCACGCTACGCGCGGTGGCCGACATCGGCAACGGATGCCGCGCACCACGCCCGACCAGCACGGTTCGCGACGGTGTTTCGGGTGGGCTAGGATAGTGGAGTTGCCCGCGCGAAAGCGCGGACTGCCACGGGCTGTGGCGCAGCTTGGTAGCGCACTTGACTGGGGGTCAAGTGCGGTAACGACTCGGTACGGCTCGAAAATAGAACAACGGGATGTGGCGCAGCTTGGTAGCGCACTTGACTGGGGGTCAAGGGGTCGCAGGTTCAAATCCTGTCATCCCGACAGAAAAGCCCAGGTGAGAGGAGGTTTCTCACCTGGGCTTCGTCGTTTTGTTGTCCTTTCGGAGGGGTTTATGGAAGCATCCATCCTCGGGTGCTGATGCCTTCCGAGGCGCTTCGAATGCAGCCGTTGCGACGAGCCGGGACCTGGCCGGGACCTGGAACCCGCTTTGGCCCCCGATCGGGCGCCTTTTCATCGACGAAGTGCCGTCGGGCGACTGGACGGAGCGGGGCTGTCGCGGTCGGGGTTGTCGTGTCCGTCGAGGAACGCGTTGGCGCGTGCGGCGGCGTCGGTGAGGTGCCTGGTGTCGGGGTGGAGGTAGCCGCGGGTCGTCTCGATGGATGGGGTCTGATGCAGGAACAGGTGACAGTTCTGGTTAGGCCGCGAGGGCCAGTTCTTGGTTCATGATGGTTTCGAATTCGATGGGCGTCAAACGGCCCAGGCGTGCTTGCCGGCGTCGGCGGTGGTAGGTCCGCTCGATCCAGGTCACGATCGCGATGCGCAGGCCCTCGCGTGTGGTCCAGGAGCGCCGGTTTAGGACGTTCTTCTGCAGCAGGCTGAAGAACGATTCCATTGCCGCGTTGTCCCCGCATGACGCGACTCTGCCCATCGATCCGACGAGGTTATGCGTGGCGAGTTCTCGGCGTAGTTTCCGGCTTCGAAATTGCGATCCTCGATCCGAATGGACGATGCAGCCCGCAACGTTGCCGCGCATCCGGGCGGCGTTGCGGACAGCGCGGACCGCGAGTGGCGCTTTCATCCTGGAGTCGATCGAGTAGCCCACGATCCGGCCGCTGAACGCGTCTTTCACGGCGCAGAGGTAGAGCTTGCCCTCGGCGGTCTTGTGCTCGGTGATGTCGGTCAGCCAGAGCTGGTTCGGCCGGGAAGCGGTGAACTGGTGTCGTTCGCGTCCGTGCTCGTCGATGACGACGCAGAGGTCGTCGTGAACGGCAGGACCCGGCTTCTTGCCGTTCTTGCTCCGCTTCTTCCCGAACACGCTCCACCAGCCATTCTCGGATGCGATCCGCCAGGCTGTCCGGTCCGACATCGCCTCGCCCTCGTCGCGGGCTTCATCGGCGAGGAGCCGATACCCGAACTCGGGGTCGTCGCGGTGAGCATCGAACAGTGCATTCGCACGATACGCCTCCTCGAGTTCCCGCTGACTCACGGAGTTGCGCAACCAGCGGTAATACGGCTGACGAGCAAGCTTCAATACCCGGCACGACACCACGACAGGAATCCCGTCCGCGGCGAACTCGCTCACGAGCGGGTAGAGCCTTTTCCCGGTAAATGAGCCTGAGACAGATACGCGGTCGCGCGACGCAGGACCTCGACCTCTTGCTCGAGGAGGCGATTGCGCTTGCGGAGTTCACGCAGCTCCGCGGATTCCGACGACGTCTGTCCGGGCTGCTCGCCAGCCTCGATCCGCGCCTGACGCATCCACTTATCAAGCGTGCCGACATGGACACCGAAGTCTTTCGCGATCTGCGCGAGAGTGACCTCTGGATCACGGTGCTCCGCAACGCGGATCACATCGTCACGGAACTCCTTGGGGAACGGCTTGGGCATGATGACATCCTTCCAGGCCAGCCCTCTCGGCTAGCCACGTTAGATGTCACCTGTTCCTGCATCAGACCCACCAGGGAGAACCTGTATGTCGCGCTCACCCGCGGCCGGGAGACGAACATCGCCTACGTCGCCACCGACAAGCCCGACGACTCCCACCAGGCAGCCCATCCCGGCGACAACACCGAGGCCACCGCGAGGTCGGTGCTGTTCGGGGTGCTCGCACACGTCGGGGCTGAGCTCTCCGCGCACGAGACCATCACGGTCGAGCAGGAGGCCTGGGCGAACATCGGCCAGCTCGCCGGCGAGTACGAGACGCTGGCGGCCGCAGCGCAAAGCGACAGGTGGGCGAACCTCGTCCGCACGTCCGGTCTGACCGACGAGGAAGCCGAGGACACAATCGCCTCCCCATCGTTCGGGGCGCTGACCGCCGAGCTCCGCCGCGCCGAGGCCAATCACCACGATATCGAAACGCTGCTGCCCCGCCTCGTGCGCGCACGCGGCTTCACCGACGCCGACGACATCGCCGCCGTCCTCCACTACCGCGTCGCACGAGCCAGCACCAGGTCAGCGGGTTCCGGGCGCGCACGGAAGACACCCCGCCTGATCGCCGGCCTCATCCCCGAAGCCACCGGCAGCATGAGCACCGAGTTCCGGCAGGCGCTCACCGAACGCCGCGACCTCATCGAGACCCGCGCCGACGCGCTGCTGGACACCGCTCTCACGCAGCGCGAGAGCTGGACGAAGGCGCTTGGTGCGCCGCCGAGGGACGCCAAGACCGCCGCGACGTGGCGGCGCCACGCCCGCACGGTCGCCGCCTACCGTGACCGCTACAGAATCACCGACCCCACCCCGCTCGGCGCGGCCGTCGAGGATGACGCGCAGAAGATCGACCAAGCGCGCGCCGCTGCCGCATTGCGGGCCATTGCGCAGGCGAAACAGGTTCCCGTGCTTGAGCGCCGACTAGCCAGACAAGCGGCTCGCGGACTCGGGTTCTGAGGCGGATCGTGTCGGCCTGTCATCCTTATTGGAGACGGAAGGACGAGGATGACGCAAGCGGAGTTGGCAGCCGATGTGGCGCGCCGCCTCGGCGTCGTCGCCCACCCCGCCGTGACGCAGATCGCCGAAGCAGTCGCCCTGTTCGCTCCGCTGGGATGGGCGATGTGCGATCGCTGGCACCAGGCCGGAACCGTCCGCGTCCTACGCCTTGCCGCGAAGGGAGCCGAGCCCGCAGCGATTGATGAGGCGATCACCGAGGTCTGGAACTCCGACAACCAGGTGCTTCTCCGCCACGCTGCGGCACCGATCCGCCGATGGTCGAACTCTCACTACCCGTTCAAGCAGGTGCTCTGGGATCGTGTGGCTCTAATCGAGAAGGCGATCGAGCACCATCTTGCGGGTGCTTACGAGGCGTCCATCCCGATCATCCTGGCGCAGATCGACGGGATGAGCCGCGACTTGACCGGGCAGTCCTTCTTCTCCAAGGCCAACGCAGACCCGTACCTTGATGATGCGACGCTGGCCGGGATGGAGGAGAACCTGCCGGTCGTCCGCCGCGTCTTCTCTGAGAAGGTCGATGAGTCCGGCAGCTTCGGCCTCGTCTCGCGCCACGGTGTCCTGCACGGTCGAGACCTTGGCTACGCGACGCGAGTGAACTCGACCAAGACGATCGTGCTCGTCGCCGCCCTGGCCGAGTATTTCCCACGGATCGCCGACGACGCGGGCGCCCGATTGCGCCGACTCCACGAAGAAGCCGTCGCAGGCTCAGCAGAGCTCGATTACGCGGGCCGCCTGGTCGATGACCGGCACATCCCCGAGCTGCTGAACTTCGCCTACGACTTCGACACCGAGTACCTCAACGCCGTGCTGCTCCGCCCCGGTTCGTTCGACGCTCACAAGACCCTCGTGCAGGTCGCAAGAAAGCACACCCTTGATCCCGATGCCTTCACCGCCGGGCGAGATCAAGTCGGATGCTGGTGGCACTACACCGTCCCCGCAGGACAGACCCTCGGCTACGCGGCCCGGCCGACAACCAGCACCGAACGGCGCCACCCCGACGTGTGGCGCTGGGATGCCGCGGAACGGCCCAGCGTGCCGCCGTGGACGGACCCGGCGGGGTGGCGCTCTGATGATGACTTCCCGCGTTCGCCCAACTGCGGACGCGATCCCGTCATCTGAACTCAACCGTCGCCGGTCGCTATGTGAGGCGAGTGCCCCCTTTCCGATGTCAGAGCGGCGTCGTACAGTGGATTGCGAGGCGGCCTCTATTGGCGCTGTCGCTCCCCGTGACGGTATGACCATCCCGCACGCTGCGGGCGGTCCTTTCAGGTTCTTGTCGCCGAACCCCTGGAAGGACTGTGCCCATGTTCCGGCTCATCTGGGCGGCCAGCGTCCGCACCCACAGCATCCTCAGCTACGCGCCCACCAACCTGCTCATCGCCGCCACTCGTACCCGCCGCGGACTGCGCTGGGGTATCCCCGCGATGCTCCTCGCGATCCCGTACCTCCTCGCCGCCTACTGGTGTGTCACGACCATTGAGGCTGGCGGTCCTAGCTGGCTCAACCTCTTGGTGCTGCTGTGCGCGTGGAACTCGATCAAGCTGATCCTCAACGGCCCGATCACCGTGATCCTGCTGATCCGTGCCACTCTGCGCGACCACCGGGCACACGGCGCTGCGCGAGGCGTCGAGCGTGGCAGCCCAACCCCAGCGTGATGCCTACTGACGGCGCAGATGTGTCGATGGCGGGCTGACCAGGAGTTTTTTCGAGCGTCTGGGGTGGGGCAGTAGAGTGGCCCTGGGGTCATGTCGGCCCGGCGCGTCGTTCACCCTCGACGGTATCGGTCGTGTTCTCCTGGAGGTGAACGCCAAAGTCTGGAAGGAGTGCTGACGCGTGGCCAAGTATGCAGTGAAGCTCGAACGCTCAGCGCCTCTCACCCTTCCGAGACATCCGGATGCCCCCGATGACGAGAAGTTCGCCGAGTGGTGCGCCGCCGAGAAGGAAGCTGGACGCCCGCTTGCCATTGACCTGTTCTCCGGAGCAGGAGGCCTCGGCGCGGGCGTGGAGGCAGCCGGATGGAGTGTGGTCACCGCTGTCGACCACGACAAGGCCGCCCTAGAGACGCACCGCGCGAACTTCCGCGGGCAGGCTCTCGACGTGGACATGTCGGATCAGGCTCAGGTCGGCGCGCTGATTGAGAAGCTACGTCCGTTGGGCATCGATCTCATCGCAGGCGGGCCGCCTTGCCAGCCGTTCAGCAGGGCCGGCCGGGCCAAGATTCGCAGCCTCGTCGAAGACGGCGTGCGTGATGCGGTCGACGCCCGCAAGGAACTGTGGCGCTCCTTCATCGACGTCGTGACCGCGCTGCAGCCTCGCGCCGTGCTCATGGAGAACGTCCCCGATATGGCGATCGGCGATGACCTCATCGTGATCCGAGAGATCGCGGAAATCCTCGAACGAGCCGGCTACATGGTCGATTACCGGCTACTCGACGCATGGCGGCATGGTGTACCGCAACACCGCAAGAGGTTCATCCTTCAAGCCCGACGCGACGGCGCCGTTCCCGAGTGGCCATCGCCCAGCCCCTACCGTCCGACCGTCCGCGATGCCATTGAGGATCTCCCGTCCTTGAATGACACCACCGGCGGTCGGGAGCTTCCACACTCCGGCGAACCCAGGAGCGAACTCGCGAAGGCGCTACGTGCCTCCGCCGAGACAGGCGTCATCTACGACCATATGACTCGTCCCGTGCGCGCAGACGACAAGGAAGCTTTCGAGCTCATGACGTCGTCCACTCTTTACTCGGACCTTCCGGACCGTCTCAAGCGCTATCGCTCCGACACCTTCAACGACAAGTACAAGCGTCTGCCCTGGGACGATCTGAGCAGGACAATCACCGCCCACATAGCGAAGGACGGTTACTGGTACATTCACCCGGCCGAGCACCGGACGCTGACAGTGAGAGAAGCTGCGCGCATCCAGACGTTCCCTGACGACTTCCGATTCGCGGGCACTAGGAGCGACGCGTTCCGACAGATCGGGAACGCTGTTCCTCCGATCCTCGGCCGCGTCGTCGCGGAGATGGTTCTCCCGCTTGACCTTCCGCGGACGGACGTCGCTTCCCTGCCCGCGATGCGCGATCGACTCACCGCATGGGGACGACAGCAGCGCGAATCCACGTGGTGGCTCTATCCCGGACCCAAGATGACTGCCGCTTCCGCGGCGGTCGTCGCGTTGCTTGACCTCCATCGCCTCCCGAAGGAGTCCGCCGCTTCCATCATGCATCCGCTCCAAGGAGTGCAAGACCTCTCCATCGCGTCGCTCCAGCACATCGACGTACACGCGCTGAGCAAGACGAAGAAGCAGTCGCTTCGCGAGCTTCGCGAGATGCTGCGCGGGCCGGGAGCCGTGGACTGGACCCCCCTAGTGGCCGCCTCGCTGGGAACGGCGCAACGCAAGCTCTTCTCCCTCCTCAGAGGAGGGAACGAACTGATCGTCAACGAACGCGTGAAGAACGTCGTCGCCATGCTCATGGACCTGCCTGAAGCGCAGACCGGCCTCCACACCGACATCAAGGTCGCTCTCGCTCAGCTTGTATCCAGCGGTCCTGACGCCGCGCTCAGAATGAGCGCGCTGCGTTTCATCACCGTGTCCGAGGCCCGCGCGCTCATCAAAGCCACGCCGAGCACGACTACCAGAACGAAGGCGGCCTTATGAATGACGACGCCTCACAAGCAACCAGAGACGCTCCTGACGGAAGGGGCGCGCTGCGGCCCCGCGCACGCCTGCTCCGCACCCTCGGCAATGACCTCATCAGCAGTGACAAGGTTGCTCTAATCGAACTCGTCAAGAACTCTTACGATGCGGACGCCACCACGGTCCTAATCCGATTCGAAGGTCCGCTGGAAAGCGGAGAAGGCCGCATCGAGGTGTGGGACGACGGGCATGGGATGGACGTGCCCACACTTCAACGATCCTGGCTCGATATCGCCACCGACACGAAACGACGCAAACCCAAGAGCGACGGCGGACGCCGAGTCCTCGGCGAAAAAGGTATCGGGCGACTGGCGGCTGCGAGGCTCGGCGACGAGCTTCTGCTGGTCACACGGAAAACCGATGGCCGCGAAATCAACCTCCTCATCGACTGGTCACAGTTCGATGAAGAGGACGCCTATCTTGACGAGATCGAGGTGGCCTGGGAGATCAGCGACCCTGACACCTTCTCGGAGGACGGCCAAGCCGCCTCTGTCTTCTCCGAGTCCGGCAGCGAGACCTGGACGCACAGTCGAGGGACACTCCTCCGGATCGAGAAGCTCACTCACGCATGGGATGCGGACGATTTCATCGAGCTCCGCACAGCATTGACCCGGCTGATCCGTCCACGTCCAGCCGACCATGCCGCGACAATCGACGCGGTCGAGGCGAATGGCTCCGAAGAAGGCCAGAAGGCAGCGCAACCCGACTTCCAGATCCTCGTAGAGCTTGAGGATGTCCCTGAGTCGCTACAGGGCTTTGCGGGTCCGATCGATCCGTCCAGCGACCTGAGGACACCGCATTACCGGCTGAGCGGGTCGGTCGACGCCAACGGGGTTGCTACCCTTCGTTACGTCCAGCAGGAACCGGCGGTTGACGACGACCTCGGCGAGAAGACGCTCTGGAACAACGACAAGCGTGCCCCGCAAGCCGGACCGTTCGAGTTCGAGATCAACGTCTGGGACCGAGACAAGGACGCGATCCAGCGGACGCTGACAGCGTCGAGCCCGGACGGGCCGCCGCCAACGCCGAAAGACCTAAAAGGATTCCGGGAGACTCTCGACGATGTTGCCGGCGTCAGCATCTACCGAGACGGTTTCCGCGTCCTGCCCTTTGGCGAGAGTGGCGACGACTGGCTCGGCCTTGACCTCAGACGAGTCCAAAGTCCGACCCTCCGACTCTCGAACAATCAGATCGTCGGCCACGTGTTCATAGGCGCCGATGCCAATCAAGGGCTCAAGGACCAGTCCAACCGCGAAGGTTTCCTCGCTGGCACGGCCTACTCCGATCTCCAAACGCTCGTGCGGGCGGCGCTCAACGAGCTCGAGCGTCGTCGCTACGAGGCACGCCATCCCGAAAAAGCGCAGCCCGAGAAGAAGGGCGGCCTATTCGAGCGGTTCGATCTGGGGGAGATTCGTGCCGCACTCGCAGCGAACTATCCCGGAGACTCCCGTTTGATCGGGCTGATCGACGACAAGAACCGTGACATCCAGGAAGGCGTCGTCGAGGTGCAGCAAGTCCTGTCCCGGTACTCGCGTCTTGCGACGCTGGGATCGCTCGTCGATCGAATCCTTCACGACGGGCGAACCGTCGTGACGCGCTTGAAGAACATCTCGCGCTTCGGCAAACGCGACCTGGGCAAGACGACTCTGTCAGCCGCCGAAAAGATCGCTATCGCTCAGAAGTCGATGGGGGAGACCGCGGACCAAGCGGACATACTGGCGGCGCTGTTCAACCAGATCGAGCCCTTCGGCGGGCGCAAGCGGGGACGTCCAAAGGAAGTACGGACTCGCGAGCTGATCGAAAAGGCGATCTCGATCATGCAAGTTGAGGCGGACGACCGCGGTGTTAGTCTCGCGGCCGGGGATGCGGATATCTCAACACGGCTCGACGAGGCGGAAGCACTGCTCGTGCTCGTCAATCTGATCCAGAACGCGATCTACTGGGTCTCTACGCAGCCACGAGACGCAGATCGCAGAGTCATGGTGGACGCCCGCAACAACGCCGACTCGTCGCTCACGCTGATCGTCAGCGACTCCGGCCCAGGCGTGGCCGACGATCTTCGCCACCGCATCTTCGACCCCTACTTCTCGACCAAACCAGACGGTGTCGGCCTTGGCTTGAGCATCGTGGGGAACATGGTCGAAGACATCTATGGTGGTGAGCTGGCTCTCGTCCAAGAAGGTCCCCTCGGCGGAGCGACGTTCGAGGCCACGTTCAGGAGGCGCGTCTGATGACTGGGAAGACATGGCGCGTGCTCATCATCGACGACAATCCTCAGATGGCGGCAGACGCCCAGCGCGAGATCGTCGACGTGTTCGAGCAGAATCCAAATATCGACGTCGAGGTTTCGATCGAGACTGACTTCGAGAAGGGCTTCAACATCGTCAAGGACGGCGGGAGCGATGTGGTCGTCCTCGATGTTCGACGCGATGCCACGAACTTGACTCCGGTTGACGAGACCGTGGGGCACACGGTGTTCCATGAGATCAGGGAAGCGAGATTCGCTCCGGTCATCTTCTGGACCGCTCTTCCCGAGAAGGTCGAAGAAGAGGCCATGGCGCCGCTTGTCGCTGTGCTCGGCAAGGGCGACATCGAAAAGCTGCCGGCTGCTGTCGAGGCGGCCATCACAAGTCGTACAGTCGACACGATCGCCGACATCGAGAATCATGTGACGTCCGTGCTCACGAAGCACATGTGGACCGAGCTCGGCCCGCATTGGTCGGAATACACGGATGGCGTAGACCCGGCCACGGTCGCGCAGGTGCTCATCAGCAGGCTTGCGCGCATTCTGGACGAAGACCGCGAGCATTCGTTCACCGCCCATCCAAGCCACCGCTACATCTACCCGCCCGCATCGGATACGCGTGCCCCAGGTGACGTGCTCCGGGAGCCGGGTGGCGACTGGTGGGTGGTCTTGACGCCGGCGTGTGACTTCGAGCAGAAGAAGTTCGAGTTTGTCCTCCTCGCTCGCGCGGGACAGCTCAAGACACACAAGAAGTACCTCGACTGGATGGCGACGAAGTCCTCGGGAAAGTGGGGAGAACTTCGCAAGGATGTCTTGATGGCAACGCAGGGTAGGTACCACTACCTTCCTGCATTTCGAGACATACCGGACCTCGTAATCGACCTTGAGAACATCCGATCCGTCACAGCAGATGCGCTAGAGGCGATGGAGGCGGTCGCTTCTCTCGTGAGTCCCTTCTCGGAAGCACTTCTTGTTCAGCACAGTCACTTCCGAGGGCGCATAGGTGTGCCCGACCTTGACCCGGAACTGATGAAAAAGCGCCTTGAGTCGGCACCGTCGGCCAGTGCGTAGTGCAGGTTCGGCCCCGCCGTGAAGTGGACCAATGAAGTGACAAACGGCCTGCAAACCCTGCAAAACGTGACGCGCAGAGCGCGCTCCTGAAACGTAAAACCCCTGGTCAGGCGGGCTAAGACCCATCATCCTGGCACCTGGGGGTCAAGGGGTCGCAGGTTCAAATCCTGTCAGCCCGACCGATCTAGGCCCGGAAACTCTGAGGAGTCTCCGGGCCTTTTGCATTCCCCGAAAACGTGTGAGACTCCAAAAAGACCCCGGTTATCCACAGGGACATGCCAGGATATGGCTGTGAGTGTTCCTGCCAACGCCGAGATCGTCGCTGGGTTCGAAGCGTCGATACCAGAGGCTGAAAAGGCTGTCATCATGGCGGCGCGAAACGTCGCTACCTATGCCGAACAACGCGGTGACGTGGATGTGCTGCGCATCTACGCGAACCTCCAGTTCTTCATCACTCAGGTTGAAGGCGAATGGGGCGGCGGAATCGTCACAACACGCATCGGAAAGTGAGTCAGCGCCGAGACGGCTCGACCATCCACGCGGACTCTCCACCGTCTTGGGTCTGATGGAGACTCGGGGTATGTGATTCCGGATGAGGAAGCCTGCCGTCCGCATCCCGACACCGAGTGCAACCGTGTCACGAAGACCCGGTGAGCGCACGAATATCAGGAAGTCAGTCGATCCTGCCCGACTTCGATGCCGAGGTCCTGCATGTACTGGGCATAGTCTGCTTCTGCGCTCGCCGCTTGGCCGTGGGCGCCGATGGAGGTCAGAGCGTGAATGAGACCCTCATGCGCTCGCCGCTCGTACACGTCGAACCTCAGGATGCGCCGGTACGCATCGATTCGGCTGAGATGATCGCCCTGCTCGCTCGCCGCCAGCGCGAGGGCGTAGGCGGCCTCGAGGAAGGCGTCGTGGACTTCACGCCGGTAGTGGAGTACCCATGGTTCGTCGGGTTCGTCGATGAGAACGTCACCCTCGTAACTGTCCAGTGCGGTCGTCAACAGGTCGATGCGCGTCGGCGCATCCGTCGTGGGCTTGAGTGCGGCTCTCACAGCGCTCATGAAGCTCTCGGCATCGATCTCGATCAGGCGGGTGTTCACACGCACGACATCCCCGCGAGTCTCCACGAACGTGTTCGGGGAAAACTCTGTCGCGGAGTCGAGTGCTCGACGGATCGTGCTGATCGCGACGGCCAGCCGGTTGTTCAGCCGGTCGATCTGCTCGTCGGGCCACAGCAGGTCGATGAGACGCTCCCGCGTTATGGGGGCGCCTCGTCGAGCGACGAGGATCTTCAAGAGCTCGCGCGCCTTCTTCGATTGCCACCGAACCGGCTCTCCCTGCACCGAGATGGTGTCGAACGCTCCCAGAATTCGGATCGCGGGTCTGGCGTCCGGATCGGGGGAATCGACGCCCCGAGCATCGCGGTCGCGGTGTCTGCGGATCGACGCGAGCAGGGACGCGGCAAGTTCTTCGAGTCTTCGCAACCGCAGTGAACGAGCCGCAGCGAGTGCCTCGGCGGCGAGTGTCTCTGCCTCCTGCGCACCCGCTGGGTCGTCACGTTGCAGGAGCAATCCGGCCAGGCCGATCTGAGCTTCGGCCAGCCAGGGGTGCGCCGCGAGTTTCGCGGTGAAGGCGATGCCGGCTCGATAGTGATCGATGGCCTCGTCATCATCGCCGAGGAGAAGACTCAGGCGCGCGAGGGGAAGATGCACGGTCCCCAGGCAGGTCACGCTGGAACCCATCATGATGAGCCGGTCGCGGAAGGGCCGCAGCGTCGTACGAAGCAGCGCCGCGCTGTGACGGTCGCCGAGCTCTGCACTCACCGACGCGAAGAGGCTCAGCGTGGCCAGCCAGTTGCGATCCCGTATGAGCGTGTCGGCTGGGGGGATGGTCTCGAGCAGCGCACTCGCTGCGATCCGCCGCCCTTGCTGTGCCCAGACCCACGCGAGATGCACAGCCCAGAAATGCTCATTCGGCGCGTTCTGGCGAGCTTCGAGAACGAGGGATTCGAGCTCACCGCTGCGGTCCTGAAGCCAGCAGATGACGGCGAGGGGTCCGAGCCAAAGACTCTGGCCTCCTGGTCGTTCAGCAGGCGGCGCAGCGCTCTGCCCCGCCTTGATGATGGCTTCCGCACGGTCCGTCTGTCCGTCCAGGATGGCCCGCAGACATCGAAACCGCATCGTCGCCTCGTCATCCTCCAGCCAGGGAGCTGCTGTCAACAGGGCTCCGGCCGGATTCAGGACGCGGTCGAGTTCCGCCATGGCGCCGCTCTCAGCGAGCTCGACCAGCAGCAGGAAATACGCGCCGGAGAGAAGCTCGCGGTCGCGACTGTTCCGCGCGATGAGCAGCGCTTCTTCGCCGTTCGCCAGACGCTGCTCGAGTGATGACCCCGGCGAAGGCGCGACGCAACCGGCGAGCAGCGACCACCCGACCGAGCGATCGTCCCCGGCCGCCTGCGCGTCCGAGTGCGCAGCAACAGCGGCCTCCCGTGCGGCAGACGGGTCGATTTCGTGCAGGACGCACGCGCGGAGCGCGTGGATCCGGGAACGTTCTGCGTGGGCGTGCGGAGGAAGCTGCGCCAGTGCTGCGGAGAGATCCTGCGCCTGCGCCACGGCCTCCGCAACAGAGGAGCGCAGCAGTGAAACGACAGAGAAGCTCATGCAGCAGACGATACGAACGTCGATGAGAATCTTCTGTCACTCGGTGGCGCCCGCGTGAAAGGCGCCTTTCACGATGCTTGAACTCGCCGCCGATACGTTGTGGGGCAGTGCAGCATCGCCCGCCCTTTCCGCTCGGTGAAGACGAGAGGTGTGCGCACACAGATCTGGAAGGAATCTGATGACGACACGTCACACGCAGGAGTTCCCGCGACGACGGGAACGACGAGCTCGGAAGCTGACCCTCGGCATTGCCGCCGCCGGAACGATGACCGCGAGCGCCCTGGCTGCCACACCTGCGCTGGCCGCTGACTTCACTGTGTCCACGGGTGCGGAGCTGATCCAGGCGATTGCGGATGCGAACGCGACACCCGGGCTTGACTCGATCACCATCGACGGCTCGATCGTGCTGGAGGCCGACCTGCCGCAGATCACGGATGACCTGGTCATCCAGGGGCAGAACGGTGCGACCGTGGACGGGGCTGCAGGCGCGTACCGAGGGATCCTCGCTGAGGAGATCGACCTCTTGAGCATCGAAGGCGTTGACTTCCGCGCGCTCGCGGGCACGGCGATCGATGCTTCTGACGTGCAGGAACTCGTGGTCTTCAGCGTCGGCATCGAGCAAGTCACCGGGTACGGGGTCAACGTCTACGCCAACGGCACGAGGGTCGAGATCGCTGATCTCGACGTGCGCGAGTCGCGCTACGACGGCATGCGGATGCGCCTGTTCAATGGCGCCTTTGCCGATGTTCGCAACGTGTCGGTCCGCGACTCCGGTCGTGTCGAGGCAACACAACCCGCCCGCGACCGAGGTGGTGTTTCTGTGCAGGCGATGCATCGCGCTACTGCGGAGCTTGCCAGGATCGACTATCTCGAGAGCACTGATGCGCGGGACCGTGGGGACGTGAGTCGCGATTTCGCCGGGGTCGTCCTGAGCAGTTCCGAGAATGCCAGGGTGACCGTCTCTGATGCGACCATCATCGGACCGATCGACGTCGCGCTGCAGCTCACCGGTGCAGGTGACAGCGAGATCAGCATCGCGGAGCTCTCTATCGAAGGTGTTCCGTTGCGCACCGAGCATGCCGTCGACATCCAGGCCTCCGAGACGGCGCAGGTCGACGTGAGTGACTTCCGTGCCGTCGGCAGTGGTTCGCTCCTCGCGGAACTCGGCGACAGCTCGCAAGTGCGTCTGTCTCGGGGTCTCTTCGACGGTTCGGGTACCGAAGCCGCGATGGCTGCCCACGGTAGCGACCCGGCGGCGAACGGTCGGTTCGAAGCACGCGAGGTGACGATCCGAAACGCACCGTGGACGGGGTTGTGGGTCGATGGCGTCGCTGACACCGACCTGACGTCGATCACTTTGGCTCACAACGGTACGGCGGAGCCCGGCCCCGCACTGACGCTGAGAGGCAACGACACTGTGCGAGTCACCAATTCCACCATCAGCGACAACGACGGCCAGGGTGTCATCGTCCGCAGCTCGGACGCGCCGCAGCAAGTGCTGATCAACTCCACGACGATCGCCGACAACACTGCCGAGCAGTTCGCGGTGCTGCGCGCTCAGGGGGCGCAGACGCCGAGCGTGAAGCTGCGCAACAGCATCGTCTCAGGAGCCGCGGAGCTGGAGTTCGAGGGGCCCCTCGACGGCTTCGAACGGGACCAGAGCGGTGTGACGAGCAGCTACAGTCTGTGGAACGGAGTCTCCGCAGACTTCGCCGACCACATCGCCGCCTCGGGTAGCGGCAACATCCTGAACGACGATCCGCAGCTCGGGGCTCTGGCCGACAATGGCGGATTCACCCTGACACGGTTGCCCGCTGCCGACAGTCTTGTCATCGATGCGGGAGACCCCGACCCGACGGGCACACCGGCCACTGACCAGCGTGGTGCCGCCCGCATCGACGGAATCATTGACATGGGGTCCGTCGAAGCCGGTACTCACGATGGGGGCTCCGGTGATGGGGGCTCCGGTGACGAGGGCTCCGGTGACGGTGGGGCCGGTGACGGTGGGGCCGGTGACGAGGGGTCCGCTGACGGGGGGTCCGCTGACGGGGGGTCCGGCGAGTCGGAGTCTGGACTCGGTGTCACTGGGCCTGACGCCAGTGCGGAGGAGCTGGCCGCGACGGGGGCTGCCAGGATGACGGGGCTTCTGCTGTCTGGCGGTATCGCGGCGGCAGCTGGACTCGTGCTGCTCCTGTCGACGCGTCTGCGACGACAGTCGACCTGATCGGGGTCACGGTAGGGCGCTGGGGAGAGAGCGGATGCTTCTCTCCTCAGCGCCCTACCCGTTCCCCTGAGAGGTGCGCGAGCGCGTCGACTCGCCGTCAAAGACGGCGTCAGCGCGTGGAGGCGTCAGCCGAGCAGATGGCGCGTATGCGCGGCATGGTCGCGCACCTCGACGGCCCAATCCGCGTAGGGCTCTTCGGAGAAGGCTGCACCGCGGTAGAGCCGCTTCGCGGCGAGCCTGCCGGCCTCGTCCTGTCTTCCGGCCAACGAGAGGAAACGCTCCAGATCGATCTCCACGTGCTCGGTCTCCAGCCGGATGGAATCGCCTTCGGTCACCACGTGATGCTGCGTCGGCCGCATCCGCTCGGGGTCGAGCGCGCGGCGGATCACATTCACCGCGACCGAGAAACGATTGCTCAGCGCGATCGGATTCTCGCCGGGCCACAGCACGTCCATGAACACCTCCCGCGAAGTCGGAACCCCCCGCGCCGCGATCAGCATCTTCAGCAGCTCACGTGCCTTCCGCGAGGTCCATACAGCACGCTTGCCGCAGAGGGAGACGACCTCGAAGCTGCCGAGCACCCTGATGTGCGGGCGATGCATGGCTCGTTGCGCGAGGGCGGCGAAGCCGCGAGCCTCTGACGTCATTCTGGCCTCGGCGAGCAGCTCGTATGCGGGGATCTCCGCAAGACCGTGACGCAGAGCGAACTCGGCCAGCTCGATCTGCGCCTCGGCGAGCCATGCCAGAGCACCGGTGCGCCCGCTTGTCTCGATTGCCAGCTCGAGATGTGTGCGGGCGGCATCGAGCAGCCCGAGACGCTCCTCGAGCAGCCCCAGCGTACGGGCCGCGGTTCCCCAGAACGACACCCCGATCCCCACGGGCACAAGATGGTCTGCGAAGGGCAACAGCAGCTCACGCAACTGCATCGCATTCTCCCGCGTGCCGCCGCGCACCGCGATCTCGGCGAGAACGGTGATGGTGGAAAGCCAATATCTATCGCGAGGGATCTCAGGTGGCGGCGGCAGCGACCTCAGCATGGTCTCGCTCGAGGTGCGGCGCCCTTGAAGATGCCACAGCCAAGCCAGGGACGCGGACCAGAGGAGTTGTTCGGGGTATTCCCGACGGGAGGCGAGGAAGCCCTCTTCGACACCGTCGACACGTCCCTGCATCCATCGGATCATGCCGAGCTGGGTGGTGTACAGCGCCCGGGCGACGGTGCCGCTGCGTGGAGACTGCTCGAACAGAGTCTCTGCTTGCTGCTCGGCTTGCGCGGCCTCGCCGTCGAGGATCAATCGCAGGCAGCGAAACCAGACCACCGGGTTCGCGTACGGCTTCTCGCGCAGTTCGGCCATGGCGGCACGGCGCTCGAGCAGTTCGGTGTCGAGTGAGCGAATCTCGCCCTGCTCCAGAAGGCCCGTCAGCAGTAACGCGTATCCCACCGGGATCAGGGCGGTCTCGCCGTGCCGGCCGGCGATATCGAGGACTTCCTCAGCCACCTCCACGCGACGCGACGTATGTTCCGGGCCGGGCCGGGTCATGCCCCAGGCAGCCAGCGCATACGCGCGGGCGATCTCGTCCCCCAGCAACTGCGCCCCGCGCGACAGCTCCGTGGCAGCGGTGGCGGCGGTGTCCAGGTCGCACTGCGCAGATCGCAGCGCGGACGGGGCGATGAGCGCGGCGGATCGGAGCTTGAGGGCGAGAAGAGGATCGAGTTCGCCGAGCTCCTCGAGAAGTTCCTGGCAGCGCCGCTCATACTCGGCGGCGGCAGCGACAGTCAGTCCGAGCGGAATTCCCTCTTCCAAAAGCCTTACCGCACTCCACCGCGCTGATGCAGCTGGCAGTGATCCGTCGACAGTTTTGTTCAGCATATGTCTCAGACCATAGCGTGACTGCGGGTTTACCATTGTCGTTGCCGTGCCAAGGGGTTTTCATTTTGCTCACAGACGGCGTCCTACCCTGGCGTCTATGAAGCAATTCTCCGTCCTGGTCTGCGCTGGTGTGGTCACGAGCATTCTTGCGGGCTGCGCCGGCCCTCCGGATCACGCTGCGCCCTCGACGACTCCGAACACAACGTCGGCCGCTCAGCAGACAGAGCAAGAGGCCGGAGCGGATCAGCTCCCCGCCCCTGCAGATCCACTGACGTGTCTACACGGCACCTGGCTCGCCGATAATGCGTTCTTCTTGGAGCGCATCAGAGAATTCGGCGACGAGGTCCGTGAGGTGAGCGGACAGGTGCTCCTCCGATTCGATGCCGATGGCGCTCTCGCCACCGAGTATCAGGACTGGACCATCTCTGCCATTGCGGAAGGCGTGGATGTGGAGATCGTTCGTGCCGGGGTGGACATCGGGACCTACGTCGCGAGCGGTGGCGATGTTCACCTCAACGAGACCGAGATCGGCTCCATGCTGACCGTAAGGCGAGGCAGTGTGGAGATGCCGATCCACCCTGCCCCTGCGACATATCAAGCGGCTGCCTATTCCTGCAGCGAAAATGCCGCAGAGATTCGAACTGCCGACGGTGCACTCCGACTCAGCAGGAACTAATCCGCACTCTACGCAAAAAAGGAGAGGGATGCGCTTTCTCACTCAAGTACGGAACCGCTTCGGTCGCGGTGTCGACGTGACGATGAATATTCCCGAGGACTTCGCATGGGAAGACCGGGAGATACCGGTCGATCTGAATCTCAGAAGCCGCCCAGGCCAACCGGATACGACGGCAGAGGTGTCTTTTCACCTTTATGACGAACCGCAGGGAACCCGGGCGAACAGCGGCACCGAGGACGGTGTCAACTATCGTTGGGCGATGGACGAACGGATCGATCTGGCGTCGGGTATTTCACTTGCTTTTCCGGTCCGCATGCCGCTCCCATTCGATGGCGAGGCGATCGCCGAAGCGACCGCCGCCGTCCGAGACGGAGAATCGATCGGTGCGAAGCTGGCTGGACGGCTCATGCTCGGTGCCGCGCTTCCACCGACCCATCTTCGGTGGTTCCGTCTCTGTGTCTCCGTGAAAGTCGAAGGCGCGCTGCTGGGCGCGCGCGCTTCGGGAAAGATCCGTTGCAGGGACGCCAGGGCGCAGTTCTCCGTCGGCCCTTTCCGGCTCTGACGAAGCTGCCGCTGAGAAGGATCAGTCCTTCTCAGCGGCGGTGACGCTCACGCGCTGCTTTCCATCAGCGTGCACATCGTTGAGAATCGTCAGGTAGCGAGTGCCGTTGATGAAGCCGTCCGCTGCAAGCGATGCCTGGTTCGTGAGCTCACCCGGTGAGTACGTGTACGCGTCGAACCCCGCATCCTTCAGCAGGGTGAGATATGTCGCTGCAGCATCCTTCGCTTCGCCGGGATACTCGACGCTTCCATCCACCGTGATGTCCTTGCCGAGCTTGCCCTCGACGAACTCGTCGAGCACCGCCCACCCTTCGGGAATCGGAAACGGGAACTCGGCGCTGGCCGCGTATGCGCCGGCGGGAATCGTGATCTCCGTGGAATCGACATCGGCCGCGGAGTCAGTCCTGGGTTCCTGAGGGGTCTCATGTGTGGTGTTCGTCGCTGCACCCGTAGCGTCGGATGCGCTCTGCGGGCCGTCGGACGCGCAGCCAGTTAGCACGAGAAGGACAGCGATCCCGACGGCGAGTGGTGTGGTTCGTTGTGCACGCATGGTCACACCGTACGGAGGGTTCTGTGAGCATTATGAAAGCCTCACACCTCTGCAGTGGCCACGCCCGTACGCATTTTCATCATGCTGACAGAGTGATTTCTATCATCCTGAGACATGGATGCTTCTCGATTCACAAGCGCGCGCCTGCACCGTCTAGCTGCTCTCGCCCTCGCGTTCCCCCTCGCGCTGACCGCGTGCAGCGCCCCGCACAGCCCGGCGTCGACATCTCCCGCCGATGAGAGCACTTCCGCGTCGGCCGTCGAATCTCCGCCTGCCGCAGCAGCCACCGGCGACGCGGGTGCGACCTTCCGGATCGGCGGAGACACCTTCGAGTTCTCGCCCATGACGTGCCTGGTGGGTGAAGAGGACATCGTGGTGCAGGGGCCAGGCCGCAACACGGGGAACGGGGAGATCGCATTCCTCGACGTCGACCTCACCGCCTACGAAGGCAGTCACGTCGGTGGCGCAGACATCGAACTGGGAACCGACAGGCCGTTCACTTCACCGGATGACTTCTACCGGCTTGACGCACTGGTCGACGATGCCGGCTTCGCCCTCTCTCTGGACGGCGAATCGTTCACCGTGGACGGGACCTTCTACGGACACGGCTCCGCGCGTCTGCCGGATGGCGACTCGGCGCCGGGGGTCCTGACGGTGCGCTGCGACGGAACATAGTCGCAGCGAGCATGCGGGTGGGGCATCTCGTACATTCGCGGTCGGCCGCGCGAAGCACCCGTCCCGTCAGCGCATCACCGTCGCGGCGACGGTAGCGCCGAGTTCGGCCGCGCGATCGAGGTGCTCCGGCGTCACCTCTCCCGTGAACACGACCGGCTCGGCGGCGAGCGTCCAGCCATATCCGGTGGTGATCGCGGTCAACGCCCGCTCGGCTCCGGTCGTGTCGTAGCCTCCGTGGATCCAGTACGAGAACGGGCGCTTCGCGGTGTCCTCCCGCACCTGGTAGTAGGTCGTGTCGAAGAAGTGCTTGAGCGCACCGGAGATGTATCCGAAGTTGGCCGTCGTGCCGAGGAGGATGCCGTCGGCGGCCCGCACGTCATCCGCCGTGGCCTCGAGTGCCGCCCGCTCGACGACATCGACGCCGGAGATGCCGGGATGCCGGGTGCCGCGCAGGACGGCGTCCGCGATGTCCCTCACCCGTGGTGAGGGGGAGTGGTGCACGACGAGCAGGCGGGGCATGGTTCCTCCTGCCGAGACTCTACGCGGCGGCGAGGGAGGTGCGATTCATCCGAGTCGCCGGGAAAGTTTTTTTGTGACATTCGCCCCACGCGCTCCGTCTCAGTCCATAGAGCGTCGCACATCGCTCGCTGGATGGTGTGGCTGTGGCCGCGCCAGTCGATTGTGGAGGTAGTTCAGGTGGCTACGGATCAGACGAACACGGCGGTTGCATCTGAGGCGACTGTGCCGGAGACGCGCGCGGCCAAGGTGCCGGGCGCCACGTCCCGGGTGGACCACGTGACCTCGGCCGCCCGTGTTCCGGCGGGGGCCGAAGATCAGCCGACGGGTCGTACGACGATCGCCGAGGGCGTGGTGGCGAAGGTCGCGGGCATCGCTGCGCGTGAGGTACCCGGCGTCTACGCGCTCGGTGGGGGCGGCGCAAGGGCACTGGGGGCGATCCGTGACGCTGTGAACGCCACAGATCTGACACAGGGGGTCAGAGTCGAGGTGGGGGAGACCCAGGCCGCGGCTGACATCACCATCGTCGTGGAGTATCCGACGCCGATTCAGACCGTCGCGGAGAACGTCCGCACGGCGGTGACCGACGCGATCACTCGTCTCGTCGGTCTGCAGGTCGTCGAGGTGAACGTCGACGTCAACGACGTGCATCTGCCCAGCGACGATGCAGACGACGACACCGAGTCCCGCGTCTCATGAGCACCACGCTGAGCGGTGCGCTGATCGGCGCGGTGCTGGCGTTCGCAGCGTTGACCTTCGGATTCTGGGGGTTCGTCCTGGTCGCGGCGCTGATGGGGATCGGCGCTCTGACCGGGCGGGTCGTGTCGGGGCAGTTGGACCTGCGCGCTCTCGCCGGGGCGTTCACAGGCCGACGCACCTCGTCGTGAGCGCACTGCTGACCGAACCCTCCTCTGGGGACATCCAGCGTCGCCGGGAACACGACATCCATGATCGGCGGGAACGTCTACATCTCGACGAAGGCCGCCCTCGAAGCCCACTCCCGCAACCTCGCCGCAGAACTCGATGGCACCGGTGTCACGGTCAACGCCTACCGGCCGGGCGGCGTCGACACCGACATGCAGAAATGGATCCGCACCCAGAGCCCGGAGCGCATCGGCGCCCTGCGCGATCGGTTCGCCGGCCGCTATGAGGCGGGGGAGCTGATCAGTGCGGAGGAGTCCGCAACCCACCTCCTCGACCACCTCCTCGGTTCGGATGCCGAGGCGACCGGCGCGATCTGGGATCTCGGCCACACGGTGCCGAGGTAGGACAACCGCCAAGAACACACCCGACCAGCCCACCATCCAGGAGAAGAGGAAGAACATGCCCACTGTCGAACTCACCGACGAGAACTTCGAGACCACCATCACTGACAACGACATCGTCCTGGTGGACTTCTGGGCGGAATGGTGCGGCCCGTGCCGTCAGTTCGCGCCGATCTTCGAGACGTCTGCGGAGGCCAACCCTGAGATCGTGCACGGCAAGCTCGACACGGAGGCGGCCCGTCGCGTGGCGGCAGCTGCCGGCATCACGGCGATCCCGACCCTGATGGCGTTCCGAGAAGGAGTTCTCGTGTTCAACCAGGCCGGGGCTCTTCCTGCGCCTGCTCTCGCGCAGGTCGTCGAGGGCGTGAAGAATCTCGACATGAAGGAAGTCCACGCCGACGTCGCTGCTCAGACGGACGGGTCGACCTCGGAGGGGTGATGCGACACGATGACTGAGGCGTCGAGCGAGCTGAACGCGCTCCTCCGGGTGATTCCCGAGGGCTGGACGCGCACCGAGATCGACGGGAGCAGCTGGGCGGTCACCCGGACCACGCGAGCAGGAGGCAAAGTCGTCTCCGTCGACGCGGAGCAGCTCGGCACCGCGGAGCGGTTCGGAGCGAACGTGTGGATCACGGACGACGAGACGATCCTGAGACCGTGCGAGGTGCCCGCGGAGAAGGTGATGCGGTTCCTGCGCGCCGCAGCGGCCACTCTCTCCGCGTGAGCCCGGCCGCTCACTCCGCGTGAGCCCGGCCGCTCACACCTCCCGACCGCGTACCGACGATCGGATCATCGCCGGATCCTCACCTCGGATGCTCGTGGTGAACGACGCGTCTTCGCGTTCGACGTCGGCCGCCAGCCGGAACGCCTCATCGGCGAGGCCGGCGGGGACGATCACGGCACCGGCCGCGTCGGCATGCACGACGTCGCCGGGCAGCACCGTGACGCCGCCGACGACGACAGGCACGTTCGCGGCGACGGGCATGACATCGGCGGTGCCCGCCTTGATCGTCTCGCCGCCGCAGTAGAACACCGGGTCGAAGTCGGCGAGCTCACCGAAATCGGTAACCATGTCGGTGAGCTTCGCGCGATCGGCCGCGGTCTCCGCGCTGGCCGTGATCCCGCCGTCGATGAATCGGTCGACGTGCGGTTGCGGTCGGTATCGTCCAGCGGGACGACGATGGCGGGGCGACGGCGCGGGACGTCCCGGTCGGCGTCGAGCCGATCAGCGAGTCGGTTCCTCGTTCGGCTCCAATTGGGCGCGCACATCATCCGCGACGCGCAGCCCGCGCTGCTGCAGACTCGCGATGAATCTGGCCGCCAAAGGATCAGGATCGGCCGCTGTCACGGCGAACACCTGTCGCCGCCATGCCGGTGCGAACGGTCGCACGGCGCCGGGGAATCCTGCGCTGAGAGCGCTCACCGGGCTCACGGCGATTCCCAGCCCGGCGGCCGCCAGCTGCGGTGCCGCCGACGTCACGGCCGTTCTCATCGAGACCTCCGGCCGAACGCCGGCATCCGCAAGCGCGCGATCGAGCCAGGCGCTCAGTCCGTTCTCGGGCGCGTAGTGCACGAGAGGGACACCCTCGAGCTGGTCGAGGCGCACTGCCGGTGCGCCGGCCAGCGGGTGATCCGTCGCTGCGCTCAACACGATCTCCTCCACGGCCACGACCGACCCGGTCAGGCGGGCGGGAGGGGCGCCGGGGATCAACGAGATGTCGACCTCGTTCGCCTCGACGGCTCCGAGGAGTTCGCTCATCGAGGTGGATTCGCGCAGACTCACGGTCACCTCCGGATGCTCGCGGCGCCAATCCCGGATGATCGGTGCGAGCAGCGCCACGCTGAGGCTCTGGACGCACGCCAGCCGCAGTGCCCCACCGCTCGCATCGCCCACGGCGCGAGCCGACCGCACTGACGCGGCGGCCGCCTCGACGGCCCTGCGCGCCTCGACGACGGCGGCTCGCCCCGCGGGTGTCAGCGTCACTCCTCGCGCCTCCCGGCTGATCAACGCGGTACGCGCCTCGCGCTCGAGTGAGGAGAGCTGATGGGAGACGGCGGGCTGGGATGCATGCAGCAATCGTGCGGCCTGGGTGATCGACCCGGTGTCGGCAACCGCGACGAGGCACTCCAGAGCGCGGAGGGTGGCCATTCGCTCGTCCTCTCGCCGTCGTTGTTCGCAAGACCTCAATGATACCGATGGCTCAGATCGAAAGTATGAGGTTTATGAAGGGAATCTCGAGCGTCCTCCGGACGCTGCACCCCGCAGACGGCGCGACTCCACGCACCTCATACGACGAAGGACACGAAACATGCCTCTGGCGCTCATCCCACTCGCGGTCGCCGCCTTCGGGATCGGACTCACCGAATTCATCATCGCCGGCCTGCTGCCGGACATCGCCGGCGACTTCGCCGTGGACGCCCCGACCGCGGGCTGGCTGATCTCCGGCTATGCGCTCAGCGTGGCCGTCGGAGCTCTGGGCATCACCGCCATGACCATGCGCTTCACGCGGAAGAAGGTGCTGGTGTCCCTGATGATCGTCTTCGTCGTGGGCAACCTGCTCTCGGCTGCGGCTCCTGACTACGGTGTGCTGCTGGCCGGTCGGATCATCGCGGCTGCCAGTCACGGCGCGTTCTTCGGCGTGGCGGCGGTGGTCGCGGCCGGGTTGGTGCCGGCCGAGCGGAAGGGGAGAGCGGTCGCGCTGCTGTTCTCCGGCCTCACGGTCGCCAACGTGCTGGGAGTGCCGCTCGGCACCGTTCTCGGCCAGCAGCTCGGCTGGCGCAGTGCGTTCTGGGTGATCACGGTGGTCGGGATCGTCGCCCTGGCGGGTGTCTGGGCGCTCGTGCCCTCGGACCACGAGGTGGACGCGCCGGGGGTGCTGCGCGATGAGCTGCGAGCGTTCCGCTCCACGCAGGTGTGGCTGTCGCTCGTGATCACGGTGCTCGGCTTCGGCGGGATGTTCGGTGCGCTCACCTACATCGCCTTCACGCTGACCGAGGTGTCGGGCTTCGCCGCCTCCGCCGTGCCGTGGCTGCTCGTGGTGTTCGGCGTCGGTCTCGTCTTCGGCAACTACGCCGGTGGGCGCCTGGCCGGCAGATCGATCGACGGCACGCTCGGATGGTCGCTGGTCGGCTTGGTGATCGCGCTGATCGTCTTCGCCCTGACCGCCGCGAACCCCGTGATCACGGTGGCGTCGATGCTGCTGGTGGGCGCGTTCGGTTTCGGGCCGCTCTCGGTCTACATGGTGCGCGTCATCCACTACGCCGGCGACGCGGGTACGCTCGCTTCGGGTGCGACCATCGCCGCGGGAAACGTCGGGAACGCCATCGGCCCGTGGCTGGGCGGCCTGGCGATCACCGCAGGCTTCGGCTTCACGGCGCCGCTGTGGACCGGAGCGGCGACGACGGTGCTGGCCGTCGCCGTGCTGCTGTACGCCACGGCGGCCGTCCGTCGTGATCTTCGGCTCACAGCGGCGACGACCGTCGTCGAACCTGTTTCAATCGAGGAGTGACCATGCCCAGAACCGTTCCGACCTACACGGTCGCCGAACTCGAGTACCTCAACGACATCGATCTCGCGGCCTTCGGCAACGACGATGCCGTCCGCCTCGGCCAGATCGCCGTGGAGGTCATCACCGAACGCGATCTGAATCTCGCGGTCGACATAGTGCTGGCGGGTGACCTCGTGTTCCGCGCGAAGCTCGGATCCACGGGGCCGGGGAACGATCCGTGGCTGGCGGGCAAGGCCGCCGCCGCGCTCATGTTCGGCGAGTCCTCGATGCTCGTCAAGCTGCGCCACCTCGACGCGGGGACTCCGTTCGACGAGCGCGACGATGTGGACCACGGCGTGGTCAAGGCGTATGGCGGCGCGATCCCCCTGAAGGCGGGCGGTGAGATCGTGGGAACGATCACGACGTCCGGCGAGGCGGATGCCGTGGATCATGAGGCGGCCGCAGAGGCGCTCACCCGGTACGTCGCACGCTTCCGACAGTGATGCCGGGCCTCTCTCGCTGCGGATCGGAGCAGTATCCTCACGCGTCTTGACGCGGTCAAGCCCCTCCTCGCCGTGCCTGTGCAGGCCCTAGGTTCGAGAGACCCAACACAAGAGGAGACACGATGAGCGATCCGTCGAACACACAGGGAACTCCCGGACCGGACGAGGAAGCGGACATCGCCTCGGGCGGTGCCCCGGAGAAGCCGGACGACGTGCTGGAAGAGGAGACCACCGACGAAGACGGCAAGCCGCTGGAGAATCCTTCGGGCGGTTGACCGGATGCCGACCCCCGCAGCTGACCGCATGGTCGGCTGCGGGGGTCTTTCGTCTGCCTGTCCGGCCGATCCACAGACACGGGTGGACGACCGTGTCGGAGTGGCACTGGCTCGATCCTCGGCTACGTACTGATCCGCGTGGTGCGGCTGCGGTGAGGCGACCGATGCGCTTCCGGAGTACGCCTGGGCTGGATCCTTGATGCGCTGCGGACCGAGCAGGGGTGATGACGCATCACCGAATCACAGCAGATCCACAAGCTTCCGGGACCAATCCGGGGCACTGCCGCGTTATCCCCGATGACGCCGCAGCCAGCGACGCCGACGAAGGAGAGACATCATGTCGCACGAGTACCGCAAGACCCCCGAGGCGCTGAGCCGTCTCACCGCCCACCAGTTCGACGTCACCCAGAACGGCGGCACGGAGCCGGCGTTCCGCAACGAGTACTGGGACAACCATGAGGACGGCATCTACGTGGATGTCGTCTCCGGCGAGCCGCTGTTCTCGTCGAACGACAAGTTCGAGAGCGGCACGGGCTGGCCGAGCTTCACCAAGCCGATCGAGGCGGACGCCGTCCGCTCGAAGACCGACTACTCCCACGGGATGATCCGCACCGAGGTCCTCTCGGTCGGAGCCGAGAGCCACCTCGGGCACCTCTTCGACGACGGGCCCGTGGAGGCGGGAGGACAGCGCTACTGCATGAACTCCGCATCGTTGCGCTTCGTGCCGGCTGCGCAGCTCGAGGCCGAGGGGTACGGGCAGTTCCGGTCGCAGTTCGAGATCACCGATGAGGAGAAGGCATCATGACCAGCGGAATCCATGACAGCGGAGAGATCACGCGCGATCCTGGGACGGAGACCGCCGTCCTGGCCGGCGGCTGTTTCTGGGGTCTGGAGGATCTGATCCGACGCCAGCCGGGCGTGCTCGACACGCGGGTCGGCTACACCGGCGGAGACAACGACCACGCGACCTATCGGAACCACCCCGGACACGCGGAGGCCGTGGAGATCGTGTTCGACCCGACCGAGACCACCTATCGCGACATCCTGGCGTTCTTCTTCCAGGTGCACGACCCGACGACGAAGAACCGTCAGGGCAACGACGTCGGCACGAGCTACCGCTCGGCGATCTTCCCGCTCACGCCCGAGCAGGAGACCGTCGCACGGGAGACCATCGCGGATGTGGATGCGTCCGGCCTGTGGCCGGGCCGCGCGGTGACCACGATCGAGCGGCCCGGGCCGTTCTGGGAGGCGGAGCCCGAGCATCAGGACTACCTGATCACGTATCCGAACGGGTACACGTGCCACTTCGTCCGCCCGGACTGGGTGCTGCCCCGTCGCACCGCGGCCTGACGACCCCGCGGCCTGACCGCTGCGGGAGGGGCGTGCGCAGCGCGCCCCTCCCGCCGTGCCACCTCGGCTCTCACGGACTGCCGGACTCCGAGCGCGCGCGTGCCACGACGAGTCCGCGCTGCGACGTGGGGAAGCGCTCCAGCATCGCGCGCAGCTCACCCGCATCCACGTCGGCGCCGAAGGCCTCGCCACCCGGCTCCAGCATGATCCCGGACGCGAGGTCACCGGCGACGACCGGATCGAATCCGAGATCGTCGACCAGCCGCGCCACCTGCGCCAGGTCCTCGGCGTCATCGCCGGCGATGGCGATCGCCTTGCGCCCCGCGGCTCCGGCGGGCCGAGCCTCGTCCTCGAGATCCTGGTAGCCCATGTGCCCCAGTGCCTTCACGACTCTGGCGCCCGGCAGGAACTCCTGGACGAGCTCACTGGTCGAGGTTCGCGGGTCGGTCAGATCTGGTCGGACCCCGTCGGCTCCCCACCAGTAGTTCATGGCGTCGATCACCAGCATCCCGCGCAGCCGGTCCGCAGGCAGTGTCCGGTAGCTGCCGAGGGGGAGGGCCAGGACCACCGCATCCGCGTCATCGATGACCGACGCGATGGTCCCGACCGATGCGCCGAGCGCCGTCATGGCCCTGGCGATGGGCTGGGGGTCGCCGGAGCGCGCGACCCGCACGCGGTACCCGGCCGCGACGGCGAGCGAGGCGAGGGTCGTGCCGAGTCGTCCCGCACCGATGATTCCGAGGGTGCGGATGCCGGTCTCCATATCGCCATGCTACGGCCGGGATGCCCCCGGCCCGGGCCGGTCATCCGGTCATGCGACGAGCAGTCGCTCCTCGTGGGCGACTGCTCCGAGCGCATCCCGCACACGGCAGCGCGCGTCGTACGTGCCGTCGGGAAGGGCACGCAGGGCCCTGACGTCCTCGAACGCGAGTCCGTCGCGCACGGCCTCGCGGACCAGGTCGTCGCGTGTGGCGGGGTACTCCATCGCGGCGAGGAAGTGCTCGAGGTCGGAAGTCGCCTGTGCCATCTGTTCGTTCCTTTCCTTCGTCATGAGGGAGGGGGGGAGGGGGCGGAGCCGTGAACGGCCCCGCCCGCTCCGGATCATGCCGCCGCGATCTCGCTGCGGTCGTCGAGCGACTCCACGGCGATCTTGCGCGGCTTGGCGCGGTCGCTCACCGGGATGATGACCGAGAGCACGCCATTCGAGTAGGAGGCGCTGATGCGGTCCGCGTCCACGCCGTCGCCGAGCATGAACTGGCGCAGGAAGGATCCCGAACTGCGCTCGCGCGTGAGCCAGCGCGATCCTTCGGCCGTGTCCGCCGTGCGCTGCGCGCGGATGGAGAGCTGCGCGCCGTCGACGTCGACGTCGATCGAGCCCGGATCCACGCCCGGAAGATCGGCGTGCAGCACGTACCGCTCGCCGTCACGGAAGAGGTCCACCGGCATCAGGCGGGGTGACCGAACGGAATCCAGCACGCTCGCGGCGAAACGATCGAGCTGGCTGATCGGATCGAATGTCATTCCCATGATGTACTCCTTTCCTTCGGCCCGTAGAGGGCGATCTCGGTATGCAGATTATCTGCATCTGACGGTGTAGATTTGTTATAGATGAAATTTAGGATGTTCGCAACCCGTCCCGAAGGAGGGATCTCAGCTGTGACCGAACCCGACATCCGGACCCCGCTCTACGGCATCGCCGTCGCCGCGCAGCTCGTGGACATGCCCGAGGCGACCCTGCGCCTCTTCGAGCGTCGTGGGCTGCTCACGCCGTCGCGCAGCGACGGCGGCACGCGCCGATACAGCAAGGGCGATATCGAGCGCCTGCGGCGCGCCGGCCGGCTGCGCGAGGAGGGCATGAATCTCGCCGGGATCGGGCGGATGCTGGACCTCGAGGATGAGAACGCCGACCTGCGCGAGGAACTCGCCGCGGAACGCGCACAGAACAAGCGGCGCTGACTCAGCGCTGCCCGAAGGCGCTGTGCGCGCTGGGTGGGTGCCGAGGGTGGCTGGCGCGGGGGCGGATCAGGCCGTGACGAGCTTCCGGTGCAGAGTCGCCAGCGCGTCTCGCACACGCCGTCGTGCGTCGTAGCCGCCGTCCGGCAGGCCGCCCAGTGCGGCGATCTCCGCCGGGGTGAGTCCGTCACGGAGCGCCTCGCGGAGGAGGTCGTCCTTCGTCGCCGGGTACTCCATGTCCGTGAGGAACCGCTCGAGGCGGGAGGTGGCGGTGGTCATGGTGTGTCGTTCCTTTCCGGGGAATGCACCGAGAGCCCGAGGTCGCGGATCAGTGCTCGCGCAGCATCTTGATCAGCTCGTCCTTCTTCTTGCCGGAATAGCCCTCGATGCCCAGTTCCTTCGCGCGGTCACGAAGCTCGTCGACGGTGCGGTCCTCGTAGTCCTCGGCCTCGCCTCCGCGGTGCCCGACCGCCGAGCGTCCGTCGCGGGCGGCGGCGTTCGAGATGCGCGCGGCCTTCTCCTTCGAGGCGCCGTCATCACGGAGCTTCTCGTAGAGCTCTTCGTCCTTGAGTTCCGGCTGGTCGGGCATGGAGTGCCTCCTCGAGTCATCGGACGCCGCGCTCCGCGGCACCTGCGAAGCTATCCCGCAGCCGCGGGGCGCACCAACGCCCTTGACACCCGCTGCGGGCTGAACTAGGCGCCGCTCGGCCGCAGCCCTGTTACGGTCGGGGACGAGGAGAATCACGTGCACATCGAACGAACCGGACCCCCTGACGGGCCGCGCGTGGTGCTGCTGCACGGCGGGGGCGTCGCGGGGTGGATGTGGGAACCGCTGCGACAGGCCCTTCCCGCCGACCTGGAACTGATCATTCCGGACCTGCCCGGTCATGACCGCAGCGCGCAGGACGAGTACGTGTCGCAGGACCGCACGATCCAAGAGCTGCGGCGGTATCTGGACGCGGAGGTCGGCGCGCCGTATGCGGTCGTCGGGTTCTCCTTCGGCGCGCAGCTCGCCGTGCGCCTCGCCGCCGAGAGCGCCGGGGCCGTGTCGCACGTCACCGTGATCAGCGCTCAGGCGAAACCGGCCCGCTTTCCCGCGCTCACCCTCGGGCTCCTCGCGGCGGCCGCACCCCTGGCGAGACGGCCGGCGTTCGCGCGCGCTCAGGCGAAGCAGCTGTTCATCCCCGACAGCCTCCTCGACGACTATGTCCGCACGTCGACCGAACTGGCCGTCTCCACGCTCACCAGGATGGTCGGTGACAACATCCGCTTCACCATCCCCGCGGGGTGGGACTCGTACACCGGGTCCGCCCTGATGCTGATCGGTCGGGACGAGCGCCGGGTCATCGCCGATTCCGCCCGCGCCCTTCAGCGGAAACTGCCAGGCAGCGACCTGGAGATCGTCGACGGCTGCGGACACGGCATCCCGTTCCAGCGCCCCGCATGGCTCGCCGCGCGCCTGGCCGCTCAGTGGACTGCCCGCTGACGGACTCGTCTCAGCGGTCCGGAAGCGCGCGCTCCCAGGAGGCCACGCCGCCGGGCACGACGTGGAAGAGCGGGTGCGGCGAGGGTTCCGCCGCGCGCCAGCGCTCCGCATCGGCGGGACTGCGCGCCTGCAGCTTGGCGCCCAGGTGCGCCCACTCCAGCGTCAGCTGACCGTCCGTGACGGCGATGCCCGCATCCGGGGTGGCGGGGGACAGGATGCGCGATCGGTCGAAGCGGTAGCCGCGGGCGTCGGCCTCGGCCGCGATGCCCACGAGGTAGGCGCCGACCGCGGTGAGCGGGTCCGCCTGCTCGCGGAACCGCTCCAGCTGCGGATGCCGGAGGTAGCCCCGCGTGCGTCCGGCAAGCACCGCCTGAGCCAGCAGCGTCTCCCGCCAGCAGGCGATCAGAGCCGCGCGATCCAGATGCGCCGGATGCAGCGACCAGATCCTCACTCCGTCCGCTCCTCCTCGGCACGCGCGGTCCCGGCCGCAGCCGCCTCGTCGACCTCTCGACGACTGAGGCGCGACGGCCACCAGATCGCCCGCCCGATGTCGTGGCTCAGCGCCGGCACGAGCAGCGAGCGCACCACGAAGGTGTCCAGCAGCACGCCGAAGGCGACGATGAAGGCGATCTGCACGAGGAACAGGATCGGGATCACCGACAGTGCGGCGAAGGTCGCGGCCAGCACGAGGCCGGCCGAGGTGATCACACCACCCGTCACGGCGAGCCCGCGCAGGATGCCCTCGTGTGTGCCGTGGCGCTGGGACTCCTCGCGCACGCGCGTCATCAGGAAGATGTTGTAGTCGATCCCCAGGGCGACGAGGAAGACGAACCCGAACAGCGGCACGGCGGGGTCGGCTCCGGGGAATTGGAACACCCCGTTGAACACCAGCGCCGCGACTCCCAGTGCGGAGCCGAACGAGAGCACGGTGGTGAGGATGAGCAGCACCGGCGCCAGCACGGCGCGCAGCAGCAGCATGAGGATCACGAAGATCACCACGAGGATCACCGGGATGATCAGGTTGCGGTCGTGGATCGACGCCGTGTTGGTGGCGATCGACGTGGCCGTGACCCCACCGACCAGGGCATCCATGTCCTCGAACTCGCCGCGCAGGGCGTTCACCGTGTCCTCCGCGTCCGTGGAGTCGGCGGCCGCGGTGAGCGTGCCCTGCAGCAGCACGCGCCCGTCGACGACCGTCGGCTCAGGGGCCGGGGTTCCGGGAGGGCCGAAGGCCTGGACGCCGTCTTCGGTGACGGGCGCGCTGCCCGAGGCCGAGTCGGACGAGGTCACCGAGACGCCGTCGATGCCGTCATCGCCGAGGAGCACGTCGGCGGCGTCCTGCATCCGCGATTCGTCGACCAGCACGTACACCGGACTCCCCGACCCGCCGGGGAAGTGCTCGCCGAGCACAGCCTGGCCGTCCCGTGCCTCGGACTGGCCGAGCACCAGGTCGGACTGGGGGATGCCGCCGGCCTGCAGCTGCACCACGCCGGCCGCGGCGATCGCGAGCACGACAGTGGTGGAGATCCAGATCAGTCGAGGGCGACGGCGCACCAGGCGGGTCAGCCGCGGCCAGACCCCTCGTGCGTCCAGCGGGTTCTCGTCGGCGGCGCGCTGGGGCTCGAACGCCGGACGGCGCGGCCAGAACACGGCCCGGCCGAAGAGCGCCAGCAGGGCGGGGAGCAGGGTCAGAGCGGAGAGCATCGCGAACACGATGCCGATGGCCGCGACGGGGCCGAGAGTGCTGTTCGACTTCAGGTCACTCAGCAGCAGGCACAGCAGTCCCGCGATCACCGTTCCCCCCGAGGCGAGGATCGGCTCGAAGGAGCCCTTCCACGCGGCGCGGACGGCAGACCACTTGTCATCGGTGGAGCGCAGTTCCTCCCGGTAGCGAGCGACGAGGAGCAGCGAGTAGTCGGTCGCGGCGCCGATCACGAGGATGAACAGGATGCCCTGCGTCTGCCCGCTGAGCAGCAGGATGTCGAGCTTGGCCGCCCACCACACCACCAGCAGTGCCACGCACAGGGCGAACAGGCTGGTGCTGAGCACGACGACCGGCAGCAGGAGCGACCGGTACACGATCACCAGGATCACGAGCACAGCCAGCAGGGCGACCAGCAGCAGAATGCCGTCGATGCCCGCGAAACCGGCCACGAGGTCGGCGGTGAACCCGGCCGGACCGGTGATGTGCACGGTGATGCCGTCCGGCACGGCGTCGCGCAGATCGGAGGAGAGCGCGGAGGAGACGTCGCCGACGTCGGCATCCGCGTCGATGGGGACGAAGGCCTGCGCGGCGAGTCCGTCCTCGGAGACGATCACGGGCGAGGGGTCGTCCTTCACTCCCTCCGCGGTGACGGCGTCGTCGAGGGCGGCGCTGAGCTGGTCCCTCAGCGCGTCGTCGATGGTCGTCTCGGATTCGAAGACGACGACCGCGGGCAGAGAGTCCGAGCCGAGGAAGTCGTCGAGCGCGTTCTGCACCTCGGTCGCCTGTGCCGAATCCGGCAGGTAGGCCGTGCGGTCGTTCGAGGAGACCTCGTCGATCTTGCCGAACAGGGGGCCGCCCAGCCCGGCCAGTGCCAGCCACAGCAGGATCAGCACAGCGGACAGGAGGGTGCGCGGCCAGGATCGGCGGTGGTTCTCAGTGCGAAGCGACATGCGGCCCTTTCCAGAAGAAACTCCTGAAAAGCGTATTGCTAGCCAGGCGAGAAAGCAACATGGGGTGAGTTCGGTAGGATGACGCCATGAGTGCGGATGCGCGACCGGAACCGGACCGTCCGGTCGATGTGCGACGGCGCGCGACGTCGACCCCCGACGGTCTCGCACAGGGGGCGGTCTACGACGTCGACTCCGGCGACCCGCAGCAGATCCTCATCGACCGCACGGGGATGGCCGGCTCCGATGTCCGCCAGATCAGCGAGCTGATGGCTGCACTGGGGGAGCTGCGCACCGCGGAGGAGATGCTCTCCGAGGCGTCCCGCCGCTACATGCAGCTCAATGAGACCGACATGCGCGCGCTGCACTATCTGATCGTGTGCGCGCACCAGGACCTGATCGCCACGCCGGGGGGCATCTCGCATCACCTGCGGATATCGTCTGCGTCGACGACCAAGCTCCTTGATCGTCTGGAGCGCGGCGGGCACATCGTGCGCTCTCCGCATCCGACCGACCGGAGGGCGCTCGCCATCTCCATCACACCGGAGACGCACCAGGCGGCGATGGAGACCGTGGGAAGGCAGCAGTCCAAGCGCTTCTACGCGGCCGCCCGACTCACCCCCGCCGAGCGGGATGTCGTGATCCGCTTCCTCAGGGACATGGCTCAGGAGATCACGCCGGGAGACGAGCCCTGGGCGCAGCGCACAGGAGAGTGACGATCCGGATCACGCCGCCCGCAGTCCGTCATCCGTGCCTAGAGTGTGGTCATGGAGAAGAATCGACCGGCGGAGTCCCTGCGTCCGGCTGCGGCTGACGCGGAGGCCGCGCTGCGCGATGCGGATGCCGCCGCGGAGGCGGCGAAGGCGGAGGCGGATCGCTGGGGCGGTGCCGACAAGCCCCCCGCCCAGCCGGCGGACAGGTTCTGGTGATCGGACCTCACCGGAAATCCCTGGATCGGTGCGCGAGACCGGTGCGCAGATCCTCGAAGGCGTCCGCCAGCACGTTTGCGACGCCCTCGGGCGAGCGCTCCAGGATGCCTCGGACGATGAGTGCGGGAGAGTCGCGGGCGACCCGGCGATAGCGGGCCCACACGCCCGTCGTGCAGATCACGTTCACCAGCCCGTGCTCGTCCTCGAGGTTGAGGAACGTCACCCCGCTGGCCGTGGCCGGCCGCTGCCGGTGCGTGACCACGCCGGCGACCTCGATGCGCCGCCCCGACTCATGGGTGCGCAGCCGATCGGAGGCCAGCACACCGCGCTCGGTGAGCGCTGCGCGCAGGTGCGCCATGGGGTGATCGTCCGTGGAGACGCCGGTGGCCCAGAGATCGGCAGCCAACCGCTCGTACCCGCTCTGATCCGCGAACAGCGGCGGCTGCACGGCGACGGCCGTGCCGGGCAGGAAGCGCGCGCGGTCCTCGGCGGCGGCGCCCGCCAGCCAGATCCCCTCGCGTCGGCTCAGTCCCAGGCACTCGAACGCCCCGGCGGTGGCCAGCGACTCCAGCTGGCCGGCGGTGGCATCCGTGCGCCGCACCAGGTCGTGCAGGTCGCGGAACGGCCCGTGCTCCGTGCGGGAGGAGACGATCCTCTCGGCCAGCTTCGTCCCGATCCCGCGGATGCCGCTGAGTCCCAGCCGCACGGCGAACCGGCCGTCACGGCGGTGCGCGGCCGATTCGTCCAGTGCCGCAGGGTCGAACGCGCCCGTCGGGGGCTGCGGCACGAGAAGACACGAGTCCAGGCCGGTGGGCTCCGCTTCCGGGGCCGTCCGGTCCTGGTCGATCGGCTCCAGACCGTCCAGCGAGCCGGAGAGATGCAGATCCGGCCGCAGCACCCGCACCCCGTGATGACGGGCATCGGCGGTCAGCGAGGCCGCCGAGTAGAACCCCATCGGCTGGGAGCGCAGCAGCCCGGCCAGGAAGGCCGCCGGGTAGTGCAGCTTCAGCCAGGAGCTGGCGTAGACGAGCAGGGCGAAGGACAGCGAGTGCGACTCGGCGAAGCCGAAGTTCGAGAAGGCCTGGATCTGCGCGTAGATGCGGTCTGCCGTCTCCGCGCTCAGGCCCTTCTCACGCATCCCCGCGTACAGGGAGTCCCGGATCTTGTCGATCCGCTCCAGTCCGCGCTTGGAGCCCATCGCCCGCCGCAGCAGGTCCGCCTCGTCGGCGGTGCAGTCGCCCAGCACCGTCGCCATCTGGATCAGCTGCTCCTGGAACACCGGAATGCCCAGGGTGCGCTCCAGCACCGGCTTCAGGACAGGATGCGCATAGGTCACCTCGTCCTGGCCCAGCTTGCGCCGGACGAACGGATGCACCGCGCCGCCCTGGATGGGACCGGGCCGGATCAGGGCGATCTGGATGGCCAGCTCGTAGAACCGCCGTGGGCGCAGACGCGGCAGCAGCCCCATCTGCGCCCGCGACTCCACCTGGAACACACCGATGGAGTCGGCTCGGCAGAGCATGTCGTACACCGCGCCCTCCTCCTTGGGGATGCTGTCCAGCGTCCACACCTCCCCGGTGGTCTCGGCGATCAGGTCGAAGCAGTGCCGCAGGGCGGACAGCATCCCGAGCCCCAGCAGATCGAACTTCACCAGCCCCATCCAGGCGGCGTCGTCCTTGTCCCACTGGATGACCGTGCGATCCTGCATCCGGGCATGCTCCACCGGCACCACCTCGCCCACAGGCTGGGCGGTGAGCACCATCCCGCCGGAGTGGATGCCGAGATGCCGGGGCGCCTTCAGCAGCTCGCCCGCATAGGCCAGCACGTCGTCGGGGATGTCGTTGCCCTCCGGGGCCTCGATCCCCGCACTCCAGCCGTCGACCTGCTTCGACCAGGCGTCCTGCTGACCAGGGGAGTGCCCCAGAGCCCGTGCCATGTCGCGCACGGCGTTCTTCGGCCGGTACTGGATGACGTTCGCCACCTGTGCCGCACGCTCGCGCCCATAGGTGCGGTAGACCCACTGGATGATCTCCTCGCGGCGGCTGGAGTCGAAGTCCACATCGATGTCCGGCTCCTCGTTGCGGGTGGTGGCGAGGAACCGCTCGAAGGGCAGGCCATACAGGATCGGATCGACCGCGGTGATGCCCAGCAGATAGCAGACCGCGCTCGCCGCGGCCGACCCGCGCCCCTGACAGAGGATGCCGCGGCGCCTGGCCTCCTCGACGATCCCGTGGACGATGAGGAAGTATCCCGGGAAGTCCTTCTCGGCGATGACGTTCAGCTCGCGCTCGATACGGCTGCGGCCTGCATCGTCGATGCGGGGGTACTTGGACGGGACCGCTGCCCAGACCAGTGAGCGCAGATGACTCATGGGCGTCTCTCCCTCCGGCACCTCTTGCCGGGGCAGTGCGGGCTTGGCCCTGCGCAGCGGGAAGGCGCAGTCCGCGGCGATGCGCAGGCCGTTCGAGATCGCGCCGGGGTAGCGGCGGAACCGTGCGGTCATCTCGGCGCCGCTGCGCAGATGCGCGGAGGCGTGGGCGGGCAGCCACCCGTCGAGCTCATCCATGCTGCGGGTGGCCCTGACCGCGGCGATGGCCTCCGCGAGGCCCGCCTTCTCGGGCGTCGCGTAGTGCACGTTGCCGGTGGCCACGACCGGCAGGTGCAGGTCGGATGCCAGCGAGGCGAGAGCGTCGTTGCGACGGCTGTCGAGCGGATCGCCGTGGTCGATCAGCTCGACGGCCACCCTGTCCCGGCCGAACAGGTCGACCAGCCGGCGCAGCGGGCTCTCGGCATCGCCCTGCTCCATCCCTCGGCGCACGCCGCCCTTGCGGCATCCGGTCAGGATCGTCCAGTGCCCCCCGGCGCTCTCGACGAGGTCGTCCAGGTCGTAGCGCGGCCGTCCCTTCTCGCCGCCGCGCAGCTGGGCGCGGGTGATGGCCCCCGCGAGGCGGTGATAGCCCTCGACGCCGTTCGCCAGCACGAGCAGATGCTCACCCACCGGGTCGGGAGTGCCCGTGCGGCCCTGCGTCGGGCTCAGAGACCCATCTCCCAGGAGGAGACCGTCCGAGTCCCCGAGGGAGAGCTCGGCGCCGAAGACGGTCTGCACTCCGGTGAGCTCGGCGGCCTCGGCGAAGCGCGCGGCACCGTAGAACCCGTCGTGGTCGGTGATCGCCAGCGCGGTCAGGCCCAGACCCTCGGCCTCGGCGAGCAGGTCGTCGGGGGAGGAGGCGCCGTCGAGGAAGGAGTACGACGAGTGCGCGTGCAGCTCGGCGTACGGCACCGCGTTCTCGGGGCGGGGGGTGACAGGACGGGATGCCGGCGGTCTGTGCCTGCTCAGCGGGGTGGGCGCCTCGCGCTGCGCAGGGGGCTCGGCGGACACCGGTGCGGTCGGCGCGTTCAGCGTCCGCGCCAGCTCCGACCACGGCAGCTTCGGATTGTTGAAGCCCATCAGCGGTACCGCCCTTCCGCCCACCAGCCGTCAGCGGAGTGCAGCACCAGCCAGGCGCGGTGCCGTGCATCCAGCAGCTGGAAGCGGTGACCCGATCGGCTGCGCGCGGCATCCCAGCGATGCTCGTGCACCGGCCAGGGGCCGGCCCAGCCGATCACCTCGCTGTCGTCGATGCGGGCGGGAGGATGCGACATCTCACCGCGCTCGCCGATGGTCACATCGGCTCCCTCGGCATCCGTCACCCGCACCGGGCGCAGAGGAATGAAGATCTCGGCGGGCAGCGGATCGGGCAGACGCCCCGGCCAGGGCAGAGAGGGATCGCGCTCCACGATCGGCCGCTCGCCCCACGGCGTCAGCACCTGGCGATCGGCGAGCAGGCGCCCTCCCGACACGGCGGCGGTCGTGACGGCGGTGTGCCCGAGCATCGTCTGCACCCGCGAGACGGCATGGTGCAGACGCTCATCCGTGCCCGATCCGAACAGGCCGATCTGATGGTGGGCGGCGTCGTCCACCGCCACGGGCGCGATGCGCACACCGACGATCCCGCGGAAGGAGTGCGCGGCGTCGGCATCCTCCCCGGCCTGCGCGGACCTGGTGGTCTCCGCCGCGAGTGCCTCGAGCTGCCAGCGGACCCTGTCGACGAGGTCGCCCTCGTCGAAGCAGGTCGGGTGCAGCCAGGTGCGCGAGGAGACCGCCCCGTCGTCGTCGGTGAGATCGATGCGCACCTCGGTGCACACCGCGGAGGCGTCGGCGAGAGCGAGCATCACGGCGTCCGCCGACTGCCGCACGGCGAAGGCGATCTGGTCGGACTGCCCGAGCGGCGTCTCGAACGCGACCTCCCTCGCCAGCTGCGGGTCGGGTGGCCGGGGTTGCAGCGGCCGGGAGTCGGCGCCGCGTGCGAGGGCGTGCAGGCGTGCGCCGTGCTCACCGAAGCGCTCCCGCACCGCCGTGGTCTCCAGCGCGGCGAACTCGCCGAGCGTGGCGATGCCCAGACGGCGCAGCAGATCCTCCAGCTCCGCCTCGCCGAGCACGTGCAGGGGGAGCGGCGCGAGGAACCTCCTGGCCTCGCCCGGCGGGATCACCGTCCAGGCGGGGCCGCCGTCCGCCGTGGTGGTGCGCGCGGCCAGCTCGGCCGTGAACATCCCGTCGGCGACGCCGATCCTGGTCTCGCCGTAGCCCGCCTCGGCGAGGATGCCGAGCAGGGCCACGGCGGCGCCCTCCTCGCCGCCGTGGTAGCGCGAGATGCCGCGGGAGCGGAGGGCGGCGAGCCCGGGGCGCAGCAGATGCACCCCGGGAGCGTGCTCCTCGATCAGACGCAGCACCGGCAGGAAGGCGCGTTCATCCTGCGCGGGGTCGTGCGGCAGCATCCGCAGCGAGGGCATCCTGCTCTGCGCGAGCCGTCTGCGCTGCCCGACCCGGACGCCGTGCGCCCGGGCGGAGTCCGTGCAGGCGGTGACGACACCGCCGTGCACGAGGGCGGTGGCCGGATGCGGCGGGGCCGTTCCCAGTGCGGCGCGCAGCGGCCAGTCGGGGAGCCACAGCACATGCATCCGCACGGTCTGCGCAGCCTCCGTCACGCGGTCGCCCATCACGCCACCGCCCAGCGCGGGTGCGCGGGCCCTTCGTCCCCACGCCCCACTCCCGCCGCCGCTTCGCGTCGTCTCGAGCCTCCGGGGCGCGTGGGCGCGAGCTCAGGGACCCGATCCTCCTCGGTCGCGGGAGCCGCCTCGACGGCTCCGAGTCCGCTCGGCAGCTGCACCCGCAGGCTCTGCGGACGCGGGGCGGACCGGGTCTGCGCGGTCACTGTCACCGTGCGCTCCGCCAGCAGCCCCCAGCCCTCGCCGAGACCCTCCCAGTGCGGATCGTGCAGGCTGATCAGCCCTTCGCCCTGCGGCCAGGGGGAGGTGGTCAGCAGCGTGCAGCCCCGGTCGCGCAGGCGGGCGGCCAGCCGTGCGGCATCCGCATCGCGCGCCCCGGAGGCCGGATTGACCGCGATCAGCGGCACCACCTCGGCCAGTGCGGAGACCACCGCCAGCCACCGCTCGGCGGGAGAGGGAACCAGGATCAGCCGCGACAGATCGATGCCGAAGCCCGCGGCGGCCTCCAGCCCGAGGGTGGGCATGCCGACGGCGGCGCACCAGCTGCCTCGCTGGGAGACGGCGCTCATCAATGCGAAGATCAGACTCGGCGAGGGGGAGACCGAGTACACCGCGCCGGTCAGCAGCCCGCGCTCGGGCAGCAGATCCTGGAGGACGGGGTGCAGCGGCAGTGTCGCGTCGTCGCTGCGACGACGCTGCATGCGCCCGATCTCCCTGCGCAGGCGAAGGATGTCTCCCGCCCGTTCATCGGCGGGGGAGAGCGCCGCGATCGTTCCGATCCCCATGCATCCATCCTCGAAGAAAGGTTCGAACAGTTCAAGTGCTTTCAGCAGACTAGTTCGTACATCGGACATCGTCGAACGCCCGGGACGCGGCTACGCTGAGAGCATGCGGATCGAGTTCGAGAGCGAGGTCACGCTCTGGGATGCCAGAGCCGAATCCTGGTTCTTCGCGACGCTGCCCGAGGAGCTCTCCCTCGAGATCCGCGAACTGCCCGCTCCGCGACGCGGCTTCGGATCTCTGCGAGTGCAGGCCCGGATCGGGCTCACGGCGTGGACGACCTCGATCTTCTTCAACGGATCCGCCTTCGTGCTGCCGTTGAAGAAGCAGGTGCGTCAGGCGCAGGGGATCGCGGCGGGAGACGTGGTCACCGTCGATCTCGACATCCTCGACGTCTGAGCCGGCTGGCGTGGGGTTATCCACAGGCTCCCGCGGGCGCCGGATGCTTTCGCCTAACCTGCGAGGGTGTCCGCTCACTCCGTCGCCGTGCTGATCGCGCACCTGGCACTGGCAGGGGTGGGGCTGTGGCTGGTCGTCATCGACGCCCGCACGCATCGACTGCCGAACCGCATCGTGCTGCCGACGCTGGGCGCTCTGATCGTGCTGGTGGTCGTCGAGGCGCTGGTCACGGCAGACGTGCAGCGGATGCTGCGCGCCCTGCTGGGAGGGCTCGTCCTCGGCGCCTTCTACGCCGTGATGCACCTGGCCTCCCGGCAGGGGATGGGCGGCGGCGACGTGAAGCTCGCCGCCGTGATCGGACTGGTGCTGTCCCGGCACGGCTGGGCGACCCTGGTGATCGGATCCGCCGCGGCCTTCCTGCTCGGGGCGCTGTTCGCCCTGACGCTGATGCTCCTGCGGCGCGCGGATCGCTCCACGCGCATCGCCTTCGGCCCGTGGATGATCCTGGGCGCCGTCCTCGCGATCGCGGCGACATGACCACGGACCTGCGCGGCGACCGCACACGAGGGATAGTGTGAGCACATGGCAATCGCACGACTTCACGGCGGCCCGCTCGACGGGCAGATCATTCCGCTCGACGACGAGACCCAGGACTCCCTGATCCTGCCCTACAGCGAAACCCAGCTCACGTATCAGCGCGAAGGCGACGCGGCGAACACGGGCGCTCACGACGGCCCGACCGAGGTGGGCTTCCGATTCCTCCAGTCCGAGGACGACATCTCGCCCAGTGCCGATCAGAACCGCGAGGACGACTGATCCGGTGGCATCGCAGCCGACGGACGAGCCGCAGCGCACCTTCGAGATCGAGCGCAAGTACGACGCCGACGCCGACACCGCCCTGCCGGACTGGGGGCGCGTTCCCGGTGTGATCTCGGTGAGCGAGGGCGAGCCGCGCGAACTCGACGCCCGCTACCTGGACACCGCGGATCGCGCCCTGGCGCGCAGCGGCGTCGCCCTGCGCCGTCGCACCGGCGGACCCGACGCGGGCTGGCACATCAAGGGGCCGCGCCAGGGCGACGGCCGGCTCGAACTCGGCTGGCCGCTGGACGAGGACGGCCGGATGCCGGATGCCGTCGCCGAGACGGTCGCGCAGTGGACCGGCGAGGAGCTGCAGCCGATCGCGCGCATCGAGAACTCCCGTACCGCCTACCGGTTGGTCGGGGAGCACGGCGTGATCGCCGAGTTCGTCGACGACCGGGTGCGCGCCACCGATCTGGGCAGCGGCATCCGCAGGGAATGGCGCGAATGGGAGATGGAGCTGGGACCGGCCGCTCCGGCGGACGAGGCGGGCCGCGAGCGGTTCTTCACCGCCGTCGAACAGGCGGTGCTGGCCAGCGGAGGACGCCCGCCGTCCTCCGGCTCCAAGCTGGCGCGCGCGCTCGGACTCTGAGACCGCCGCCATATCGCAGAGTCCCGCGTTCGACGCAAGCCCTATCCACCGGGGTTCCGCGGATGGTGGAATGACCGCATGAGCCCCACCGTGCAGCTCCGTTCCCTGCAGACCATCGTCCCCGACATCCCGCTGGACCAGGACACCGTGCGCGACGTCTTCGCCGGCCAGCCGGCGCTGAGCAGGCTGGCCCAGCGGCTGGTCACCGCATCGTTCAACGGGTCCGGGATCGAGACGCGGCACACGGTGCTCGGCGAGCTCTCCCTGGATGCCGAGACCTCCACGCCGATGTTCTACGACCGCGAGAGCGGGGAGCTGCTCGCGCCGGGCACCAAGGCGCGCAACGAGATCTACATCCGCGAGGCGGACCGGCTCTTCGTCGACGTTGCCCGTCGTGCGCTGGACGCCGATCCGGACCTCACCGCCGCCGATGTGACGCATGTGGTCACGGTGTCCTGCACCGGCTTCCATGCCCCAGGACCCGACTTCGAGATCGTGCGCGCACTGGGAATGTCGGATGCCGTGGAGCGCTATCACCTGGGCTTCATGGGCTGCTACGCCGCGATGCCCGCGCTGCGCGCGGCACGGCAGTTCTGCCTCGCCGACCCGGATGCGGTGGTCCTGGTCGTGAGCGTGGAGCTGTGCACGCTGCACCTGCGCTCGGCGGAGGATCCCGACATGATCATCGCCTCGTCGCTGTTCTCCGACGGCGCGGCGGCCGGCCTGGTCACCGCGCGTTCCCTCGACTCGAGCGTCCCGGCGTTCAGCCTGGACCGCTTCCGCACGGCGATCGCGCCTCAGGGGGAGAAGGACATGGCCTGGACGATCGGGGACAGCGGCTTCGAGATGGTGCTGTCCACGGCCGTGCCGCAGATCATCGGGGAGAGCATCCGCACCGCGCTGCGCCCGCTCTGGTCCGATGACCAGGACCTCGCCGCGGCGTTCGAGGACGACCGCATCGGCGACCCGGTGGCGCACTGGGCGATCCATCCCGGTGGGCGCAGCATCCTCGACCGGGTTCAGGAGCGCCTGCATCTCACCGACGAGCAGCTGCATCCCGCCAGGGACATCCTGCGTCGGTACGGCAACATGTCCAGCGCGACGGTGCTCTTCGTGCTGCGCGACATCCTGCAGAGCGCGCAGGCGCAGGCGGGCGACCGGGTGGCGGCGATGGCCTTCGGGCCCGGACTGACCGCCGAGAGCGCGATGCTCACCGTGCTCGCGCCCGGGGCATGATCCCGGACCTGACGCATCGCGCCGCCGGGGCGCGGGAGCTGATGGACGAGCCCGACGCCGATCAGGGCATGCTCGATCGCACCTACACGCTGTTCCCGCTCGTCAACGCGGTGGTGTCGGGGTGGCGCGGGGTGTACCGGCGCGACATCCGCCCGCTCGCTCGCCGAGGGCGCCTGCGCGTGCTCGACATCGGCGCGGGCGGGGGAGACGTCACCCGGCTGATCGCCGGGCTGCTGAGACGTGACGGCTGCGACGCCGAGGTGACCGGACTGGACATCGATCAGCGCGCGGTCCGCTGGGCGGCCGCGCAGGACGGCCCTCCCGGCCTGCGCTGGGTGTGCGCATCGGCTTCCGACCTGGTGTCCGCCGGCGAGAGCTTCGACGTCGTGCTCTCCAACCACATGCTGCATCACCTGACCTCCGATACGCTCTCGCGCATGCTGGTCGACTCGCTCCGTCTCACCGCGCCGGGCGGAGCGGTCCTGCACGGCGACATCGCCCGCGGTCGCACGGCGTACGCGCTGTTCGCGGCGGCGACCCTTCCGCTGGAGCGCACCCTCCTGGCCGGCTCGTTCATCCGGTCCGACGGGCTCACCAGCATCCGTCGCTCGTTCACAGCCGGGGAGCTGGCAGCCGTCGCCGGAGACGGATGGCGCGTCGAGCGGCGGGCGCCGTTCCGGCTGCTGCTGCGCGCTCTGGACCCGCAGTCCGCGGGGCAGGATGACGATGGCTGACGTGGTCATCGCCGGTGCCGGGCCGGTCGGCCTGCTCCTCGGGTGCCTGCTCGCCGGTCGCGGCGCCGACGTGCTCATCGTCGAGAAGCGCCCCGGCGCGGACCCGCGCTCGCGCGCCATCGGCATCCATCCGCCCGGCGGCGCCGCTCTCGACGCCGCCGGCATCGGCGCGGCGGTGCGCGCAGAGGCCGTCGCGCTCGACCGCGGCGAGGTGCACGCCCGTGGACGGATGCTGGCCTCGGTGCGCTTCGGCACGGCACGTCCGGTCCTGACCCTGGCGCAGCAGCGCACCGACGCCCTGCTGCGTGCCCGACTGCAGGAGCTCGGCGGCACGATCCGTGCGGGCAGCTCCGTCGTCGGCTTCCGGGATGAGGGCTCCCGCGTGCTCGTCCACACGACCGACGGCGATCTCTCCGCGCCCTTCCTGATCGTCGCGGACGGGGTGCGCAGCGCGCTGCGTCGGGCGGCCGGAGTCGGGTGGATCAGGCGCGGCGGACCGGCGCCGTACGCGATGATCGACATCCCCGACGTCGACGGTGAGGACCGGGTGGCGCGCATCCACTGCGAACCGGCCGGCCTGGTGGAGTCGTTCCCTCTTCCCTCGGGAACGAGGCGGTGGGTCATCCGCCGCACGGATGGCGGGGACACGGTGACGCCGGACGGCTTCACCGAGGCGATCCGGTCCCGGACGGGCATCGGCATCCGCATCCCCGAGGGTCTCGCGCCGACGGTGTTCGCGGTCGAGCAGCACCGCGCCGTCCGCATGGCACGGGGGAGGGTGGCGCTGCTCGGCGACGCCGCCCATGAGATCAGCCCGATCGGCGGACAGGGCATGAATCTCGGCTGGTCGGATGCCGTGATGCTCGCGCCGCTGCTGATCGAGGGTCTGCGCAGCGGGACGGCGCGGCTCGAGGGCTACGCGCGACGGGCGTCCGCACGCGCGGTCGGCGCCCAGCGGCGCTCCGCGTTCTACATGGCGATGGGAGCGCCGATGCCACCGACGGCGCAGCGGGTCAGGGAGGGCGTCATCCGCGTGCTCGGATCCGCACCGCTGCGGGAGCGCGCCGCGGTACTGGTCACCATGGGCGGGGTCTGAGCGGGAACGACGAGAGCCCGGTCCGAACGGACCGGGCTCTCGAACCGCGCGTCGGGATCCGAGCGCTCAGAGGTTGATCATGTGACCGGCGAGGCCGTGGAAGCCCTCCTGCAGCGCCTCCGACAGAGTCGGGTGCGTGTGCACGTTGCGGGCTGCCTCGAGCGCCGTCAGGTCCCACTTCTGCGCCAGGGTCAGTTCGGGCAGCAGCTCGGAGACGTCCGGGCCGATCAGGTGACCGCCGATGAGCTCGAGGTGCTCGGCGTCGGCGATGAGCTTGACGAAGCCGATCGGCTCGCCCAGTCCGTTCGCCTTGCCGTTCGCGCTGAACGGGAACTTCGCGACCTTGATCTCGCGTCCCTCGGCCCTGGCCTGCTCCTCGGTGAGACCGAAGCTGGCCACCTGCGGCTGGCAGAACGTGGCACGCGGCATCATGCGATAGTCGCCCAGCGTCTGCGTCTCGGCCCCGGCGATGGTCTCGGCCGCGACGACGCCCTGCGCCTCCGCGACATGCGCCAGCTGCAGCTTCGCCGTCACATCGCCGATGGCGTAGATGCCCTCGACGTTGGTGCGCATGTGATCGTCGATGTCGATCGCGCCGCGCTCGGTGAGCTTGACGCCGGTCTTGTCCAGGCCGAAGCCGTCGATGTTCGGCGCGAATCCGACGGACATGAGCACCTTGCCCGCGTCGAGCTCGCCCGTCTTGCCGTCACGGGTCTCGTAGGTGATGTGCACGGAGGAGCCGTTGTCGGTCACGGTCTTGACCGCGGTGGAGGTGAGGATGTCGACGCCGAGCTTCTTGTACTGGCGCTGGATCTCCTTGGAGACCTCGGCGTCCTCGTTCGGCAGTGCGCGATCGAGGAACTCGATGATGGTGACCTTCACCCCGTAGTTGACCAGCACGTAGGCGAATTCCATGCCGATCGCGCCGGCGCCGACGATCGCGATCGACTCGGGCAGCTCGCGGCTGAGGATCTGCTCCTCATAGGTGACCACGTTCTCGCTCAGCTGGACGCCGGGCAACAGGCGCACGGCGGAGCCGGTCGCGATGATCGCGTTGTCGAAGGTGACCTCTTCGGTGGTGCCGTCCGACTTCGCCACCGAGATGGCCTTGGGGCCCGTGAACGTGCCGCGACCCTCGTACTCGGTCACCTTGTTCTTCTTCATCAGGAAGTGGATGCCCTTGACGTGGGTCTCCGAGACCTTGCGGCTCCGGTCGAACGCCGCACCGAAGTCGAAGTGCACATCACCCGAGATGCCGAAGAACTCGGCCTTGTGGGTGAACGTGTGCGCGACCTCCGCGTTCTTGAGAAGCGACTTGGAGGGGATGCAGCCCACGTTCAGACACACACCGCCCCAGTACTTCTCCTCGATGATCGCGGTGGACAGGCCGAGCTGAGCGCTGCGGACGGCGGCGACGTATCCGCCAGGGCCCGCGCCGAGGATGACGACATCGTAATGTGGCATGACTTCAGCCTATCGTCTGCACGGCGTGGCGAGCCGTCCGGAGAGGACGGATGAGCACGAAGAAGTGCCGGATCGCCCTCCCTGGCACCCGATCCGATCAGATAGGCTGGAGGACCGGAGGAGGGAGAACCGTGACAGACGACAGCACGATCGGCGCCGGAGGCGCGATCCACCGCAACAGCGGACAGCGGCACGATGTGACACAGACGTTCGGTCACGAATCGGACCTCTCCTTCGTGCCGTTCGGCGCGGACCTCACCGAGACCGAGAGCGCGGCGATCGCCGCCCTCCCCGCCGGGTCCGCGCTTCTGCTCGTGCGTGCCGGCGCTCTCGCCGGCGCCCGCTACCTGCTCGACGCGGACGTGACGACCGTGGGGCGCCACCCCGAGGCGGACATCTTCTTCGACGATGTGACGGTGTCGCGTCGCCACGCCGAGATCACGCGGTCCGGCTCCGTGTTCGAGATCATCGACCAGCGTTCGCTGAACGGCACCTATGTCGACGGCGAGCGCGTGGATCGCAGCGAGCTGCAGAACGGCTCCGAACTGCGCATCGGCAAGTTCCGGATGAACTTCTTCGCCTCCCCGATCGACCTGGCGAACAACTGATGCCGGCGGCTGGCGCCGCCCGCGAGCGCTCCGCGCCCACAGGGCTCCTCAGCATCGGGCAGGTCCTGGCCCGCCTCACCCCGGAATTCCCCCAGCTGACCTCCAGCAAGCTGCGCTTCCTCGAGGTGCAGGGGATCGTCAGTCCGTCGCGCACCGAGTCGGGGTACCGCAAGTTCTCGGCATCCGACCTGGACCGGCTTCGCACCGCGCTCACCCTGCAGCGCGACCACTATCTTCCGCTCAGCGTCATCCGCGAGCAGCTGGACGAGGCCGAGGCCAAGGGGGAGGGATGGGGCGACATCGCGCCTCCGTCGATCACCCCGCCGACCCGACGGCACCGTCGTGACGAGCTGATCGCCCGCACCGGAGCCACGCCTCAGCTGCTGAACGACGCCATCAGCGCCGGTCTGATCGCCGCGACGGAGCACTACACCGACCAGTCGCTGTCTCTGCTGTCCGGACTGGTGACCCTCGCCCGCCACGGCATCGAGCCGCGCCACCTGCGCAGCCTGCGTCAGAATGCCGAGCGCGAGGCCGCGCTGATCGAGTCGGCGCTCTCCACGCTGCTGCGCCGCACCGATGCCGCATCGCGCGGGCGGGCGGCGGAGCTCGCCCCCGAACTCGCGACCCACATCGACGAAGTGCGCAGCCTGATGGTGCGCCAGGCGCTGGATCGAGCCCTTTCGTAACGAACGGGTTGCGACACACCTTCCCGGTGGTGCGGATGTCGTTGCCGGGCCGGGGGCGCTGCTCTAGCGTGGAGGTAATCGTTGAGGGAGAGGACCACGTATGAATGCGGACGAGCTGACAGGCGACCCGCGGTTCGTCACCGAGCTCCTCTTCACCGACGGGCTGCCCGCGATGGACGACGAGGTCGGCTATCGCGGTGCGGTGGCCGCGCGTGCGGCGGGCATCACGTACCGTCAGCTGGACTACTGGGCACGCACCGAGCTCGTGGTCCCCACGGTCCGCGGCGCGTCCGGCTCGGGATCGCAGCGCCTTTACGGCTTCCGTGACATCCTCGTCCTCAAGCTGGTCAAACGACTGCTGGACACCGGTATCTCGCTGCAGCAGATCCGCACCGCGGTCGAGCAGCTGCGGGTCGCCGGCATCCGCGACCTGGCAGGCACAACCCTCATGAGCGACGGGGCCTCCGTGTACCTGTGCACCTCCAACGACGAGGTCATCGACCTCGTCAGCCGGGGTCAGGGGGTCTTCGGGATCGCCGTGGGCAAGGTGCTGCGGGAGGTGGAGTCCACGCTCGTCGATTTCGACTCGACGGCTCCGGACCCGGTCGACGAACTGGCTGCACGCCGGTCCAAGCGCACCGCCTGAGCTCCACGCCTCGACGAAGAAGCCGCACCCGAGGGTGCGGCTTCTGCTGTCTGGGAGGCTGTGCGGGTCAGGCCTGGACGCCGGTCTCCGGAACCGGCACGCGCCCGGCGCGGATGATGCGGTCCAGCAGCAGGTCGAAGTCGGCGGCCAGCTCCTGGGCGGAGTCGCCGGGCCAGATGTGCAACGGCTTCGCCGCGCCCTGCGCCTGCTGCAGCGAGGTGCGCTCCGGCAGCTGAGGCGCAAGGACCAGCGGGCCGAACATGTCGCGCAGCTCCTTGATGCGGAACTGGTGCTCGATGGACTGCGGACGCACGCGGTTGACCACGATGCCCAGCGGCTGCAGGCGGGGGGAGAGCCCGCGACGGATCTCCTCGATGGCGCGCAGCGCGCGGTCGGCGGCTGCCACCGAGAACAGGCCCGGCTCGGTGACGACCATGACGCGGTCGCTGGCGGCCCAGGCCGTGCGGGTGAGCGCATTGAGCGAGGGTGCGCAGTCGATGAGCACGAGGTCGTACTCGCCCTCGACGGTCGCCAGCGCCTCCTCGAGCTTCCAGACATCGCGCACACTCGGGTGCGGGCCGTCGAAGTTGATCGCGGACGGGCTGCCGATGAGCAGATCGATCGTGCCCGGATGCACCTTCGCCCACCCACTGGTCGTGATCGCCTGGCGGACGATCTTCTCCTTGGGGTTCTCCAGCACGTCGGCGATGTTCAGCCTGCCGGCGATCTGGATGTCCATGCCGGTGGAGACGTCCGACTGCGGGTCGAGATCGACCACGAGGGTGCGGATGCCGCGGGCGAAGGCGGCGGAAGCGAGACCGAGAGTCACGGTCGTCTTCCCGACGCCTCCTTTGAGGGAGCTGACGCTGAGTACGTGCACGTCCTACACGTTACCGTGCCCTAGTCTGAGGGGACACTCAGCCCCCGCCCCGCGCGTGCTGTTCGGCGCGCTTCGACCTCTGAAGAGGTGTGCATGTTCCAGAAGATCCTGGTGGCCAACCGTGGTGAGATCGCGATCCGCGCGTTCCGCGCGGCATATGAAGTGGGCGCGCGCACAGTCGCGGTGTTCCCGTACGAGGACCGCGGTTCCCTGCACCGTCTGAAGGCCGACGAGGCCTACGAGATCGGCGAGCGCGGACATCCCGTGCAGGCCTACCTGGATGTCCAGGGGATCATCGACGTCGCCCTCGACGCCGGTGCGGATGCGATCTACCCCGGTTACGGATTCCTCTCCGAGAACCCCGATCTGGCGGAGAAGGCGGCCGCGGCGGGGATCACGTTCATCGGACCGCCCTCGCACGTGCTGGAGATGGCGGGCAACAAGGTCGAGGCCAAGCGTCATGCGATCGAGGCCGGTGTGCCGGTGCTGCGCTCGACCGAGGCGTCCGACGATGTCGACGCGCTCGTCGCGCAGTCCGACGAGATCGGCTTCCCGCTGTTCGCCAAGGCGGTCGCGGGCGGCGGAGGCCGCGGGATGCGGAAGGTCGACACCAAGCAGGAGCTCGCGCCGGCATTGGCCGAGGCGATGCGCGAGGCGGGAGCGGCTTTCGGGGACTCGCGGATGTTCCTCGAGCAGGCGGTCCTGCGGCCGCGGCACATCGAGGTGCAGATCCTCGCCGACGGGCAGGGGAGCACCGTGCACCTGTTCGAGAGGGACTGCTCCGTGCAGCGCCGTCACCAGAAGGTCGTGGAGATCGCCCCCGCACCGAACCTCGACGACGGCATCCGCGCGGACCTGCACCGGCATGCGATCGCGTTCGCGCGCTCGATCGGGTATCAGAACGCCGGCACGGTCGAGTTCCTGCTCGAGACCGAGGGCCCGCGCACCGGTGAAGTCGTGTTCATCGAGATGAACCCGCGCATCCAGGTCGAGCACACCGTGACCGAGGAGGTCACCGACGTCGACCTCGTCCGCGCCCAGATGCAGATCGCCGCCGGGGCGACCCTCGCCGAACTCCGCCTCGAGCAGGACGACATCCAGCTGCGCGGTGCGGCCCTGCAGTGCCGCATCACCACCGAGGATCCGTCTCAGGGGTTCCGCCCCGACACCGGCAAGATCACCACCTATCGCTCACCGGGCGGTGCCGGCATCCGCCTCGACGGCGGCACGACGGCGGCGGGCTCCCAGATCAGCCCGTACTTCGACTCGATGCTGTCGAAGCTCATCTGCCGTGGACGCTCTTTCGAGAGCGCCGTTTCACGGGCACGCCGCGCCCTGGCGGAGTTCCGCGTGCGCGGTGTCTCGACGAACATCCCGTTCCTGCAGGCCGTGCTGGATGACCGCTCGTTCGCCGCGGGCGACCTGTCGACCTCGTTCATCGACGAGCGTCCGGAGCTGCTGCGCGGACGGGTCTCGAAGGACCGCGGGTCCAAGATCCTGAACTGGCTCGTGGACGTGACCGTCAACAAGCCGCACGGCGAGAACCCCCTGGCGATCGCCCCGGCCCACAAGCTGCCCTCGCTCGATCTCACCCAGCCGGCTCCGGACGGCAGCAGGCAGCTGCTGCGCGAGATCGGACCCGCGGCCTTCGCTGCCGCTCTGCGCGAGCAGAAGGCGCTGGCCGTCACCGAGACGACGTTCCGCGACGCACACCAGTCGCTGCTGGCGACCCGCGTGCGCACCCGCGACCTCGTCGCCGTCGCGCCCTACGTGGCGCGCCTCACGCCCCAGCTGCTGTCGGTCGAGGCATGGGGCGGTGCGACCTACGACGTCGCACTGCGCTTCCTGGGCGAGGACCCCTGGGAACGGCTGGCCGCACTGCGCGAAGCACTGCCGAACATCAGCATCCAGATGCTGCTGCGGGGGCGGAACACGGTGGGATACACGCCGTACCCCACCCAGGTGACCGACGCGTTCGTCCGCGAGGCGGCCGAGACGGGCGTGGACATCTTCCGCATCTTCGACGCGCTCAACGACGTCTCGCAGATGCGTCCCGCGATCGAGGCCGTGCTCGGCACCGGCACCGCCGTCGCCGAGGCGGCGCTCTGCTACACCGGCGACCTGCTCAACCCCGCCGAGGACCTGTACACACTGGACTACTACCTGCGTCTGGCGGAGCAGATCGTCGACGCCGGAGCGCACGTGATCGGCATCAAGGACATGGCAGGGCTGCTGCGCCCGGCCGCCGCGGCCAAGCTCGTCACGGCGCTGCGCGAGCGCTTCGACCAGCCGGTGCACGTGCACACGCACGACACCGCAGGAGGTCAGCTCGCGACGCTGCTGGCCGCCAGCGCGGCCGGAGCGGATGCCGTCGACGTGGCCTCCGCGCCGATGTCGGGAACCACCAGTCAGCCGTCGCTGTCGGCGCTCATCGCCGCCCTCGCGCACACCGAGCGCGACACCGGACTCGACCTGCAGGCGGCATCCGACCTCGAGCCGTACTGGGAGGCGACGCGCCATCTGTACCGGCCCTTCGAATCGGGCCTGCCGAGCCCCACCGGCCGCGTCTACCACCACGAGATCCCCGGCGGGCAGCTGTCGAACCTGCGCCAGCAGGCGATCGCCCTGGGCCTGTCTGACGACTTCGAGCTCATCGAGGACATGTACGCGGCGGCCGATGCGATCCTCGGCCGCGTGCCGAAGGTGACGCCCTCGTCGAAGGTGGTCGGCGACCTCGCCCTGCACCTCGCGGCCGTCAAGGCGGATCCCGCCGACTTCGCGGAGAACCCCGAGCGCTACGACATCCCCGATTCGGTCGTCGGATTCATGGCGGGGGAGCTGGGCGACCTGCCGGGCGGGTGGCCGGAGCCGTTCCGCAGCAAGGTGCTGGCAGGGCGCGCGCCGAAGGCCGGGGTCACACCGATCACCGAAGCGCAGCAGACCGCCCTCGCGGGGAGCTCGGAGGAGCGACGCGGCATGCTCAACGAGCTGCTCTTCCCCGCGCCGACCAAGATCTTCCGCCAGGGCCGCGAGGAGTACGGCGACCTCTCGGTGCTGGACACCGCGGACTACCTCTACGGTCTCGTGCCCGGCGCCGAGCACGCGGTCGAGATGGAGCGCGGCGTGCGTCTCTACGTGGGTCTGGAGGCGATCGGCGAAGCCGACCCGAAGGGCATGCGCACGGTCATGACCACGCTGAACGGCCAGCTGCGGCCCGTCTCGGTGCGGGATCGCTCGATCGCGGTAGACGTGCACGAGGTCGAGAAGGCGGACACCTCCAAGCCCGGCCAGATCGCCGCACCGTTCTCGGGTGCGGTGACGCTGAAGGTCGAGGAGGGCGCGGTCCTGAAGGCCGGGGACGCGGTGGCATCCATCGAGGCGATGAAGATGGAAGCGGCGATCACGACACCGGTCGACGGGATCGTGGAGCGGCTCGCGATCACCGAGACCCAGCAGGTCGACGCCGGCGATCTTTTGGTCGTGATACGTCCGGCGCACTAACCTTGGGCGGGCGCATGTGCGCTCGGCTGGGAGTGAGTGACCGTGACTTCGAAGAACACCGCTGATCCCGACGGCGATGATTCGCTGGGCGTGCTCGACGACACCGCGTCGTCGGACACGTCGGCGATCGGGCTGCTCGGCGGCACTGCACAGGTGCGTGTCTCGCTGCCCACCGGCGGCGAGGACGACGACCTCGTGGACGATGAGGTCGTCGACGGCGAGATCGTCTCGGACCTCATCATCGACACGTCCGCCGTCGCCGACGCCGACACCCTGGCGCGCATCCAGCAGGATGCGTCGGAGATCGTGATCGAGTTGCCGGCCGAGGACGTCCAGCCCGAGGCGGCGGAGGATCCCGCTGTCGTGGTCGAGGTCGTGGACGAGGATGCGACGCCGGATGACGACGCGTCCGCTCCACTCGCGGTCGCGGCGCCGACGACACCCGACACCCGGCCCGCGGAGAAGCCAGGGACCGCGTCCGGTGAGAAGTCCGCATCCGGGACCGGACGCAAGCCGCGGGCGAAGTCCGCGTCGGACGTCCAGCCGGATCCGGCCGGTGACGCGGGACCCCCGAACGCCGAGCCCGCCGCGGGTGAGCCGGCCAAGTCCAAGCCGGCCAAGACGAAGTCCGTCAAGACCAAGCCCGCCGGCAAGACGAAGCCCGCAGCCGAGGCGAAGGGGGCCACCGAGGCGAAGGCGGCCACCGAGGCGAAGCCCGCCGCCGAGGCGGCACCCGCTGCGGATCCGGCTGCGGACAGGGCGCGGGCGGACGCGGCGACCGCCTCGAGCGCAGCGGCCGAGACGGCGGAGAAGGACGAGCCGGCCGCCGATCAGCCCGCCGTCGACGCGTCGGGGCTCTCCCACCTCGAATCGGTGGTCGCAGCGGCGAAGGCCGAGCTGCAGGAGGCCATGTCGCCGGCACCCGTACGCACCACCGGCGCCGCCCCGGACAAGCCCGGAAGACCAGAGGAGGTCCGTCCCGTGACGACGAACGACCCCGTACCCGCCTCGCGTCCCGCGAGCGAGACCGGCGCACATTCCGCAGCCGACAAGCCCGAGGTCGTACTGACCTCGAAGCGACTCGACGATCTCGGAGACGGAGGCCGCGAGAGCGCCGACCTGCTCACCGCCGATCGCCTGCTCGACCCGTCGAGGGTGTCCAGGCCGGAGCCGGAGGGCGCCTGGAGCCACCTGCTCTATACGATCACGGGTGGCCGCATCAACATCGGCGACGGGCGCAAGGCGCGCGAGCGCAAGCAGCTCAGCGCCCGGATCGCGGCGCCCATGCCGGGCAACGCGCGGTTCGTCCCCGTGCTCTCGCGCAAGGGCGGCGTGGGCAAGACGACGATCACGGCGCTGCTGGGCATGGCGCTCGCGGATGCTCGCGACGACCGCGTCATCGCGGTCGACGCGAACCCGGACCGGGGAACGCTCGCCGAGCGCGTCGTCGGCAGCCACACGAAGTCCGTGCGCGACCTCGTACGCGCTCAGCACGACATCCGCGGCTTTTACGACATCTCCGCGCTCGTGGCGCGCGACGAGACGCGCCTGGACGTCCTCGCATCCGACTCCGACCCCCGCGTGTCCGAGGCGTTCGGCGACGGCGACTACCGCGACGTCGCCACGGTCGCCGCGCAGTACTACTCGCTCGTCCTCACCGATTCCGGCACCGGCATCGTGCACTCGGTGATGGGCGCCACCCTCGACCTCGCCGATCAGCTCGTCATCGTCTCGGGCCTCAGCGTCGACGAGGCGCGACTGGCATCCGAGACGCTCACCTGGCTGGAGACCAACGGCCACGCCGCGCTCGCGCGGGAGGCCATCGTGGTGCTGAACCAGTCCACGCCGGGTGCACCCCTGGTGCGGCTGAGCGAACTGGAATCGCATTTCTCTACGCGCGCCAAGCACGTGCTGCGCGTGCCGTACGACCCGCAGATCGCCGGTGGCGGAGCCATCGACTTCGGCAACCTGCAGCCGGAGACCCGGCGTGCCGCGCGCGAGATCGCCGCGACGCTCGTCGAGGGACTCCGGGCGAAGGCGGCGTGATGGCGGTCCGTGAGATCCGCCTCTACGGCGACCCCGTCCTGCGTCAGGTGTGCGCGCCGATCGAGCACATCGACGACGGCGTGCGCGCACTCGTCGCCGACCTCATCGACACCGTGCAGCTGCCGGGGCGTGCGGGCGTCGCAGCCAACCAGATCGGCGTCGCGCTGCGCGCCTTCAGCTACAACATCGACGGCGACATCGGATATGTGATCAACCCGGTGCTCACTGAAGTGCGCGGCGAGCCGCAGCCCACGGGCGAGGGCTGCCTCTCGGTGCCGGGCTTGTGGCACGACACGATGCGCCACCCGTGGGCACGCGTCGAAGGCATCGACCTGGAGGGCGCGCCGGTCGTGCTGGAGGGGGAGGGGCTGCTCGCTCAGGCGCTGCAGCACGAGACCGACCACCTGGACGGCATGGTCTACCTGGGACGCCTCGAGGGCGAGACCCGTAAGCTCGCGATGCGTCAGGTGCGCGAGAGCGACTGGTTCTAGTCCTTCGACGGGCTCAGGGACCGTTCGACGGGCTCGGTGACCGTTCGACAGGCTCAGGGACCGTTCGACGGGCTCGGCGACCGTGGTCGCCGAACCCGTCGACGCATCAGCCCAGTGGCGTCGTCGTGGTGTGCACGGGCGCGTCGTAGATCTCGGAGATCTCGTCGGCGAAATCCTCCAGGATCACATTGCGCTTGATCGACAGCTTCGGGGTGAGATGCCCGCTCGCCTCGGTCCACTCGATCGGCAGGATCGTGAACTTGCGGATCGACTCGGCACGAGAGACGCCCTTGTTCGCACGATCGACGGCGCGCTGCACCTCCTCGTGAACGGCCGGGTGGCGGCTGGCGTCCGCCAGGGACATGTCAGACGGCAGCCCGTTGTTCGACAGCCATGCGGGCAGCATCTCCGAGTCGAGAGTGACCAGAGCCGAGATGAACGGCTTCTGATCGCCGAGGACCACCACCTGCCCCACGATCGAGTTGGCACGGATCGGGTCCTCCAGCATCGCCGGAGCGACATTCTTCCCGCCCGCCGTGACGATGATCTCCTTCTTGCGTCCGGTGATCGTCAGGAAGCCCTCGGAGTCGAAGGTGCCGATGTCGCCGGTGCGGAACCAGCCATCGTGGAATGCGGCCTCGGTGGCTTCGGGGTTGTTCCAGTACTCCTTGAAGACGTTGATGCCCCTGACCTCGATCTCGCCGTCCTCGTCGAGCCGGATCCCCACGCCGGGCAGCGCCGGGCCGACGGTGCCGATCTTCGACTTGTCGGCCAGGTTCACCGTCGCCGGAGCGGTGGTCTCGGTGAGGCCGTAGCCCTCCAGTATCACGACGCCGAGGCTGTGGAAGAAGTGTCCCAGGCGCGCGCCGAGCGGAGCGGATCCGGAGACCGCGTACGCCACGTTCCCGCCCATGGCCTCACGCAGCTTGCTGTACACGAGCTTGTCGAACAGGGCGAACTTCAGCCGCAGCCCGAGCGGGACCTTCCGCCCCTCCTCGCGCAGCGTCGAGTGCTCCACCGCGACAGCGGCCGCCGCCCGGAAGATCTTGCCCTTGCCGCCGGCCTCGGCCTTCTGCTCGGCGGAGTTGTAGACCTTCTCGAACACGCGCGGGACCGCCAGCAGGAAGGTCGGCTTGAAGGACCCGAGCGCAGGCAGCAGCTGCCTGGTGTCGGGCTGGTGTCCGGTGCGCACGCCCGCGTGGATGCCGAGCACGGAGATGAAGCGCGCGAACACGTGCGCGGTCGTGATGAACAGCAGCGTCGAGGCGCCGGGCATCGAGACGACGGCGTCGAGGGCCTTGGCGGAGTTGCGCGACAGCTCGACGAAGTTGCTGTGCGTCAGCACGCAGCCCTTCGGACGCCCGGTGGAGCCGGAGGTGTAGATCAGCGTCGCGATGTCGGAGCCGACGGCGAGGCCGCGTCGGCGCTGGATCTCGGCATCCTCGACAGCCGCGCCCTGGGCGGTGAGGGTGTCGATGGCGCCGAGGTGCATCTGCCACACCTCGCGCACCAGGGGAAGGTCGCCGCGCACCTCGTCCACGCGGGCGAAGTGCTCGGGCGACTCGACGATGAGCGCGGTGGCACCGGAATCCTCCATGATCCACTGGATCTGAGAGGGGGAGCTGGTCTCGTAGATCGGCACCATCACGGCCCCGGCGTAGAAGAGCGCGAAGTCGATCAGCGTCCACTCGTAGGTCGTGCGTGCGATGAAGCCGACCTTCTCGCCGGGCTGGATCCCTGCCGCGACGAAGCCCTTGGCGAGAGCGATCACCGCCGTCTCGAAGTCCTTGGCGCTGATGTCGCGCCAGCCGGCGCCCTCGGGCACCGAGAAGAGCGCCAGATCCGGCGTCTGCTGTGCGCGGATCGCGAGCAGATCGGAGGTGTTCGCCTCAGGGTCGGCGGGGACGATCGCGGGGACTTCGAACTGGACCACGGCAGCTCCTTCGGTACCGGATGGACGGGTTGCGTTCGAGTCTAGGTCATGACATCGAGTCGCAAGAACAAGGAAACTCGGTCGCGATGGTGCCGCGGCGATAGACTTCCTGACGATGTTCTACTGGCTGATGAAGTACGTCGCGATCGGACCGCTGGTCAAGGCGATCTTCCGCCCCTGGGTCGTGGGGCGGGACAACATCCCGACCACCGGCGCGGCCATCCTGGCGAGCAATCACCTCTCGTTCGCGGACTCCATCTTCCTGCCGCTCATGATCGACCGCCCGATGTCGTTCCTGGCCAAGAGCGACTACTTCACCGGTCGGGGCCTGAAGGGGTGGGCGACGAAGGTGTTCATGAAGGGCACCGGCCAGATCCCCATCGATCGCTCCGGCGGCAAGGCCTCGGAGGCCTCGCTGAACACGGGTCTGCAGATCCTCGGGGGCGGCGATCTGCTCGGCATCTACCCCGAGGGCACGCGCAGCCCGGACGGCCGGCTGTACCGCGGCCGGACGGGCATCGCACGGATGGCACTGGAAGCGAGGGTCCCCGTGATCCCGGTGGTGATGGTCGACACCGACACCGCGATGCCCATCGGCAGTCGCGTACCGCGCGTCATGCGGGTCGGAGCCGTCATCGGCGAGCCGCTCGACTTCTCCCGCTATGCGGGCATGGAGAACGACCGCTACATCCTGCGCGCCGTGACCGACGAGATCATGATCGCCCTGCAGCGCCTGGGAGCGCAGCAGTACGACGACGTGTACGCCTCCACGGTGAAGGACCGACTGCCGCAGAAGGCCTCCGCGCGGCGCTGAGACCCGATGGCCGGCTCGTCATGCGGCGAGCTCACGACCACCGCGGCCAGTAGGCTGGGTGGATGCTTCACTCGCACCCCGAACTCGACGCGTGGCGCTCACTTCCGATCAAGCAGCAGCCGCAGTGGCCGGATGCCGAGCGGGTGTCGGACGTGTCGGGGCAGATCGCCGCACTGCCGCCGCTGGTGTTCGCCGGCGAGGTGGACAACCTCCGGACACGTCTTGCCCGTGCGGCATCCGGGAAGGCGTTCCTGCTGCAGGGCGGTGACTGCGCCGAGACATTCGCCGGAGCGACCGCGGACCAGATCCGCAACCGCATCAAGACGGTGCTGCAGATGGCGGTCGTGCTGACCTACGGCGCGTCGATGCCGGTCGTGAAGATGGGGCGGATGGCGGGGCAGTTCGCCAAGCCGCGATCCAGCGACAGCGAGACGCGCGGCGATGTCACCCTGCCCGCCTACCGGGGCGACATCGTCAACGGCTACGACTTCACCGAGAAGTCCCGCGCGGCCGATCCCGGGCGGCTGCTCCAGGGATATCACACCGCGGCATCCACGCTGAACCTGATCCGGGCATTCACGCAGGGCGGTTTCGCCGACCTGCGCGAGGTGCACTCCTGGAACCGGGGCTTCGCGCAGAACCCCGCCAACCAGCGCTACGAGCGGATGGCCGCCGAGATCGATCGGGCCATCAAGTTCATGGAGGCGGCGGGAGCCGACTTCGACGAGCTCAAGCGGGTGGAGTTCTTCACCGGTCACGAGGGCCTGCTGATGGACTACGAGCGCCCGATGACGCGCATCGACTCGCGCACGGACACGCCGTACAACACCTCCGCCCACTTCCTGTGGATCGGAGAGCGCACCCGCGACCTCGACGGCGCGCACGTCGACTACTTCTCGCGCATCCGCAACCCCATCGGCGTCAAGCTCGGTCCGACGACGTCGCCGGAGACCGCGCTCGCCCTGATCGACAAGCTCGACCCGAACCGGGAGCCCGGGCGCCTGACGTTCATCACCCGCATGGGCGCCGGCAGGATCCGCGATGCGCTGCCGCCGCTGCTGGAAGCCGTGAAGGACTCCGGAGCGACCCCGCTGTGGGTGACCGACCCGATGCACGGCAACGGCATCACCACCCCCACCGGGTACAAGACGCGTCGTTTCGACGACGTGGTCGACGAGGTGCGCGGCTTCTTCGAGGCGCATCGCGCCGTCGGGACGTTCCCCGGCGGCATCCACGTCGAGCTCACCGGAGATGACGTCACCGAGTGCCTGGGCGGGTCCGAGCAGATCGACGAGGCGGGCCTGGCCACCCGCTACGAGAGCCTGTGCGACCCGCGCCTGAACCACATGCAGTCGCTGGAGCTCGCCTTCCTGGTCGCGGAGGAGCTCGAGAAGCGCTGACGCCTGCGATCGGCCCACGAAAGGAGCCGGATGCCGGTTCTGAGCCCTCAGAACCAGCATCCGGCTCCTTTTCCGTGTGGGTTCAGCCGCTGACGTTGAGGACGACGTAGATCTCGGTTCCCTTGCGGCGCATGGCGCCCGCTTCGGGGTCGGTGCTCTGCGCCTTGGTGAGACCGTTCGGGACTCCGTTCCAGAACGGGGCGTAATCCACCGTGAACCCCGCGTCCTCCAACTTCTTGGCCGCCTCATCCCGGGTCAGGCCCGCCACATCGGGCACCGCGAACAGCTGCGGCCCCTTGGAAACGGTCAGTGTGACGGTGTCGCCAGGACGCCAGCTGCCGCCTCCGGGGCGATCGGCGGTCTGTGAGATGACGCTGCCCTTCGGGACGGAGTCGCTCCACTGCTCAGGAGTCTTCCCGTCCACCTTCAGGCCCGCGTCCCCGAGGATCCGCTTGGCGTCGGCGAGCTCCTTGCCGGTGACGTCGGGCACAGCGCCGAGCGAGACCTGGATGCGTGCGTCGTCATCCTCGAACAGATCGCAGCCGTCGCCGCACGCATACGCATCGCCGCCGGCGCGCGGGGTGATCCGTACGTTCAGGACCAGGCCCTTCTCGAGCGCGGCGAAGTACTCCTCGACCTTCTCGTCGACGTTGACGCCGTTGGCCTCGAGGGTCTGACGCGCCTGGTCCTCGGCAAGGCCGCTGAGTTTGCTGACCGTGTGCTTGGCCGGTCCGGACGAGACGATGAGGGTGACGGTGCTGTCCTTCTCGACGCGCTCGCCCTCACCGGGATCCGAATCGATCACGTCGCCCTTCGCGACGTCGATGGACGACCTCTCGCTGGTCGCGGGCTGCAGCCCCTCCGCAGCGATCGCGCTCTGCGCCTCCGCGACCGTCAGACCGGCGACGGGGGGCACGGCGATCAGCGACCCCGGACCGGACCCGAACCACCATCCGACGCCGCCGGCGGCGACCGCCAGCAGCAGCACGAGCGAGAGCAGCAGCGCACCGCGCGCACGCCGGGTCGCGGTGCGCCGGCGCAGTCGGGTGCCGTTGTCCGGCGTCTCCGCGGACACCGGCGCCGTGGTGGTCGAGGCCATCGCCGTGCCGGGAAGGATCTTGGTGACGGCCCCGGAGTCGTGCTCGGCCGTCGACGTCGTCATCGTGGTGGTCACCGGGCTCACGCCGAGGTCGCGCTCGATCTCGCGCAACCGGTCGAGCATCGCCTGCGCATTCAGCGGACGATCGTCCGGAGTCTTCTCCGTCGCCCACAGCACCAGCTCATCGAGCTGCTCCGGCACACCGGGATTGCGGGCGCTCGGACGGGGGACCTGCTCCGTGGCGTGCTGGAACGCGATCTGCATGGGCTGCTCGCCCTTGTAGGGCTGCTCGCCGACGAGCATCTCGTACAGCATGATGCCCAGTGCGTAGATGTCGCTGCGGGCATCGGCGGTTCCACGCGTGACCAGTTCCGGTGCCAGATAGGCGATCGTGCCCAGAAGCTGCGCGCCGGTGGCCGTGTTCGCGCTGGTCGCGCGTGCGAGCCCGAAGTCGCCGATCTTGATGCGGCCGTCCTCGGCCAGCAGCACGTTCTCGGGTTTGACGTCCCTGTGCACGATCCCCGCGCGGTGCGCCGCGGACAGCCCCGACAGGATGGCGTCCATGATCGTGACGGTCTGGGTGACGGTGAGCCGTTTCTGCTCCCGCATGAGCTCGCGCAGCGTGATGCCGGGAAGGTACTCCATGACGAGATAGGCGAGTTCGCCGTCCTGGCCCTGGTCGAACACGTTCACCACATGCGGATCGGCCAATCGGGCCGCCGAGCGGGCCTCCTGGATGAACCGGCTCTGGAAGGCGGAGTCGTCGCTGAGGTGCGCGTGCATCACTTTCAGCGCGATGCGGCGCTCCAGCCGCATGTCGGTGGCGACGTAGACCGTGGCCATGCCGCCGCGGGCGATGCGCGCTCGCACGCGGTAGCGACCGTCGACAAGCCGCCCGATGAGTGGGTCGGCCTGCTGAGTGTTCACGAATCGAGTCTATGAATAACCGGCTGTGTGCCCCGGCAACGGCGCACCTCGGCCAGGTTTCGATCCGGTGACGAACCGCGTGTCGCCGAGCCGATCGTCACCGCAGTGACGCCAGCCAGTCGTGCGCCTGCGTCTCCCACTGGCCGTAGCGATCGGGGTACGCCGAGATCTGCACGGCCTGCGCCGCATCCGTGAAGGACTTCTTCTGCCATCCCGGAAGATCCAGCAGTCCGCGGCTGGCGGAGCCGTTCGGATCGCGCGGGCCGCCGTAGAACACGCGGATGCTGCGGTCGGCATCGAGGATCTGCTTCGCGGTGCCCCAGCCCTGACTGGGTCGCTGCTGGAAGAGTCCGAGCGAGTCGCGGTCGCCGTGATCGAGATTGCGCAGCGACGATTCGACCATCGCCGTGGCCAGCGCGATGGCGATGCCGCGGTCCGGCACGCCCAGTTCGCGCCCGACGCGGACGATGTGCGCGGCATGGGCACGCTGCGTCGCATCCAGCTTCGCGAAGCGCTGCGCGGGCGCCGGGGGAGCCAGGCGCAACGACTGGCCGGGGTAGATGATGCTTCCTTCGCCGAGCCCGTTGGCGCGCAGCAGTGAGGCCACGCTCGTGCCGTACTTCTTCGCGATGGCGAACAGGGTGTCGCCGATGACGACCTCGTGGGAGGCCGCGGCCGTCGAGGCCGGAGCGGAGGAGGACTTGGCGGGCGCGGCCTTCGGCGTCGAGGACTCCGGCCTGGAGGCACCGGCGGGCGCGGCGCCGATCCGCAGCTTCTGCCCCGGATGGATCACGGCGGAGCCGCCCAGGCCGTTCGCGGCGATGATCTTCGCGACCGTGGTGCGATACCGGCGGGCGATCGCGTAGACGGTGTCACCGCGCGCGACGGTGTGAGTCGTGACGGCGGGGGTCGGAGCGGCCGCCCGCGCGGGGGCAGGCTTCGCGGCGGGTTTCGCGGCGGAGGACTTCGACGTCAGCCGCAGCGTCTGGCCGGGGTAGATCACGGACCGCCAGCCCAGCCCGTTCCAGGCGAGTACGTCAGCGGTGCGCAGCCCATGGCGGATCGCGATGGCGGTGACGGTGTCGCCGGGTCTGACCGTGTAGGTGGTGCGCACGGTGGCCGCCTGGCGTACGGAGACAGCGGCGGTCTGCGGCACGCCGCTCGGGAGCGCGGTGTGCACGCGCGCCGACGGCGCGGCGCTGCGCACCTGTTCGGCGGCGTCCGCGGGCGCGGCGGTCAGCACGCTCGCGAGCGCCCCGATGACCGCCACAGGAGCCGTCATCTGGGCTGTTCGAGCGCGAGCGGAGCGAGTATGCATGTGGATCCCCCTGTTTGCCTCCTGACACGCTGACACGGTTGTAAACAGAAGTCAACAGAAGTGACTGGTGTGACTGGAGTTGTCTCGGGCGGCCGGGGCACGGCGTTCGTTCGCCGATGCGCCCGCCCCGGTGCGAAGCAGTCGGCGCGGATGAGATAGTGGACGGGTGCCTGAGAACGTCTCCGAAAACCTCGTCTGGCTGACCATCCCCGAGCTCGTCGAGGTCCTCGACGAGACTCCCGGCCGCGTGCGTCGGCTGCTCGACGAGCACTATCTGATCGGTTCGCGACGCAACGGCGTCTTCGCCGTGCCCGCGATCTTCATCGTCGACGGTCGGCCGCTGTCGTCGCTGCGCGGCACGGTGATCGCCCTGCAGGATGTCGGATTCGACGATGACGAGGTCATCGACTGGCTGACGACCGAGGAGGAGACCCTGGGAAGGACCCCGATCGCCGCTCTGCTCGACGGTCACAAGAGCGCCGTACGGCGTATCGCGCGCACGCTGGCCTGAGACCGGCGCCTGCCGGGGCTCGCGCTGCCGCGGCGGTCCGGCGCGACCTGTCAGGCCGAGCGGGTGATCGCGGCCTCGGCGAGCGCGCGCAGGCCTGCCGCGGCGCGGTCGTCGAGGTTCGCGGATGCCAGCGCCCGCTCCGCCTCGTCGGTGCAGTCGGAGATCATGCGTTCGATGCGCTCGGCCGCGCCGGTGTCGTGGATGAGCTCCTGCAGGGCCCCCACGGCGGCGGGGGAGAGCCCGCGGTCGCCGAGTGCGGCGTCCAGCTCCGCACGGCGGGCATCCGACAGCTGCTCGCGTGCCAACGCGATGAGTGCGGTGCGCTTGCCCTCGCGCAGGTCATCGCCGGAGGGCTTGCCGGTGACGTCGGGATCGCCGAAGACCCCGAGCAGATCGTCGCGCAGTTGGAAGGCCATGCCGACCGGATGGCCGAACGCGCGCAACGAGGCGAGCAGGCCTTCGTCCGCTCCCGCCAGGGTCGCGCCCAGCACGAGCGGCTCCATCACGCTGTACCGCGCCGACTTCAGGGATGCCACCCGCAGCGCGCGCTCGAGCAGGTCGGCGGGCGGACTCACACTCCACGCCGATTCCTCCGTGATGTCGAGCATCTGTCCCACGGTCACGTCACGGCGCATGCGGGCGTATTCGGCTCGCGTGGCGGGTGCATGGGGATGCTCGCGCAGCGCATCCTCGAGCAGGTCGTCGCTCCACGCGACGAGGAGGTCGCCGAGCAGTACGGCGGCCGAGCGGCCGAACGCCTCGGCGTCGCCGTGCCACCCGGCCGCTCGATGAGCGGCCTCCAGCGCCCGATGCGGGGCGGCGCGTCCTCGACGGGTGTCGGAGTTGTCGATGAGGTCGTCGTGCACGAGGGCGGCGGACTGGAAGACCTCCAGTGCCGCGCACAGGCCCCACAGCGGGTCCAGGTCCGCGTCGGGTGCGGCGTTCGCCGCCTGCCATCCGGCGTGGCAGAACCGCGCGCGCAGCCGCTTGCCCCCGCTGAGGGTGTCCCGCGCGGCATCGAGGAAGAGGGCGGATTCGGGGCCGTAGTCGGCGCGATCGGCCTGCAGGGCGACCAGGAATGTCTCAAGCCGTGCGGCGACCGCGTCGCTGACGAAGGTGGAGGGCACGATTCCCAGCCTAGATGCAGGAATCCCACGGCGATCGGCTAGCCCGCCGCCGTCCGCGCGGGTAGAGTAGATGGACCGAACCGAGGGGGTTGGACATGCCTCTTTCCGAACAAGAGCAGCGAATGCTCGACGAGATGGAACGCCATCTCCTGCAGCACGATGCCGACGTCGTGAGCGCGCCGTCTGGTGACCGCGCGCTCAGCTATCGTAATCTCGTCTACGGCGCCCTGCTTCTGCTGGCCGGCGTGGGCGGCCTGATCGCCGCCGTCGTCGCCAGCGGCGATCTCGGCGCCACGTGGAGCATCATCATCGGCGTCATCGCATTCCTCGCGATGCTGGGCGGTGCGATGCTCGCCTTCACACCGGTTCGACGGACCTCGATCGATGCGCGCCCGGACCACTCGTCCGACCGGCACGGCGTCCGACCGCGCGACACGTCGTTCATGGACCGCATGAACGATCGGTGGGATCGGCGCCAGGACGAGCGCTGACGCACCGCACGGAGGCGACTCAGAACCGAGCGGCCGCAGCCCTCATCTGAGACGAACACGAAACCCGGATGCCCCGCATCCGGGTTTTTTGGTGTGTGAGGGGCACAGACCTCCACCAGGGCCCCACCTGTCCTCCACTTTCCCTCCACTCAGCTCCACCCCCGAGATCCGCGTGATCCCGGGGGTTTTTGCGTCTCTCTGCGGAAAGAACCCCGATCGGTACGGAATTGTCGTAGGAAAGTGGAGGGGAGTGGAGTAAAGTGGTGCGCACCTCGAGTGGGCCGGACGAAGAGGGGGTGATGGCCGATGCTGCTGGGAACGCATACACCGAAGCTCGACGACAAAGGCCGTGTCATCCTCCCCGCGAAGTTCCGCGAGGATCTCGCCGGCGGGATCGTCGTCACCCGCGGACAGGAGCGCTGCCTCTATGTGTTCAGCACGGCCGAGTTCGAGGCCATGCACGAACGCATCCGGCAGGCGCCCCTGAGCAACAAGCAGGCCCGCGACTTCCTGCGGATGTTCCTCTCCGGTGCGAGCGCCGAGATGCCCGACAGCCAGAACCGGATCACCCTCCCCGCGCACCTGCGTCAGTACGCGGGGCTCGAGAAGGAGCTGGTGGTCACCGGCGTCGGCGCCCACGCCGAGATCTGGGACGCGTCCGCATGGAACGCGTACCTGGAGGGCAACGAAGAGTCCTACGCAGATCTGGAACAGGAGGTGATTCCCGGATTGTTCTGACCACGGCTGTGATGCCTCGCCGCTCCGCCCCGACACACTTCCCCGGTGCCGGGTCGAGCGGAGAGGAATCAGAGCCGGAGGTCACGGGAAGAAGATCATGAGTCTCCGCGACATCCACACCCCGGTGCTCCTCGAGCGCTGCATCGAACTGCTCGCTCCGGCGCTCGCGACCGACGGCGCCGTGCTCGTCGACGCCACCCTCGGCATGGGAGGGCACTCCGAGGCGTTCCTCGAGCGCTTCCCGAACATCCGTCTCATCGGCCTGGACCGCGACACCGACGCCCTGCGGATCGCGGGGGAGCGGCTCGCGCCCTATGCCGATCGGATCAGTCTGGTGCACACCGTCTACGACGAGATCGGCCTGCACGCCCAGGGCGCCTCGGCGATCCTCTTCGACCTCGGCGTCTCCTCGCTGCAGCTGGACGAGTCCGATCGCGGATTCGCGTACTCGAAGGATGCGCCGCTGGACATGCGCATGGACCAGACCAGAGGCCGCACGGCTGCGACGATCCTCGCCGAGTACAGCGAAGGACAGCTGCGCCGCATCTTCGAGCGCTACGGCGAGGAGAAGCTCGCCGGCCGCTACGCCCGGTTCATCGTCGAGGCGCGGCAGAAGCAACCCCTGACCCGCTCCGGCGAGCTCGTGGATCTGCTGATCGCCGCCACCCCCGCGGCCGTCCAGCGCGCCGGTCATCCCGCCAAGCGCGTGTTCCAGGCGCTGCGCATCGAGGTCAACTCCGAGCTGAGTGTGCTGGCCGACGCGATCCCGTCGGCAATGGACGCACTGAACGTCAAGGGCCGCATCGCCGTCATGGCTTACCAGTCGCTGGAGGACCGCCTCATCAAGCAGGCGTTCGCCGCCGCATCCGCCTCCACGGCTCCTGCGGGTCTCCCGGTCGAGCTCCCCGAGCACGCTCCGCGATTCCGGATCCTCACCAAGGGGGCCGAGATGGCGGACGAAGCCGAGCGGGCGGCCAACCCCCGCGCCATACCCGTGCGCCTGCGCGCGGCCGAGAAGCTGAGGGAGACGGCATGAGCCTGCCCGCCGCGCGCATCCAGCCGCACACCGACCCTCGTCCGGCCCGCACGCCCTGGTTGCGTCCGGTCACCGCTCCTGCCGCGCGTCGACGCCCGAAGCTCGCCGGAGCGGCACTGGCTGTGGGGGGAGCGCTGGCCATCGGCGCCGCGCAGATGGGGATCTCCCTCGCGGCCACGCAGGACGCCTTCGTCCTCGCCGGACTCAACACGCAGCAGCATGAGCTGAACCTGCAGAAGCAGGCGCTGACCGACGAACTCGTCGGACTCAACTCACCGCAGGCGCTGGCGAGCAAGGCCGACGGCCTGGGCCTGGTCGTGGCGGGACCGGCGTCCTACCTGCGACTCAGCGACGGCGCGGTGCTGGGTGCGGGCCGCGGCGCCGACTGGCTCTCGACCGTCGACCCGAACGGCTCGACGAAGGTCGGCAACTCCCTGATCGCTCCTCCGCCCCCTCCCACCACGGCCGTGCCGCCGGCGGATGCCGTCGCGCAGAACACCGAACCCGACCTGCCTCCCGCGATCACCGACGGCCTGCCGTCCCCGACCACCCGCTGACCCGGCCAGGATGGAGACCGCCCCGTGAGCACTCGAGCAACCCGCGGAACGAGACGGCGCACCGTCGTCGCGCTCGCGGTGATCCTCACCGTCCTGTCGGCGTTCGTCTTCCGCCTGGTCGACATCCAGGTCGTGCACGCCGACGATCACGTCGCCGATTCGCTCAAGAACGGGAACATGGGGGCGACGACGACCATCGCCGGCTCTCGCGGGGACATCGTCGACGCCAACGGGACGGTGCTGGCCCAAGGGGCGTTCGTCTACGACTCGCAGCTGGACCCGAAGCTGATCAACGACTTCGAGACCAATCCCAAGCTGAAGGCCAAGGCGAAGATGCCCTGGGCGCAAGCCAGCGAGAAGATCGCCGAGATCGTGGGGATGACCACCGACGAGATCCGCGGGGCTGTCGCCGCAGCGCTGGAGAAGAACCCGAACAGCCAGTACGCCAAGCTCAAGAACGGGCTCTCGACCGAGCAGTACCTCGCGTTGCGCGACCTCAAGCTCGCCTATGTGCACAGCAAGGCGCGGCCGGTGAGGGTGTATCCCAACGGCGCGGTCGCCGGCAATGTGCTCGGCTTCCTGAACGGAGCAGGCAAGGCCGAGTACGGCATCGAGCGCATGCAGGACAGGTGCCTGGCGGCGACGGACGGATCCAACACGTTCCGGCGCGGCCAGGGCGGCGTGCGCATCCCGGGCAGCGAGCGGATCGTGCCCGCCGTGGACGGCGGCACCGTGCAGCTGACCATCGACAGCGACCTGAACTGGTACCTGCAGCAGATGATCGCCGAGGAGGCGCAGCGTCAGGGAGCGATATCGGGCAGTGTCACGGTGGTCGAGGTGAAGACGGGCAAGATCCGCGCCGCGGCCGAGTACCCGTCGGTCGACCCCAACGACATCAACGCCGTCGATCAGACCTACTGGCGCTCGCACATCTTCTCCGACGCGCACGAGCCCGGCTCGACGTTCAAGGCGGTCACCGCCGCCACGATCATCGACCAGGGCAAGGCCACCTGGTCCTCGCACGTCAGCGCCAAGTCCCGTGAGAAGTTCCCCAACGGAGCCGTCGTCAACGACCCCTTCCCGCACCCGCAGTACGAGTACACCCTCGCCGGCGCGCTGATCGACTCCTCGAACGTGTCGCTGTCGAAGTTCGGCACCATGGTCGATCCGCGCACACGTGCCGACTACCTGAAGCGCTTCGGCGTCGCCCGCAAGACCGCGGTCGGCTTCCCGGCGGAACAGGCGGGGTACTTCCCCCGGGACTCGAAGGGGAACGAGATCGACCCCGCCAAGTGGGACGCGCAGACGCTGTACACCACGACGTTCGGCCAGGCGTTCACCGTCACCCCCGCTCAGCTGGCCGGCGCCTACCAGGCCCTCGGCAACTACGGGAAGAAGATCGAGCTGTCGCTGGTGGAGTCCTGCACCGACGCCGACGGCACCGTGCACAGGGCGCCGACGCCTGAGAGCGAGCAGATCGTCAAGCCGGATACCGCGAAGGAAGTGCTGCGGATGCTGGAGAACGTCGCCGTGCAGGGAGGGAACTCCCGCGCCATCGAGATCCCCGGTTACCGCATCGGCATCAAGACGGGAACCGCGCAGAAGACGGATGGCAAGGGCAACTACAAGAAGGGCATCTACTTCACGAGCATGATCGGCATCGCGCCGATCGATGACCCGCAGTACGTCGTGGAGGTGACTCTCGACGAGCCGACTAAGATAAGGAGTTCGGCCGCGGATGCCGTCGCCTTCCAGCAGGCGATGACCCAGGTGCTCAAGACCTACCGCGTCGCGCCGTCCTCGCAGCCGATGGATGAGCTGCTTCCCAAATTCAACTAGCCGGCGCTGCGCCGCGCATGGAGATGTCACATGATCGCTCTGTCGCTTGCCGAGATCGCCGAGATCCTGCAGGGTGAGCTGCGCCTGATCGGCACCGACACGCCGGAGACCGTCGTCGACGGCTCCGTCGACACCGACTCGCGCGAGATGCGCGCCGGATCGATCTTCGTCGCCAAGCCCGGGGAGACGACCGACGGGCACCGCTTCGTCGGCGCCGCCGTCCAGGCCGGCGCGGTGCTCGCGATCGTCGAGCGTCCTGTGGATGAGGCCGTCACGCAGATCGTCGTGGCCGATGCCGTCGCCGCTCTCGCCGACCTCGCGCGCGCGGTGGTCGCCCGCGTGCGCGCAGCCGGGCGGCTGCGCATCGTGGGGATCACCGGTTCCAACGGCAAGACGACGACGAAGAACTTCCTGGCGCGCATCCTGCAGGACAGCGGCGAGACCGTGGCTCCGGTCCGCTCCTACAACAACGAGGTCGGCGCACCGCTGACCATGCTGCGCGTGACGGAGACCACCCGGTACCTGGTCAGCGAGTTCGGCGCGGCCGGGCCCGGCAGCATCGCCCGGCTCGCGGGACTCGTCGAGCCCGACGTCTCCGTCGTCCTGATGGTCGGACTCGCCCACGCCGGCGGCTTCGGCGGGATCGAGGGGACCGCGCGCGCCAAGTCCGAGCTGGTGCAGGCCGCCCACCGCGGCGGAGCCGCCGTGCTCAACATGGACGACCCGCGCGTGTGGGCGATGCGGGAGATCGCCGCGGAGCGCGAGCTGACCGTGGTCTCCTTCGGGCAGGGCGAGGGCGCCGATGTGCGCGCCGAGGACATCGTCGTCACCGCGTCGGGGACATCGTGCACGGTCGTCCACGACGGCCGGCGGATCCCGCTGCGACTGCAGGTCCTCGGTGCGCACCACATCGCGAACGCGCTGGCGGCCGTCGCCGCGGCGAGCGTGCTCGGCATCTCGGCATCCGATTCCATCGCCCGCCTGGAGACGGTGCAGCTCGCCGAGCGCTGGCGCATGCAGCCGATGGGCAGCGACCGCGTGCGCATCATCAACGACGCCTACAACGCCAGTCCCGACTCGATGGCGGCGGCTCTGCGCACGCTCGCCCAGATCACCGGACCGGAGGAGCGCACCGTCGCCGTGCTGGGGGCGATGAGCGAGCTCGGCGAGGCGGCGGGCGAGGAGCACGACCGCATCGGGCTGCTCGCCGTGCGGCTGAACATCCGGCGCATCGTGGTCGTCGGCCAGGAAGCCCGCCGTCTGTATCTGTCGGTCGTCGGCGAGGGGTCCTGGGACAGCGAGGCCGTGCACCTGCTCGATCAGGATGCTGCCTTCGAGTACCTGAAGACCGAGCTGCGCGACGGCGATCGCGTGCTGGTCAAGTCGTCCAACTCCGTGGGCCTCCGGCATCTCGGCGATCGTCTGGGAGAATGGTTCTCGTGAGGTCCTTGCTAATGGCGACGGCGATATCGCTCGCCTTCTCGCTCTTCCTGACTCCGGTGTTCCTGAAGGGGTTCCGCCGGATCGGCTGGGGACAGGTCATCCGCACCCCCGAGGACATCGCGAACCCGAGCCACGAGGCGAAGCGCGGCACGCCCACGATGGGCGGCGTCATCTTCATCCTCGGCACGATCGTCGGCTACTTCGCCGGCACGTTCTTCGGTGGCACCACCCCGGCGCTGTCGGCCGTCCTCGTGCTCTGGCTGATGGTGGGCTTCGGTGTGGTCGGCTTCATCGACGACTACATGAAGGTGCGCAGTCAGCGCAGTCTCGGTCTGTCCGGCTGGCGCAAGATCGTGGGGCAGCTGGCCGTGCTGATCCCGTTCGGCGTGGTCGCGCTGAACTTCCCGAACTCGCTCGGTCAGTACCCGGCCAGCGGATTCGTCTCCCTCTTCCGCGACATCTCCTGGCTGAACCTGTTCGCCTTCGGTGCCGTGCTCGGCTGGATCCTGTACCTGATCTGGATCTCGGTCATCGGCGTCGCCACCTCCAACAGCGTCAACCTCACCGACGGGCTCGACGGCCTGGCAGCCGGCGCCGGCGTCTTCGTGGTGGCCTCGTACGGCCTGATCGCGTTCTGGCAGTTCAAGCAGTCCTGCGTGGGGGAGGGCATGAACGCGGTCGGCTGCTATGAGGTGCGCGAGCCGCTGAACCTGGCGACGGTCGCGGCGGCCTTCGCCGGCGGTCTCATCGGATTCCTGTGGTGGAACGCGCCCAAGGCGAAGGTCTTCATGGGCGACGTGGGGTCGATGGCCATCGGTGGTGTGGTCACCGCGATGGCCGTCCTGACACGCACCGAACTGCTCCTGCTCGTCATCGCCGGCATCTTCGTGATCTCCTCCGGGTCGGTGATCCTGCAACGGGCCTACTTCAAGATCACCCGCGGCAAGCGCCTGTTCCTGATGAGCCCCTTCCACCACCATCTCGAGATGCGCGGCTGGGCCGAGGTCACCATCGTGGTGCGGCTGTGGATCATCGCCGGCCTGCTGGCGGCATCCGCCGTCGGGCTCTTCTACGTGGACTGGTTCGCCCAGGCCTCGAACGGCTGACCCGTGGGTGCCGATCGCCTTGACGCTCTGACCAGCTGGCACGCGGACTGGAGCGGGCTCCGTGTGGCCGTGCTCGGTCTGAGCGTGACCGGCTTCTCCGCGGCCGACACGCTCACCGAGCTGGGCGCCGAGGTGCTGGTGCTCTCCGAGGACGCCTCGGAGGAGTACGCGCGGCTGGTGCCGGTGATCGGAGCCCGTCTGGAACTCGGCCCCCTCGCCGAGGTGCCCGACGTGCTGCGCGACTTCGACCCGGAGGTGATCATCGCCTCGCCGGGGTTCTCGCCCTCGCATCCGGTGATCGTCTGGGCGCAGCGGAGCGCGATCGCGCTCTGGGGAGACGTCGAGCTCGCCTGGCGCGTGCGCGACAAGGTGCTCCGCCCCGACGGCACCCCCGCGGAATGGGTCCTCATCACGGGCACGAACGGCAAGACCACCACCACGCAGATCACTGCCACGCTGCTCGCCGCGGGCGGGCTCCGTGCCGCCCCGTGCGGCAACATCGGCGTCCCCGTGCTGGACGCGGTGCGCGATCCGGGCGGTTTCGACGTGCTGGTCGTCGAGCTCTCCAGCCACCAGCTCTGGTACATCGGGCAGTCCGCACCGGCCGGCCAGCTCGTCCCGTATGCGGCCACCTGTCTCAACCTGGCCGACGACCACCTGATCTGGCACGGCAGCGCCGACGCCTACCGCGCCGCCAAGGCGTTCGTGTACCGGCATACCAAGGTCGCGTGCGTGTACAACAAGTCCGACCTCGCGACCCAGCAGATGGTCGAGGAGGCGGATGTCGTCGAGGGCGCGCGCGCCGTCGGATTCGATCTCGGGACCCCCGGGCCCAGCGACGTGGGCGTGGTCGACGGCATCCTCGTCGATCGCGCCTTCCACGACGACCGCCGCCACAGCGCATTGGAGCTCACGACGGTCGACGAGCTGCGCACGGCCGGGCTGGCGGCTCCGCATGTCGTACAGAACATCCTGGCGGCATCCGCTCTCGCACGCTCCCTCGGCGTCGCGCCCTCGGCGATCCACGACGCCCTGGAGACCTTCCGCATGGATGCCCATCGCATCCAGATCATCGCCGAGCATCGCGGCATCCGATGGGTCGACGACTCCAAGGCCACCAACCCGCACGCCGCGGCCTCGTCGCTGCGTGCCTACCCCGGTGCGATCTGGGTCGTCGGCGGAGACCTGAAGGGCGTGGATCTCAGCGAGCTCGTCTCGGACGCCGGCGGTACCGCCGGCGGCGCCATCGTGATCGGCGTGGATCGGGAACCGGTGCTGACGGCATTCCGGCGACACGCGCCGCACGTGCCGGTCTTGGAGGCGGTCCCTGGCGACACTGGAGGGGTCATGGATCGCGTCGTGGAACTGGCCACCGGGATGATCGACGGCGAGGGGACGGTTCTGCTGGCCCCCGCAGCGGCCTCCTTCGACCAGTTCTCCAGCTACGCGGACCGGGGAGAGCGCTTCGCCCAGGCGGTGCGCGGCTGGATCGGACGGGGGAGCGCGGATGACGCAGACGGCTCACCCACCGCGCACTGAGAGCCGCGGTCTCGCGGCTCGCGTCTCGCTCGGCAGGCTCTTCGTCCCGCCGTCCACCGAGTTCGTGATGATCGCGTCGACCGCGGTGCTGCTGACCATCTTCGGTGTCGTGATGGTGCTCTCGGCCACCAGCGCGAGCCCGACGGCACCACTGGAAGGCGCGCTGAAGCAGGGGGTGTTCGCGCTCATCGGCATCCCGCTGATGTTCCTCGTGAGCCGCCTGCCGATCGTCTTCTTCGGGAGGATCGCCTGGCCGGCGCTGATCGTCGCCGTCATGTTCCAGCTGCTCGTCTTCGTGCCGGGCATCGGCGTCTCCTCCTACGGCAACCGGAACTGGGTGAACATCCCCGGCCTCGGCCAACTGCAGCCGTCCGAGTTCCTCAAGTTCGTGCTGGCGATCTGGATCGCCTTCGTGCTGCTGCGCAAGCAGGCCAAGCTCGGCACCTGGCACCAGGTCTTCATCCCCGTCGTCCCGGTGTCGGTCCTCGCCATCGGCACGGTGATCGCCGGGAACGACCTGGGCACGGTGATGGTGCTCGTGCTGGTCGTGCTCGGGTGCCTGTTCTTCTCCGGGGCCAAGCTGCGGCTGTTCATCCTGCCGCTGCTGCTCGGGCTGATGGCCGTGCTCGGGTTCGCGCTGACCAGCGAGAACCGGATGAACCGCATCCTCTCGGCCTTCGATCCCCGTGCCTGCGACCCGACCAACGAGTGCTATCAGGCCGTGCACGGCATGTGGGGGCTCGCCAACGGCGGCTTCTTCGGCGTGGGGCTCGGCAACTCCCAGGAGAAGTACTGGCTGCCTGCCGCATCGAACGACTACATCTTCGCAATCATCGGCGAGGAGCTGGGCATGCTCGGTTGCCTGCTCGTGCTGGCGCTGTTCGGCGTCTTCGCCGTCGGCGCGTTCCACATCATCCGCAAGACCACCGACCCGTTCATCCGTGTCGCCTCGGGGGGGATCGTGGTCTGGATCATCGGCCAGGCGCTGTTCAACATCGGCGTCGTCCTGCGCATCCTCCCCGTGATGGGCGTTCCGCTGCCGTTCATGTCCCAGGGCGGCACATCCCTGCTGTCGGTGATGATCGCCTGCGGTGCGCTGCTGGCCTTCGCACGCACGATCCCGGCCGCCGCGAAGGAGACCGCTGGGCGCTCGAGCGCAGGTCGCAGGGGTAAGGTCGCTCGGTGACCACCTATCTTCTGGCCGGCGGGGGAACCGCCGGCCATGTGAATCCTCTGCTCGCCGTCGCCGATCGGCTTCGCGAACGCGACGACGCCCGCGTGCTGGTGCTCGGCACGCAGGAGGGGCTCGAATCCCGGCTCGTGCCCGCCCGCGGCTACGACCTGCTGGTCGTGGACAAGGTGCCCTTCCCTCGGCGACCGAACGGTGCGGCGCTGGCCTTCCCCGTCCGCTTCCGTCGCGCGGTGTCGCAGGTGCGCGCGCACATCCGCGCGCACGGCGTGGACGTCGTGGTCGGGTTCGGCGGCTACGCGGCCGCCCCCGCCTACGTCGCCGCACGGCGCGAGAAGGTGCCGTTCGTCGTGCACGAGGCCAACGCGAGGCCGGGACTGGCCAACGTGCTGGGCGCGCGCCGCGCGGCCGCGGTCGGCGTCGCCTTCGAAGGCACTCCGCTGCGCGGCGGCGAGGTCGTCGGAATGCCCCTGCGCCGTGAGGTCGTGGAGATCGATCGGCAGGCATTGCGCGCCGAGGCGGCGGCCGAGTTCGGGCTGGACCCCGCGAAGCCGGTGCTGCTGGTCTTCGGTGGATCTCTGGGAGCGCTGCGGCTCAACAACGCCTTCGCCGACTCCTGGCAGGACGTGCTGGACGCGGGCTGGCAGCTGCTGCACGTCACGGGTGAGCGCAGCGACCTGACGAGTCCGGACGTGCAGGGGTACAGCCTGCGCCGCTACGTGGACCGGATGGACCTCGCCTTCGCCCTCGCCGATCTGATCGTCTCCCGCGCCGGGTCGGCGACGGTCAGCGAGATCAGCGCGCTCGGCCTGCCGGCCGTGTACGTGCCGTACTCGGTGGGCAACGGCGAGCAGCGGCTGAACGCCGGCTCCGCCGTGGCTGCCGGTGCCGCCCTGCTGCTGGACGACGCGACCTTCGACGGCGACGTGGTGCGCAGGCAGGTGGTGCCGATGCTGGGCGACCGCGAGCGCATCGCCCGGATGACGGATGCCGCGCAGCATGTCGGCACCCGCACCGGCACCGAGAACCTCATCGGTCTCATCGATCGCGCTCTGGCGCGAAAGTAGAATGGTGTCGACATGATCAGACCCGACCTCACCCTTCCCATCCCCGAGACCATCACCTCCGCGCACTTCATCGGCATCGGCGGCTCCGGGATGAGCGGGCTCGCCAAGATGTTCCTCGATGCCGGCATCCGCGTCTCCGGATCCGATCGCTCCGACAGCGACAGTCTGCGCGCGCTGGCCGCCGCGGGCGCGACCGTGCACGTGGGTCACGACGCCGCGCACCTGGGGGACGCCGACACGGTCGTCCACACCGGGGCGATCTGGCCGGAGAACCCGGAGTTCGTCACCGCCAAGCAGCGCGGCCTGCACGTCATCCACCGTTCGCAGGCGCTGCACTGGCTGATCGGCGGACGCCGCCTGGTCTCCGTCGCCGGCGCGCACGGCAAGACGTCGTCCACCGGGATGCTCGTGACGGCGCTGCAGGCGCTGGGCACCCACCCGAGCTTCGTCAACGGCGGTGTCATCGAGCAGCTGGGGGTCTCCAGCTCCTCGGGCACCGACGAGCTGTTCGTCATCGAGGCCGACGAGTCCGACGGCACGTTCCTGCTCTACGACACCGCGGTCGCGCTGATCACGAACGTCGACCCCGACCACCTGGACTTCTTCAGCTCCGAGGACGCCTTCTACGACGCCTTCGTGCGCTTCGGCGACGAGGCCACCGAGGCCGTGGTGATCTCCAGCGACGATGCGGGGGCTCAGCGCGTGCGCGACGCCCTGAGCCACCGGCGCGTCGTCACCTTCGGTCGTGACGCGGAGGCGGACCTGCGCGTCGAGGACATCGACACCTCCGGCGCCGTCGCCGCGACGCTGGTGCACGACGGCGAGTCCGTGCGCATACGGCTCGCCGTGCCCGGCGCGCACAACGCGGTCAACGCCGCAGGCGTCGTCGCGGTGCTGATCACACTCGGTCACGGCCTGGCCGACGCCGCCCACGCCGTGGAGGGGTTCGCCGGAACGGTGCGCCGCCTGGAGCGGCACGGCGAGGCCCGCGGTGTTCAGGTGTACGACGACTACTCCCACCACCCGACGGAGGTGCGCGCCGCGCTGGAGGCGATGCGCGGCATCGCGGGAACGGGCCGACTCATCGCCATCCAGCAGCCGCACACCTACTCGCGCACCCAGCACATGTATCGCGAGTTCGCCGCCGTCCTGGAGGAGCTCGCGGATCACACCGTGATGCTCGACGTCTACGGCGCGCGGGAGGATCCCGTGCCCGGCGTGACCGGTGAACTGGTCAGCGGTGCGTTCGCCGACCCCGCCAAGGTGCACTACGTGCCGGATTGGCAGGCAGCCGCCGATCACACCGCAGAGGTGGCTCGTGACGGCGACGTCGTCGTGACCCTCGGCTGCGGCGACGTCTACCGGATCATCCCGCAGGTGCTCGACTCCCTCCGGCGGACGTCCGAGGTCTGAGCCATGCGTCGACCGGCCCCCCTCCCGGCCTCCGCCGGGCAGCCTGAGAAGGCCGAGGCGGAGGGTCGCCGCGAGCCCGGGTCCCGGGTGTTCGGCTTCCGCGGCGCTGCCGTCGACGAGGCGGGTCGCGCGGATGCCGAGGAGCAGCCGACCGGCGGGCCCATGGCGGGCGCGGACGGGGACGCGGTCACCGCCGTCATCGACGACGCCGTTCGTCCCGCAAGGGGGGACGACACGACGCCGCCCGTGCGCAGCAGCGACGTGTGGCGCGCCGCGCGTGCCAGGCGCAAGGCGCTGCGCGCGGAGATCCGGCGCTTCACCCAGCGCTCGCGCCGCAGGCGCATCGTGCTGTGGGGTTCACTCGGGGCGGTGCTGGCGCTGATTCTCGGCAGCATCGTGGCCGCCTACAGTCCGCTGTTCGCGGTGGAGAAGATCACGGTCGCCGGTGCGCGCACGCTCGACGCTGCCGCTGTGCAGCAGGCGCTCGACGGTCAGATCGGCGCACCTCTCGCGCTCGTGGACGCGAGCGCGGTGAAGGCCGCACTGACGCAGTTCCCCATGATCGAGTCCTACGCACTCGAGGCCCGGCCGCCGCACGACCTGCTCGTGCGCATCGTCGAGCGCACGCCCATCGGCGTCATCCGGTCCGAGGCCGGGTACACGCTGGTGGACGCCGCCGGAGTCGTCCTGGCGACGACGCCGGAGAAGCCCGACGGGCAGCCGACACTGTCGATCACGAGCGGGGTGAGCTCGGCGGCCTTCCGAAGCGCCGGACTGGTCGTGCGATCCCTGCCTGCGCAGCTGCGCGCTCAGGTCGCGACGGTCAAGGCGTCGTCGGCCGATGACGTGACGCTCACTCTGGGAGACGGGAAGACCGTCGTGTGGGGGAGCGAGGAGGACTCCGTCGAGAAGGCGCTGGTGCTCGTCGCGCTGATCGAGAAGGCGCCGGACTCGCGGACCTTCGACGTGTCCGCGCCCACGGTGCCGGTGGTGCGCTGAGGCGCTTCCGCGCTGCGGACCACGCCGGCGCGACGTGTTGTCGCGGAGATCGCCCCGACACGCCGTGTCGTTGCGCCCCCAGGGCCGGCTTGCGCTTAGCGTCGAGGACGAGAACGCAATACCGGGAAACAGTTTAACCCTCTCGTAGAGGTTGAAGGTTTATCCCTCGTCAGGCTCGAATAACGGAGGCCGGCCATGAGCCAGAACCAGAACTACCTCGCCGTGATCAAGGTCGTCGGCGTCGGCGGTGGCGGCGTCAACGCCGTCAACCGAATGATCGATCTCGGACTCCGCGGAGTCGAGTTCATCGCCGTGAACACCGACGCGCAGGCGCTGCTGATGAGCGACGCCGACGTCAAGCTCGACGTGGGTCGCGAACTCACTCGCGGACTCGGCGCGGGGGCGGACCCGGAGGTCGGACGCCGCGCCGCGGAGGACCATGCGGAGGAGATCGAGCAGGCCCTCACCGGCGCCGACATGGTCTTCGTCACCGCCGGAGAGGGCGGTGGCACCGGAACCGGTGGCGCACCCGTCGTCGCCCGCATCGCCAAGTCGATCGGCGCCCTCACCATCGGTGTCGTGACCAAGCCGTTCTCCTTCGAGGGTCGTCGCCGCCAGAGCCAGGCCGAGGCCGGCGTCGCAAAGCTGAAGGAGGAGGTGGACACCCTCATCGTCGTGCCGAACGATCGTCTGCTCGAGATCAGCGACCGCGGCATCTCGATGATCGAGGCCTTCGCCACCGCCGACCAGGTGCTGCTCGCCGGTGTGCAGGGCATCACCGACCTCATCACCACTCCCGGTCTCATCAACCTCGACTTCGCCGACGTGAAGTCGGTGATGCAGGGTGCCGGCTCGGCGCTGATGGGCATCGGATCCGCCCGCGGCGCGGACCGCGCGATCAAGGCTGCCGAGCTCGCGGTCGAGTCCCCTCTGCTGGAGGCCTCCATCGAGGGTGCGCACGGCGTGCTGCTGTCGATCCAGGGTGGTTCCAACCTCGGCATCTTCGAGATCCACGACGCGGCGGACCTCGTCAAGGAGGCCGCGCACCCCGAGGCCAACATCATCTTCGGAACGGTCATCGACGACACCCTCGGCGACGAGGTGCGCGTCACGGTCATCGCCGCCGGGTTCGACGGGGGCTCGCCCTCGCCGCGTCTCGAGCCGATGGTCGTGGAGCGCCCGGCGGCGAACCCGCTGCCCGAAGTGCGCCTGGACGCCGACTCCCGCGAGGAGCGCGTGGAGCCGGTCAAGCCCGTTGTTCCCGCTCCCGTGACGTCGAGCATCGAGCCCGCGTTCAGCGACGACAGCGATCTCGACATCCCCGAGTTCCTCAAGTGATGAGCGCCTGACGACAGCGATGTCCGCACCTGACCTGGCCGCCCGGCTGTCGGCGATCGACGAACGGATCGCCGACTCCGCGCGCGGTGCCGGCCGCGATCCGGCTGAGATCACCCGGATCGTGGTCACCAAGTTCCATCCGCCTCAGCTCGTCCGCGACCTGCACGCCCTCGGGGTCCGCGAGCTGGGCGAGAACCGCCAGCAGGAGCTGACGGCGAAACGCGCCGCCCTTCGAGAGCCTCAGGGACCACATCTCGATGACCTGCGCTGGCACTTCATCGGACAGGCACAGACCAACAAGGCAGCGGCGATCCGACGGGCATCCGACGTGGTGCACTCGGTCGATCGTGCGCGTCTGGCCGACGCCCTGCACCGCGCCGCGACCGACGACCGCGTCCTCGACGTGCTCGTCCAGGTGAATCTGACCGAGGATCCCGGCCGGGGCGGCAGCACACTGACGGATGCCGAAGCGCTGGCGGAGCACGTGCTGGGCCTGGATTCGCTGCGCCTGCGCGGCGTCATGGCCGTGGCCCCTCTCGACGAGGAGCCGGCTTCGGCGTTCGGCCGACTGCGCGACGTCGCCGACCGCATCCGCCTGCTCTCACCGGAGGCCACCTGGATCTCCGCCGGCATGACCGGCGACTTCCCGGCGGCGATCGCCTCCGGCGCGACACACCTGCGGATCGGTTCCGCAATCACCGGACCCCGCCCCGACCGGGGTTAACCTGTGAACCAGACCAACCCGAACCGTTCAACCGGAGGACACGATGGGTAACCCGCTGAAGAAGACCATGGTGTATCTCGGCCTCGCCGACGAGGAAGAGGTCTTCGAGGAGGAAGCCGCTCAGGCTCCCGCTCGCACGCCGCGCGACCGCAGCGAGCGCGAGCAGCGCGAAGAGCAGCCTCCCGCTCCCGTCACGCCGCTGCGCCGCCCCACCGCGGTGCGCCAGCCCTCCGCGGGCGCGGTCAACGAGATCCTCACCGTGCACCCCAAGCAGTACCGCGATGCGCAGGTCATCGCCGAGAACTTCCGCGACGGCGTTCCGGTGATCATCAACCTGTCGCAGATGAGCGATGCGGACGCGCGGCGACTGATCGACTTCGCCAGCGGGCTCTCGCTGGGTCTCTACGGTCGGATCGAGCGGGTGACCAGCAAGGTGTTCCTGCTGTCGCCCGAGAACATCGCGGTGTCCGGCCAGGGCGGCCTCGCCCAGGCGGAGTCCGCCTCGTTCGACTCCTGACCTTGGGTGCTGTGCTCGGCGTCATCGGCAGCATCGTCGAGCTGGTGCTGACGCTGTACGTCCTCGTGCTCATCGCGCGCCTCGTCCTGGACTACATCCCGCTGTTCAACAGGCAGTGGCGTCCGAAGGGCGCCGGCCTGGTGCTCGCAGAGCTGGCGTACACGCTCACCGACCCGCCGATCCGGTTCTTCCGTCGGGTCGTGCCGCCGTTGCGGCTGGGCAGCATCTCACTCGATTTCGGGTTCGCGCTGACCATGATCGTCGTCCTCATCCTGATGACGGTCGTGCGCGCCCTCACATGACCTGCCGGATGCGTGCTCATCGCGTCGCACAGGCTGGGGGGCTATGCTTGGCTCCCAGGCGCGCGCCCCGGGTACGCGTCGACTGAACACCGCGCCATCGTCTGACGACTGGCCGAAAGAACTCATCGAAAGAGGAGCCACCCATGGCACTTACCCCGGATGACGTCGTCCACAAGGAGTTCCAGCACGTCCGGTTCAAGGACGGTTTCGACCCTGAAGAAGTCGACGACTACCTCGACGAGATCGTCGTCGAGTGGCGCAAGACCATCGAGGAGAACAACGAGCTCAAGGCGAAGCTCGCCGCGTTCGAGTCGGGTGAGGGCGCTGCCGCTCCGGTCGCCGAGGCTCCGGCGGCTCCTGTCCAGGCGGCACCCGCCGCGGACTCCTCGGCCACCGGCACGTCCGCGGGCATCATCGAGCTCGCACAGCGTCTTCACGACGAGCACGTCGCCGAGGGCGAGGCCAAGCGCAGGCAGCTCATCCAGGAGGCCGAGGCCGAGGTGGCGCGCATCCGCAGCGAGGCCGAGGCCAAGCAGCGCGAGGAGTCGGCTCGTCTCGAGCGCGAGCGCAACACCCTGGAGGGTCGCATCACCGAGCTCCGCGAGTTCGAGCGCGACTACCGCGGAAAGCTGCGTGCGCTGATCGAGGGTCAGCTCCGCGACCTCGACCAGAAGTCGTCGACGGACGCCACGCCCGTCTCCGCCATCGGCCTGTAGGTCACCGTTGGCAGGACGTCGTCCCCTTTCTCGGTCGGCGGCCGGTGCGATCGTTGCGGTCCTCGCAGCGGTCGTGCTGGCCGCCGACCAGTTCGTGAAGTACCTCACCGTCGAACACCTCCCGCTGCAGGAGTCCGTTCCGGTGCTGGGCAACTTCCTTCAGCTGTTCTACATCCGCAATTCCGGCGCGGCGTTCTCGATCGGCGCCGGGATGACCTGGATCTTCACGATCGCGCTGACGATCGTGGCGGGCGTGATCGTCTGGAAGACGCTGAGTGTGCACTCCCGCCTCTGGGCCGTCGTGCTCGGCGCGCTGCTCGGCGGCGTCCTCGGAAATCTCACCGACCGGCTGCTGCGTGAGCCCGGCTTCGCCGTCGGACACGTCGTCGACATGATCTCGATGCCCTGGATGCTTCCGGCGATCTTCAACGTGGCGGACATCTTCATCGTCACCGGCATGATCGCCGTGGCGCTGCTCGTGGTCATCGGCCTGCGACTGGACGGCACGCGCGAGCGCGACCAGGTCACCGGCGAGGACGCGGCTCCGGCAGCGGATGCCGAGCCGGCGGCGTCCGCGAACGAGGCCTGAGCGTGCAGAGCCGCAGTCTGCCCGTCCCCGACGGGCTGGACGGATCCCGCGTGGACGCCGCGCTGGCGAAGATGCTCGGTTTCTCGCGCACGTTCGCGGCAGAGGTCGCCGAAGCAGGCGGCGTGCTGCTGGACGGCGCGCAGCTGGGCAAAGCCGACCGGCTGCGTGCCGGGGGCTGGCTCGAGGTGAGCTGGACCCCCAGGGAGGAGCCGCGCATCGTGCCCATCGCGGTCCCGGAACTGGGGATCGTGCACGATGACGACGACATCGTCGTCGTGGACAAGCCCACGGGCGTGGCCGCACATCCCTCGGTCGGATGGGAGGGACCGACCGTCGTCGGCGCCCTCGCGGCCGCCGGGTTCCGCATCGCGACCAGCGGCGCCCCCGAGCGTCAGGGCGTCGTGCACCGGCTGGACGTCGGCACGAGCGGCCTGATGGTGGTGGCCAAGACCGAGTCGGCGTACACCGCACTCAAGCGCGCCTTCAAGGAACGCACGGTGCAGAAGATCTACCACGCGGTCGTGCAGGGGCACCCCGATCCGCTCGCCGGCACCATCGACGCCCCCATCGGGCGCCACCCGAACCACAACTGGAAATTCGCGGTGGTCCCCGACGGCAAGCCGTCGGTCACGCACTACGAGACGCTCGAGGCGTTCCCCGGGGCGTCACTGCTGGAGATCCACCTGGAGACCGGCCGCACCCATCAGATCCGCGTGCACATGGCCGCCCACCGGCATCCGTGCGTCGGCGACCCGCTGTACGGGGCGGACCCGACCCTGTCGGCGAAGCTGGGGCTGACCCGCCAGTGGCTGCACGCGCACCGGCTGGGCTTCTCGCATCCCGCGACGGGCGAGTGGGTGCAGTTCGAATCCCCGTATCCCGCGGACTTCCAGCACGCGCTGGAGATCCTCGATCCGGGACGTCCGCCGGAGCACTGAGGGGTCGCAGCACTGGGGCCCGGAGCACTGAGCGGCGTCGTTCAGAGCCGGGAGCTGCGCGCGGCGGTGACGACGCCCGCCAAGGTGAGCTCCAGGAAGGTGATCAGGTCCTCGGTGCGATCGCGCTCCGGCGGCATCGGCGCCTCATCTCCGGCCGACGCCATAGCCACGAACGTCTCCTCGGCGAACGCCACCCAGGAGCGCAGGGCAAGACGCAGCGCCGAACTGTCGGGCTCGCCGCGCTCCGTCAGCGCCTCGCGCAGCCGCTCGGCGTTCGCCTCCCGCGCCTCGTCGACGAGCGCGCGCACGGTGGGATCGCCGCTGGCGGCGCCGCGCACCAGGGAGAAGAACGTGCCGCGGTGGTCGGCGACGAAGCTCATGATCCGCACCAGCACGTCGTGCACGCGTTCCTCGGGGTCGAGGTCCGGCCGGGGGAGGGTCGAGTGCAGCAACGCGTCGCGTGCGGCCTGGACGACAGCACGCTGCATGCCCTGTCGTGTGTCGAAGTAGTGGAAGATCAGGGCACGGGAGACGCCCGCGCGCGCGGCGAGCACGTCGATCGTGAGGTCGTCGAGCGCGTGATCGGCGAGGAAGCTCACGCCTGCGGAGATGAGCTGAGCACGGCGGGCGTCCGGGCTGAGACGGACGCGGCGCTCGACGGACATGGGGTGATCCTATCGGCCGCCGGTATTGACTCGAAGTCAATGAGGGGTATTCTGGCTGGGCGCCGACGACGACGCGAGCACTGGAGGATCGATGAAGTTCCGCACGCCGAAGAAGCTGATCACGAAGGCCACCGCCACGCACGCGGGTCGGATCACCCTGGCGGCGGTGCCCGTGGGCATCGTCGCAGCCGTTCTCATGGGCGGAGTCGCGCAAGGGCAGGTGCCCGTGTCGTTCGCGGTGTCCGGCAGCCAGTTCCAGATCAGCGCCAGCCTTCTGGAGGGGACGGGCTTCTCGCAGTACGCCGGTGTCGCCGAAGACACGGAGGGCGGCGACCACACCGTCGCGATCGCGAACATCAAGAGCGCCACGCTGGCCGATCTCTGCCAGTCCGTGGTCTCGGAGACACCGCTCGGCAAGGTCGGCGTGCTCATCAAGGCCGGCGGCGGCGGCAGTCCGGCCAGCGCCTCCGACCTGCAGATCGGCATGACCGGACTCGGAGGCGACGCGTCGTTCGGGAACATCCGCATCGGCGTGGATGCCTCGACGGTGAGCACCGGTGCGAAGGGATCCGCAGGGGATTTCGCACAGGATGCCGACACCGTCACCATCAAGAACCTGCAGCAGACCGCATGGAGCACCCAGGCGTCCGTCTTCACCCTGACCGGCATGACGCTGGAGCTGACGGACGGATCGCAGGGATGCTTCTGAGCAGAGGCGTCACCGTGACCGAGGACGAGCGGATCGCCGCCGGCCACCAGCGATCCGAAACCGCCGCGTCGACGTTCCGGCAGTGGCGGCGCGGCCGGCCGTTCGTCGGGGGAGTGCTGCTGGTGATCTCGGGGATCGAGATGTTCTTCTCCGGCCAGCTGGACTTCGGTGAGCTGCACATCCAGCTGGGCATCGAGGGTCTGCAGGCGACCGTCATCCCCATCGCGCTCGTGCTGCTGGGCATCCTGGTGATCACGATGCCGACGCACCACGTCTTCTACGGGGTGATCGCCCTGGCGGTGGCGCTCTACTCGCTGGTGGGAGTGAACCTCGGCGGCTTCGTCGTCGGGATGCTGCTGGGATGCATCGGCGGGATCCTCGTGGTCGCCTGGATGCCATGGGAACGCCGTCAGCCGCATGCGGATGACGATTCGGATGCGGATGACGCCTCGCGGGCGGTCATCGAGGGGCTCGACGCGTGAGCCGACGCCCTGCTCGCTCCATCACCGCTGTCGCGGCGCTGTGCCTGCTGCTCACCCCGCTCATGGTCGGGGCGGCGGCGTCCACAGCCGTGCGCCCGGCGCTGTGCATCCCGATCCTCTGGTGCCCGAAGCCGTCCGCGACCCCCACGCCTGCGCCGACGCCGTCGTCGTCGCCCGCGCTTCCCGGCATCCCGCTTCCCGGCACCCCGACACCGGCGGCACCGACGGTTCCCGGCGAGCCGACGCCGAGCGCCCCGGGGACGACGCAGCCGGATGAGGCCGCCCCGGATGCGACGCCCGCGCCGGCCGTGCCGGATGACGGCGCCCCGATCTTCACGAAGACGCCGGCGCAGATGTCCTCCCAGGGACTGTCGTTCACCGGTCTGAAGGGCATCGCCCTGGTGACCGTGCCGACGAATGACGGGGGCAGCATCCGCGCGCTGAAGCTCAGCGCCGACACCATCACCATCACCGGGTTCGCGCTCTCCGTGCGTCCGGCCGGCGGTCCCGGTCTCGTCACGGATGCGGACACCATGACGCTGCGGGGGCACGTGTCGGTCTATCTCGGCTCGCTCACGGCGACCGCGCAGAACGGGAAGTCGCTCACCATCGGCGCCGACACGCCGCCGTCGTTGGATGACATCGAGCCAGGGCTGCTGCACGTGGACATGGGTCTGGTCGGCACGATCGCCGACTCGATCGCGTACACGAACACTGATCAGCGCATCGTCGCCGCGAAGTGACGCGACTGCTCGCGAGTGGCGTGCCGGGGCGCGTCAGCGCGTGACGCGACCGCCGCGGAAGTGCGCGGGATCGTCCTCGGCCATGGCGAGAGCGATCTTGCGCACGTGCGCGTCGTCGACCTCGCTCATCATCTCCGCGAGGTCGTAGAAACCGACCTCGGTCAGCTCGCCGTCGGCAGGATGCGGTTCGCCCGACACCCAGGTGCAGCGGAAGACGATGTCGAGGTAGTCGACCTGGTCGCCGTTGACGTAGGTGATGCGCGGAAGGGGCTGCACCAGTGCCAGGCGGTCGACCGACACCACCACCCCGGCCTCCTCGAGGCACTCACGGGCGGCGGCATCCGCGGGCTCCTCACCCGGTTCGACGATGCCCGCGATGGTCTGCCACGCGCCGTTGTCGGCCCGCTTTCCCAGCAGCACCTGCTGGTCGCGGAACACGACCGCGGTCGTCCCGACGAGGGGGAGCGGGTCGTGTCCGATGCGCTCGCGCAGGGCGAGCACGAAGTCAGGGGTGGCCATGCGGTTCAGCGTAGCGGGCACGGTCCGGGGGGCCGCCGTCGGATGCCGCGGGTAGGCTCGAGGCATGGCATCCGACTCCTTCGTGCACCTGCATGTCCACAGCGAATACTCCATGCTGGACGGCGCCGCGAAGATCTCCGCGATGACCCAGGCGGCCGCCGATTACGGGATGCCGGCGATCGCCGTGACCGATCACGGCAACACGTTCGCGGCCTTCGAGTTCTACAATGCGGCGCGCGCCGCCGGGGTCAAGCCGATCATCGGGCTCGAGGCGTACGTCACCCCGGGAACGCACCGCAGCGACAAGTCGCGGGTGTCATGGGGATCCCCCGATCAGAAGAGCGACGACGTCTCCGGATCGGGCGCGTACACCCACATGACGATGTGGAGCCAGAACAAGGAGGGGATGCACAACCTCTTCCGGCTCAGCTCGCTCTCCAGCCTCGAGGGCTACTACTTCAAGCCCCGCATGGACCGCGAGCTGCTGCAGACCTACGGCAAGGGCCTGATCGCCACGACCGGATGCCCCTCCGGTGAGATCCAGACGCGGCTCCGGCTCGGACAGTACGACGCGGCACGGGCCGCGGCCGCCGAGTTCCAGGACATCTTCGGCAAGGAGAACTACTTCGCCGAGATCATGGATCACGGCCTGTCCATCGAACGCCGGGTCATCACCGACCTCATCCGGCTGTCGAAGGATCTCGACATCCCCCTCGTCGCCACCAACGACTCGCATTACACGCACCAGCACGAGGCCGACGCGCATGAGGCGCTGCTGTGCGTGCAGTCCGGCTCCACCATGGACGACCCGAACAGATTCAAGTTCGACGGCGACGGCTACTACATCAAGACCGCGCAGGAGATGCGCCAGCTGTTCCGCGATCACCCCGAGGCGTGCGACAACACGCTGCTGATCGCCGAGCGCTGCGAGGTCGAGTTCGACACCTCGGCGAACTACATGCCGCGCTTCCCGGTCCCCGACGGCGAGACCGAGGACAGCTGGCTCGTCAAGGAGGTCGAGAAGGGCCTGCACTACCGCTACCCGGCCGGCATCCCCGACAAGGTGCGCAAGCAGGCCGAGTACGAGGTCGGCATCATTCTGCAGATGGGCTTCCCCGGCTATTTCCTCGTCGTCGCCGACTTCATCAACTGGGCGAAGGACAACGGCATCCGCGTCGGCCCCGGCCGCGGCTCCGGTGCAGGCTCCATGGTCGCGTACGCGATGCGGATCACCGACCTCGACCCGCTGGAGCACGGGCTCATCTTCGAGCGGTTCCTGAACCCGGACCGCGTCTCGATGCCCGACTTCGACGTCGACTTCGACGACCGGCGCCGGGGTGAGGTCATCGACTACGTCACCGAGAAGTACGGCTCCGAGCGCGTCGCCCAGATCGTCACCTACGGCACGATCAAGTCGAAGCAGGCGCTGAAGGACGCCGGCCGCGTGCTGGGCTTCCCGTTCAGCATGGGTGACCGTCTCACCAAGGCCATGCCGCCGGCCGTGATGGGCAAGGACATGCCGCTGAGCGGGATTTACGACAGTTCGCACCCCCGCTACAAGGAGGCCAGCGAGTTCCGCGCGCTGATCGACACCGATCCCGAGGCGAAGACGGTCTTCGATCGCGCCCTGGGACTCGAGGGGCTGAAGCGGCAGTGGGGTGTGCATGCCGCCGGCGTGATCATGTCGTCGCATCCGCTGCTCGACATCGTCCCCATCATGAAGCGCGAGCAGGACGGCCAGATCGTCACGCAGTTCGACTATCCGTCGTGCGAGGCGCTCGGCCTGATCAAGATGGACTTCCTCGGGCTGCGCAACCTCACCATCATCTCCGACGCCCTGGACAACATCCGCACCAACCGCGGCGAGGAAGTCGACCTGGAGCATCTCGCTCTGGACGACCGCGCGGCGTACGACCTGCTCACCCGGGGCGACACCCTGGGCGTGTTCCAGCTCGACGGCGGGCCGATGCGCTCCCTGCTGCGCCTGATGAAGCCGGACAACTTCGAGGACATCTCCGCGGTCATCGCGCTGTACCGCCCGGGCCCCATGGGTGCCAACTCGCACACCAACTACGCGCTGCGCAAGAACGGACTGCAGGAGATCACGGCGATCCATCCCGAGCTCGAGGAGCCGCTGCGCGACATCCTCGACGGCTCGTACGGCCTGATCATCTATCAGGAACAGGTGATGGCCATCGCCCAGAAGGTGGCCGGGTTCAGTCTCGGACAGGCCGACATCCTGCGCCGGGCGATGGGCAAGAAGAAGAAGTCCGAGCTGGACAAGCAGTACGAGGGCTTCCACCGGGGCATGATCGACCGCGGCTTCGGCGAAGGCGCCGTCAAGGCGCTCTGGGACATCCTGCTGCCCTTCTCCGACTACGCCTTCAACAAGGCGCACTCCGCTGCCTACGGGCTGGTGTCGTACTGGACCGCGTACCTGAAGGCGCACTATCCGGCCGAGTACATGGCCGCGCTGCTCACCAGCGTCGGCGACTCCAAGGACAAGATGGCCATCTACCTCAACGAGTGCCGCCGCATGGGCATCAGGGTGCTGCCGCCGGACGTCTCGGAGTCGATCAACTTCTTCGCCGCCGTCGGCGAAGACATCCGCTTCGGACTCGGCGCCGTGCGCAACGTCGGCAGCAACGTGGTCGACGGGATCATCGCCTCGCGCGCGGACGGTCCGTTCACGTCCTTCCATGACTTCCTGAACCGGGTGCCCCTGCACGTGGCCAACAAGCGCACGGTGGAGTCGCTGATCAAGGCGGGCGCCTTCGACTCGATGGGCGACACGCGCCGGGCGCTGATGGAGATCCATGAGGATGCCGCCGAAGCCGCCGTCGACCGCAAGCGCAACGAGGCGCAGGGGGCCATCGGGTTCGATTTCGACAGCCTCTACGACGGGACCGAGGAGGCGCCCCCGGCGAAGGTGCCCGACCGGCCCGAGTGGATCAAGAAGGACAAGCTCGCCTTCGAACGCGAGATGCTCGGCCTGTACGTCTCGGATCACCCGCTCGCGGGCCTGGAGGTGCCGCTGGCGAAGCACGCGTCGATCTCGATCAACGACCTGCTCACCTCGGAGGACCTGCAGGACGGCGACCAGGTGACCGTCGCGGGCCTGGTCACCAGCGTGCAGCACCGCGTCGCCAAGGCGAGTGGAAACCCCTACGGCATGATCACCGTGGAGGACTTCAACGGCGAGGTGACGGTCATGTTCATGGGCAAGACGTACACCGAGTTCCAGCACACGCTGCAGCAGGATTCGATCCTCGCCGTCCGCGGCCGCATCTCGCGGCGCGACGACGGGTTGAACCTGCACGCGCAGTCGGCGTTCGCGCCGGACATCGGCTCCTTCGACGCGGCGGGCCCGCTCGCCCTGCTGGTGGCGGAGCAGCGAGCGACCGAACGCGTGATGCTCGATCTCGCGGAGGTGCTGCGCCGCCATGCGGGCGAGACGGAGGTGCTTCTGCGTGTGCATCGCGGCGGGTCGGCGAAGGTCTTCGAGGTGCCGATGCCAGTAAAGGTGTCCGCCGATCTGTTCGGAGACCTCAAGTCCCTCCTCGGACCCGCCTGCCTCGGCTGACGGTACACGCGAAGACACCTCCCACCGCGGGTTCGGGACGAATCGGTAGGATCGGGACTCGCGCGCCCGCGTGACGACGCGAACGCGACAGCGACGAAAGGACAGCTCTGATGAGCACCGAAGAGGCGAGCACCGGCTCGGGCGCAGAGCCCGAACGGGACGTCATCGGCTTCGTGCCTGCGCTGGGAGGCGCGGGCGACGAGGCCGCCGACGGGGCAGCGGGGGGCGAGAACCCCACCGATGCGCCGCAGGTCGACCACGTGCCCGACGCGACTGACCACGTTGCCCACCCGACCGATGACGACGCGAGTATCGACAGTCCTGAGGCCGGCGGCGACGACGCGCGTGTCGACGAGGAAGCGATCGACGACGACGCCGTCTTCTACGAGGACCAGGTGGAGCCGGAGTACGGCATCCTCGGCTTCACTCTTCGCGAGCTCGTGATCGTCGGCGCGTGGGCACTGGCGTTCCTCGTCTCCTTCTTCCCCGTGCTGCATGGCGGAGCATCCGTGTGGACCAGCGGCATCGACTGGATCCTGACGATCGGCGTCCCGACGGCCGCCGTCTTCCTCGTCGTGCTCCGCAGGTTCTCGCCCGAGGGCATCCGACGCGTCGGCTCCCTGGGCATCGACCAGTTCGCCTCGGTCGCCGCCGCGGTGGCGGCAGTGACCTGGACGCAGGTGGTGTGGCACCAGGTCACGGCGAGCATCCAGAGCGGAGCGCTCCTCCTCGGATGGGTGCCGGTCGTCGCGCTGGTCGCGACTCTCGCGCTGGTCGCGGCCACCGTGGTCGCCCCTCTCATCCCCGGGCTGCGGGAGGACTTCGAAGGGCGCATGGAGACGCTGGCGCACCGCAACGCCGATCCCGTGCGGCCCGTGATCCGCCGCCCCCGGCCGGTTCCCGCCCCGCCCGTCGTCGATGCGGAGGCCGACGACGAGTCCCAGATGGTCGCCGCGACGGCGGAGACCGCCGTCGACCCGGAGCCGGGAAACACCCCGATCGCCGGCGCCGACGCGACGGAAGAGGCGGAGGGGGAGGCGGATGCCGATGCCACGCGCGTGATCGAGGTGGTTCCGGACGTCGAGGCTCCGCAGCCGCAGGCCGCCTCGGTCGCCGGACTCCCCGCTGATCCGGGACCGCGCCAGGAGGGGACCGCCTACACCGACCCGATCGGCGCGCTCCACGAGATCTTCGAATCCCGGGGCACGCCCGTGCCGGGCGACGCCGAGCATCCCCCCGGGGGCCAGGACCCTGCCGGGCGTGACGGGTCCGAGCAGAACCGGGCGGGGGGAGAGGCCGAGGCGCTGCTCCGGCGCAACCGCAGCGAGTACGTCCGGGACGTGCAGACCGAGGCGCAGCCGTTCTGGATCCTCGCAGCCACGGAGCGCGACGTGCTCGACGAGCGGGGACAACCGCTGTACCGCATCGGACCGAACGCATGGACGCTCGTCATCGAGGACCGCGACGGCGCCTACGTCGTGCGGCACGACGACGGCCGCATCGGCTACCTCCACGACCTCTCCGACATCACGAAGGGCTGACCACGTGCGCACCATCGATCTCCGGGGCCGCCGTCTCTCCGCCGCCGACATGCTCGCCGCCGTACCCCGGGCGACCTCGGCGCGTGCCGAGGCCCTCGCCGCGGCCGCGCAGATCGTCGACGACGTCCGCACGGACGGCGTGGCCGCCCTGCGCGAACAGGCCGAGCGCTTCGACCGCGTGACCGGTCATGCGATCCGAGTTCCCGCCGAGCACCTCGCGGATGCCGCGGCATCCGTCGACCCCGAGGTCCGCGCAGCGCTCGAGACCGCGATCGACCGCGTGCGCCGCGGATCCGCCGCACAGGTGCCCGCCCCGCGCATCACCGAGATCGAGCCGGGTGCCCGCATCACCCAGCGCTGGCAGCCGGTGACCCGCGCCGGTGTCTACATTCCGGGCGGCAAGGCTCCGCTCGCCTCCAGCGTCGTGATGAACGTCGTTCCGGCGCAGGTCGCCGGCGTCACCAGCATCGCGCTGGCTTCCCCGCCGCAGGCGGGCCACGGGGGGCGGGTGCATCCCACGATCCTCGCGGCGGCGGCACTGCTCGGCGTCGACGAGGTGTATGCGATCGGGGGCGCGGGCGCCATCGGAGCGCTCGCCTACGGCGTGGCGGAACTCGGCCTGGATCCGGTCGACGTCGTGTCCGGTCCCGGCAACAACTATGTCGCCTCGGCCAAGCGCGCGGTCGCCGGCGTCGTGGGCACTGATTCGGAGGCGGGCGCGACCGAGATCCTCGTCGTGGCCGATGCCCGGGCCGATGCCGAGCTCATCGCCGCCGACCTCATCAGCCAGGCGGAGCACGACGAGCAGGCGTCGGTCGTGCTCGTGACCGACGCCGCCGACCTCGCCGAGCGCGTCGCCGCGGAGGTGGCACGCCGGGCCGCCGCGGCCGTCCACGCCGATCGCGTCCGCGCGGCCCTGGCGGGGCCGCAGTCCGCGATCGTCCTCGTCGACGACCGCGCGATGGCCGAGGCGTTCAGCAACGCCTACGCGCCCGAGCACCTGGAACTGCACCTCGCGGACGCCGCCGAAGCGGCCGAGCGCTTCACCAGCGCCGGTGCGGTCTTCGTGGGCGATCAGACCCCGGTGAGCCTCGGCGACTACATGGCGGGCAGCAACCACGTGCTGCCCACCGGGGGACAGGCCCGCTATGCGGCCGGACTCGGTGCCTACACGTTCCTGCGTCCGCAGCAGGTGATCGAGTACGACCACGCGGCTCTCGCGCGTGCGCGTGCGGGTGTCGTCGCGCTCGCGAACGCCGAGATCCTGCCCGCCCACGGCGATGCCGTGCAGGCGCGCTTCGTCGCCGCGGACGACGGACGTTCAGATGACGTGGAGGGCGCCGAGTAGGCTGGGCCATCATGCACTGCCCCTTCTGCCGGCACCCGGACTCCCGCGTCATCGATTCCCGCACCAGCGACGACGGTCTCTCCATCCGTCGGCGACGGCAGTGCCCGGAGTGCGGCGGGCGCTTCTCGACGACCGAGACCGCGAGTCTGATGGTCATCAAGCGCTCGGGAGTGCTGGAGTCCTTCAGCCGCGACAAGGTGATCGCGGGGGTGCGCAAGGCCTGCCAGGGGCGTCCCGTCACGGATGCCGACCTGGCGGTGCTCGCCCAGAAGGTCGAGGAAGCGGTGCGGCAGACCGGCGTGTCGCAGCTGGACACCAATGAGATCGGGCTAGCCATCCTCGGTCCGCTCCGCGAGCTGGACGAGGTCGCGTACCTCCGCTTCGCGAGCGTGTATCAGGAGTTCGACTCACTGGACGACTTCGAGCGCTCCATCAGCGAGCTGCGCGCCGACCACGCGAAGACGGGATCGGATTCCCCCGACCGCTAATCTGGTCAGTGATGTATCCCCTGCTCTTTCGTCTCGTCCTCTCGCGCCTGGACCCCGAGTTCGCTCATCACGCCGCGATGGCGGTGATCCGCGCACTCGGCGTGCCGCCGTTCTCCTGGGCGGCTCGGGCGCTCACCGCACCGGCGCCGGAGCTGAAGGTGCAGGCGCTCGGGCTGACCTTCCCGTCGCCCTTCGGCGTCGCAGCCGGATTCGACAAGAACGCCGTGGGGGTGCGAGGACTCGACGCGCTCGGATTCGGGCACGTGGAGGTCGGAACGGTCACGGCGATCCCGCAGGACGGGAACCCGAAGCCGCGACTGTTCCGGCTGGTCGCCGATCGCGCCGTGATCAACCGGATGGGATTCAACAACGAGGGTGCCGAGGCCGCCGCCCGTCGTGTGGCGGCGCTGCGCCGGCGGGCTCCGAAGGCGGTGATCGGCGTGAACATCGGCAAGAGCCGTGTCGTCGCCGTGGACGACGCGGTCGGAGACTACGTGGCATCCGCCGCCCTGCTCGCGCCGCTGGCGGACTATCTGGCCGTGAACGTGTCCTCGCCCAACACGCCCGGTCTGCGGGGACTGCAGGCGATCGAGACGCTCGCCCCGCTGCTGCGCGCCGTGAAGCAGGCGGCGGGCTCGACGCCGCTGCTGGTGAAGATCGCGCCCGACCTCCCCGATGACGAGATCGCGGGCATCGCCCGCCTCGCCGTCGACGAGGGACTCGCCGGCATCATCTCCCACAACACCACGATCGCCCGCGAGGGTCTTCTCACCGATGTCGCGGTCGTCGAGGCGGCCGGCGCCGGTGGCCTCTCCGGCGCGCCCCTCAAGGAGCGGGCACGCGAGGTGCTCGCGCTGGTGAGATCCGCGGTTCCCGCCGACTTCTGCGTGATCGCCGTGGGCGGCGTCGAGACGGCGGAGGATGTGCAGCGTCTTCTGGATGCCGGTGCGACTCTCGTGCAGGGCTATACGGCGTTCCTGTACCGCGGCCCGTTCTGGGCACGACAGATCAACCGGGGCCTGAGGCGGCGCTGAGCCACCGCAGGTCGTCCCGGTCGCTGAGCCTGCGCTCGGTCCCTGAGCCCGTCGGTCACCGGTCCCTGAGCCTGTCGAACGGTCAGGCCGGGTACTGCCCGCGCTTGACCTGCGGCTTCGGCAGGCGCATGAACCGCATCTGCAGCGCGCGCATCGCGGCGTACCAGCCGAGCCCGCGCTCGCGCCGCTCGGCGCCGAACTTCGCGGCGGCCTTGCGCTTGACACGGGCGCTGAGCAGCACCATGTCGAGGATCGCGATGAGGAGGTACCCCCACAGCGCGGCCATCGCCCAGAGCTGGATGTTCGGAACCGGGACGAGGTTGAGGAGGATGACCAGGAGCATGGCGGCCATCAACCACTCCGAGATGTGCCAGCCGGCGTCGACGTACTCGCGCACCCAGCGGCGCTGGGGTCCCTTGTCCCGCGCCGGCAGGTACTTGTCCTCGCCCATCTCCATGCCGATGCGGGCACGCTGACGGCGCTCCTGCAGGTCCGCCTTGGCGGCCGCGCGCGCCTCCTTGGTGTTGGCGACGAGCGGACGACGGTTGGCGGCCTCGCGCTCGGCACGCGTCGGCGTGGGGCGTCCCTTGCCCGCGGCGGGCGTCTCGGGGGCGTCGTCGTTGGCTGCAGGAGTGGGCTTGGGCACGTTCGACCTCAGTTCGGAATCGGGTTCGCCTTAAGATTACTCGCATGACCTCGACTTCACCGTCGGCACAGCCGGCATCCGAGACCGCCGTCCTCGAAGCAGTCGCACTCGGCATTCCCGCCGCGCTCTCCGATCTCGGCGGTCTCGTGCGCATCCCCGGCATCGCCTGGCCCGCATTCGACCAGAGCCAGCTGGAGCGCAGCGCCGAGGCGATCGCCGGACTCGCTCGCGACACGGGCGTCTTCGACGAGGTGCGAGTGCTGCGCGCCCACGTGGACGACACCGAGGAACTCGGTCAGCCCGCCGTCCTCGCCACCCGCGCCGCGCGCAACGGCCGGCCCACGATCCTGCTCTACGCGCACCACGACGTGCAGCCGCCCGGAGACGACGAGCTGTGGGAGACGCCGCCGTTCGAGCCCACGGTCCGCGACGGCCGCCTGTACGGACGCGGAGCCGCGGACGACAAGGCGGGCATCATGGCCCACATCGCGTCTCTGCGCGCCGTCAGCGACGTGCTCGGCGAGGACTTCGACCTCGGCGTCGCGCTGTTCATCGAGGGGGAGGAGGAGTACGGTTCCCGATCCTTCGCCCGCTTCCTGCGCGACAACGCCGAGGCGCTGCGCGCCGACGCGATCGTCGTCGCCGACTCGGGAAACCTCGATTCCGAGACCCCTGGTCTGACCGTCTCCCTGCGCGGGAACGCGCGATTCACGCTGCGCGTGCGAACGCTCGAGCACGCGTCGCACTCGGGGATGTTCGGCGGCGCCGTACCCGACGCCATGATGGCAGCGGTCACGCTGCTCGCCACGCTCTGGGACTCCGACGGCGGCGTCGCCGTGACGGGCATGACGCACCGCGAAGGACAGACCCCCGAGTACACGGAGACGACCCTGCGCGACGAGGCGGGTCTGCTGCCCGAGACGACCCCGATCGGCCGGGACGACATCCTCGGCCGCATCTGGAACAAGCCGTCCATCACGATCACCGGCATCGACGCCACGAGCGTCGCGCAGGCGTCCAACACACTGCTGCCCGAAGTCAGCGTCGTCATCAGCGCCCGCGTGGCCCCGGGGCAGTCGGCGAAGGAAGCCTACGCGGCGCTCGAATCGCACCTGCGCGCGCACGCCCCGTTCGGCGCCGAACTCGACTTCAGCGACGTCGACCTGGGCGACGGCTTCCTCGTCGACACGGGTGGTTGGGCGGTCGACCTGACGCGCGGCGCCATGTCCGACGGCTACGGCCGGGAGCCCGTCGATCTCGGCGTGGGCGGCTCCATCCCCTTCATCGCCGATCTGGTGCGCGAGTTCCCTGAGGCGCAGATCCTGGTCACCGGCGTGGAGGATCCGCATTCGCGAGCGCACAGCCCGAACGAGTCCCTCCACCTGGAGACGTTCCGCAACGCGGTCCGCACGGAGGCGCTCCTGCTCGCGCGGATGAACGCCAGGCACGCCGGATCGTGACGACACGGCCGTGCGGGCGGGGGACCGCCCCCGGCCGCACGGGCGGCGGTAGAATCGGCCGTGAGCAGCAGGCCCTGCTGCCGTTCTGCAAGGAGTGACATGAGCGACACCACACTGACCGAAGCGGCCACCGGCGCGCACAACGTCTCGCTGACGGATGCCGCAGCGCAGAAGGTCAAGAGCCTTCTCGAGCAGGAGGGCCGCGACGACCTGCGTCTTCGCGTGGCCGTCCAGCCGGGCGGATGCTCCGGCCTGATCTACCAGCTCTACTTCGACGAGCGCTACCTCGAGGGCGACGAGACCGTCGACTTCGACGGCGTCGAGGTCATCGTCGACAACATGAGCGTCCCCTACCTGGACGGAGCCTCGATCGATTTCAAGGACACCATCTCGGAGCAGGGGTTCACCATCGACAACCCCAATGCAGGCGGCAGCTGCGCATGCGGGGACAGCTTCCACTGAGTCCGTCCAGCCTGCGTGGTTGGCATGAATCAGGTGTGAGGTTGCCCTAGACTGAGGTTGCTCCTGTCCGAGATCTGAAAGGTGCATCGTGCCCTCGAAACGCCGCCTTCGTTGGGCCGCACTCCCTCTGGGAGTCGCGGCAGCCGTGGCATTGGCAGGATGTTCTGCCAATGAACTCCATGGCTTCCTCCCCGGCTTCGTGGAGGGCGCCCCTGCGGCGACGAACCAGACCGAGACCGTCGCCGGCCTGTGGGTCACCTCCTGGGTGATCCTGCTGATCGTCGGCGTCGTCACCTGGGGTCTGATGGCCTGGGCCCTGGTCATGTACCGCCGTCGCGCGGGACAGACCGGCCTTCCGGTCCAGCTTCGGTACAACATGCCGATCGAGATCCTCTACACCGTCATCCCGCTGATGCTGGTGCTGGGCATGTTCTTCTTCACCGCGCGTGACCAGGCCGACATCGAGACGCAGTGGGACAATCCCGACGTCAGCGTCACGGCGATCGCCAAGCAGTGGGCGTGGGACTTCCAGTACAACGGTGAGGAGGAGGACAACTCCGATGCCGTCTGGACCATGGGCGTCCAGGCCGACGCCGACGAGAACGGCGACATCGATCGCGCGAAGCTCCCCACGCTGGTGCTCCCCGTGGGCCAGCAGGTCACGATTCACCTGCAGTCCCGCGATGTGGTCCACTCCTTCTGGATCATCGACTTCCTCTACAAGAAGGACATGTACATCGGCAGGGACAACACGTGGTCGTTCATCCCGACCCGTGTCGGCGAGTACGACGGCAAGTGCGCCGAGCTCTGCGGTGAGTATCACTCGATGATGCTCTTCAACGTGAAGGTGGTCTCGCAGGACGACTACGACGCCTACCTCCAGTCCCTCGAGAACCAGGGCAACACGGGCGACATCAACGACGCCTACGATCGACTCAGCAATCTCCCGGGCACCGGCGCCAGCACCGATGCCGGGGAAGGGGAATAAGCCATGACGACCACAGCAGAACCCACAACGACGCAGGGCGCTCGTCCGACGACGATCCCGCCGCGTCAGGCCGCACTTCTCACCTCCACGCGCGTGGAGCAGAAGGGCAACATCGTCGTCAAGTGGATCACCTCGACGGACCACAAGACCATCGGGTACATGTACCTGATCACCTCGGTGCTGTTCTTCCTGCTGGGCGGCGTGATGGCCCTGGTCATCCGCGCGGAGCTCTTCGCGCCCGGCATGCAGATCGTGCCCACCAAGGAGCAGTACAACCAGCTCTTCACGATGCACGGCACGATCATGCTGCTGATGTTCGCGACCCCGCTGTTCGCCGGCTTCGCCAACGCGATCCTGCCGCTGCAGCTCGGTGCACCCGACGTGGCGTTCCCGCGGCTGAACGCGTTCGCCTTCTGGCTCTTCAGCTTCGGCTCCATCATGGCGGTGGCCGGCTTCCTCACCCCGCAGGGTGCGGCCTCGTTCGGATGGTTCGCCTATCAGCCGCTCGCCAACGCCACCTTCTCCCCGGGGGCAGGTGGAAACCTGTGGATGCTGGGACTGGGCATGTCCGGTTTCGGAACGATCCTGGGTGCGGTGAACTTCATCACCACGGTCATCACGATGCGCGCGCCCGGCATGACCATGTGGCGCATGCCGATCTTCTCGTGGAACACGCTGATCACCAGCCTTCTCATCCTCATGGCGTTCCCCGTCCTGGCCGCGGCCATCCTGGCCGCAGCCGCAGACCGCATCCTCGGGGCCCACGTCTACGACGTGGCCAACGGCGGCGTGCTGCTGTGGCAGCACCTGTTCTGGTTCTTCGGACACCCTGAGGTCTACATCATCGCGTTGCCGTTCTTCGGAATCGTCTCGGAGATCTTCCCGGTGTTCAGCCGCAAGCCGATCTTCGGGTACAAGACCCTCGTGTACGCGACCATCTCCATCGCCGCGCTGTCGGTGTCGGTGTGGGCCCACCACATGTACGTCACCGGGGGAGTGCTGCTGCCCTTCTTCGCGCTGATGACGATGCTCATCGCGGTGCCGACGGGTGTGAAGATCTTCAACTGGATCGGCACGATGTGGCGAGGGTCGATCACATTCGAGACGCCGATGGTGTTCTCGCTCGGCTTCCTCGTCTCGTTCGTGTTCGGTGGTCTCACCGGCGTGATCCTGGCATCGCCGCCTCTGGACTTCCACATCAGTGACACCTACTTCGTCGTGGCGCACTTCCACTACGTCGTCTTCGGCACCGTGGTGTTCGCGATGTTCGCCGGCTTCTATTTCTGGTGGCCGAAGTGGACCGGCCGGATGCTCAACGAGCGGCTCGGGTACATCCACTTCTGGATGCTGTTCATCGGCTTCCACATGACCTTCCTCGTCCAGCACTGGCTGGGTGTCGACGGCATGCCGCGCCGTTACGCCGACTACTCGACCTACGACAACTGGGAGTGGGGCAACCAGGTCTCCACGATCGGTGCCGTCATCCTGGGCGCCTCCATGCTGCCGTTCTTCCTGAACGTGTGGATCACCGCCCGCCGGGCGCCGAAGGTCATGGTCGACGACCCGTGGGGCTACGGGGCATCGCTCGAGTGGGCGACCTCCTGCCCTCCGCCGCGCCACAACTTCACGTCGATCCCGCGCATCCGCAGCGAGCGCCCTGCCTTCGACCTGAACCACCCCGAGGCCGCCGAGCACCCGGTCGCCGCACCGGCCGGCGCCGCAGCTGGAGAGGCCAAGTAACCCATGCGCAGCAACATCGTCGTCTGGTGGATCATCACCGGATTCTTCCTGGTCACCTCGGCGCTCTACACGGCCTGGAGCATCCTCGACACCAACCACGGCTACGTGGAGTGGGTCGGCACCATCGCCCTGCTCTTCGTCGCGTTCATGGGCGCCATGATTGCGGTCTACCTTCGCAAGACCTACCGGGCGCAGGGCGGCGAGCTGCCCGAGGACGTCCTCACGGCGGACATCGACGACGGAGACCCCGAGCTCGGGGAGTTCAGCCCCTGGTCCTGGTGGCCGATGGTCCTCGCCGGGTCTGCCATGGTGTTCCTGCTCGGACTCGCCGTCGGACACTTCCTGCTGCCGATCGGCGTGGCGTTCTTCATCGTCGCCATCGTGGGCTGGGTGTACGAGTACTACCGCGGTCACTTCGCCCGCTGAGTTCCAGAATCGCGGAAGGCCCCGGAGCGTCAGCTCCGGGGCCTTCCGCTGTCGTCCTGCTCGTCTTCGCAGGATATCGTTCGGGTCAGGCGCGGGTCCGCACACGCGGGACGCCCGTGAGCGGGTCGATCGGGCGGCGATGCACCCCGTCGTGGTCTTCGACGGGGTAGCCCTCGCGCACCCAGTACTCGAAGCCGCCGATGAGCTCACGCACGGCGTACCCGAGCTTCGCGAACTCGAGCGCGCCCTTGGCGCCGGCATTGCATCCCGGACTCCAGCAGTACACGACGACTGCAGTGCCCTCGGGGATCTCCTGAGGCGCCCGCGCGGCGATCTCCCGGTAGTGCATGTGCACGGATCCGGGAACGCGGCCCTGGGCCCATGCCTCGTCCGATCGCACATCGACCACCGTGATCTGCTCTCCGGCTTTGCGGGCGGCGTGCAGATCGCTGGCGTCCGTCTCGTACTGGAGTTTGGCGGCGAAGAAGTCCTGGCGATCGATCATGGCCTCAGGCTACTCCGGAGGGGCGGCCGGCCGCGGCCGGGGGACGCGACGTTACGACCTCGCCCCCGCACTGCGACATGACGCGAGCCAGGACATCGTGGGCGACAGCACGGATCAGCCGTCGGCCACAGGGTGAACACACGCTGCCCCGACTGCACTGAGCGACTGCACTGAGGTCACCGGAGATGCGCTGAGCCCACCGGAGATGCGCTGAGCCACCGGAGATGCGCTGAGCCACCGGAGATGCGCCGAGGGCCCCGTCTGCATCAGACGGGGCCCTCGAGGCGGGGGAGTGCGTGCTACTCGCCGTCCTCCGACTTCTTCTTCGAGCGCTTCTTGTCTGCCGGCTCCTGCGCGATCACGGAACTCGGCGTGTTCGGCGTCTCGCCGACCCTGGCGTCGACCGGGGCCAGCTGGTCCTCCGAGGTCACACCGGCACGAGCGTGCGCACCGAGGATCTCCTCGGTCTCGATCTCCGCGTCGTGCGCCAGGGTGTGCTGCTGGTGCGCATCGGCTTCCTCGATCTGCGTCTGCGTGAGCGGCTGCAGGCGGTCCTCGAAGAACCAGCGCGAGACGGACGAGCGCAGGTTCTCGTGCCACGGGATGCGTCCCTTGGCGTTGGGTCGCACGACCAGAGGCTCATAGGTCTCGTAGTCGATGAGCTTCCAGCGGTCGTACACGTCGACCGGCTGGTGGACCTCGATGTACTCCCCACCCGGGAGGCGCACGATGCGGCCGGACTCGTAGCCGTGCAGGACGATCTCGCGGTCCTTCTTCTGCAGCGCGATGCAGATGCGCTTGGTGATGAAGTATCCGAGCACCGGTCCGATGAACAGCAGCGCCTGGAGGGTGTGGATCACGCCCTCCATCGTCAGCATGAAGTGCGTGGCCATCAGGTCCGACGAGGCGGCCGCCCACATGACGGCGTAGAAGATCACGCCGGCGGCGCCGATGGCGGTGCGCGTGGCGGCGTTGCGCGGGCGGTCGGCGATGTGGTGCTCGCGCTTGTCGCCGGTGACCCACGCCTCGATGAAGGGGTACAGCGCGACGACGACGATGAACAGTCCGAGGACCGCGACGGGGATCAGGATGCCCAGCGACAGCGTGAACTGGCCCAGCTGCACATCCAGGTGCGGCGGCGCCAGACGCAGGGCGCCGTCGGCGAAGCCGATGTACCAGTCCGGCTGGGTTCCCGCCGAGACGGGGGACGGGTCGTAGGGCCCGTAGTTCCACACCGGGTTGATCTGGAAGAACGTCGCGATCAGGACGATCGTGCCGAACACGATGAACAGGAAGCCGCCCATCTTCGACATGTAGACCGGCATCATCGGGTAGCCCACGACGTTGCTGTTCGTGCGGCCGGGACCGGCGAACTGCGTGTGCTTGTTGATGACCATCAGCATCAGGTGCAGCACGATGAACGCGATCACCAGCAGCGGCAGCAGCAGGATGTGCAGGGTGTACAGACGACCGACGATGTCGCTGCCGGGGAACTCGCCGCCGAACAGCAGGAAGGACGTCCAGGTGCCGATCAGCGGGAGTCCCTTGACCATCCCGTCGATGATGCGCAGTCCGTTGCCGGAGAGCAGGTCATCGGGAAGCGAGTAGCCGGTGAAGCCCTCCGCCATGGCCAGGATGAACAGCACGAAGCCGATCACCCAGTTCAGCTCGCGCGGCTTGCGGAACGCTCCCGTGAAGAACACGCGCAGCATGTGGATTCCGATGCCGGCCACGAACACCAGAGCGGCCCAGTGATGGATCTGGCGCACCAGGAGACCACCGCGCAGGTCGAAGGAGATGCGCAGGGTCGACTCGAGTGCCGCCGACATCTCGATGCCCCGCATCGGCTCGTAGGCACCGGTGTAGTGGGTCGGGACCATCGACGCGTCGAAGAAGAACGTCAGGAACGTTCCGGACAGGAAGACGACGACGAAGCTCCACAGCGCGATCTCGCCGAGCATGAACGACCAGTGATCGGGGAAGATCTTCCGCCCGAGCTCCTTGACGAAGCCGGAGAGGCTGGTGCGCTCGTCGAGATAGTTCGCCGTCGCGCCGAGGAAGCGACCGCCGAGCGGCTTCTCCCTCGCCTCTGCGGGCTTGGTGTCCTCATGAAGAGTTGCGGTGCTCAATGACGCTCCCAGAAGCTCGGGCCGACGGGTTCGGTGAAGTCGCTCGTCGCGATGAGGTAGCCCTCGTCGTCGACGGCGATCGGCAGCTGCGGCAGCGGACGGGCGGCCGGGCCGAAGATGACCTTGGCGTGGTCGGTGACGTCGAACTGCGACTGGTGGCAGGGGCAGAGCAGGTGATGCGTCTGCTGCTCGTAGAGGGCGACGGGGCAGCCCACGTGGGTGCAGACCTTGGAGTACGCGACGATGCCGTTGTACGACCAGCTCTTGCGTTCCTCGGACTCGATCAGCTGCTCCGGACGCAGACGCATCAGCAGAACGATCGCCTTCGCCTTCTCCTCGAGCAGTCCGCCCGCGTGACCGAGCTCCTTCAGGCCCTCGGGGATGACGTGCACGGCCGAGCCGAGGGTGACATCCGCGGCGCGGATGGGAGTGCCCTCGGGATCGTGCACCAGGCGGGTGCCCGCCTCCCACATGGTGTGCTTGAGGAGCGCGACCGGGTCGCCGGCCTGGGGGTCCTCGGGCGTTGCGAACGGAGCGAGCCCACGGAACAGCGTGATGCCGGGGACGATCGATGCCACGACGGCCGCGATCAGCGAATTGCGGATCATGGCGCGCCGGCCGAAGCCGGACTCCTCGTTGGCCTCCGCGAAGGCCTGGACGGCTGCCTCGCGGGTCGCGTCCTTCCCGCGGGTGGGGTGGCGGTACTCGACGAACTCATGGTCGTTCATCAGCGCCTTCGACCAGTGGATGGCGCCGAGGCCGATGCTCAGCAGCGCGAGTCCGATGCCCAGACCGATGAACAGGTTGTTGTAACGGACATCGATGAGCGAACCCGACTCGATGGGGAACAGCATGTACGCCGCGACCGCCCAGATGCTGCCTGCCAGCGACAGGTAGAAGAGCGTGTAGACGGTGCGCGCCGCCGCCTTCTCGGACTTGGGGTCCTTGTCCGTCATCCGCTCGCGGTGTGGGGGCAGTCCCGGATCCTGTGCGGGATCGCTGACTGCGACGCCCAGCCCCGGCGAGGGCTGGTAGGCCCTCTCGAGAGCCTGCGTGTCGTCGTCGTGTGCCATGGTGCTCCTCGTGCCTAAATCTTCGATGAAACTGCGTCAGTTGGACTTCGCCGTGATCCACACGGTGAGGGCGACGAGTGCGCCGATGCCGAAGATCCAGATGAACAGGCCCTCAGAGACGGGGCCCAGCGAGCCGAGGGTGAATCCGCCGACCTGCACCTCCTGCTGCTGGAAGACCAGCGCGGCGATGATGTCGCGCTTGTCCGACGTGCTGAGGTTCATGTCGCCGAAGACGGGCATGTTCTGCGGGCCCGTGACCATGGCGGCGTAGATGTGCAGCGCACTGGTCGAGGTCAGCGCGGGAGCGTACTTGCCCTCGGTGAGCGCCCCACCGGCGGCGGCGACGTTGTGGCACATGGCGCAGTTGATGCGGAACAGCTCCGCACCGTGCGAGACGCTCACCTCGTCGGAGGCGTTGTCCGGGTCGACCTCGCCCGCGGTGACCCAGTCGGCGGGGTACTCCGGTCCCGGAGCGACCGACTGCACGTAGGCGGCCATCGCACGGATCTGCGGCTCGGTGAACTGCACGGGCTTCTGCGGCGCCTGCGGCCCCTGCATCTGCAGCGGCATGCGGCCGGTGGCCAGCTGGAACTCCACGGACAGCTCGCCGACGCCGATCAGGCTCGGGCCCTCCTTGGTCCCCTGCAGGTCAAGGCCGTGACAGGTGGCGCAGTTCGCCGTGAACAGCTTCTGCCCGTCCGCTGCGGTCAGCTCGGCCGCCGCGGAGGTCTGCGTGTCCGCGGTGGATGCCATCGCAGCCGATGCGCCGGCGTACACGCCTCCCGTGAGCAGCAGACCGGCGCCGATGATGGCGGCGGCGGCGAAGGGACTGCGTCGACCGCGCGAGCGGTGCTTCTTCTCTCGTGCCATTTCGAAAAACCGCTCCGCTCTTATTTCAGGAAGTAGATGACGAAGAACAGGACCACCCAGACGACGTCGACGAAGTGCCAGTAGTACGACACGACGATCGAGGAGGTCGCCTCCTTGTGGCGGAAGTTCTTCACGGCGTAGGCGCGACCGATGACGAGCACGAAGGCGATGAGGCCGCCCGTCACGTGCAGGGCGTGGAATCCGGTCGTGATGTAGAACGCCGAGGCATAGGAGTCCGCCGAGATGGGCATGCCCTCCGCGACCAGCTGGGCGTACTCCCAGACCTGACCGCTGACGAAGATCGCGCCGAGGATGAAGGTGAGCCAGAACCACTCCACCATGCCCCAGCCGAACAGCCGGCGGCGGCCGGCCGCGTTCACCGAGCCGCGAGCCACATGATAGGGCTGCAGGTCCTCGGCTGCGAAGACGCCCATCTGACAGGTGAACGATGACGCCACCAGGATGAGGGTGTTCACGAGCGCGAAGACCACGTTGAGATGTTCGGTGCGGTCGGCCCAGAGCTCCGGTGAGGTGCTGCGAAGGGTGAAGTAGATCGCGAAGAGTCCCGCGAAGAACATCACCTCGCTGCCGAGCCACACGATGGTGCCGACAGCGACCGGATTGGGGCGCTTGATGGTTCTTGCCGCCGGGGCATGCGTCGCTGAGGTGGTCACCATCCCATTATGGCCGATTCCGCTCGCCGATTCTTGCACCCCCTTCGGCCGTTTCGCTGTCCGGACACTTAGGCCAGCCTAAGAATGTTCTGCGAATCCGCCCGGTTCCGGGACAATTGCGCAGGTCACGCCGGAAGTGCCCGCGCGCCCGGTTCCGCCTCGATCCGACATCTTCTCTCGGCGCTTCACCGCGTCGGAATAGGATCTCAGTCATGATCGACACCCCGACCTGGCCCGACCTGCTCCTGTCCCTGCTCGACCGGCAGGACCTGAGCGTGTGGGAGTCGACCTGGGCAATGCGCAAGGTCATGCGGGGAGAAGTCACGCAGGCGCAGCTGGCCGCCTTCCTGGTGGCGCTGCGCGCGAAGGGCGAGACCGTCGACGAGGTCGTCGGATTCCGGGATGCGATCCTCGAGGCGGCTGTGCCGCTGCCGGTCTCCTCGGACGTGCTCGACATCGTCGGCACGGGCGGCGATCGGGTCGGCACGGTGAACGTGTCGACCACGGCGGCCATCATCATCGGCGCGACCGGGATCCCCGTCGTCAAGCACGGCAACCGCGCGGCGAGTTCGTCCTCCGGCTCCTCGGACGTTCTCGCGGCGCTGGGGCTGAACATCTCCCTCGACCCCGGGCGCGTCGCATCCGTGCTGGATCGGACCGGCATCACCTTCGCCTGGGCGGCGGCCTTCCACCCGGGTTTCAAGCACGCCGGAGCGGTGCGCTCCGAGCTCGCCGTGCCGACGGTCTTCAACGTCCTGGGGCCGCTGTGCAACCCGGCCCGGGCCGAGGCGAACGCGGTGGGCGTGGCGCGCCTGGACCGCGTCCCGCTGATCACCGGAGTCTTCCGCACGCGCGGTGCCACCGCGCTGGTGTTCCGAGGCGACGACGGACTGGACGAGCTGACCACGACCGGCCACAGCCGGATCTGGGAGGTCGTGCGCGGCGACATCCACGAGCACGATCTCGATCCGCGCGACCTCGGCATCCCGCTGGCCGATCTCTCCGATCTCGTCGGCGGCTCGCCGGAGCACAATGCGCGGGTGCTGCGCACGACGCTGGAGGGCGAACGCGGACCGGTGCGCGACATCGTCCTGCTGAACGCGGCCGCGGGCATCGTCGCGTACGAGCTGTCCCATGACGCGTCGCTCACTCAGCAGCCCATCGTCGAGCGCCTGCGGGAGGCGTACGCGGCGGCGAGCGCCGCCGTCGACGACGGCAGGGCGGCCGCGAAGCTGGACGACTGGATCAGCGCCACCCAGGACGCGAACGGTGCCTGACCGGGCCGCCTGATCATGGATGCCGTCGACGCGCTGCTCGAGATCGCCCGCCTGCTGGAGCGCGAGCGCGCGTCGCGATATCGGGCCAGGGCCTTCCGTCAGGCGGCGGCCGTGCTGCGCGAGCTGTCCGAGGAGATCACGGGCGATCCGTCGCGCCTGCGCGAGCAGAAGGGCATCGGCGCGTCGACGTTCGAGGTCATCCGGCAGGCGCAGCAGGGCCGTGTGCCCGATTACCTCGTCGAGCTGCGCGGCGTCGTGGAACCCGAGGTGGCATCCGCGCTTCGCCCTCTCCTGCGCGGCGATCTGCACAGTCACACCGAGTGGTCGGACGGCACCACGTCCATCGAGGAGATGGCGCAGGCGGCGCGAGCCCTCGGTCACCGATACCTGGCGATCACCGATCATTCTCCGCGACTGCGCGTGGCCAGGGGACTGTCCGCGGAGCGGCTGCGAGAGCAGATCCCGCTCGTGCGGGCGCAGTCCGACGACGCTCTGACACTGTTCGCCGGCATCGAGGTCGACATCCTCGACGACGGCGCGCTGGACCAGGAGCCGCAGCTGCTCGCGGAACTGGACGTCGTCGTGGCGTCCGTGCACTCGAAGCTGCGCATGGATGGGGCCGCGATGACACGGCGGATGATCGCCGCGGTGTCCGACCCGCACGTGAACGTCCTCGGGCACTGCACGGGAAGGCTCGTGCAGGGGGAGCGGGGCACGCGCCCGGCATCGGACTTCGACGCCCGCGCCGTGTTCGCGGCGTGCGCCGACAATGGCGTCGCGGTGGAGATCAACTCGCGTCCCGAACGGCAGGATCCCCCGGACGAACTGATCGCGATCGCGCTGGAGGAAGGATGCCTGTTCTCCATCGATTCCGACGCCCACGCACCGGGGCAGCTCTCGCTGCTCGACCACGGGGCGGCGCGCGCCGAGGCCGCGGGGGTGCCGCCGGAGCGGATCGTCACCACGTGGGGACCGGATCGCCTGCGCGCATGGGCGAGCGCAGAACAAGAGGAGTAGCGCCGAAGCGGGCTGGGCGGGTCAGTCCATCGACGCCAGCGCACTGAGCGCGCGGGTCATGGACGAGCCGAGGTTCCACTTCTCCGCGAGGGCCGCGGCGGCGTCCGACTCGGCGGGGTCCAGCGCGCGCACCCGCGCGCCCGGTGCGGTGATGTCGAGATCGGTCGCCACCCGCACGACGTCCGGAGCGACATCCAGGTAGTCGGATGCCGCAGCGAACCGCGCGGATACCGTCGCGCTGAGCCGACCGTCCGCCGCGGCCGCGCGGATGCCGGGCAGATCGCCGTGCGCCTGCAGCAGCGTCGCCGCGGACTTCTCGCCCACGCCCTTGACTCCAGGCAGGCCGTCGGAGGCGTCACCGCGCAGGGTGGCGAAGTCGGCGTACTGCGAGGGGAGGACCCCGTACTTGTCGACGAGCGTGGCATCCGTCACGATCTCGAGGTTGCTCATTCCGCGCGCCGTGTAGATGAGGCGAACGTCGCGGGCGTCGTCCACGAGCTGGAAGAGGTCGCGGTCCCCGGTGACGATATCCACCGGGACGGTGGCGCGGGTCGCGAGCGTGCCGATGACGTCGTCGGCCTCGTGCTCGGCCACCCCGATGATCGGGATGCCGATGGCGCCGAGCGCCGCGCGGATCAGCGGGATCTGCTGCACGAGCGGGTCGGGGGTCTCCTCGACATCAGGGCCGGTGGCCACCACCTCGGCGACGCGGTGCGCCTTGTAGCTGGGCACGAGGTCCACGCGCCACTGCGGCCGCCAGTCATCGTCCCAGCAGGCGACGATCTGCGTCGGCCGGTACAGCGTCACGAGCTTGGCGATGATGTCCAGCAGCCCGCGTACGGCGTTGACGGAGGAGCCGTCCGGCGCCTTCACCTTGTCCGGCACACCGTAGAAGGCCCGGAAGTACAGACTGGCGGTGTCGAGGAGCATCAGGCGTTCGGTCACGGGCTCAGCCTAGACACCGAAGTCCTCCGCGGACGCGTCCCGACGGACGGGAGCTTCGCCGGGCGGGGGAATCTGATAATCTGGAGTGTCACTTCTGGGCGTGCATCCGCATCCCTGGTGACATCGCAATCCCAATCCATTCGCCTCGGCACATCCTGGCATGCCGGCAGTCGAGGCCCGAGCTTCCATCTACAAGGACAACCCACTACATGACTAGCGCAACGACCGCCACCAAGCAGGTCGCAATCAACGACATCGGATCTGCTGAGGACTTCCTGGCCGCGGTCGAGAAGACCCTGAAGTTCTTCAACGACGGCGACATCATCGAGGGCACGATCGTCAAGATCGACCGCGATGAGGTTCTGCTCGACGTCGGATACAAGACCGAGGGCGTCATCCCCTCGCGTGAGCTCTCCATCAAGCACGACGTCGACCCCAACGAGGTCGTCGCCGTCGGTGACCTGGTCGAGGCTCTCGTCCTTCAGAAGGAGGACAAGGAAGGCCGACTGATCCTCTCCAAGAAGCGTGCGCAGTACGAGCGCGCCTGGGGAGATGTCGAGAAGATCAAGGAGAACGACGGCGTCGTCACCGGCACCGTCATCGAGGTCGTCAAGGGCGGTCTCATCGTCGACATCGGCCTGCGCGGCTTCCTGCCCGCCTCGCTCATCGAGCTGCGTCGCGTCCGCGACCTCACCCCGTACCTGGGTCAGGAGCTCGAGGCGAAGATCCTGGAGCTGGACAAGAACCGCAACAACGTCGTCCTGAGCCGTCGTGCGCTGCTCGAGCAGACGCAGTCCGAGTCGCGCTCGAACTTCCTCAACAACCTGCACAAGGGTCAGGTCCGCAAGGGTCAGGTCTCCTCGATCGTCAACTTCGGTGCGTTCGTCGACCTGGGCGGCGTGGACGGTCTCGTGCACGTCTCCGAGCTGTCCTGGAAGCACATCGAGCACGCCAGCGAGGTCGTCGAGGTCGGCCAGGAGGTCACCGTCGAGATCCTCGAGGTGGACCTGGACCGCGAGCGCGTCTCCCTGTCGCTGAAGGCGACGCAGGAGGACCCGTGGCAGGTCTTCGCCCGCACGCACGCGATCGGCCAGATCGCTGCGGGCAAGGTCACCAAGCTCGTCCCGTTCGGCGCGTTCGTCCGTGTGGCGGACGGCATCGAGGGCCTCGTGCACATCTCGGAGCTGTCCAGCAAGCACGTCGAGCTGGCCGAGCAGGTCGTCTCGGTGGGCGAGGAGGTCTTCGTCAAGGTCATCGACATCGACCTCGAGCGTCGTCGCATCTCGCTGTCGCTGAAGCAGGCCAACGAGTCGGTCGACCCCAACGGCACCGAGTTCGACCCGGCCCTGTACGGCATGCTCGCCGAGTACGACGAGAACGGCGAGTACAAGTACCCGGAGGGCTTCGACGCCGAGACGGGTGTCTGGAAGGAAGGCTTCGACGCCCAGCGCGAGGCATGGGAGCAGGAGTACGCCGCTGCCCAGGCTCGCTGGGAGGCGCACAAGGTCGCCGTCACCAAGGCTGCCGAGGCCGAGGCCGCTGCAGGCGACGACTTCGCCGCCGCGCAGTCGTTCACGAGCGACTCCAGCGCCGGCACGCTGGCCGACGACGAGGCCCTCGCCGCTCTGCGCGAGAAGCTCTCGGGCGGCAACGCGTAAGCATCACCGCAGTCGAACGGGCCGTCACCTTCGGGTGGCGGCCCGTTCCGCGTCTCTCAGGGGCCGGGACGCAGCATGCCAGAATGGGACGATGCCGCTCATCGCCCTCACCGGAGGCATCGCGTCCGGGAAATCGACCATCGCCGCACGATTGGCCGAGCACGGTGCGATCATCGTCGACGCGGACAGGATCGTCCGCGAGGTGCAGCGGCCGGGGACGCCGGTGCTCGCGCGGATCGCGGCGGAGTTCGGTGGGGATGTCATCGGCGCCGACGGCGAGCTGGACCGGGTGGCTCTGGGGGCGAAGGTGTTCGGGGACCAGGATGCGCTCAGCAGACTCAACGCGATCGTGCACCCCGCGGTGCGTGCGGAGTCCGCCCGTCGGTTCGCGGCGGCCTTCGCGGAGCGAGCCGATGCCGTCGTGGTGTACGACGTGCCGCTGCTCGTCGAAGCGCGGGCGGACGATCCGTGGGACCTCATCGTCGTGGCCGACGCGCCGGTCTCTCTGCGGGAGCGGCGTCTGGTCGAACTGCGGGGGATGGGGGTCGACGAGGCGAGGTCGCGTCTCGCCTCCCAGGTGTCGGATGCCGCTCGCCGCGCCGTCGCGGACGTGCTGATCGACACGTCCGGCACGCTGGAGAGCACCCGGGCGCAGGTGGATGCGCTGTGGGAGCGGATCCGGTCGCGCCGACTGCGCTCGGACGGGGCCTGATCGGCCGCACGCGGCGCGGAGCAGGAGGCTGCGCGACCCCGATGTCGGAGGACCCGCTTACGCTGGATGGATGCAAACCACACGAAGCGTCCGTCCGTTCGAGGTGGTCAGCGAGTACGTCCCGGCCGGTGACCAGCCGAAGGCGATCGCCGAGCTCGCCGGACGCATCAACGCCGGCGAGACCGACGTCGTGCTGCTGGGTGCGACCGGCACCGGCAAGTCGGCGACCACGGCCTGGCTGATCGAGCAGGTGCAGCGGCCGACCCTCGTGCTCGCGCACAACAAGACTCTCGCCGCGCAGCTGGCGAACGAGTTCCGCGAGCTCATGCCGAACAACGCCGTGGAGTATTTCGTCTCCTACTACGACTACTACCAGCCCGAGGCGTACGTTCCCCAGACCGACACCTTCATCGAGAAGGACTCCTCGGTCAACGCCGAGGTGGAGCGGCTGCGGCACTCCACGACCAACTCGCTGCTGAGCCGGCGCGATGTGGTCGTCGTCTCGACCGTGTCCTGCATCTACGGACTCGGCGCGCCCGAGGAGTACCTCAGGGCGATGGTGGCGCTGCAGGTGGGGGAGCGCTACGACCGCGACGCGCTGATCAGGCAGTTCATCGCCATGCAGTACAACCGCAACGACGTCGACTTCTCGCGCGGCAATTTCCGCGTGCGGGGTGACACGATCGAGATCATCCCGGTGTACGAGGAGCACGCGATCCGCATCGAGCTCTTCGGCGACGAGATCGAGGCGCTGTACTCGCTGCACCCGCTCACCGGAGAGATCATCGAGAGGCTCGACTCGGTGCCGATCTTCCCGGCCTCGCACTACGTCGCCGGCACCGATGTCATCCAGCGCTCCATCGGCACGATCGAGGCCGAACTGGAGCAGCGCCTCGCGGAGCTGGAGCGCCAGGGCAAGCTGCTCGAGGCTCAGCGCCTGCGCATGCGCACGACGTTCGACCTGGAGATGCTCCAGCAGCTCGGGTTCTGCTCCGGCATCGAGAACTACTCGCGGCACATGGACGGGCGCCAGGCAGGCGAGCCTCCGCACACGCTGCTGGACTTCTTCCCTGACGACTTCCTCATGGTCATCGATGAATCGCACGTGACCGTGCCGCAGATCGGCGCCATGTACGAGGGCGACGCCTCGCGCAAGCGCACCCTGGTGGAGCACGGCTTCCGTCTGCCCAGCGCTCTGGACAACCGGCCACTGCGCTGGGACGAGTTCAAGAACCGCATCGGCCAGACGGTGTACCTGTCCGCGACACCGGGCAAGTACGAGATGGGCATCGCCGACGGCGTGGTCGAGCAGATCATCCGTCCCACCGGACTCGTGGACCCGCAGATCATCGTCAAGCCGTCCAAGGGTCAGATCGATGACCTGCTCGAGGAGATCCGCGTGCGCGCCGCGCGCGACGAGCGCGTTCTCGTGACGACGCTCACGAAGAAGATGGCGGAGGAGCTGACGGACTTCCTCGGCGAGCACGGTGTGCGCGTCAGATACCTGCATTCCGATGTCGACACGCTGCGGCGGGTCGAACTGCTCACGGAGCTGCGCGCCGGCGTCTACGACGTACTGGTCGGCATCAACCTGCTCCGCGAGGGGCTCGACCTCCCGGAGGTCTCGCTCGTGGCCATCCTGGACGCCGACAAGGAAGGGTTCCTGCGCTCGGGCACGTCGCTGATCCAGACCATCGGCCGCGCGGCGCGGAACGTCTCCGGCGAGGTGCACATGTACGCCGACAACATGACGGACTCGATGCGCAAGGCGATCGACGAGACCGACCGGCGTCGCGAGAAGCAGCTCGCCTACAACACCGAGCACGGGATCGACCCGCAGCCACTGCGCAAGCGCATCGCCGACATCACCGAGGTGCTCGCCCGCGAGGCGGCCGACACCGCCGACATGCGCGCCGGACGGAACAAATCCGGTCGGGGCAAATCGCCCACGCCGAACCTCCGACGCACGGGGATCGCGGCCGAGGGCGCCATGCAGCTGGAGGAGACGATCGGCGACCTCTCGGATCAGATGCTCGCGGCGGCCGCGGAGCTCAAGTTCGAGCTCGCCGCGCGGCTGCGCGATGAGGTGCAGGATCTCAAGAAGGAGCTGCGCGCCATGGAACGGGCAGGGCACGCCTGAGCGCGGAGCGCAGGGATACGGGGTGCAGGGCCGCCGGGGGCGGCTGACCCGCCGCGCACCGCGGCGGCTGACGTGCGCCCTACGGGCACTGCATCAGCGGCTTCGGACCTCGGCGGTCGAACGTGTGCTGGTTCATCGGACTGCCGCACAGTGGGCACGCCCGTTCGGCACGCTCCTCTGCGCTGGGCGGAAGGGTGCTCTCATAGGGACCCACGGAGGCCGGGCCCGCATACCTGATCAACCGCGAGTTGAACCAGGTGTACAGGCCGCCCGCCTGACGGATGCGCGTGCGCAGCGGGAGACGCTCGGACGAGTTCGGCATGATGATTAGTGTACTAACTGTTCGTGTTTGTGCCTATGATCGAATCGTGTCGACGGATGACGATCTTCTTCTGCTGGAGAATCAGCTCTGCTTCTCGATGGTGACCGCTGCGCGAAACGTGGTCTCGATCTATCGGCCGATTCTCGCTCCCCTGGGGCTGACGCACCCGCAGTACCTGGTGATGCTCGCCCTGTGGGAGCGTTCGCCGCGAGCGCTCCATGACCTGGCGCACGAGCTCGCGCTCGAGCCGGCCAGCGCCTCGCCGCTGGTCAAGCGTCTCGAGCGCGACGGGCTGCTAGAGCGAACTCGCAGTGCCGAGGACGAGCGCCGTCTGGAGATCGCCCTCACCGAGAAGGGGCGCGCGCTGCGGGCACAGGCCGTCGGCGTGCCGCGAGCGGTCATGGCCAGTGCGGGCATCGATCTGCAGGCCGCCGCCGGCCTGCGCGAGGCGCTCAAACCCTTCTCCGGTGCCCACCCGGCAGACAGCTGATCGGGCTGCACGGGAACGTCGAGCGGGCGCGATCGGGTCCGGATGATCCGCCCACGCCCTCCGGCCGACCCGGAGCGTTCACGAAGGCTGAAAGCGCTCTCGGCCCCAGTGTCGGTGGTCACTCATAGACTTGACCGGTGCCAATCGTTCCCGTCGCCTCCTCCGGAAAACTCAGTGTCCGCGGTGCCCGCGTGCACAATCTCAAGAACGTCGACATCGACATTCCTCGCGACTCCCTCGTCGTGTTCACGGGCCTGTCCGGGTCGGGCAAGTCCAGCCTCGCATTCGACACCATCTTCGCCGAGGGGCAGCGTCGCTACGTCGAATCCCTCAGTGCCTACGCGCGTCAGTTCCTCGGCCAGGTCGATCGGCCCGATGTCGATTTCATCGAGGGACTGAGCCCGGCGGTGTCGATCGATCAGAAGTCGACGAACCGCAACCCGCGCTCGACCGTCGGCACGATCACCGAGATCCACGACTACATGCGCCTGCTGTGGGCGCGCATCGGCGTCCCGCACTGTCCCGAGTGCGGTGAGCGCATCCAGCGCCAGACCGTCCAGCAGATCGCCGATCAGCTCGTGGAGCTGCCTGAGCGCACCAGGTACCAGATCGTCGCTCCGGTCGTCACGCAGAAGAAGGGCGAGTTCACCGATCTGTTCAAGGAGCTCGGCGCCAAGGGGTACTCCCGTGCGATCGTCGACGGGGATCTGATCCAGCTGGCGGAGCCGCCGAAGCTGAAGAAGAGCTACAAGCACGACATCGCCGTCGTGGTCGACCGGCTGGTGGCATCCGACGACATCCTCGGTCGCGTGACCGATTCCGTCGAGACCGCACTGGGCCTGGCCGGCGGAATCATGCAGGTGAACTTCGTCGACGAATCGGGCGACGACGCCTGGCAGTCGTTCTCCGAGAAGCTGGCCTGCCCCAACGGGCATCCCATCGCGCTCACCGAGATCGAACCGCGCACCTTCTCCTTCAACGCGCCGTTCGGTGCATGCCCGGCCTGCGCGGGACTCGGCACCCGCATGTCCGTGGACTCCGACCTGCTGCTCGGCGACGAGGAGCTCTCGATCCGCGAGGGCGCGATCCTGCCGTGGACGACGCAGGGCAAGGGTCTGTTCCAGTACTACGAGCGGCTGCTGGAAGGGCTCGCGCGCGACCTGGACTTCTCGCTGGACACCCCGTGGAACCAGCTGCACTCCGACGTGCGCGAAGCGGTGCTGCGCGGCGACAACTACAAGGTCAGCGTCAAGTGGAAGAACCGCTACGGGCGTGAGATGCGCTACACCTCCGGCTTCGAGGGGGTCGTGCCGTACATCGAGCGGCAGTACCTGCAGGCGGAGTCCGACACTCAGCGCAGCCGCTGGGGCGAGTACCTGCGCGAGGTGCCGTGCCCGGTCTGCGACGGCGCACGGCTGAAGCCCGAGGTGCTCGCGGTGAAGGTGCACGGCCATTCCATCGCGGAGGTGTCGAATCTGAGCCTGGCCGATGCCAGCACGTTCATGCACACCCTCGAACTCACCGACCGCGAGGCGAAGATCGCCGCGCAGGTGCTGCGCGAGATCCGGTTGCGGCTGGAGTTCCTGCTGCAGGTGGGTCTGTCGTACCTGAACCTCGGTCGCTCGGCCGGCTCGCTCTCCGGCGGCGAGGCGCAGCGCATCCGGCTGGCGACCCAGATCGGATCGGGACTGACCGGCGTGCTGTACGTGCTGGACGAGCCCTCGATCGGGCTGCACCAGCGCGACAACCGACGTCTGATCGAGACGCTGGTACGGCTGCGCGACCTCGGCAACACTCTGATCGTCGTCGAGCATGACGAGGAGACCATCGAGGCGGCCGACTGGGTCGTCGACATCGGCCCTGGCGCAGGCGTGAACGGCGGCTCGGTGGTCCACTCCGGTCCGTATTCCGCGCTGCTCAGCGAGACCGAGTCCATGACGGGCGACTACCTGGCGGGGCGGCGCGAGATCGCCACGCCGAAGAAGCGTCGCAGGATCGACAGGAAGCGGATGCTGAGCGTCGTGGGCGCCCGCGCCAACAACCTCCGCAACGTCACGGCCGATTTCCCGCTGGGCGTGCTCACCGCGGTCACGGGTGTGAGCGGGTCCGGGAAGTCGTCCCTCGTCAACGACATCCTCTACCAGGTGCTCGCCGCACGACTCAACGGTGCCCGCACGGTGCCGGGAAAGCACACCCGAGTCACGGGGCTCGACAACCTCGACAAGGTCGTGCACGTCGACCAGGCGCCCATCGGGCGCACCCCGCGGTCGAATCCGGCCACGTACACGGGTGTGTTCGACCGCATCCGCACCCTCTTCAGCGAGACGCCGGAGGCGAAGGTCCGTGGCTACCTGCCGGGTCGATTCAGCTTCAACGTCAAGGGCGGACGCTGCGACGCATGCTCGGGTGACGGCACCATCAAGATCGAGATGAACTTCCTCCCGGACGTGTACGTGGACTGCGAGGTCTGCCACGGCAAGCGGTACAACCGCGACACGCTGAGCGTGCACTACAAGGGCAAGAACATCGCAGAGGTCCTCGAGATGCCCATCGCCGAGGCCGCGGAGTTCTTCGAGCCGATCCAGGCGATCCACCGCTACATGAAGACGCTCGTCGACGTCGGCCTCGGCTATGTGCGACTGGGCCAGGCGGCGACCACCCTCTCCGGCGGCGAGGCGCAGCGCGTCAAGCTCGCCACCGAGCTCCAGCGTCGCAGCAACGGCCGCAGCATCTACGTGCTCGACGAGCCGACCACGGGCCTGCACTTCGAGGACGTCCGCAAGCTCCTCGAGGTGCTCAACGGACTCGTCGACAAGGGGAACACCGTGATCGTCATCGAGCACAACCTCGATGTCATCAAGTCGGCGGACTGGGTGATCGACCTGGGCCCGGAGGGCGGCTCGGGCGGCGGAGAGATCCTCGCGACCGGCACGCCGGAGAACATCGCCGCCGTCGAGGAGAGCCACACCGGTCGCTTCCTCGCCGAAGTGCTGGGCACGTCGACAGCCGGTCGGGCCCGCAAGGCGGGCTGATGGCCGACATCCTGCCGTATCGACCGCGCACGGGCGAGATTCCCACGGACCCGGGCGTGTACCGCTTCCGCGACGCCGAGGGGCGCGTGCTCTACGTCGGCAAGGCGAAGAACCTGCGTCAGCGGCTGTCGAACTACTTCGCACCGCTGCGCACGCTGCACGAGCGCACCCGGCGGATGGTCACGACCGCGGCGTCCGTGGAGTGGACGGTGGTCGCCACCGACGTGGACTCCCTTCAACTGGAGTACATGTGGATCAAGGAATTCGATCCGCCCTTCAACGTGCGCTACAAGGACGACAAGTCCTATCCGTTCATGGCGATCACCCTCGCCGACGAAGCGCCCCGGGTGCTCGTCACGCGCAACCGCAGGATCCCCGGCGCACGCTACTTCGGGCCCTTCCCGAAGGTGTGGGCCGTGCACGACACGATCGACCTGATGATCAAGGCGTTCCCGATCCGCACCTGCAGCGACGCCAGTTACAAGCGCGCCATGCAGACCGGCCGGCCATGCTTCCCCGGACAGATCGGGAAGTGCGGCGGACCGTGCTCCATGACCGTCACGATCGAAGAGCACCGCGCCATGGTCGACGACTTCGTCGCCTTCATGGCCGGCGGCGACGAGCGGTTCACCCGTGACCTCACGACGCGGATGCGGGCGGCATCGGCAGCCATGGACTACGAGGCCGCCGCGAAGTACCGCGACAAGCTGGCGGCCATCGAGGCGGTCCTGGGCAAGAGCGCGCTGGTGCTGCCGGCGGATGAGGACGCCGACCTGTTCGGCGTCGCCGAGGACGAGCTGTCCGCGGCCGTGCACCACTTCGTGATCCGCGGTGGTCGTGTGCGGGCCGTCCGCTCGCTCACCCTCGACAAGGAGCTCGACATCGCGGGCGGCGAGCTCGTGGACCAGGTGCTCCAGCGCGTCTACGGCGACGCCACCGACATCCCTCGCCGTGTCCTGGTGCCGGTGCTGCCGGACGACGCGGCGGAGCTGGAGCAGTGGCTGCGGGATCGCCGTGGGCGCAGGGTCGAGATCGCCGTGGCCCAGCGCGGTCAGCGCGCGGAGCTGATGCGCACCGCGACACTGAACGCCCAGCAGGCGCTGCTGCGGCACAAGACCCGTCGCACCAGCGACTACGTCGCACGGACGCAGGCGCTCACCGATCTGCAGGAGGCACTGGGCATGACCGAGGCGCCGCTGCGGATCGAGTGCTTCGACATCTCGCACCTCGGCGGCACCAACGTGGTCGCCTCGATGGTCGTGTTCGAGGACGGTCTGCCCCGCAAGGACCAGTACCGCTCCTTCAACATCGCGGAGACGACCGACGACACCGATTCGATGTACCAGGTGCTGATGCGCCGGCTGGCCCGCGTCGACGCGACGCCGGAGGACGACGAGGAGGACGAGGCCGCACCCGGTAGGCGCCGGCCGCGCTTCGCCTACAAGCCGCAGCTGCTGGTCGTCGACGGCGGTCAGCCGCAGGTTCAGGCGGCCGCACGCGCGCTGCGGGACAGCGGGCGCACCGACATCGCGCTGTGCGGCATCGCCAAGCGGCTCGAGGAGATCTGGCTCCCCGACGACGAGTTCCCCGTGATCCTGCCGCGCACCAGTGAGGCGCTCTACCTGGTGCAGCGGCTGCGGGACGAGGCCCACCGCTTCGCGATCACTCATCAGCGCCGCCGCAGGCGACGCGACATCAGCAGCGTGCTGAGTGAGATCCCCGGGCTCGGCGAGTCCCGGATCAAGGCACTGCTTCGGCACTTCGGCTCCGTCACCGCGCTGCGTGCGGCGACCGTCGAGCAGATCTGCGAGGTCTCGGGCATCGGCCCGACGCTGGCCGCGAGCATCCACGGACACCTCGTGGGCGAGCAGGCCGCCCCGACTGGATAGGCTGGAGGCCGAGGAAGGGAGCCGACGATGGCGGCGGCAGAAGAAGGCGAGTTCCTGATCGTGACGGGAATGTCGGGCGCTGGCCGCACGACGGCCGCCAACGCGCTCGAGGATCTCGGCTGGTACGTCGTCGACAACCTGCCTCCGCAGATACTTCGTCCGCTCCTCGAACTCACCGACATGGGCGCGGGCAACCTGCCCAAGATCGCCGCAGTGGTCGATGTGCGCGGTCGCAGCCTGTTCGACGACTTCCCCGACGTGGCCAGCGCGCTGCGCGCCCGCGGCGGCGTGAAAGTGCTCTTCCTCGACGCCTCCGACGACGTCCTGGTGCGGCGGTTCGAAGCCGTTCGCCGTCCGCATCCGCTGCAGGAGGACGGGACGCTGCTCGACGGCATCCGGACCGAGCGCGGACGCCTCGCCCCGATCCGCGCGTCGGCGGACCTGCTCATCGACACGTCGGGGCTGAACATCCACCAGCTCGCCACCAAGGTCTCGGACATGTTCAGCGAGGAAGGCGCTGCGCGCCATCGCCTCACGCTGCTCAGCTTCGGCTTCAAGTACGGTCTGCCCACCGACGTCGATCATGTCGCTGACATGCGATTCCTGCCCAACCCGTATTGGAACGAAGAGCTCCGCGATCACACCGGACAGCAGGACGACGTGAGGGAGTACGTACTGTCGCGTCCCGGAGCCGCCGAGTTCCTCGACGCGTACGTGCAGATGCTGCGTCCGGTGCTCGAGGGATATCAGCGCGAGAACAAGAGCCACTCCACGGTCGCGATCGGCTGCACAGGGGGGAAGCATCGCTCGGTGGCGGTGGCGGAGGAGATCGCCCGGCGACTCGCCGACGCGCCAGGGGTCGCCGTGAACGTGCGGCACCGTGACCTCGGCCGCGAATGAGCGCGTCCCGCGGCGGTGCGGACGCGCACGGCCTTGTAGGCTGGTTCCTTGCGTCGCGATCCGGCGCGAGGATCGTGAAGGAGTCCCGTGGCACTAACCACCGACGTCAAGGCTGAGCTCGTCAGCATCCGCAACGCACCCCCGACGGTGCGTGTCGCCGAGGTGACGACCATTCTTCGTTTCGCGGGTGGGCTGCACTCCATCGCCGGCCGCGTGGCGGTCGAAGCCGAGGTGGATGCCGAGACCCTCGCCCGCCGCGTCAGCCGCGATCTCGCCGAGATCTACGGAGTCCGACCGGAGATCGCACAGGTGAAGTCCAGCACCGCTCAGAGCAGCGGCATCAACGACGGCGTCCGCTGGGCCGTCCGCGTGATCGGCGCGGGGGAGACCCTGGCCCGCCAGACCGGCCTGCTCGATGCGCGCCGACGGCCCGTGCGCGGCCTGCCCAACCGGCTCACCACCGGATCGCCCGAGGAACTCGCCGGCATCTGGCGCGGTGCGTTCCTCGCCGCCGGATCACTCAGCGAGCCCGGTCGCTCGGCGGTGCTCGAGGTGTCCTGCCCATCCGGCGAGGCCGCCATGGCGCTGGTCGGCGCCGCGCACCGCCTCGGCGTGGCGGCGAAGGCCAGGGAGGTGCGGGGACTGCCGCGTGTCGTGGTCCGCGAGGGCGAGGCGATCCGCACGATCCTCACGGCGATGGGTGCCAGGCGCACCGCCGTCACCTGGGAGGAGATGCGTCAGCGCCGAGAGGTGCGCGCCGGGGTGAACCGCCTGGTGAACTTCGACGACGCCAACCTCCGCCGCTCCGCCCAGGCCGCCGTCGCAGCGTGCGCACGGGTCGAGCGCGCGCTCGAGATCCTCGGTGACGACGTGCCCGAGCACCTGCGCACAGCCGGGAATCTGCGCCTGGCGCACCGCGACGCCAGCCTCGACGAGCTCGGCCATCACGCCGACCCTCCGATGACCAAGGACGCCGTCGCCGGGCGCATCCGCCGGCTTCTCGCCATGGCGGACAAGCGAGCCCAGCAGGAGGGCATCCCCGGTACGGATGCCGCCGTCCCCGCCGGACTCGACGACTAGCTCTTCGTCGGCGCTTCGTCACGTCGGGAAGGTTCTCTCGCCGCGGCCTGTTGCCGTCAGTAGGATGTGAAACGTCTGCTCCGCGACGCATACGGCACCGCGGAGAACGCAAGCGCCGCGGCGCGGCGCGGATTGGATGATATCGACATGGCGACATACACGCTCCCCGAGCTCCCCTACGATTTCTCGGCACTCGAACCTCACATCAGCGGCAAGATCATGGAGCTGCACCATGACAAGCACCATGCGGCCTACGTCGCGGGCGCGAACGCCGCCCTGGAGGCACTCGCCGAGGCGCGTGACAGCGGGAACCTCGCCAACGTGAACAAGCTCGAGAAGGACCTGGCGTTCAACCTGGGCGGCCACGTCAACCACTCGATCTTCTGGACCAACCTCTCGCCGAACGGCGGCGGTCAGCCGGAAGGCGAGCTCAAGACGGCGATCGAGGAGTTCTTCGGCTCGTTCGAGAAGTTCCAGGCGCACTTCACCGCGGCAGCCATGGGCATCCAGGGCTCCGGGTGGGCCGTTCTCAGCTGGGACTCGATCGGCTCCCGTCTGATCATCCAGCAGATGTTCGACCAGCACGCGAACACCGCGATGGGCACCATCCCGCTGTTCCAGCTGGACATGTGGGAGCACGCCTTCTACCTGGACTACTTGAACGTCAAGGCGGACTACGTCAAGGCGGCGTGGAACATCGCGAACTGGGAGAACGTCGCGCAGCGGTTTGACACAGCACGCGAGAAGACCACCGGTCTGCTGGTACTGTCGTAAAAGATGGGCGTCCTGATGGGCGTTTTGCCCATCAGGACGCCGTTGTCCGTGCAATCCGCGAATTTTACGCACTTCCTTGATTAAGAACCAGGAGACTTTCGTGTCTGTCAAGATCGGTATCAACGGCTTCGGTCGTATCGGGCGAAACTTCCTTCGCGCAGCCCTCGCACAGAACGCTGACCTCGAGATCGTCGCGGTGAACGACCTCACGGACAACGCCGCACTCGCCCACCTGCTGAAGTACGACTCCGTCGGCGGACCGCTGGGCGTCGAGGTCTCGTACGAGGGCGACGTCATCACCGTCGGCGGCAAGGCCATCAAGGTTTTCGAAGAGCGTGACCCCGCTGCACTTCCCTGGGGCGAGCTGGGTGTCGACATCGTCATCGAGTCCACCGGACGCTTCACCAAGGCCGCGGATGCGGGCAAGCACATCGCCGGAGGGGCCAAGAAGGTCATCATCTCCGCGCCGGGCACGGACGTCGACGGCACCTTCGTCGTGGGAGTGAACGAGGACACCTACGACGCCGCGAACCACAACATCATCTCCAACGCGTCGTGCACCACGAACTGCCTCGCGCCGCTCGCCAAGGTCTTCAACGACGCCTTCGGCATCGAGCGCGGCTTCATGATGACCGCCCACGCGTACACCGCCGACCAGAACCTTCAGGACGGCCCGCACAGCGACCTGCGTCGTGCACGTGCCGCGGCGATCAACATCGTCCCCGCCTCGACCGGTGCGGCCAAGGCCATCGGCCTGGTCATGCCCGAGCTCAACGGCAAGCTCAGTGGCTCCTCGTACCGCGTGCCGGTTCCCACCGGCTCGATCGTCGACCTGACGATCATCGCCGATCGCGACGACCTCACCATCGACGAGGTCAACGCCGTGTACCGCGAAGCCGCCGCGAGCGGTCGCCTGCAGGGCATCCTGGAGTACACCGAGGACGAGATCGTGTCGAGCGACATCCAGCTCAACCCGCACTCGTCGATCTTCGACTCCGGCCTCACCAACGTCAGCGGAAACCTCGTCAAGGTCTCCAGCTGGTACGACAACGAGTGGGGCTACTCGAACCGCCTGGTCGACCTGACCGAGTACGTCGCCGAGCGTCTCTGATCTATGACCCTGCGCACCCTCGACTCGCTGGGGTCGCTCGAAGGCCGGCGCGTCATCGTCCGTTGTGACCTCAACGTCCCGCTCCGGGACGGCGTCATCACGGACGATGGCCGCGTCCGCGCCTCGCTGCCGACCCTGAACGCGCTCATCAACGCCGGCGCACGCGTGATCGTGTGCTCGCACCTCGGTCGCCCCGACGGAGCGCCCGACCCGCAGTACAGTCTCGAGCCGGTCGCGCAGCGCCTGTCCGAGCTGCTGGGAAAGCCTGTCGCGTTCGCTCGCGACACGGTGGGGGAGTCCGCCCGCTCAGCGGTCGCCGCGACCGAGGACGGCGGGATCGTCGTGCTCGAGAACCTGCGCTTCAACGCGGGTGAGACGGCTAAGGACGACGAGACCCGTAAGGCCTTCGCCGAGCAGCTCGCCGAACTGGGCGATGCGCTGGTCTCCGACGGCTTCGGCGTCGTGCACCGCAAGCAGGCCAGCGTCTACGACCTGGCGAGCATCCTGCCCTCCGCGGCGGGACTGCTGATCGCGACCGAGCTGGATGTGCTGGACCGCCTGACCGAGAAGCCCGAGCGGCCGTACACGGTCGTGCTCGGCGGCTCCAAGGTCAGCGACAAGCTGGGCGTCATCGCCCACCTGCTGCCGCGCGTCGACCGCCTGCTGGTCGGCGGCGGGATGCTGTTCACGTTCCTCGCGGCCGAGGGTCATGCCGTGGCGTCGAGCCTGCTCGAGAAGGACCAGCTCGACACCGTCCGCGGCTACATCGCCGAGGCGAAGGAGCGCGGCGTGGAGCTCGTGCTACCCACCGACGTGGTCGTCGCCTCCGCGTTCGCGGCGGATGCCGATCATGAGACGGTCGCGGCGGATGCCATCGAGCAGAGCTCGTTCGGCGCCTCCGGCATCGGCCTCGACATCGGACCCGACACGGCCGCGCGCTTCGCCGAGGCGATCCGGGGCTCGAAGACAGTGTTCTGGAACGGGCCGATGGGCGTGTTCGAGTTCCCCGCCTTCGCAGGGGGGACGAGGACGGTCGCTGAGGCGCTCACCGAGGTCGACGGCCTCAGCGTGGTCGGCGGCGGCGACTCCGCGGCCGCCGTGCGCCAGCTCGGGTTCTCCGACGACAGGTTCGGACACATCTCGACGGGCGGAGGCGCCAGCCTCGAGTTCCTCGAGGGCAAGAAGCTACCCGGACTGGAGGTCCTCGGATGGCAGTGAACTCTGCGAACTCGTCTGCTGCGCAGAACCGGCGCACCGCACTGATTGCGGGCAACTGGAAGATGAACCTCGATCACCTGCAGGCGGTGGCGACGGTGCAGAAGCTGCACTGGACGCTGAAGGACGCCGGCCACGAGGGCGACTCGGTGGAGGTCGCGGTCTTCCCGCCCTACACCGACATCCGCTCCGTGCAGACTCTCATCGATGCCGACAAGATCCCCTTCGCGCTCGGCGCGCAGGACGTCTCGGCCCACGACTCGGGCGCCTACACGGGTGAGGTCTCGGGTGCTTTCCTGTCGAAGCTCGGCGTGCGCTATGTGATCATCGGTCACTCGGAGCGCCGCGAGTACCACCACGAGAGCGACGAGATCGTGGCGGCCAAGGTGAAGGCGGCGTTGAAGCACGGTCTGGTGCCGGTCATCTGCGTCGGCGAGACCGCCGAGGACCTGGAGAAGTTCGGCGCCAGCGCTGTTCCCGTCGGTCAGCTCGAGAAGGCGCTCGAGGGGGTGCCGGCGTCGGCCGACGTCGTCGTGGCGTATGAGCCGGTCTGGGCGATCGGGTCCGGGCAGGCGGCGACTCCGCAGCAGGCGCAGGACGTCTGCGCGGTGCTGCGCGGTGTGGTCGCGAAGTCCTTGGACGAGGATGCCGCAGCCCGCACCCGCGTGCTCTACGGCGGATCGGTGAAGTCGGGCAACATCGCCAGCTTCATGCGCGAGCCCGATGTGGACGGCGCCCTGGTGGGCGGCGCGAGCCTCGTGGTGGACGAGTTCGCAGCGATCGTACGCTTCGAAAAGCACGTCGGAGTGTGAGTCGGACCGGGCGCCGCGGCGCCTCGTCCTATAATCGACACCTAGGCGGGTCTTCTCAGGCCCTGGCGAAAGGCTTCATTCCGTGGTGGTACTCGAGTTTGTCCTGCAGGTGGTGCTGGGTATCAGCAGCGTCCTGCTGACGCTCCTCATCCTGCTTCACAAGGGTCGCGGCGGCGGCCTGTCCGACATGTTCGGTGGTGGCATGAACGCCGCCGTCGGCTCGTCCGGTCTGGCGGAGCGCAATCTCAACCGCTTCACGGTGGTGCTGGCCCTCATCTGGTTCGTGGCTATCGTCGCGCTGGGCCTGATCACGAAGTTCTCGGTCATCTGATGGCGACCGGAGGAAACGCGATCCGCGGCACGCGCGTCGGATCGGGCCCGATGGGCGAGCAGGATCACGGGTACCACGCCGACCGGATCGCCGTGTCGTACTGGGACGGTCTCGGCAACGAGACCGTGCGGTACTTCGCCGCCGGGCTCCCTGAAGAGGAGATCCCCGACACGATCGACCACCCGCACTCGGGACTTCCCGCAGGTCGCGATCGGCAGAACCCGCCGGCTCTCGCCAAGCCCGAGCCGTACAAGACGCACCTCGCCTACGTGAAGGAGCGTCGCACCGACGAGGAAGCCAAGCAGCTTCTCGAGGATGCCCTGACGCAGCTGCGCGAGCGCCGCGGCCAGGGCTGACGCCAACCCCGCATTCGTCAAGAGCCCCCGGCATCGACGTGCCGGGGGCTCTGTCGTCCGTCGCGCACGATCGCCGTCGGGGCAGCCGACTTCGATGCTGCGAAGATCACCCGGCTGTGGTCCGCGTGTCACCCGGGACCGCACGGTCGCGCCCGGATGCCCGCTCCTGACCGGGAACCACGACGAACCGCGGCGCGCGGCTCCGATCGTTCGGCTATTCGCGGCCTGCTCGGCCGGCCCGCGACGGCGTCACTTCGCGTAGCCTCGTTCCAGACGAATCTTCGGGGGAGGAGCACGCAGGAGGCAGCCAGGTGACGAGTGTGGATCCGTATGACCCCGACCGAGCGTACGACGAGCTCATCCAGGCGATGGCGGCGAAGGACCCGACGGAGATCGCACGTGTGGCCAACGACCATGCGTGGGTCCTGACCACCTACCATTACGAACTGCTCATGCGGGCGCTCGACTCCCTCCCGTCCGAAGCGTTCTCGCAGTTCGACATTCTGCGACTCGTGCATCCAGTGGCATCCGTACTTGCACGCAGCCATCCCCACTCATCGTGCTCTGCGGACAGCGCTGAACCTGTCGTCCTCGAAGGCCGCAGGATGAATGAGCACCTGGCCAAGCAGATGATCGTGAGGCGCCTGAACGGAGATGTGAAGTCCTCCCTGGAAGTCGCCGAGCGGCTGGACGAGAGGCTCGCGACCTTCGTCAGCGGTGGCGGGCACGGGTGGTGCCCGATCGCCCTCTTCCGATTCCAACTCGCCTACACCTATCTGCTCGACGGTCAGTCAGAAAGGGCGCTGAAGAGCTTCGGCACGGCCCTTCAGCTCTCGGAGCTCATGCCCGGCGACCATGTCCGCAGGGATGCGGCGATCCGCTCGGCCGTGGTGCATGCGCTGCGCGGATCGCGCAGTCGCGCGCTGAGCTGTCTGCAGCTGGCAGATCACCAGCCGGAGTCCCCGGCGTTCTTCGCGGCGTTCAACCGCACCGCCGAGAACATCGTCGTGGCGCTCATCGACGTCGACCGGATGGCGCCGGAGGCGGGGGACCACGTCGAGGCGTTGGGGCTCTCCTCTCCGATCGACGAGCTCTGGCCGCTCATCGCCCTCGTGCGGGCGCGTTTCGAGCTCGCACAGGGGCGGCCGATGGCTGCCATGGAAGAGGTGTCACTCGCCTTCGGATCCCATCTCTGGAAATCGGACACGCTCGCGGACGACGTGCGCATCGCCTGCCTGACCGAGGCGTTCCTCGCGCTCGGGCAGGTCGGGGTCGCGCGAACCATCTGCGACGAGGGCTCCGGTCGCCTGCCACTGGAACGGCTCGCGAGGGTCAGGGTGCTGATCCACGAGGGTCGGCTGGCGGATGCCATGCGGGCGTGCCGGGAACTGACCAGCTCTCGCGACATCGCCCCGGCGACCCGCGCGGAGGCGACGATCCTGCAGGCCTGGGTCGAGTTCGAGCTGGACGGCGAGATCGATCCGTCCGTCGCGCGCACAGTCTCCCAGATCGCGGTCATCGGCGATCAGCTGCGCGTGTTCACCACGGTGCCCGAACCCCTGATCGCCGCCGTGACTCGCGCGATCCCGGAGGCGGAGGCTTCCGTCCTGACGCGCATCCTGCAGGGCCTGCGTCACGCCGCGCCCCGCCGACGGCGCCCGCGACTCACGGCGAGCGAGCTGAAGGTGCTGGCGGAACTGCCCACATCGGCGAAGACCGCCGAGATCGCGAAGAGGCTGTTCGTGACGCAGAACACGGTCAAGACCCAGCTGGCGTCCATCTATCGGAAGCTCGGCGTCGGCAACCGCAGCGACGCGGTCGCCGCCGCCGTGCGTCTCGGCCTGCTCGACCCTTCAAGCGGCTCGGACGCCGAGCCGCGACCGGGCCTCCGTCCTGCAGCGATCGCGCACACCGCGGCGGGTGAGAGGAGGGTGAGGCAGAGGGGGACGAGGTATGAAAATCCCGCCGCGCCGGGCGCCGACAGGCAGCGCACTGGTTCGCTGTCCTGACGACGTTCCTCGTCGGCATCCCCCGAGGAGAGCAGGCGTCGAGGTCACCAAGGGAGAGATGCATGACTCAGCAGGTGCGCACAAGCCGCACGCCGTCGGCCTCCGTCTGGAGCCGTCCCGTGGTCGCGGCCTCGGTGCCCATCCCGTCGGTTGCCGGCTACGCGCCCGTACGCTCCGTACTCACACAGGTGGAGCACCGCTGCGATGACGGCACCTGGCTGTTCCTGCTCGAGGGCGCGACACGCGAGGCGGCCGTCGATGTGACCATCGACTCACGACGACTGTCCGCCGTCGGCCTGCAGAGGCAGGACGATGACCGCTGGGAGCTCAACCCGGAGTACTCCGGCGCAGACCACGCCGATCCGCACTCGCTGGCCGAGTTGACCGATGCGCGCGCCAGGCTCACCATCCACTACGCGGACGGGGAGAGCGAGGTCCTCGCTCTCGTCAATCACCGCGGCGGAACATCGTGCTCCCGCCGCGGTGCAGAGCACGTGCAGCCACGCCGTCATCGCGCCGTCGCCGTCATCCGGCCGCTGGACGCGGTCGCCGGATAGGTCCCGGCGCCATGCCCATCCCCCGCACGGTATGGCGTCGGTCGGGGAGGAGCGTTCCCCAGTGGTCCTCCCCGCTGGGGCGGGTCCATCCCGCACCGCACGAAGGCCTCCACCTGTCCACAGGCGGAGGCCTTCTCAGCGTCAGTGCGGAGCGAGGATGCACCCACGGGAGTAAGGAGAAGGCCCCCACGGAGGTGGGTGCCTTCTCTGATCGGAGGGGCTGACGGGAATCGAACCCGCGTCATTAGTTTGGAAGACTAAGGCTTTACCATTAAGCTACAGCCCCGAAAATGCGCCACACTGCAGGAGCACCTCGTAAAGCATAGCGGACGGCGGGAGTGCTCCCGTCCGTTAGACTCGGTGAGGCCGTTCCCGTGCGCGCGGGTTCAAGCCGGGGCGTAGCTCAGCTTGGTAGAGCGCCCGCTTTGGGAGCGGGAGGTCGCAGGTTCAAATCCTGTCGCCCCGACCACGGCCTCCAGACTTCATGCCGCACCATCCCTGCGGAAATCACAAGGAGAACACACCAGTATGGCCAACAGCACCGTCGAGAAGCTGTCCCCGACCCGCGTCAAGCTCAGCATCACGGTCACCCCGGAGGACCTCAAGCCGAGCATCGCGCACGCCTACGAGCACATCGCTCAGGACGTGCAGGTCCCCGGCTTCCGCAAGGGCAAGGTCCCGGCGCCCATCATCGACCAGCGCGTCGGCCGCGGTGCGGTCATCGAGCACGCCGTCAACGAGGGGCTGGACCGCTTCTTCCGCGAGGCCGCCACCGAGCACAGCCTCCGCGTCGTGGGTCGTCCGTCGGCCGACATCACCCAGTGGCCGAATGAGAAGGACTTCTCCGGCGACCTGCTCGTCGACGTCGAGGTCGACGTGCGCCCCGAGATCGAGCTGCCCTCCTTCGAGGACATCACGATCACGGTCGACGCCGTCGAGGCCGACGACGCCGCCATCGACACCGAACTCGACGAGCTGCGCGCCCGCTTCGGCACGCTGATCCCCGTCGACCGGCCTGCGGCGAAGGGCGACTTCGTCGAGCTCGACCTCATCGCCACCATCGCGGACGCCGAGATCGACCGCGCCGACGGCGTGTCCTACGAGGTCGGCTCGGGCGAGCTTCTCGAGGGGATCGACGAGGCCATCGACTCGCTCACCGCCGGTGAGCAGACCACGTTCCGCTCGACTCTCGTCGGCGGAGACCACGCCGGCGAGGAGGCCGAGGTCTCCGTCACCGTCAAGGCCGTCAAGGAGCGCGAGCTTCCGGAGGCCGACGACGACTTCGCGCAGATGGCATCCGAGTTCGACACCATCGCCGAGCTGCGCAGCAGCCTGGCGGAGCGCGTCGCGCAGCAGGGCGTCTTCACGCAGAGCTCGGCCGCACGCGACCAGCTGCTCGACACGCTCCTCGAGAAGGTGGAGATCCCGGTCCCCGCACAGCTCATCGAGGACGAGGTGCACAACCACCTCGAGAACGAGAACCGTCTCGAGGACGATGTGCACCGCGCCGAGGTCGCCGAGGCCAGCGAGAAGCAGTTCCGCACGCAGGTGCTGCTGGACACCGTCGCCGAGAACGCTGACGTGCAGGTCTCCCAGGAGGAGATGAGCCAGTACATCATCCAGTCCGCCGCGCAGTACGGCATGCCGCCCCAGGAGTTCATCGAGGCGCTGCAGAGCTCGGGGCAGCTGCCCGCGCTCGTCGGCGAGATCGCTCGCAACAAGGCGCTCGCATCGCTGCTCGGCAAGGTCAAGGTCGTCGACAGCAACGGCAAGCCCGTCGACCTGTCCGAGTTCATCGGCGACGCCGACGAGGCGGACGAGGCCGAAGAGGCCCCCGCCGAGGAGAAGCCGGCCAAGAAGCCGGCGGCGAAGAAGGCTCCGGCCAAGAAGGCCTCCGACAAGGCCGACAAGGCCGACGACGGCGAGAAGAAGCCGGCGGCGAAGAAGGCTCCGGCCAAGAAGACCGCCGCGAAGAAGGACGAGGCCGAGAAGGCCGAGTGATCGCGGATCATTCCCGGGGAGGGCGGATGCCGATGGCATCCGCCCTCCCTTTTTCTGCGACGGAGACCGCATCCGCCGACCAGGTCGCCGCGCTGATATGCCGACGGCGAACACGGGAGAAGCAGCATCCGGTCGCCGGTAGATTCGAATCACCGACACACGGAAACAGGAGCTGACATGGCTGAACCCCTGATGGCGACGAGCGTCTTCGACAGGTTGCTGAAGGATCGCATCATCTGGCTGGGCTCTGAGGTGCGCGATGAGAACGCGAATGAGATCTGCGCGAAGATCCTCCTTCTCGCCGCCGAGGATCCCGAGAAGGACATCTACCTCTACATCAACTCGCCCGGCGGCTCGATCACCGCGGGCATGGCCATCTACGACACGATGCAGTTCGTGCCGAACGACATCGTCACGGTGGGCATCGGAATGGCGGCGTCCATGGGACAGCTGCTGCTGACCAGTGGCACCAAGGGCAAGCGCTACATCACCCCGAACGCCCGCGTGCTGCTGCACCAGCCGCACGGCGGCTTCGGCGGCACATCCAGCGACATCCAGACACAGGCGCAGCTGATCCTCTCGATGAAGCAGCGTCTCGCCGAGATCACGTCCGGTCAGACCGGCAAGAGCGTCGAGCAGATCAACGCGGACGGCGATCGCGATCGCTGGTTCACCGCCACCGAGGCGCTCGAGTACGGCTTCGTCGACCACATCCGCGAGCACGCCTCCGACGTGCACGGCGGTGGCGGAACCGGCGCGGACCACGCGGACAAGTAGGACAGGACGAGACACATGCACACACCCACCTTTCGCGCCGCCGGAAACCTGCCCTCCAGCCGCTACGTGCTGCCGCAGTTCGAGGAGCGCACCGCCTACGGCTTCAAGCGCCAGGACCCGTACAACAAGCTGTTCGAAGATCGTGTGATCTTCCTCGGCGTGCAGGTCGACGACGCGTCGGCCGATGACGTGATGGCGCAGCTGCTGGTTCTGGAGAGCCAGGACTCCGATCGCGACATCACCATGTACATCAACTCGCCCGGTGGCTCCTTCACCGCCATGACGGCGATCTACGACACCATGGAGTACGTGGCGCCGCAGATCCAGACCGTCGTGCTCGGCCAGGCGGCATCCGCGGCGTCCGTGCTGCTCGCCGCTGGTGCGCCCGGCAAGCGTCTCGCACTGCCGAATGCGCGCGTGCTCATGCACCAGCCGGCGATGGGTGAGGCCGGTCAGGGGCAGGCCTCCGACATCGAGATCCAGGCGCGGGAGATCCTGCGGATGCGCACCTGGCTGGAGGAGACCATGGCCCGTCACACCGGTCAGCCGGTCGAGAAGGTCCACAACGACATCGATCGCGACAACATCCTCTCCGCCGAGCAGGCCAAGGAGTACGGCATCGTCGACCAGGTGCTGAGCTCCCGCAAGCGCATCTCCTGAACTGACATCGAGAAGGAGCGGCCCGGATCCGTCCGGGCCGCTCCTTCGCGTTCGCGGCCAACGGATGCGCGTGATCCCGGCGTGTCTGTGCGCATATGAGCACGCACGTGCGCGCTCGTCGGGGCCCTTCTAAGCTGGAAGGGAAAGGAGGATGCCGTGGATGACGAACTGCTGATGGTCCGAGTCGCCGAGCTCTCGTACGACGAGAACAAGACCCAGGACGAGATCGGGGCGCTTCTCGGCATCTCCCGCTGGAAGGTCGGCCGTCTGCTCGTGCAGGCCCGCGAACACGGCATCGTGCGCATCGAGATCGTGCACCCTCGAGCCCGGCGTCTCGGTGCCGAGCGTGCGCTCATCGAGCGCTTCGGTCTGAAGGGTGCCGTCGTGGTTCCCGCACCCGACGACCCGGGTGCCGTGCTGGAGCGCGTCGCCAGGGCGGCGGCGGACATGCTCACCGCGCTGCGCCCGGTTCCGCGCACGCTCGCGGTCAGCTGGGGGCGCACGCTCACAGCCGTCGCGGACGCGCTTGCGGACGGATGGGCGCACGGCGTCGCCGTCGTGCAGGCCAACGGGGGAGTGAGCCTGAACCGCCGTTCGGGTGGTGCGTCATCCGTCGCCATCACCATCGCGCAGCGCGGTTCCGGACAGGCGGTGCTGCTGCCGAGCCCTGCGATCCTCGAGCGCGTGGAGACCAAGCAGGCCATCGAGTCCGATCGCACGGTCGCGGCCATTCTCGACCAGGCGGCGCACGCAGACATGCTCCTGTTCACGGCGGGTCCGTGCGACCCTGACTCGGCGCACGTCGAGAACGGGTATCTCACCGTCGACGACATCGCCGAGCTCGCCCGCCGCGGCGCCGTCGGCGACGTGCTCGGCCGCTACATCGATGCGGACGGCAACATCGTCGACCCGCATCTCGACGCCCGCACTGTGGGCGTCTCCCTCGATCAGGTGCGCTCCGCACCCCGATCCATCTTCGTCAGCGCCGGCGCCGCGAAGCACGACATCGCGCGTACAGTCGTCAGCACCGGGCTGTGCAGCGTTCTGGTGACTGACGAATCCACAGCACGAGCACTCTTGGAGGAGATGTGACGACCACAGAACTCATGCGGCGCAACGCCGTCGACGTGCTGGGCGGTGAGCCCGACGACGCGACCCTGCGCCGATTCCTGCACGGACTTCCCGGCGTCGACGCGGTGGGCCTCGAGCAGCGGGCCGCCGGTCTGGGCACCCGCTCGATAAAGACCACTTCGAAGGCCTGGGCGCTCGACAAGATCATCTCGTTGATCGACCTCACCACCCTCGAAGGCGCCGACACGGCCGGCAAGGTCCGCTCGCTGGTGGCGAAGGCGAAGACGCCGGATGCCTCCGACCCGGCCACACCGCTGGTCGCAGCCGTCTGCGTGTACGGCGACATGGTGGGCCACGCCGTCGAGGCGCTGGGCTCGATGCACGGCGACCCGGATGACGGACGCATCTCCGTCGCCGCCGTCGCCACCGCGTTCCCGTCCGGTCGCGCCTCCATCGAGGTCAAGCTCGCGGATACCGCGGACGCCGTCGCCGCGGGAGCCGATGAGATCGACATGGTCATCGACCGCGGAGCGTTCCTGGAGGGACGATACAGCCTGGTCTTCGACCAGATCGCCCGGGTCAAGGAGGCCTGCCGCCGTGAGGACGGCAGCTATGCCTCGCTCAAGGTCATCATGGAGACCGGTGAGCTGAACACCTACGACAACATCAGGCGCGCCTCGTGGCTGTCGATCCTTGCCGGCGGCGACTTCATCAAGACCTCCACCGGCAAGGTGTCGCCCGCGGCGACCCTGCCCACCACGCTGCTCATGCTCGAGGCCGTGCGCGACTGGCACCGGGCGACGGGCGAGAAGATCGGCGTGAAGCCGGCCGGCGGCATCCGCTCGTCCAAGGACGCCATCAAGTACCTCGTCACGGTCGCCGAGACCACGGGCGAGGAGTGGCTGCAACCGCACCTGTTCCGCTTCGGCGCATCGAGCCTGCTCAACGACGTGCTCCTGCAGCGTCAGAAGCTCACGACCGGCCACTACTCCGGTCCCGACTACGTGACCATCGACTAGGACCTCTGATATGTCATTCCTGGAATACGCTCCCGCCCCGGAGTCGAAGGCGATCCTGAACCTCAAGGACAGCTACGGGCTGTTCATCGGCGGTGAATTCGTCGACGGCTCGGGTCCCTCCTTCCACACCATCTCGCCCGCGGACGAGAGCCGCATCGCCGAGATCGCCTCGGCATCCGAAGAGGATGTCGACCGCGCCGTCGCAGCGGCGCGCCGCGCCCACGACAAGGTGTGGTCGAAGATGAGCGGCCGCGACCGCGGCAAGTACCTGTTCCGCATCGCCCGCCTCGTGCAGGAGCGTGCCCGGGAGCTGGCCGTGGCCGAGAGCCTGGACAACGGCAAGCCGATCAAGGAGAGCCGCGACGTGGACGTGCCTCTGGTGGCCGCGTGGTTCTTCTACTACGCGGGCTGGGCGGACAAGCTCGACTACGCCGGGCTCGGCGCGAACCCCAAGGCGCTCGGCGTCGCGGGTCAGATCATCCCGTGGAACTTCCCGCTGCTCATGCTCGCGTGGAAGCTCGCACCGGCTCTCGCCGCCGGCAACACCGTCGTGCTCAAGCCTGCCGAGACCACACCGCTGACGGCGTTGATCTTCGCGGAGATCCTGCAGCAGGCCGATCTGCCCGCCGGCGTCGTGAACATCATCACCGGAGCCGGTGCGCCGGGCGCCGCGCTCGTGCGCCACCCGGATGTCGACAAGGTGGCCTTCACCGGGTCCACCGGGGTCGGCCGCGACATCGCCAAGGCGATCGCCGGCACCGACAAGCGCGTCACGCTCGAGCTGGGCGGCAAAGCCGCGAACATCGTCTTCGACGACGCGCCGATCGACCAGGCCATCGAGGGCATCGTGAACGGCATCTTCTTCAATCAGGGCCACGTGTGCTGCGCCGGCAGCCGCCTGCTGGTGCAGGAGTCCATCCACGACGAGGTCATCGACCGGCTCAAGGACCGGCTGTCGACGCTGCGCCTGGGTGACCCTCTGGACAAGAACACCGACATCGGCGCCGTCAACTCCGCCGCTCAGCTGGCCCGCATCCGTGAACTCAGCGACATCGGCGAAGCGGAGGGTGCCGAGCGCTGGACGGCGGACTGCGCCGTCCCCGACAAGGGGTTCTGGTTCGCGCCGACGATCTTCACCGGCGTCGAGGCGTCGCACCGCATCGCCCGCGACGAGGTGTTCGGCCCCGTGCTGTCGGTGCTGACCTTCCGCACGCCGGCCGAGGCGATCGCCAAGGCCAACAACACGCCGTACGGCCTGTCCGCGGGCATCTGGAGCGACAAGGGCTCCCGCATCCTCGCCGTCGCCGACCGGCTGCGCGCGGGCGTGGTGTGGGCGAACACCTTCAACCGCTTCGACCCGTCGAGTCCGTTCGGCGGCTACAAGGAGTCCGGCTACGGCCGCGAGGGCGGCCGGCACGGCCTGACCGCATATCTGAAGGGGGCATCGGCATGAGCGCGCGTCTCACCGTTCCGAAGACGTACAAGCTCGCGATCGGCGGGGCGTTTCCTCGCAGCGAGTCCGGCCGCACCTACGAGGTGCTCTCCGCCAAGGGCGACTTCCTCGCCAACGCCGCCAAGGCGTCGCGCAAGGATGCCAGGGATGCCGTCGTCGCCGCCCGCGCGGCGGTGAAGGGCTGGTCGGGCGCCACGGCGTACAACCGCGGGCAGGTGCTCTACCGCGTCGCCGAGATCCTCGAGGGGCGTCGTGCCCAGTTCATCGACGAGATCGCCCGGCAGGAGGGTGTCAGCATCGCGGCCGCCGGGGCGCAGGTGGATGCCGCCATCGACCTCTGGGTCTGGTACGCAGGCTGGTGCGACAAGTACACGCAGCTCGCGGGCAACGCGAACCCCGTCGCAGGACCGTACTTCAACATCTCCGTTCCGGAGCCGACCGGGGTCGTCGCGCTCGTCGCGCCACAGGACTCCGCACTGCTCGGTCTGGTGTCGGTCATCGCGCCCGCACTGGTGACCGGCAACACGGTCGTGGCGATCGCCAGCGAGCGGTTCCCCCTCTCGGCGATCAGCCTGGCCGAGGTGCTCGCCACCAGCGACGTGCCCGGGGGAGTCGTCAACATCCTGACGGGATCCGCTGCCGAGATCGCACCCTGGCTGGCCTCGCACGCCGACGTCAACGCGATCGACCTGGCCGGAGCCGGCGACCTGGACTGGGTCGACCTCGAGATCGCCGCCGCCGACACGCTGAAGCGCGTGCTGCGCCCCGGCGCGGTCTCCCACGGCGCCGTCGAGCAGAGCCTGGACCGGATCACCGCGTTCACCGAGACGAAGACCGTGTGGCACACCAAATCGATGCTTTGACGATCGCCTCGGACGCATGGGGGGCCCGGTTCTGCTGACGGCGGACCGGGTCCTTCGTCTTGCGCGCCAATACGGCCCGGTGTCGGTGCGGGCGGTTAGGCTCGATTGACGGCACAGGATCCCGCCTGGCCGCTCGCTTCGAGGAGGACGCGCATGGCACGCATCGGTGAGAGCGCCGACCTGTTCAAATGCTCTTTCTGCGGGAAGAGCCAGAAGCAGGTGCAGCAGCTGATCGCCGGCCCCGGCGTGTACATCTGCGACGAGTGCGTCGAGCTGTGCAACGAGATCATCGAGGAGCGGATGGCCGAGGCCGGGGGAGGCCCCGTCGCCGACTTCGAGCTGCCCAAGCCGCGGGAGATCTTCGCCTTCCTCGAGGAGTACGTGGTCGGTCAGGATGACGCGAAGCGCTCGCTCTCCGTCGCCGTGTACAACCACTACAAGCGGGTGCGCGCACGCGGCACCATCCAGTCCGCCGAGCAGCGGGCCGAAGAGGTGGAGGTCGCCAAGAGCAACATCCTCATGCTCGGCCCGACCGGAACCGGGAAGACATATCTCGCGCAGACGCTCGCGAAACGGCTCAACGTGCCGTTCGCGGTCGCCGATGCCACCGCCCTCACCGAGGCCGGCTACGTCGGCGAGGATGTCGAGAACATCCTGCTGAAACTGCTTCAGGCGGCCGACTACGACACCAAGCGCGCCGAGACCGGCATCATCTACATCGACGAGATCGACAAGATCGCCCGGAAGGCCGAGAATCCCTCGATCACGCGCGACGTGTCCGGCGAGGGCGTGCAGCAGGCGCTGCTGAAGATCCTCGAGGGCACGGTGGCCTCCGTTCCTCCGCAGGGCGGTCGCAAGCATCCGCACCAGGAGTTCCTGCAGATCGACACGACGAACGTGCTGTTCATCGTGGCGGGCGCGTTCGCCGGTCTGGAGGACATCATCTCCGCGCGCGTCGGCAAGCACGGCGTCGGCTTCGGCGCCCCGCTGCACGACAAGGGCAAGGATCTCGACCTGTTCAGCGAGGTGCTCCCGGAGGACCTGCACAAGTTCGGTCTGATCCCGGAGTTCATCGGTCGCCTCCCCGTCGTCACCTCGGTGTCGCCGCTGGACCAGGACGCGCTCATCGAGATCCTCACCGGTCCCCGCAACGCCCTGGTCAAGCAGTATCAGCGCATGTTCGAGATCGACGGGGTGCAGCTGGAGTTCGACGAGGACGCGCTGCGCTCCATCGCCGACCTCGCGGTGCTGCGCAAGACCGGCGCCCGGGGCCTGCGCGCGATCCTCGAGGACGTGCTGGGGCCGATCATGTTCGAGATCCCCTCGGCCGACGACGTCACCAAGGTCGTCGTGACCAAGGCAGCGGTCGACGAGGGCGCCCCGCCCACAGTCGTGCTCGCCCGCAAGCGCAAGAGCGCCTGAGCCTCACAGCACAAGCGCGCAGAAACGCACGACTCCGCAGATATCCGAGCAGGATCTGCGGAGTCGAGCGTTTCTGCGGCGGATGCCGGTCAGCTGTCCAGCCCGCGCCTCTTCAGCAGCGGGGCGATCTCGGCATCCCGGCCGCGGAAGTCGCGGTAGGCCTCCAGCGGGTCCTTCGACCCGCCCACGCCCAGCAGACGGTCACGGAAGCGATCGCCGTTCTCGCGGGTGAGGCCGCCGTTCTCGCGGAACCACTCGACGGTGTCGGCGTCGAGCACCTCGCTCCAGATGTACGAGTAGTAGCCCGCGCTGTAACCGCCGGAGAACACGTGCGCGAAGTATGTCGACGAATAGCGGGTCGGTACGAGCGGGTTCAGCAGGCCGATGTCGGCGAGTGCTGCCGCCTCGAAGCCGGCGACGTCATCGATCGCGGCCTCGGAGCCGACCCGGTGCCAGGCCTGATCCAGCCACGCCGCAGCCAGGTACTCGCTGGTCGCATGCCCCTGGTCGAACGTCTCGGTGGCGCGCAGACGCTCGACGACGCCGGCATCCAGCGGCTCGCCCGTCTCATGATGGCGGGCGTAGTTGTCGAGCACCTCGCTCCACAGGATCCACATCTCGTTGACCTGGCTCGGGAACTCCACGAAGTCGCGGAAGACGTTCGTGCCAGCGAAATGCGGATAGGAGACCCGGGCGAACAGCCCGTGCAGGGCGTGCCCGAACTCATGGAACAACGTGGTGACCTCGTCGAGGGTGAGCAGCGTCGGCTGCCCGTCTCCCGGCTGCGACACGTTGAGGTTGTTGACGACGACCGGCAGGGTGCCCCGCAGCGCGGACTGGCTGACGATCGGGTTCATCCACGCCCCGCCGCGCTTGGAGTCGCGGGTGTACAGGTCGAGTACGTACAGCCCCACCGCGGACCCGTCGGCGTCGTGCACTTCGAACACGCGCGCCCCGGGATGGTAGGCCACCAGGTCCTCGCGCTCGGTGAACGTCACCCCGTACAGCCTGCTCGCGGCGAAGAAGACGCCGTCGCGCAGCACCCGCTCGGCCTCGAACCACGGCCGGAGGGCGGTGGCGTCGATGTCGTAGCGGTCCTGGCGCACCTTCTCCGTGTAGTACGCCCAGTCGTGCGCCTGCAGCGGGAACGGGTCGGTCTCGGAGACGTCGATGATCTGCTGCAGGGCCACGCGCTCCTGCTCGGCGTTGCGCGCGGACGGAACGGCCAGGTCGCGCAGCATCCGCTCCACTGCTTCGGGACTGCCCGCGGTCTCATCGGCCGTGACATACGCGGCATGGGATGGGTAGCCGAGCAGAGCGGCGCGCTCGGCGCGCAGACGCACGATCTCCGTCAGCACGACGCCGTTGTCGTTGGCGTTCCCGCGGGAACCGCGCGACAGTGAGGCCTCGAGGATGCGCCGACGACTCTCGCGGACTGTCAGAGAGGCGAGGTACGGGTGCCCGCTGAACAGCGGTAGGTTCACGAGGAACCCGCCCTTCTCGCCGCGGTCGGATGCCGCTCTGGCCGCGGCGCTGAGCTCGCCCGCCGTGAGACCGTCGAGCTCGGCCTCGTCGTCGAACAGCACCGCGAGGTCGTTCGTGTCGTTCAGGAGGTTCTTCTCGAAGACAGTGCTCAGCGTCGACAGCCGCTTGTTCAGCTCGGTGAGACGCGCCTTCGCTTCGTCGGCGAGCGCGGCTCCGGCGTGGGTCATCTCGCGGTGATGCCGTTCGACCAGATAGCGCTGCTCGGCATTCAGCGCCAGCTCGTCGAGCTGCGCGTGCACCTGCGAGACCCGCTGATACAGCTGCGCGTCCAGCCGGATCGCATCCTCATGTGCGGCCATCAGCGGCGCGAGCTGCTCGTCGATCTCCTGGATCTCCGGTGTCGCATCCGCGGAACTGACCGTGTAGAACGCGTGCGCCACCCGGTCGAGCAGTTCACCGCTGCGCTCCAGCGCCACGAGCGTGTTCTCGAAGGTGGGCGCTGATCGCACGGACGTGATCGCGCGCACCTCACGCAGGTGCTCCTCGAAGGCCTGCCGGAACGCCGGGAGGTAGTGCTCGGGGCGGATCGCCGCGAAATCGGGCAGTCCGTAGGGGAGTGCGGACGGGGACAGCAACGGATTCTCGGCCATCCCCTGAGCCTAGACGTGTCCGCGTACGGTGCCCTCAGCTGCTGCTCAGGCGCGCCATCACCCGCTGCAGCGACTCGATCACCTGCCGCACCGACCGGCGGCGCAGGTGCTCGGGACGCGCCAGCACGTCGATGGCACGCAGTGTGTTCACCCCGCGCAGCGGCAGGCGCACGATGTCGCGGTCGTCCACGCTGCGCGAGGTGTAGCGGGGCAGCATCCCGATGGCATCGCCGGTCGCCACGACCGCCGCGACCGCCCCGTAGTCGTTGATCCGGTGCCGCACCTGCACCGGCTGGTTCGCGACCGCGGCGATCGCCCGGAGGACGTCGTCGGGCGAGTAGCCGATGCGGCTGGTCACCCAGCTCTCTCCCGCGACGTCTGCGGGGGAGAGGGACCGCCGGGAGGCGAGCGGGTGCGTGGCGGCCACAGCGACGTCCAGCGGCTCGCGCACCAGCGTGAGACTGCGGATGCCGCTGCTCGGCCACGGCGCGGAGTGGTCCATCCGATGGGCCAGCACCAGATCGTAGCGCGCGGTGAGCGCGGGGAAATCGCTCTGCGCGACGTCTTCGTCGGTGAGGTGCACGGTGGGAGCAGGCTGCGACGCGGACAGCTCCCGCAGTAGCGGGCCGAACAGTGCCTGGCCTGCGCTGTGGAAGCCGCTCACCGTGACCGAGCCGGTGACGTCGTGCTCGAAGGCGTCCAGCGCGTTGCGGGCCGCGGCCATCGCGTCGATGGCCTCTCCGCCGGATGCCGCCAGGACCTCTCCGGCCGCGGTGAGCGTCAGCGTGCGACCCTGCTTGCGCGTCAGCGGTGTGCGGAATCCGCGCTGCAGTGCCGCCAGCTGCTGAGAGACAGCCGACGGAGTGACCCGCAGCGCTTCGGCGACGGCGGTCACGCTGCCCAGCGCGCCGAGCTCACGCAGGATCTGCAGCTGATGGAGCTCCACGTCCGCGATCCTACACATAAGTGCTGACTAAACGGATGATGCAGGAAGCGGTGATTGCTCTACACGGTCGAGTGCGGTCAGATCGAATCATGAAGGCACTGTTCAAGCCCGCCGCAGCCGCCGGGCTGGAGCTCGTCGACCGGCCCGATCCGGTCGCCGGCGCGGCTGACGTGGTCATCCGGGTGCTCCGCACCGGCATCTGCGGCACCGACCTGCACATCCGCCGCTGGGACGACTGGGCGGCCTCCGCGGTGGTCGCCCCTCTCGTCCCCGGCCATGAGTTCTACGGCGAGGTGGTGGAGATCGGACCGCTCGTGCGCGACATCGCCGTCGGCGACCGCGTCTCGGGCGAAGGACACATCGTCTGCGGAACGTGCCGCAACTGCCGCGCAGGACGGCGCCAGATGTGCATCCGCACGATCGGGCTCGGTGTGCAGCGCGACGGCGCCTTCGCCGAGCTCGTCTCACTGCCCGCCACCAATGTCTGGGTGCACCACGAGGACGTCATCCCCGAGCTCGGCGCGATCTTCGACCCGCTCGGCAATGCCGTGCACACCGCCCTGACGTACCCGCTCGTCGGCGAGGACGTCCTGGTCACCGGGTGCGGCCCGATCGGCCTGATGGCGATCGCCGTCGCCCGGCACGCCGGCGCGCGATTCATCACCGCGACCGACGTCAGCGCGTCGCGTCTGGAGATGGCACTGACCATGGGAGCAGATCAGATCATCGACGTCTCCCAGCACGACGTGCGCGAGGCGCAGGTCGCCCTGGGCATGCGCGAGGGATTCGACATCGGCTTCGAGATGAGCGGCGCACCGAAGGCTCTCCCCGCCATGATCGACAACATGAACCACGGCGGACGCATCGCGATGCTCGGGCTGCCGAGCTCGAGCTTCGGCATCGACTGGGGCAAGCTGGTCACGCACATGCTCACCATCAAGGGCATCTACGGCCGTGAGATGTTCGAGACCTGGAATGCCATGGGCGCGATGCTGCAGACCAGCGCCACACTGCGCGACGCGATCAGCCGCGTCGTCGCCGAGGTCCTCCCGGCGCGCGACTGGGAGAAGGGCTTCGCCGCCGCGGAGTCGGCGGGCACGGGCAAGATCATCCTCGACTGGACAGAACTGTAGAAGGCGGACCCGATATGTACACGACATTCCAGACGCATGTGGCGGACGAGCTCGCCGGCATCGAGGCGGCCGGCCTCACCAAGTACGAGCGGGGCATCCACGGGCCGCAGCGCGCGCAGATCACCGCGGACGGTGCCGAGGTGCTGAACTTCTGCGCGAACAACTACCTGGGTCTCGCGGATGATCCGCGGATCCTGGATGCCGCGAAGACCGCGCTGGACGAGTGGGGCTACGGCATGGCCAGCGTGCGCTTCATCTGCGGCACGCAGGAGCAGCACCTGCAGCTCGAGCGTCGGCTGTCGGCATTCCTCGGCACCGAGGACGCGATCCTCTACTCCTCGTGCTTCGACGCGAACGGCGGGGTCTTCGAGACGCTGTTCTCGGCCGAGGACGCGATCATCTCGGACGAACTGAACCATGCGTCGATCATCGACGGCATCCGGCTGTCCAAGGCCCGCCGACTGCGCTACCGCAATCGCGACATGGCCGATCTCGAACAGCAGCTGAAGGATGCCGCTGACGCGCGGTTCCGGGTGATCGTCACGGACGGCGTGTTCTCGATGGACGGCTACATCGCGCCGCTGCAGGAGATCTGCGATCTGGCCGAGCAGTACGACGCGCTCGTGTTCGTCGACGACTCGCATGCGGTCGGCTTCATCGGCAAGAACGGGCGCGGCACGCCCGAGCTGTGCGGGGTGTCCGACCGGGTGGACATCTACACCGGCACGTTCGGAAAGGCCCTCGGCGGCGCATCCGGCGGATACGTGGCCTCTCACCGCGACATCGTCGCCCTGCTGCGCCAGCGCTCGCGCCCGTACCTGTTCTCCAACACGCTCGCCCCGTCGATCGTCGCGGGAACCCTCACTGCTCTCGACCTGGTCGAAGGATCAGCGGACCTGCGCGCGAAGCTGCAGGAGAACGCCGCACTCTTCCGCACGCGGATGACGGAGGAGGGGTTCGATCTGTTGCCGGGGGAGCACCCGATCGTGCCGGTGATGTTCGGTGACGCCGCTCAGACCGCGGAGATCGCGGCGGCCATGCAGGAGCACGGCGTGTACGTGACGGCCTTCAGCTTCCCTGTCGTGCCGAGGGGTCTCGCACGCATCCGCGTGCAGCTCTCGGCCGCACACACGGCCGAACAGGTGGAGCGCTGCGTGGCCGCGTTCGTGGCTGCCCGCGCCCTCGTCGACTGAGACCGACTGCAAGGAAACATTTGCAAAGAAATGCTTGCAAAGAGTTCTTTGCAAGAGTATCTTTGCATGCATGACGGAGAACGAGTACGGTCGCACGCTGGAGCCGGGTGCCCTCAAGGCGCTGGCGCACCCGCTGCGGGTGCGGATCTACAACCTGCTCAGTGAGCGCGGCCCTCAGACCGCCAGCAGCCTGGCGGCACTGATCGGGGAGACCTCGGGCGCCACCAGCTATCACCTGCGCGCTCTGGCCGCGCAGGACCTCATCTGTGAGGTACCCGACCGGGGCACGGCCAGAGAACGCTGGTGGGAGCGCCCCAAGGGGCGCATCAATCTGCCCGGCCCCGCGGAGACGATGACCCCATCGAGCCGGGCCGCCGCCCAGATCGTCACGGCGGAGTTCCTGCGCCTGCGTCATCAGGCTCTGATGGACTACGTCAACCGGCCCGAATCCGAACAGCCGGACGAGTGGCGCGACGCCGGCCTCATCATGACGACGATGCTCGACATCACCCCCGAGCAGATGGCGGACGTCAAGCAGCAGCTCTCCGATGTGGTGGAAGCAGCGATCGAGCGCTACGCCGGGCAGGAGTCCCGACCGGGCGCGCGACGCGTGACACTGCGTGCGGAGATCTTCGACCTTTCCCCCACGGGAGCCTCTCTCACGACCGACAAGGAGCGATCATGACCAGTGCGACGCTTCATCTCGCTGCCCCCACCCCCTTCGAGCGCGGGCTCAAGGCACTCGCCGAGGCGATCTCGCGCCACGTCGACCACCGCATCATCCTGCGCGCGGAGCGCCGCGAGATCGCGGTCGACGTGCTGCGCGAACAGCAGGCGCGTCGGCAGGATCCGCGTGCACTCGACATCGCGCTGCTCTCGCTGGGCTCGCGCCCGCGCTGAGCGGCTCGCCGACCGTCGGGCACTCGGCCTGACGAACGCGCGCACCGTGGACGAGCACCCGGCGACACCCCCTTCCGCCGCGGCGACGATCGACGTGAAGGGGTGAGCGCGCACGGGTGGCTCAGCGCGTCGCGCCGACCGGGACGGCAGCCTCCGCTGCGACCGGCTTCGCGCGCCCCGGCAGGATGAGGCAGACGCCCACCGCGACCACGGTGAAGCCGACCGCCCACCAGAAGGCGGTGTCGAATCCCGCCGCGAGGCCCGTGATGTCCGTCGCACCGCGAGTGGTCGCCTCGAGTATGACGGCGAGGACCGCCGTGCCGAAGGCGCCGCCGAGCTGCTGCGCGAGCCGCGTGATGATGCTCGCGTGCGGGACCTCGTCACGTTCGAGGCCGACGAACGCGACCGACATCATCGGAATCATAACGCCGCCCATGCCGAAGCCGCGCACCACGAGTGCGGCCATCAGCCAGAGCGTGTTCGTGGTGGCGTCCGCGACGGCGAACGGGACTGTGCCGAGTCCCATGACGATGAACCCGGCCACTGCCACGGAGCGTGCGCCGAGCGAGTCGGTGAGCCGTCCGGCGATCGTCCGGCTGAGCAGGGCGCCCACACCCTGCGGGATCAGCAGGAGCGCCGCGGTGAGCACGTCCGTGCCGCGCACGATCTGGAAGTAGAGCGGCAGCAGCAGCATCGATCCGTAGAGTGCGGCTCCCGACAGGAACAGGATCGCGCCCGATGTCGCCACCGTCCGCCGTTTCAGCAGCCCCATGTCGATCAGCGCCCCGGTGCGTCGACGCACCTGGCTGAACACGAAGGCCACGGCGAGCATGAGCCCGGCGACCGCAGGAAGCCACACGTCGGCACGCGAGAGTCCGCCGTCCTGGCTGACGTTGGAGAGTCCGTACAGGATGCCGACGAGCGCCGGCGCGATCAGCACCAGACCCAGCCAGTCCAATGCCGGACGTCCACGCGGGGGGTCGGAGGGGAGGAGTCGCCACGCGAGAGCGAGACCGATCAGGCAGAACGGCACGTTCACCCAGAAGATCCAGTGCCAATCGAGCCAGGTGAGGATGAACCCGCCGAGGCTCGGACCGATGATGGGCCCGAGCGCAGCCGGCAGGCTGACCATCGCCATCAAGCGCCCGAGGCTGGCGCCGGCCGGGACCTGCTGGACAGCCAGGGTCGCCATGAGAGGCATCATCAGACCGCCGCCGATGCCCTGTACGACGCGGAACGCGATCAGGCTGGAGGCGTCCCATGCCAGGCTGCAGGCGATCGAGGCGACCAGGAAGATCGTGAGCGCGATCATCCACAGGCGTTTGCCGCCGAGCCGAGCCTGCGCCCATCCGACGATCGGGATGGCGACGCCCAGGGCGAGCAGATAGGCGGTGGTCACCCACTGGATGGTGCTCACCGGCACGTCGAGGTCGGTGGCGAGCGTCGCCAGCGCGACGCTCATGATGGTTCCGTCGAAGATGACGGCCAATCCCCCGGTGACCAGCACCAGCGCCGAGACGATGGCGCTGCGCGGGACGGCGGGCGCGGACGTGGAAGTCATGCGAACTCCTTCAAATAAGATACAGATGTGTATCTACTGTCGCAAGTGTACGCCGATGGGATAAGATACACAAATGGATCTTGAGAAGCCCGGAAGACGTCGACGGGGGCAGGAACTGGAAGACGCGATCCTGGCCGCCGGCTGGGCGCAGCTGGTCGAGGGCGGCTACAACGCGTTCACGATCGACGCGGTCGCCGAACGCGCCGGCACCAGCCGTTCGGTGATCTATCGTCGCTGGCCCGATCGCGACGACCTGCTGGAGGCGGCGATCACGCACGGCCTGAATCAGGGGCGCGAGATGACACCGCCAGACACCGGCAGTCTGCGCGGGGACATGATCGAGGCGCTGCGACGATCGAATCTGCTGCGCGGCTCGATCGCGCCGCTGATGAGCGTCTTCATGGGTGCCTACTACGCCGACTCGGGTCGCACCTTCGCCGACGTGCGCGAGCGCGCGCTGGGGCCGCGAGGCGGTGGCCCCCTCGACATCATCCTCGAGCGGGCGATCGCCCGAGGCGAGGCGGATGCCGCGAAGCTGACCCCGCGGGTGCGGTCGGTCGCGGTCGACCTGTTCCGCCACGAGATGCTCATCAACGCGGCGCCGCTGACGGACGAGGTCATCGACGAGATCGTCGATGAGGTGTTCCTGCCGCTTGTGCGACCCGACAGGACGTGACGGGAGAGTCGGGCTCTAATCCTGGAAGGGGCGGGCGACGACCTCGCCGGATGCCGTGAGCAGGACCTCCCACCCGGCATCCAGCTCGGCCAGGGGCCGGCCCTCCAGCCACGTGAGGGTCCAGTGGCCCTTCAGTCCGCGATCCTCGACCTCGGCGATCGCCGGGCGCAGCTCGGCCGGCACCGAAGCCGGCGGCTGCGTCCCGGCCGCCCAGCGCGTTCCGAGCTGCATCACTGCTCCACCGGGGCGAGCTCGATCGCGGTGACGGACAGGTCCTCGCCTTCCACGACGGTGAGCTCCGCGATCCGACCGACGGCCCGCAGGTCATCGGCGGCGGCGCGCAGCGCATCCGCCTTGGCCGGAGGGGCCGCGATCGTCGCGCTCGAGACCGGCGTCTTCTGCGATGCCTTGGCCTCGGTCTTGGCCCGGCGGATGCCGATCAACGCCTCGCTGGCGACGGCGAGCACGGTCGGGTCGCCGTCGAAGCCCCGGGGTTCCGGCCACTCGGACGTGTGGATCGAGCCCGCCTCGAACCAGGACCAAGCCTCCTCGGTCGCGAACGACACGATCGGGGCCAGCAGGCGCAGCAGCGTCGACAGCGCCAGGCGCAGCGCGAGGGCGGCGGAGGCCTGTCCGACATCCGTCTGGTCGTAGGCCCGCTCCTTGACGAGTTCCAGGTAGTCGTCGCAGAAGGTCCAGAAGAACGCCTCGGTGACCTCCAGCGCCTTGGCCTGGTCGTAGTTCTCGTACGCGGCGGTGGCCTCGCGCGTCACGGCGTCCAGCGTGGCGAGCATCGAGGCGTCCAGCGCGTGGGTGATCTGTGCGCCCTCGGGCACAGGGAAGGACAGCACGAACTTCGCCGCGTTGAGGATCTTGATCGCCAGGCGGCGGCCGATCTTCACCTGGGTCGGGTTCTGGGGGTCGAAGGCCGCGTCCATCCCCAGCCGGCTCGACGCTGACCAGTACCGCACGGCGTCCGAGCCGTGCTTGTCCAGGATGTCGGCGGGGGTGACCACGTTCCCCTTGGACTTGGACATCTTCTTGCGGTCGGGGTCCACGATGAAGCCGGAGATCGCGGCGTTGCTCCAGGGTGCCCGCTGATCCTCCAGGGTCGAGCGGAGCATGGTCGAGAACAGCCAGGTGCGGATGATGTCCTGGCCCTGCGGGCGCAGGTCGAACGGTGCGACCAGGTTCCACAGCTCCTCGTCGCGCTGCCACCCGCCGGCGAGCTGCGGGGTGAGGGAGGAGGTCGCCCACGTGTCGAAGATGTCCTGCTCGGCGACGAAGCCCCCGGGCACGCCGCGTTGCTCCTCGGTGTAGCCCGCCGGCACATCGGTGGTCGGATCGATGGGCAGCGCGTCGTGAGCCGGGGTGAGCACGCGGTCGTAGTCGCGCTCGCCGTTCTCGTCGAGGCCGTACCAGATCGGGATCGGCACGCCGAAGAAGCGCTGACGCGAGACCAGCCAGTCGCCGGTGAGGCCGCCGACCCAGTTCTCGTAGCGCACACGCATGAAGTCGGGGTGCCACGACAGCCGCTTGCCGTTCTCGAGCAGCTGGTCGCGCAGCTCCGGGTCGCGTGCTCCGTTGCGGATGTACCACTGGCGGGTCGAGACGATCTCCAGCGGGCGGTCGCCCTTCTCGAAGAACTTCACCGCGTGACTGAACGGCTTGCCCACCTCGACGAGCTCGCCCGACTCACCGAGCAGCTCCACGACGGTCTTGCGGGCACTGAACACGGTCTTGCCGGCCAGCTGCGCGTACGCGGCCTTGCCTGCATCCGTCCGGATCGCTTCAGGGGCATCGGTCAGCACGCGACCGTCCTTGCCGAGGATGGTGCGGTTGGGCAGATCCAGCTCCCGCCACCACACGATGTCGGTCACGTCGCCGAAGGTGCAGATCATCGCGATGCCGGAGCCCTTGTCGGGCTGGGCGAGGTGGTGCGCGAGCACGGGCACCTCGACGTCGAAGAGCGGCGTTCGCACCGTGGTGCCGAACGAGGCCTGGTAGCGCTCGTCGTCCGGGTGGGCGACCAGGGCGACGCAGGCGGCCAGCAGCTCGGGACGGGTGGTCTCGATGTGGATATCGCCCGAGCCGTCGGAGCGGTGGAACGCCAGCCGGTGAAAGGCGGCCTGCTGCTCGCGGTCCTCGAGCTCGGCCTGAGCGATCGCGGAGCGGAAGTCGATGTCCCACAGCGTCGGCGCCAGCGACTGGTACGCCTCACCGCGCTCCAGCCCGCGCAGGAACGCCAGCTGGCTCTGCCGAATGGTGTCGTCGGAGATGGTGCGGTACGTCTGGGTCCAGTCCACGCTGAGACCGAGCTGGCGGAACAGCGCTTCGAACTGCTTCTCGTCCTCGAGCGTCAGCTTCTCGCACAGCTCGATGAAGTTGCGGCGGCTGATCGGCACCTGGTCGGCGGCGCGCGAGGACTTGTTGTCGCCGCCCTCGAACGGCGGCGTGAAGTCAGCATCGTAGGGGAGCGAGGGGTCGCAGCGCACGCCGTAGTAGTTCTGCACGCGGCGCTCGGTGGGCAGGCCGTTGTCGTCCCAGCCCATCGGATAGAACACCTTCTTGCCGCGCATCCGCTCGAAACGCGCCTTGATGTCGGTGTGCGTGTACGAGAACACGTGACCGATGTGCAGGCTGCCGGATGCCGTCGGCGGCGGGGTGTCGATGGAGTAGACGCCGTCACGACCGGATGCCGACGCGCCGGCGCGATCGAAGAGGAAGGTGCCCTGCTCGGACCAGCGTTCACCCCACTTCGCTTCAAGGCCCTCGAGGACAGGCTTGTCGGGGATCTGGTTCGATGCGGACGCGGCCATGTCGGTCTCCTTGAGCGATGTGTGCGGCACTGTGTGAGCGTGCCTGAGTGTGGGTTGTCCGAGAAGTCTATCGGCTGCCCCGCCGATCGGTTTTGATCGACCGCGTCCAAGAATCGCCGGGTAGGATGGGGTGTTCCCCTTCCGCACCTTCTCGAGGTCTCCGAATGCCTTCTCTCCCCGTGCGTCTGCTCTCGCTCGCCGCGCTCACCGCAGCATCCGTCCTGGTGCTCAGCGCCTGCGCCGGTCCGGCCTCGGACGGCGGCGACAGCGCCGGCGCGTCCGACCCGAACGCCGAACTGGTGTGGGCGATCGAGGGGGCGAACCTCGCCAACGGGCACATGGACCCTCAGACCAGCCAGCTCGACGTGTCGGCGATGGTGCAGCGGCAGGTGCTGGACTCCCTGGTGTTCCAGGAGCCCGATGGCTCGTTCTCGCCCTGGCTGGCCACGAGCTGGAAGGTGTCGGACGACGGCAAGGTCTACACCTTCGAGCTGCGCGATGACGTGACCTTCAGTGACGGCACCGCGTTCGACGCGGCGGCCGTCAAGGCGAACTTCGACCGCATCATCGATCCGAAGACCGAATCCGCGCAGGCGGCCAGCATGCTCGGCGGCGACCTGTACGCCGGAACGAAGGTGATCGACGACCATACGGTCGAGGTCGACTTCACGCAGCCGTACGCCCCGTTCCTGCAGGCCGCGAGCACCGCGCAGCTGGGTTTCTGGTCGCCGAAGGTGCTGGAGTCCTCGGCCGATCAGCTCAAGGCGGGCGGCCCGGACGTGTCGATCGGCACCGGGCCGTTCGTGCTCAGCGAGTACACCGCCGACCAGGAGCTCGTCTTCACCCGCAACGACGACTACACGTGGGGTCCTGATGGCGCGAAGGCTCCGAAGATCAAGACGCTGCGCGTGGAGGTCCTGCCCGAGGCGTCGGTGCGCGCCGGTGTGCTGAGCTCGGGTGAGGCGCAGGTGGCCAGCAAGCTGCCGCCGAACGCCGTCTCCGGTCTCGGCGATGACGTCACGGTCGCCGCGAAGGAGTACCCGGGCCTGCCGTACTCGCTGTTCCTGAACGAGAAGTACGGCGTGTTCGCCGACCAGAAGGTGCGCGAGGCGTTCGCGCTGTCCATCGACGTGGACGCCGCGGTCGAGCAGATTTTCTTCGGTCAGTTCCCGCGCGCGTGGAGCATCCTCGGCCCCACCACCCCCGGCTACGACAAGGCGCTCGAGGGCACCTGGGCGTTCGACCCCGACAAGGCGAACACGCTGCTGGACGAAGCCGGCTGGACCGAGCGGGGCGCGGACGGCATCCGGGTCAAGGACGGCAAGCGCCTGTCCGCGCGCTGGATCGCCTGGACCCCCGTCTCCGACGACCGCACGGCGCTCGCCAACGCGATCCAGTCCGACCTGAAGAAGGTCGGCTTCGAGATCGTCCGCGAGACGCTCGAACCCGCCGCGTACAACGAGCAGTACGGACCCAAGACGTACGACCTCACCGACTGGGACTTCTCCGGCGTGGATGCCGATCTGCTGCGCAGCCACTTGGGCACCGACGGCTTCCAGAACGCCTCGCAGGTCAGCGACCCGGAGGTGGACGAGCTGCTCGCCGAGGGCCTCGCGACCAGTGACCCCGCTGAGCGGGCGGCGATCTACACCGAGCTCCAGCAGTGGAACGCCGAGCACGTGGCGATCGTGCCGTTGTACGTCGCCTCGCAGATCACGGCATCCGCGACCGACGTGCAGGGCCTGAGCTACGACCTCTACGGCCGTCCGCTGTTCTATGCCGTGAGCCTCGCGGGCTGACATCCTTGTCCACGTGGCACGTGTCCTGAGTCGGCTCGCGGGGATCGCGGCCTCCGCCCTCTTCGTGCTGTGGGGCGCCGCGACGCTGGCTTTCCTCGCCTTCCGGGTGATCCCCGGAGATGCCGTCTCGGTGATGCTGGGACCGCAGGCGCAGGTCAGTGAACAGGTGAAGGCCGGCATCCGCGCGGACCTCGGGCTGGATCGTCCGCCGCTGGAGCAGTACTTCGGATACCTCGCAGGACTGCTGCACGGCGACCTGGGCCGGTCGTACCAGCTGCGACTGCCGGTGACGGAGGTGATCGGTCGCCAGCTCGGCCCGACGCTGCAGCTGACGGCCGTGGCGCTGCTGATCGCGCTGGTGCTCGCCTTCGCCGTGGCGCTGTTCGCGCGACGTGGCGTCGCACGGGCGCTGGTGGTCGCGGTCGAGCTGACCGTGCTCTCCTCACCGGTGTTCTGGATCGGTCTGCTGCTGCTGGCGGTGTTCGCGTTCGGCCTGGGCTGGTTCCCCGTCGCCGGCTCCCGCAGTCCCGCCACCATCGTGCTGCCGGCGCTGACCCTGGCTCTGCCTGTCGCCGCCCTCGTCGGCCAGGTGCTGCGCGACGGCATCGACCAGGCCGAACGACAGCCGTTCGCCGAGACCGTGCGTGCACGCGGCGCCGGACCGGCACGGCTGGTGCTGCGCCACTCGCTGCGGCACGGTGCGGCGAACACGCTGACACTCACCGCGTACCTGGTCGGGTCGCTGCTGGGCGGGGCCGTGCTCGTGGAGACGGTGTTCGCCCGGCCCGGCCTCGGCCGGGTGACCCTGGCCGCCATCATCAACCGCGACTTGCCCGTGGTCGCGGGCATCATCATGCTCAGCGCCCTGGTGTTCGTGGTCGTCAACGTGACCGTCGAACTGCTGCATCCGCTGCTCGACCCGAGACTGCGCGAGCGCAGGCCGTCGCTCGCCGATCGCGTCGCGGCGCCCGCGCTCCGGGAGCGGCGATGAGAGCCCGCACGGCCGGGATATGGGTGGCCGCGGCATTCCTCGCCCTCGTGGCGCTCGCCGCCGTCGCCCCGGGGGTGCTGGCGTTGCAGGACCCGCTCCAGACCGACGTGCGGGCCGCCCTGCAGCCCCCGAGCGCCGCGCATCTGTTCGGCACCGACCAGTCCGGCCGGGACGTGCTCTCCCGGGTCGTGCACGGTGCCGCCCGCTCGGCGGGAATCGGGCTGCTGGCGACGGTGCTCGCGCTGGTGGTCGGACTGGTGGTCGGGTCGCTGTCCGGCATCGCCCCGCGGACGGTCGACACGGTGACGATGCGGGTCACCGACATCCTGCTCGCGTTCCCGGAGTTCCTCGTCGCTCTGATCGTCGTGGCGGTACTGGGACCGGGCGGTGTGAACGTGGCGATCGCCGTGACGGTCGCGGCCGTGCCGGTGTACATCCGGATGGCGCGCACCCAGACGAGGACCCTGCGGGTCGCCGAGCACGTCGAAGCCGCGCGCATCCTCGGGGTGGGGCGCATGCGGGCATTCACGCGACACGTGGTCCCGGGGGTGGTCGGGGCGCTCAGCGTGCTCGCGACGATCGGCATCGGCTCGGCGATCCTCGCGGCGGCGGGACTGAGCTTCCTGGGGCTCGGACCGGCAGAGCCCGACCCGGAGTGGGGCCTGATGCTCGCGGGTGGTCGCAACGTGCTCGGGCAGGCCTGGTGGATCTCCGTCTTCCCGGGGCTCGCCATCACGCTCACCGTGATCAGCGCGACGGTGATCGGGCGCACGCTGCGCGGGCGGGCCGACAGGGGTGCGATGTGACCGCCGTGGACGTGCAGGGCCTGCGGATCGGGATCGGTGGTCGCGTCGTCGTGGACGATGTGAGCTTCACCGTCGAGCCGGGGGAGTGCGTGGCGATCGTGGGCGAGTCCGGCGCGGGCAAATCGCTCACGGCCCGCGCCCTGCTGAGACTGCTTCCGGAAGGGGCGGTGACATCGGTGTCCCGCCTGGAGATCGACGGAACGGATGCCGCGCGCTCGGATGAGCGCGGGTGGCTGCGCCTGCGCGGACGCTCGGTCGCTCTGGTCTCGCAGGATGCCCTGGCCGCGCTGGATCCGCTGCGCCGGATCGGTCGTGAGATCGCGGAGCCGATGGAGATCCACCGACTGCACGGCGAGGACCGGGACGCGCGGGTGCTCGACCTGCTGACGTCGGTGTCGATGCCGGATCCGCAGCGGGATGCCCGCCGTCGTCCGCACGAGCTGTCAGGAGGAATGCGGCAGCGTGCGCTCATCGCCTCGGCGCTCGCCGCGGAGCCCGCCGTGCTGGTGGCGGACGAGGCGACGACCGCCCTGGACGCCACGGTGCAGGCCCGCGTCCTCGACCTGCTGCGCGCGATCGCGGACGCGGGCACCGCGGTGGTGTTCATCAGCCATGACTTCGCCGCCGTCCGACGGGTCGCCGACCGGGTCCTCGTGATGCGCGACGGGGTGATCGTCGAGCAGGGCGCCGTCGATGCGGTGATGCGCGCACCGCGCACGGAGTACACCCGGACGCTGGTCGCGGCCAGTGTCCCTGAACCGCGCACGCAGGCGAGGGCGGGTACGGAGCCGCTGCTGCGAGCTCGGGGAGTGCAGGTGTCCTTCGACCGACCCGCTGTCCTCGACGCGACGTTCGTCGTCTCCGTCGGTCGGACGCTCGGAGTCGTCGGTGAGTCCGGCTCGGGCAAGACCACGCTCGCCCGGGTGCTCGTAGGCGTGCAGCGACCGGATGCCGGGACGCTGACCTGGTCGTCGCCGCAGCGCGTGCAGCTCGTGCACCAGAACCCGCTGGGCGCGTTCGATCCGCGCTGGACCGTCGCGCGCTCACTGGCCGAGGCGCTGCAGGCTGCGGGCGTGCGACGCGGGGAACGGTCCCGTCGCGTGACCGCGCTGCTCGCCGAGGTGGGGCTCGACCCGTCTCTGGCTCGCCGGCGTCCGCACGAGCTCTCCGGTGGGCAGCGCCAGCGCGCCGCCATCGCCCGTGCGCTTGCCGCGGATCCGCAGGTGCTGGTGCTCGACGAGCCGGTCTCCGCCCTGGACCCCACCGTGCGTCAGCAGGTGCTGGCGCTGCTGGCGCGACTGCAGGACGAACGGGAGCTGACCATGGTGTTCGTCTCGCACGACCTCGGTGTGATCGCCGCCGTGTGCGACGACGTGCTGGTGATGCAGGACGGCGTGATCGTCGAGCAGGGCCCGGTGGGGGGCGTGTTCGCCGCTCCCCGGCATCCATTCACCCGGGAACTGCTCGCGGCGGGCTCCTGACCCGGACGGCTCCGGCGTCAGTCTCGGAGGGTGATGCCCGCTGATGCCGCGAATGCCGGGGCGAGCAGCTCGGCCTGCCGGTATGTCAGAGTCGTGCCACGCAGCGAGGCGACATCGAGGAACGACAGCGCGTCCAGTCCGCGCAGGTCGACGTGCTCGGCGCGCAGGCCCCGGGTGTCGACCTCATCGGAACGACTGTCGGCGAAGGCGAGACGGGTGAGCGTCGCGCCGGGCAGGTCGAGGGCGGTGATCTGGCACGACTCGACGCGTACATCGACGGCCTTCGCCGCCGCCAGGGTCAGGTAGTCGACGCGCACGCCGTGCAGCTCCAGCTCCCCGATGCGGGCGTCGCTCAGGTCCAGGGTGCCGATCCGTCCGCCGGAGATGCGCACCCGGCGCAGGTTCGCCGATCGTGCCGACAGATCCGCGATCCGCAGCTCCTGCAGCTCGACGTCCATCAGAGTCGCGCCGCGCAGGTCGAGCGCACCGGCCGTACCGGTGAGCACGCACTGCTCCAGTGAGGAGTGCGCCAGGTCGGCGTCGCCGGCGAGCTCGATGCGGGAGGCGATGAAATCCGCGCTGCGCTGAGCACGCGCGGCTTCGAGGCGCTCGGGCAGATCCGGTGCGGAGACGAGGGGCGGGCGAGGGTCGTCGCTGCGGCGGGCCATGCGCTCGACTCTAGGGGAGGCCGGCGACCTGTCGCGGATCGATACCCACCGTCCGGTTCGCGCAGAAGAAGGCGCTTCGAGCGGGTCTAATCCGACGATCGATCCGCGTGAGATGCCTCTCTCCGCGTGAAGCGACGCACCCAGCGGATCCGCGCACTGCAGTCATTCGCCCTCCACATTCTCGGGATCATGGGAATCGTCCACAGATCGTGGGTGCGGTGTGTCCGCCTGCCCGCGGACTGGACACGCTGTCTGGATGACCTCACGGATCACAGATCTCATGGACTTCATCCACGACCGCGGCGGCATCGTGCGCGCAGGTCCTGTGAGGGATCAAGGATTCAGTCGACAGGTCGTGGACGGCGCGATTGCGGGAGGACTGCTCACGCGCCCGCGCCGCGGATGGCTCGCCGCGCCGAGCGCACCGAGAATGCTCCGTGATGCTGCGGGATTCGGCGTGGTGCTCACGTGCCGTACCGCCGCGCAGCACTACGGGCTATGGGTGCACGACAGCGATGGGGATCCGCATATCGCGGTTTCCCCGAACCGCACTGGACATGTCAGGCTCGTGGCGAAGGTCCACTGGGGTAGGCCGCTGGTTCCGCGGCATCCGGATGCTCTTATCGACTCCATCGAGAACGTGCTCGCCTTCATCGCAGTGTGCGAACCGTTCGAGCAGCCAGTCGCGACGTGGGATTCCGCGTTCAATAAGGGGCTCATCGAGATGGCGGCCATGTCCCGGCTCCCGCTCCGCCCTGCGGCACGCCGCGTGCTTGCGGAAGCCACACCCTACGCGGATGCCGGACTGGAGACCTATCTACGGATCCGATTGCGATGGCTACGTGTGCCGCTGCGTATTCAGATCTGGATTCATGGGCACCGCGTCGATGCGCTGATCGGCGCACGACTCGTGCTTCAGATCGACGGCAAGCACCACGTCGGCGCTCAGCGCTCCGAGGACATCAGACACGACGCGCAGCTGACACTGCTCGGGTACCACGTCATCCGTGTGTCGTACACGCAGATGATGTTCGACTGGCCGATGGTTCAGGATCTCATCATGCGGGCAGTTGCGCAGGGCCTGCACCGCGCGCCCTGAATGGCCCTGCGCATCGCACGGAAGAATGCGCTTGCCGCGGCTGGATTGCGGAGCCGGATCCGCGTGGAGCGCAGTTCTCCACGCGGAGCGCGGGCGCGGCTGCCGGATGAGTGGGGGGAAGACGAGCGCCAAGGTGACTCCCGGGCTGTAGAATGGCCGCACAAGCACTGATCCGGCCATCACCGGGGAGCTCTCGGAAGAACGGGCGCACGTCCCAGTAGAACCGAGCGGGGCAGGCCCGTCATCGCCGCAGTGAGAGAGGCATCGCCGTGAGGCGGGGCACGCAGGGTGGTACCGCGGTCCGCGCGAAAGCGAGGGTCGTCCTTGCAGCAGCATCCACCCACGACACTGCGAGCAGACATGACCTACCCCCGCCCCTCGTCCTTCGGACCCGCCGCCGACCCTTCGACAGGCTCAGGCCAGGCGCGCAGCGTCGTCCCCAGCCCGCGGTTCCCCGAGATCGAGACCGAGGTCCTCGACTTCTGGAAGCACGACGACACCTTCCGGGCGTCCATCGCGCAGCGCGAGGGCGCGGACGAGTGGGTCTTCTACGACGGCCCGCCCTTCGCCAACGGCCTGCCGCACTACGGGCACCTGCTCACCGGGTACGCGAAGGACGTGTTCCCGCGCTTCCAGACGATGCTCGGCAAGAAGGTCGACCGTGTGTTCGGGTGGGACACGCACGGCCTGCCCGCCGAGCTCGAGGCGATGAAGCAGCTCGGCATCACCGAGAAGAGCGAGATCGAGGCCATGGGCATCGACGTCTTCAACGCCAAGGCGCGCGAGTCGGTGCTGACCTATACGCGCGAATGGCAGGACTACGTCACCCGGCAGGCGCGCTGGGTGGACTTCGAGCGTGGCTACAAGACGCTCGACCTGGGCTACATGGAGAGCGTGCTCTGGGCGTTCAAGACGCTCTACGACAAGAACCTCGCCTATGAGGGCTACCGGGTGCTGCCGTACTGCTGGCGCGACGAGACCCCGCTGTCCGCGCATGAGCTGCGCATGGACGACGACGTGTACCAGGACCGTCAGGACCCGTCGGTCACCGTCACCTTCCCGCTCGTCGGCGCGAAGGCCGAATCCCTCGGACTCACCGCGGTGCGCGCCCTCGCCTGGACGACCACGCCGTGGACGCTGCCGACCAACCTCGCCCTGGTCGTCGGCCCCGACATCGAGTACGTCGTGCTGCCCGCCGGCCCGAACGGCGCCGCGGACATCGTGCCCGGCGACGACCCCGCCGAGAGCGACGCGCACCGCTACCTGCTCGCCCGCGATCTGCTCGGCGGATACGCCAAGGACCTCGGGTACGAGTCCGCCGAGGACGCGCTCGCCGCCGTCGACGCGACCCACCGAGGCTCGGAGCTGCAGGACGTCACCTACGACCGCCTGTTCGACTACTACGCCGACACCGAGACCTGGGGCACCGAGAAGGCCTGGCGGATCCTGGTCGACGACTACGTCACCACCACCGACGGCACGGGCATCGTGCACCAGGCACCCGCCTACGGTGAGGACGACCAGCGCGTGACGGGCGCCGCCGGCATCCCCACGATCATCTCCCTGGATGACGGCGGACGGTTCCTGCCGAGCGTCACCGATGTCGCCGGTCTGCTCTGGATGGACGCCAACACGCCGCTCATCCGCCTGCTGCGCGGCGCCGGGCGGATGCTGCGCGAGCAGAGCTACGTGCACTCCTACCCGCACTGCTGGCGGTGCCGGAACCCCCTGATCTACAAGGCCGTCTCGAGCTGGTTCATCCGGGTCACCGACATCAAGGACGACATGCTCGCGAACAACGAGCAGATCACCTGGGTGCCCGAGAACGTCAAGCACGGGCAGTTCGGCAAGTGGCTCGAGGGCGCCCGCGACTGGTCGATCAGCCGCAACCGCTACTGGGGTTCTCCGATCCCGATCTGGAAGAGCGACGACCCCCAGTACCCGCGCGTGGACGCCTACGGCTCGCTGGCCGACCTGGAGCGCGATTTCGGCACGCTGCCGCGCAACCCCGAGGGCGAGGTGGACCTGCACCGCCCCTACATCGACCAGCTCACGCGGCCGAACCCCGACGACCCCACGGGCAGGAGCACCATGCGCCGCATCGAGGACGTCTTCGACGTGTGGTTCGACTCGGGCTCGATGCCCTATGCGCAGGTGCACTACCCATTCGAGAACCAGGAGTGGTTCGACTCGCACGCGCCCGCCGACTTCATCGTCGAATACATCGGGCAGACCCGCGGGTGGTTCTACGTCATGCACGTGCTGTCCACCGCCCTGTTCGACCGCCCGGCATTCACGGGAGTGAGCTGCCACGGCATCGTGCTCGGCAGCGACGGCTACAAGATGTCGAAGTCGCTGCGCAACTACCCGGACGTCAGTGAGGTGCTCGACCGCGACGGTTCGGATGCCATGCGCTGGTTCCTCATGTCGAGCTCGGTGCTGCGCGGCGGCAACCTCGCGGTCACCGAGGAGGGCATCCGCGCCGGCGTCCGCGAGTTCCTGCTGCCGATGTGGAACTCCTGGTACTTCTTCGCCACCTACGCCAATGCCTCGGGCGGATACGAGGCGACGTGGCGGACGGATTCCACCGACGTGCTCGATCGTTACATCCTCGCCCGCCTCGGCGACCTCGTCCGCGAGGTGCGCGTCGACCTGGAGGGACTGGACTCCACCACGGCTTCCGCTCGCCTGCGCGACTTCGCCGAGATCCTGACCAACTGGTACATCCGCCGTTCGCGGGACCGGTTCTGGGAGGGGGTCACCGAGGATCCGCAGAGCCGTGAGGCCTTCGACACCCTGTACACCGTGCTCGAGACCGTCTGTCGGGTGGCGGCGCCGCTCGTGCCGCTGGTCAGTGAGCGCATCTGGCAGGACCTGACCGGCGGACGCAGCGTGCACCTGACCGACTGGCCCGACGCAGAGCGGTTCCCGGCGGCGGACGACGTGCGCGACGCCATGGACGCCGTGCGCGAGCTGAGCAGCGTGGGCAATGCGCTGCGCAAGAAGGAGAAGCTGCGCGTGCGCCTGCCGCTGGCACGTCTGACCGTCGTGTCACCGCTGGCGGATGCCCTGGCGCAGTTCGAGGGCATCCTCCGCGAGGAGCTGAATGTGAAGTCCGTCGAGCTCGTGCCGCTCGCCGACGACACGGCGGTGTCCTACGGCATCAGTCACCGTCTGAGCGTGAACGCCCGAGCCGCCGGTCCTCGCCTGGGCAAGGACGTGCAGCGCGTGATCGCCGCTGCCAAGGCGGGGCAGTGGAAGGAGTGGAAGGGCGTCGTCGTCGCGGGCGGCATCGAACTGCAGCCGCACGAGTACGAGCTCGCCCTGGAGACCACGGGGCGCCCGGAGGGCGAGGCCCTCGCACTCGTGCCGACCGGCGGCTTCATGCTGCTCGACACGGTCACCACGACGGAGCTGGAGGCCGAGGGCCTGGCCCGCGACGCGATCCGCGTCGTGCAGGAGGCGCGCAAGAACGCCGGTCTGGACGTCAGCGACCGCATCGTGCTGGCGCTGAACGTCTCTCCGGCGAACGCCGAGGCCCTGCAGCAGCACGCCGAGCTGATCGCGCGGGAGACCCTCGCCATCGGCTTCGCCGTGCAGGCGACCGAGGGCATCGAAGGCCTCCTGGCCGATGTCACCAGTCCAGGCGACGGAGTGTTCCGCAGCGGGGCGAAAGCCCTGGGCGCGGGCAAGGAAGCCGTCATCATCACCATCGACGCCACGGCCATCGACGCGACCGCGCAGGAGGACACCGAGTGAACGACGAACAGCGTGCCGACGCCGTCTACGAGGCGCTTCTGGAGCGCGCGGGGGAGCGGTGGGTGCAGCCGCGCAAGGAGCGCACCGCGCGGATACTGACCCTGTTGGACGACCCGCAGCGCACCTATCGGGTGGTGCACATCACCGGCACCAACGGCAAGACGTCCACGGCCCGCATGATCGAGAGCCTGCTGCGCGCGCATGGACTGCGCACGGGGCTGTTCACGAGCCCGCATCTGAAGCGCTTCACGGAGCGCATCATGATCGACGGGGAACCCATAGACGATGGTGCGGTCGCGGATGCCTGGGATGAGATCGAACCGTTCGTCGGCATCGTCGACGCCGAGCTCGAGGCCGCGGGCGATGCTCCGCTGACCTTCTTCGAACTGCTGACGGTGCTCGCCTTCGTCGCGGCCGCGGACGCGCCTGTCGATGTGCTCGTGCTGGAGGTCGGCATGGGCGGCTCGTGGGATTCCACGAACACCGCCGACGGCGACGTGGCCGTCTTCGCACCGATCGCGCTGGACCACGCCGATCGTCTCGGCGACACGATCGAGGCGATCGCGGAGGTCAAGGCCGGGATCATCAAGGACGGCGCCGCCGTCGTCTCCGCCGAGCAGCGACCCGAGGCCCAGGCCGTGCTGCGCCGGGTGGCCGAGCAGAAGGGTGCGACGATCGCCTTCGAGGGCGATGCGTTCGGCCTGTCAGCGCAGACGCTCGCCGTCGGCGGACAGCTGATCAGCATCAAGGGTCTCGCCGGCGAGTACCCCGACGAGTACCTGCCGCTGTACGGCGCCCACCAGGGCCACAACGCGGCTCTGGCCGTGGCCGCCGTCGAGTCGCTGATCGGTGGCGCGACGAACCCCATCGCCGCAGACATCGTCTCCGATGGGCTGCAGAATGCGACGTCGCCCGGCCGTCTGCAGCTGGCCGGAATCGCACCGACCGTCGTCGTGGACGCCGCGCACAACCCGCACGGTGCAGCCTCGCTCGCCCGCGCACTGGCGGACAGCTTCGACTTCGACGAATGGGGACTCGTGCTGGGGATCTTCGCCGACAAGGACACCGCAGGCATCGTCGACGAACTGCTTCCCGCTGTCAGCGAGGTCTTCGCCACCTCGCCGGACTCCGACCGGGCAGCGGATGCCGACACCATCGCCGACCTCGTGGAAGCCCATGATCGCCGGGCGAGCGTGCACCCCACCCTCGCCGAGGCCGTCGACGCGGCACGGGAGTGGGCGGCATCGTCCGACCGCCGTGCCGTCGTGATCGCCGGTTCCATCGTGCTCGCGGGAGAAGCGCTGCGACTCTCCGAGGACGAGGACTGGAAGAGCGGGTGGCGCGCATGAGCACTCCTCGCGCACGCGCACCGCGCACCCTGACGCAGAAGCTCGGATCCATCGTGCTGGGGTTCGAGGCGATCGTCGTGTTCCTGGCAGGACTGACCGTCTACGGCCTGAAGGCGCTGCCCGAGGGCATCCCGCCGTGGTGGGGCGTCGTCGGCGGCTCCGTGCTCGCAGTCGCCATGATCGCCCTCGCCGGCGCCATCGCGCGGCCGGGGGCGATCATCGTGGGCTGGGTGATGCAGGTGCTCGTGCTCACCGCCGCGCTGCTGGTGCCCGCCATCGCCCTCGTCGCTCTGATTTTCGGCGGCATGTGGGGATATGCGACGATCGTGGGGGCCCGGGTGGACCGCAACGCCCCCGCCGACACCTCGACCGAGCCTCACACAGAGAGCGAATGACATGGCCACTGAAGAAACACTCGTCCTCGTCAAGCCGGACGGCGTCGCCCGCGGCCTGACCGGCGACATCCTCGCCCGCATCGAGGCGAAGGGCTACGCGCTGGTGGACATCCGCCTCGTCGAGCCCGACCGCGATCGCCTGGCCGCGCACTACGCCGAGCACGAGGGCAAGCCGTTCTACGAGCCGCTGCTCGAGTTCATGATGTCCGGCCCCTCCGTGGCGATCCGCCTGGCGGGCAACCGCGTCATCGAGGGTTTCCGGTCGCTGGCCGGCACCACCGACCCGACCACCGCGGCCCCGGGCACCATCCGCGGCGATTTCGGCCGCGACTGGGGAGCGAAGGTCCAGCAGAACCTCGTGCACGGCTCCGACAGCCCCGAATCGGCTGCGCGTGAGCTGAGCATCTGGTTCGCCTGACCCGACGCGAAGAAGAAGGGGACGTCCTGTGGGACGTCCCCTTCTTCGTGCCCTCACGTCTCAGAACAGCAGTCCGGCCATCTCTCCGAGGAAGTCCAGTCCGGCCAGCTGCGCCATGGCGATGACGACCGCGTAGGCGAGGATCGTCATGAGCGGCACCCAAGCCATCATCCGCCCGGCCCAGCGCTGCACCCCCGTCGAGCGCGTCAGGGTTCCGTTTCGCAGCAGCTGCACCACGGTCGCGATGAAGGTCGGAATGGTCACCGCCCACGTCACCATGCACCAGGGGCACAGCACGGCCAGGCTGTAGATGCTCTGGCCGATCAGCCAGCAGATGAAGGCGAACGCGCCGAGCACGCCGAGTCCGAACAGGCCCCAGAACCAACGGGGAAAGCGCACGCCCGCGAGCACAGCGACGCCCATCACGAGCACGGCCATCCATCCGGCCACCCCAATGAGTGGGTTGGGGAAGCCGAACGCGGCGCCCTGCCAGGATCCCAGGTTCTTGTCGCACTGGATCAGCACGCTCACGAAGCAGCTGGTCTGCTCGGAGGGATTCTCCAGCAGGAAGAACTTCTCCAGAGTCAGCTGGAAGGCCGCCCACCAGCCCACCAGGCTCGCGATGATCAACCAGATCCCGTACCCGACGTGCCGTGCGCGCTGCGTGGTCATACAGGGATTATCCCAGCGCCGGCTATGCGGTTCACGGGAGGCCGACGCGCGCGTTGCCGTGCTGATGCCACCGGCATCGCCGCGAGGTGCGATAATGGCTCGAGATGACATCGCGAGCCTTCGCGATCGAATCGTCAAGACTTCGGGGTCATGTGCCCCACGTGATCTCGCCAACGAGCAGATCGCACACCGATTGAGTTCGCGGCTGCTGTATCGCCGCACGAGTTTCCGCGGCACCCAGTGCCCGCGCAGGGAGTAAGCCAGAGATGGCCGTTGATAACGATGACAAGACCACCCCTACCCCCGACACGACGCCGGCCCAGCCGGTAGCAGAGGACTCCGCCATCGCGGAGTCCGTCGTGGACACGGCAGGGACCGAGACCGAGTCGGAAGCGGCGGATGCTCAGGCAGACGCGACAGCACCGGCCGAGGAGACCTCCGAGGCGGCTGCGGCGCCCGAAGCAGCTGCTGAACCTCAGCCCGAGACCTCCGCAGAGCCTGAGACTCCCGCAGAGCCTGAGACTCCCGCAGAGCCTGAGACTCCCGCAGAGCCTGAGACTCCCGCAGAGCCCGAGGCTCCCGCGGAGCCTGAGACTCCCGCAGAGCCCGAGGCTCCGCAGCCGGTGACCGCGGTGAGCCTGGGGCTGCTTCCGGAGGTGTTCGTCTCGAAGGTCTCCACGCAGCTGCACTTCTATGCCCCCGAGATCGTCCCGCTGCCGGCACCCGCCCGACGGGACGAGGACGACAGCGACGACGACGACCGCGGCTCCTCGTTCTCGCGTCGCGGCGGCCGTCGCCGTCGCGGATCGGACGGCGACGACAGCCGTGACGAGCCGCGTCATCGTCAGCGGAGCGTCGAGTACATCACCGAGCCGAAGGCGATCAAGGGATCGACCCGTCTCGAGGCGAAGAAGCAGCGCCGTCGGGACGGTCGGGATGCCGGCCGGCGCCGTCCGGTCGTGACCGAGGCTGAGTTCCTCGCGCGGCGCGAGGCCGTCGACCGCATGATGGTCGTGCGGGCCAAGAACGGTCGCACGCAGATCGGCGTGGTCGAGGACAACGTGCTCGTCGAGCACTACGTCGCCCGCAACCAGGATGCCTCGCTCATCGGGAACGTCTACCTCGGCCGCGTGCAGAACGTGCTGCCCAGCATGGAGGCCGCCTTCGTCGACATCGGTCGGGGCCGCAACGCGGTGCTGTACTCCGGAGAGGTCGACTGGGACGGTGTCGAGACCGGCAACCAGCCCCGCCGCATCGAACTGGCGCTGAAGCCGGGTGACCGCGTGCTGGTGCAGGTCACCAAGGACCCGGTGGGCCACAAGGGCGCCCGCCTCACCAGCCAGATCTCACTGCCCGGACGCTACCTGGTGTACGTGCCGGGCGGGTCGATGAACGGCATCTCCCGCAAGCTGCCCGACAACGAGCGCGCGCGCCTGAAGCGCATCCTCAAGGAGGTGCTGCCGGAGTCCTCCGGCGTGATCGTCCGCACCGCCGCCGAGGGCGCCACCGAGGAGCAGCTGACCCGGGACGTGCAGCGCCTCACCTCGCAGTGGGAGCACATCCAGAAGCTCGTGAAGTCCCAGCAGGGCGCGACCCTGCTGCACGCCGAACCCGACCTGCTGGTCAAGATCGTCCGCGACGTCTTCAACGAGGACTTCACGCGGATGCTGATCCAGGGCGAAGAGGAGCACCGCACCATCACCGCTTACCTCGAGAGCGTCGCCCCCGACCTGCTCGAGCGCGTGGAGACCTATACCGACGACGTCGACCCCTTCGACGCGTACCGCATCACCGAGCAGATCGAGAAGGCCCTCGACCGCAAGGTCTGGCTGCCCTCGGGCGGCTCGCTCGTCATCGACCGGACCGAGGCGATGACGGTCGTCGACGTCAACACCGGCAAATTCGTCGGCTCCGGCGGAAACCTCGAGGAGACCGTCACCAAGAACAACCTCGAGGCGGCGGAGGAGATCGTCCGACAGCTGCGCCTGCGCGACATCGGCGGCATCATCGTCGTCGACTTCATCGACATGGTGCTCGAATCCAACCGCGATCTCGTGCTGCGTCGTCTGATCGAATGCCTGAGTCGTGACCGCACGAAGCACCAGGTGGCCGAGGTCACCTCGCTCGGCCTCGTGCAGATGACGCGGAAGAAGATCGGCCTCGGGCTGCTCGAGACCTTCAGCGAACCGTGCGAGGTCTGCGCGGGTCGCGGCGTGGTCGTGCATCATGACCCGGTCGCGAAGCACCGCACCGGCTCCGCGAGCAACCAGGGACGTCGCTCCCGTGGATCCTCCTCGTCGCAGCAGTCGAGCCAGCAGTCCGCCGCTGCGCAGCCGGCCGGCGTCACGCACAGCATCACCGAGGGAGCGAAGTCGGCGCTGGCCGTGATCGCGGCTTCCACGATCGTCCCGGCGACGGGGGAGCACCTCACCGAGGCCGCTGATATCCCCACGGTGCCGACTCCGGCGCCTGTCGCGACCGAACGGCCGAAGAAGTCCCGCAAGAAGCGCGGAGCCGAGCGCAAGGGTCCCCGCAGCGAGGCCGAGCAGCTGCTCGACTCCGTGCTGGACGCACTCCCGGAGCCGAAGGCGCCGGGCCACGGGCGCAATCGTCGCCGTGTGACGACGGCGATGCTGACCGCGTCACCGACCGCGATCGGCGAGTCCTCCGACCCGGTCCCGGGCTCGGACGCGCAGTCCTGAGGCGATCAGTCGCCTGGTGAGCTCCTTGCCTCCGACGTGCTGCGCGCCGGAGGCGATGAGCCGCGCCAGTGCTTCCGCGGGCACGTCGTAATGGTCGAGGTCGAACGCCCGTCGGTGGATGCCGTTGACCGCCGCGAAGGCGTGCAGCTCGTCGAGGCTCTCATCGCTGACCAGGTGCGACCACAGTCGACCATGGGCGGGCCAGATGGGATCATCGATCAGGACGGTCATGCCGTGAGCATACGGCCCGGACACGCTCCGGGCGTCGCTTTGCGGCATCGCCTCGCATCCGGTAAAGTTGTCCTTTGGTGCGAGACCCCTGTCGGCTCTTGAAGTCGTAGGAGAAGCCTTGCGTCTGCACCGTCGCCACGGCGTGGTACGCAAGCGACAGTCTTCCCGTGAGATTCCCGGAGCGATCCGCTCCCCAACGAAACAGGTATGAAGTGGTTTACGCAGTAGTGCGCGCCGGTGGCCGGCAGGAGAAGGTCGAGGTCGGCACCATCGTTCAGCTCGATCGTGTTCGGGCTGCCCAGGGTGAGAACATCGAGCTTCCCGCCGTGCTTCTCGTCGACGGCACCACGGTGACCACCGACGCCGACAAGCTGGCGAAGGTCACGGTCACGGCTGAGGTCATCGGCAACCTCCGCGGCCCGAAGATCATCATCCAGAAGTTCAAGAACAAGACCGGTTACAAGAAGCGTCAGGGGCACCGCCAGGACCTCACGCGCGTCAAGATCACCGGCATCAAGTAAGCACGGAACAGGATCAGGACATGGCACATAAGAAGGGCGCGAGCTCGACCCGCAACGGTCGTGACTCCAACGCACAGCGACTCGGAGTGAAGCGCTTCGGCGGTCAGGCCGTCAACGCCGGCGAGATCCTCGTCCGTCAGCGCGGCACGCACTTCCACCCCGGCGCAGGCGTCGGCCGTGGCGGTGACGACACCCTCTTCGCACTCGAGGCGGGCGCCGTGCAGTTCGGCACCAAGGGCGGCCGCAAGGTCGTCAACATCGTCGCTGCCGCTCAGTAAGCAGCAGCATCTCGAGACGGGGCGGGCTTCGGCTCGCCCCGTCTGCGTATCCGCGCATCCGGCCTCGGCCGCGCGCGGGCGCGAATCAACAGGAGCAGCCCCATGGTCACGTTCGTCGACACCGTCACCCTGCATCTGCGCGCGGGCAGGGGCGGCAACGGCTGCGTCTCCGTGCGCCGTGAGAAGTTCAAGCCGCTCGGCGGCCCCGACGGGGGCAAGGGCGGCGACGGCGGGAACATCGTGCTGGTCGCCGACCCGCAGGTGACAACCCTCCTGTCCTACCACCACTCGCCGCACCGCAGCAGCGGCAACGGCGGCTTCGGCATGGGCGACCTGCGCTCGGGTGCGGACGGCGAGTCGTTGGAGCTGCCGGTGCCGCTGGGGACGGTCGTGAAGTCCGTCGACGGCGAAGTCCTCCACGACATGCTCATTCCCGGCGAGCGATACGTCGCCGCAGAAGGAGGCCGCGGCGGTCTGGGCAACGCCGCCCTGGCTTCGCCGAAGCGCAAGGCCCCGGGTTTCGCGCTGCTGGGCACGCCAGGGCACGAGATATCCATCCAGCTCGAACTGAAGACGGTCGCGGATGTCGCACTGGTCGGGTTCCCCTCCGCCGGCAAATCCAGCCTGATCGCCGCCATGTCAGCCGCGCGTCCGAAGATCGCGGACTATCCGTTCACCACGCTGCATCCCAACCTCGGCGTCGTGCAGGCCGGCGAGAGCCGCTACACCGTGGCCGACGTGCCCGGCCTCATCGAGGGCGCGAGCGAGGGCAAGGGGCTCGGTCTGGAGTTCCTTCGTCACGTGGAGCGGTGCAGCGCACTGCTGCATGTGCTCGACTGCGCGACGCTCGAGCCCGGACGCGACCCGGTCTCCGACCTGGACGTCATCCTGGCCGAGCTCGGCGCCTACGAGGTTCCCGAGGGGCAGATTCCGCTCCTCGATCGACCGCAGCTGATCGCGCTGAACAAGATCGACGTGCCCGAGGCGCGCGAGCTCGCCGAGATGGTGCGTCCCGATCTCGAGGCGCGCGGCTTCCGCGTGTTCGAGATCTCCACGGCGTCCCGTGAGGGTCTGCGCCAGCTCAGCTTCGCCCTGGGCGAACTGGTCGATGAGCACCGCGTCAACACCGCCGTCGAGGCCCCGCCGGAGCGCATCGTCATCCGCCCCAGGCAGTCCCGCGAGCAGTTCACCATCCGTGTGGAGGGGGGAACCTACGGCGACATCTATCGCGTGCTGGGCGAGAAGCCGGTCCGCTGGGTGCAGCAGACCGATTTCCAGAACGAGGAGGCGGTCGGGTATCTCGGAGACCGTCTCGAACGCCTCGGCGTCGAGGACGCGCTGCTGAAGGCAGGCGCGGTTCCCGGCTCCACCGTCGTCATCGGCACCGGAGACAACAGCGTCGTCTTCGACTGGGAGCCGTCGATCGCCTCCACCGCCGAGCTGATGTCGTCGCCGCGAGGCACCGACATCCGCATCGGCGGCGGCAGCCGTCGCACCACGAGCGAGCGCCGCGAGCGCTACTACGAGCGGATGGATGCCAAGGCAGCCGCCCGTGCCGAGCTGGAGGAGCAGAGGCTGGCGTCCCGCGAGGGTGAGGAGTGAGGGCGCTGCACCGCGCGGACCTGGCGTCCGCCGGACGCATCGTCGTCAAAGTGGGCTCCTCATCGATCAGCGGAGAGGCGTCCTGGCGGATCCCGATGATCGTGCAGGCGCTGTCGGCGGCGCACCGCCGCGGTGCGGAGATCATCCTGGTCTCCTCGGGGGCGATCGCGACCGGCATCCCGGTGCTCGCGCTCGACTCGCGTCCGACGGACCTGGCGACCCAGCAGGCAGCCGCCGCTGTCGGCCAGAACATGCTGGTGTTCCGCTATCAGGAGGCGCTTCGACCGTTCCGCATCGTCGCAGGGCAGGTGCTGCTCACCACCGGCGACCTGGAGAACCCGACATCGCGCAGCAACGCGCGTCGTGCGATGGACCGGATGCTGGCGCTGGGGGTGCTGCCGATCGTCAACGAGAACGACACCGTCGCCACGCAGGAGATCCGCTTCGGCGACAATGACCGGCTGGCCGCGCTCGTCGCCCAGCTGCTGCACGCTGACGCGCTGGTGCTCCTCAGCGATGTCGACTCGCTGTACACCAAGCCGCCCACCGATCCGGCTGCGGAGCCCATCGACCGGGTCGCGGCCGACGCCGATCTCACCGGTCTCGAGTTCGGGGCGTCCGTCGTCAACAGCGTCGGCACCGGGGGAGCGGCGACCAAGGTCTCCGCGGCGCGAATGGCCGCAGCGAGCGGCATCGGCGTGCTCGTCACCAGCGCCGATCTCGTCGGCCGGGCTCTCGAGGGCGCCGCTGTCGGCACCTGGTTCGAGCCCGCCGTCGTCGACTGAGCTCTCCGGTCATGCGGCGCGCCGGCAACTCCCTGCGCCGATACACTGACCGGATGAGCACCCCTGTCGTCGACCCGCCCGCCCAGCCCGCTGATTCCGCTGAGACGCCGCAGGATCGTCTGGTTAGGGCCAAGGAGGCTTCGCGGTCCGTCGCGCAGCTCACCAGCAGCGCCCGCACCGACGCCCTGCTGGCGATCGCCGCCGCCATCGACGCGAACGTCGAGCGGATCGTCGCGGCGAACGCCCTCGACATCGAGCGCGGTCGGGACGCCGACATCGGCGATGCTCTCATCGACAGGCTGCGCCTGGATGGGGTCCGGGTGGCGTCGTTGGCATCCGCGGTCCGCGATGTCGCGCTGCTGCCGGACCCGATCGGACAGATCATCGGCGGACACCGGATGCCGAACGGCGTCACCCTCGAGAAGGTGCGCGTCCCCTTCGGCGTGGTGGGCGCCATCTACGAGGCGCGTCCCAACGTCACAGTCGACATCGCCGCCCTCGCCCTGCGGGCGGGCAATGCCGCTGTGCTGCGCGGCGGCAGCGCGGCTCGCTCCTCGAACACCGTGCTGGTCGAGGTCATGCGCGGCGCGCTCGACTCGGTCGGCGTCGACCCCGAGGCGATCCAGACCGTGGACGACTTCGGGCGCGACGGTGCGAGAGCCCTCATGCATGGACGGGGATTCGTCGATGTGCTGGTGCCGCGCGGCAGCGCAGCGCTCATCGAGACGGTGGTGACCGAATCGACGGTGCCGGTGATCGAGACCGGTGCGGGAGTGGTGCACATCGTCCTGGACGAGTCGGCGCCGCTGGACTGGGCCCGCGACATCGTGGTGAACGCGAAGGTGCAGCGCCCGAGCGTCTGCAACGCGGTGGAGACCGTGCTGGTGCTGCGCCAGGCCGCGCCGCTGCTGGTGCCCGTCGTCGCCAGTGCGCTGCAGAGCGAGGGCGTCGCCGTGCACGGCGACGACATGGTCGCCGGTCTCGTCTCGAACGTGATCCCCGCCACGGAGGAGGACTGGTCGACCGAGTACCTCAGCCTCGACATCGCGATGAAGGTCGTCGACACCCTCGATGACGCACTGGCGCACATCCGTCGGTACAGCACGGGTCACACGGAGTCGATCATCACGACCGATTCGCGCAACGCGGAGCGCTTCCTCGCCGAGGTCGACTCGGCGGTGGTGATGGCCAACGCCTCGACGCGCTTCACTGACGGAGCGGAGTTCGGCTTCGGGGCGGAAGTGGCGATCTCGACGCAGAAGCTGCACACTCGCGGGCCGATGGGCGTTTCCGAGCTGACCAGCACGAAATGGGTGGCCCGAGGGTCAGGTCAGACCCGGGCGTGAGGACTAGACTGGTGAGGCGTTTGCTTGACCGCTCAGAAACGGAGCCAGAATGAACCTCGTCGCTCAGATCGCGATGGCCGCAGCGGAAGCCGAGCACCACGGCAACGTGGCGGCGGACACGCTGATCTTCGGCCTCATCGCCGCTGGCATCTTCGCCCTGATGGGCCTGGTGACGCTGTCGTACCGCAATGTCGCCAACCGTCACTCCGCGAAGGCTGAGGCATACGCCCGGAAGCACGGCAGGGACGGCCACGGCCACTAGGCGCGCATGCAGGATTCCACCGCTCGGGCACCGCGCATCGGCGTGATGGGTGGCACTTTCGACCCCATCCACCATGGTCACCTGGTCGCTGCCAGTGAGGTGGCGCACTCCTTCGATCTCGACGAGGTCGTCTTCGTGCCCACGGGCGAACCCTGGCAGAAGCAGAATGTGTCCCCCAGTGAGCATCGCTATCTGATGACGGTGATCGCCACGGCATCCAACCCCGGTTTCACCACGAGCCGCGTCGACATCGACCGCGACGGTCCCACCTACACGATCGACACCCTGCGTGATCTGAAGGCGCAGCGGCCCGATGCGGAGCTGTTCTTCATCACGGGTGCGGATGCCGTTGCGCAGATCGTCAGCTGGAGGGACCATGATGAGCTCTGGGAACTCGCGCATTTCGTCGCGGTCTCCCGACCCGGACACGTGCTGAGCACCGACGGCTTGCCCACCGACAAGGTGAGCCAGCTCGAGGTCCCGGCGCTGACGATCTCGTCGACGGCGTGTCGGGAACGGGTCGCAGACGGGCAGCCCGTCTGGTACCTGGTGCCGGACGGGGTCGTCCAGTACATCGCAAAGCATCATCTGTATCGGAGCAAGGCATGAGCACATCGGATCAGAACGGACACGGCCAGCTCACGCGCAAGCAGCTGCGCGAGATCCGCCTGACCGGTTCGACGCCGGTCATCACGGGAGAGGAGCCGGCAGCCGCGGCACAGCCGTCGACGGTCCTTCCGCGCGCCGCGGAGCCTGTGGAGATCGCTCCCGTCCCCGACGTCGAGGTGACGGAATCGGACGCTCCGCTGACGCGCCGCCAGATGCGCGCTCTCGAGCATCTGCGGGCTGCAGGGGAGGAGCAGGCCGGTGACTCCGCGGCCGAGCCGCAGGCCGTGGACGCGCCCGATGCCGAGCCGGCGCACGCAGTGGTCGAGTCTGAGGCCCCCGTCGTCGAGCCGGAGCCGGTCGTCGAGATCGCGCACCCCCTCGCCGACGAGTCGGTGGCACAGCGGCAGCCCGTGGAGCCGGCGTCCCGCCCCGTCGAGCCGCAGTCCTCGGACGAGCTCGTCTCCGCCGTGCCCGTGTTCGATGCGGGCACCGATCGCGACCAGGTCGCGGAGATCTTCGAAGGGCCCTCCGACGAGGCTTCCCCCGATCATGCGGTGACGCCGGACGCCGAGGCGGCCGGCTCGGATGCCGAGCACACGAGCGACGAGGTGGAGGTCGTCACCGCTGAGCGCCCGGTGGTCGGCGCGGCATTCGGACTCGGTGTCAAACCCGAGAAGCCGGCCGGCGCGCTGTTCGACGATCTGCTCGAGGGCGGATCGTCATCGGGATCGCAGCATTCCGCGTCCACCGCCCTGATCTTCACGCCCTCCTCGGGCGCCGGGTCCCTCTCCGGCCCGATCGCGTCGACCGGCGAGCTGCTGATCACCGGCACCTACGCGCTTCCCGACGGCATCGGGTCTCACGGTCACGCGCACGGCACGACGGACGGCAGGGATGCCGACGCCGTGCTTCTGGACGGCGAACTCGCGCCGGCGTCCTCTCCCACGCCGATCGCGGCAAGCTCCGCGGTCAGCACGTCCAAGTCCGCCGGCGAGGTCATCCGTCCCCCGGCACCCGACAAGGGCAACAAACTCATGCTCACACTGGCGATCGTCGCCGGCGGACTCGCGCTCGCGCTGGCTGCCACGCTGATCATCGCCTCCACCACAGGAGTCTTCGGCTGATGCAATCCCCTGAGAACGCGATCGAGATGCTCCAGATCGCCGCCGACGCGGCCGATTCGAAGGGCGGCGAGGATCTGATCGCGCTCAACGTCTCGGAACCGCTGCCCCTGGTGGATGTGTTCCTTCTCGTCACCGGCAGCAGCGAACGCAACGTCGCCGCCATCGCCGACGAGATCGAGGACCGGCTCGTCGAAGCCGGACACAAGCGCGTGCGCCGTGAGGGGCGCGCCGAGGCGCGCTGGGTTCTGCTGGACTTCGGCGACCTCATCGTGCATGTCTTCCACGCCGAGGAGCGCGTGTACTACGGGCTCGAGCGGCTCTGGAAGGACTGCCCGGTCATCCCGATCGAACTCACCGAGCGGGTGTCGGGGGAGTAGCTCCGTCAGTCGCCGTCGAGGCTGCCCTCGGCGTCGGCATCCTCATCGGCCCCGGCGGCGAGCCGGTCGGCCGTAGCGCTGTCGACCTGGTCGGGATCGGTGTCCGGATCGAGCACCTGCTCTCCGTCGACTTCGCGAGTTCCGGCATCGACCTCGGGGTCGGTGTCGGGGTCCTGCGGCAGGAAGTTGGGTGTGGGGTTCGACATGGTCGGCTCCTTTTGTAGCGGATGACGCGAACCTACGCGAGTCCGCGACCGCCGTGCAGCCGGTTGACGGCGGCGCCCGCCCACGCTATCCGGTCGGACTCCTGCCGCGACACTCCCGGCGGCCGGCCCCGATTGGCGATGGTTCGAACGCCCGTAGTATGCTTTACAGGTTGCCGCGGCTCCGGTCCGGCACGAGATGGGCCTGTGGCGCAGCTGGTAGCGCACCTGCATGGCATGCAGGGGGTCAGGGGTTCGAGTCCCCTCAGGTCCACCATCTTCCGATCACGGCTCCGTCACCGGCTGTCGAAGAATCGTGCGCAACCTCTCCGGCGCGGTCCTTCGGGCATCGCTGAGATAGATCTCATGGTGTCTGCCGGTGACCCGCAGGCCGTTCTGCGGGATGAACGCGCCGTGCATGCGCTCCAGGAGCGGACCCTCCTCGTCGTACGGACCGACGTGGAGGGTCTGAACGCACCGTCCTTCGGACAGCACCTCGAAGCGGATGTCGTCGATGCGGGCGGGTGGGTTCTTCGCTCCGGCCTGCTCCACGGCGTGGTGGACGTGACGACGGTCCAGCCAGTCCGGGACCATCAGCATCATCGTCCACTGCCAGCGCGACTTGTCCCGTGCCACGGTGAAACTGTCCATATCCTCCGCCCACCAGAGCCCTTCCAGTGGCGGGACGACGTAATCGCGGCCGAGCTCCTGTCTGCTGAGGAACTTCAGCTTGTAGGCCACCGGGTACAGTGCGGCCAGCGCCCCCGCGTAAGCGGGAGAGATGTTCGGGTCGCCGTGCCCGTCGATCATCAGGTACTGCAGGTCGGGAACGTCGACGAGGCGGAAGGCGCCTCGCGGCGCCCGGTAGCAGTCGAGGGACTTCTTGACGTCGATCTTCTCCGGCATGGGACACCAGGACCCGCGGGGCGAATCACGACCTTCCTGTCTCGTCGAGCTTCGTGAGTCAGAATACTGCGGGGGGCGAGCACCCGTCTCCAGCCGCTGGGCCCGCTCAGGCGAACACGCTCATCGCGTACAGCGCGAAGACGAACAGGTGCACCGCCCCGTGCAGCGGCGTGAGTCTGCGCGCGGTGAAGGTCGCGAGCGTCAGCAGCAGCGTCATGCCGAGCAGCAGCAGGTCGACCGGGGTCTCGGCCAGCAGCACGGGTCTGTCGGCGAGCAGCCCGATCACCAGCACCGCGGGGATCGTCAGACCCGCCGTGGAGACCAGCGCCCCATGGCAGAGGTTGCTCACCCGCTGCATCTCACCGAGCGCTGCGGCGCGGATCGTCGTGATCGTCTCGGGCAGGAACACGATCAGAGCGATCAGGACGCCGGACAGCGCCACGGGCGCTCCGGCGTGCGCCAGAGCCTCGTCGAGCAGCGTCGCCATGTCGTGCGAGAGCAGGACGATCGGCAGCACCATCGCGACCAGCAGCGCGCTGCGCGCGATGAGCTCAGGGCGCTGCCGCCGCAGCACCGCCCCACCGGCGCCGTGTGCGGGATCACGCGGAGACCTCGCCGGCGGAGTCTCGGCGACCTCCTGGAAGTCTGCGCGCTGCGCGCCCATCTGCCGGATGAGGAAGAACCCGTAGAGGGCGATCGTGAGCACGATCACGACGACGGATTGGGCTGGGGTGTAGGCGCCGCGCGTGCCGATCAGCGCCGGGAACGCGAATGCGACGGAAAGCAGCGCGATCAGCATCCCCAGATACGACGAGACGCCGGTGGGGTTCGCCCGCAGGCGCGCATGGCGCATCCCGCCCACCACCAGCGCGACGCCGATCACCAGGTTCAGGATGATCATCGACACCGCCATCACGGAATCGCGGGCGATCGTGGGGTGCTCACCGGGCCCGAGCATGACCGCCGAGATGAGGATCACCTCGATGGCGGCGATCGACAGGGTGAGCACCAGTGTGCCGTAGGGGTCTCCGAGGCGGCGCGCAAGGTGTTCCGCCTCGGTCACCACGCCGAAGGCGCTGGCGACGATCACCGCCACGATGCCGGCGAGGACCAGCCAGAGCAGCCACAACGGCAGCGGACCCGCCAGTGCGGGACGGAGGAGGGAGACGAGCAGAACCGAGGCCCAGCCCAGGAGCAGGCGGGAGATGGCGGTCGGGGTCAGGACGAGTGTGACGGTGGGAGTCGAGTGTCGCACGGGCGGCGCCGAATCTGCGGGGCCGTCCCTGCGTGTGATCTCTCCGCCGGGTCGTCCCGCCGGTCGCTTGTCCTTCAGAGTACCCAACCCGGAACATCCCCGGTGGTGCCGACGTTGATCGATGGCGTGAGCATCCTCGAGAGCGTCGTCATCGGAGCAGGCCAGGCCGGCCTGTCGGCGTCCTACCATCTGAAGCGACTCGGCATCGAGCACCTCGTCCTCGATGCGAACGATCACGCCGGGGGTGCCTGGCAGCACCGCTGGGATGCACTCACCATGCTCGACGTCCACGGCGTCGCGGAACTGCCGGACGGGGCACCGCCCGCGCGCACGACGCTGCGCGCCAATCAGGCGGTGCCAGCGACCTTCGCGGAGTACGAGCGCGCACACGCGCTGCCCGTCATCCGGCCGATCGTCGTGTCGCGCGTCACGGACGAAGAGGGGCTCCTGGTGGTGCACGCGGATGCCGGGCAGTGGCGCGCTCGGACGCTCGTCAACGCGACCGGCACCTGGTCTTCCCCCTTCCTGCCGCACTACCCGGGCATGGAGACGTTCCTGGGCGAACAGCTGCACACCGTGGACTACCCCGGACCCGATCATTTCCGCGGCAAGCGGGTGCTGGTCGTCGGCGGAGGCGCATCCGCCGTGCAGTTCCTCGGCGCGCTCGCACCCGTCACCGACACTCTCTGGGCGACGCGTCGCCCGCCGGTGTGGCGAACCGATGACTTCACTCCGGAAGCGGGTGCGGCCGCCGTCGCCCTGGTCGAGAAGCGCGTCGCGCAGGGGCTGCCGCCGGAGAGCGTGGTGAGCGTCACCGGGCTGATGCTGCGTCCTCAGGAGCGGGAGGCGGAGCTGCTCGGGGCCTACTCGGCTCCCCGTCCGATGTTCCAGCGCATCGAGCCGGACGGGGTGCGCTGGGCCGACGGCTCCTTCGAGCCGGTCGACGTGATCCTCTGGGCGACGGGCTTCCGTCCCGCGATCGCTCACCTCGCGCCGCTGCGTCTGCGCAGTCCGCACGGCGGTATCCAGTTGGACAGGCAGGGCAGGGGCACCACGGCGGTCGCCGACCCGCGCATCCAGCTGGTCGGCTACGGCCCGTCGGCGAGCACGATCGGCGCCAACCGGGCCGGTCGTGCCGCGGCCAAAGGCGTGCAGCGGCAGCTGGCTCTCAGCAGGACGGCAGGCACCGCGGCGTAGCCTGGCACGCATGCGCCGAGCACTCCGCGGGACCGTGACGGCGGCGATGGCAGTGGTTCTGCTGGCGGCGTGCACCCCGGCGAGCCCGCACCGGGAGCTGCCACCGACCACCGCTGCGCCGTGGTCGGCCCGGACACCCGCGCCGACGCCCACCGTCGACCCGGCGGTGGCCGCCGTCGGCCGGATGAGCACGGCCGAGCAGGCGGCATCCGTCGTCATGGGGCACGTGGGCGGGACGGATCCCGCCGCGCTGCGCGCCTTCATGGCATCCGGACCGCACGGCGCGCCGCTGGGCGGCTTCATCCTGATGGGGGCGAACATCTCCGACGACGCGGCCCAGGTCAGGGCCGCCACCGCCGCACTGACTCTGGATCCGGCCCTGCCGCCGCTGATCGCGATCGACCAGGAGGGCGGCGTCGTCTCACGACTGCCCTGGGATGGGCTGCCCGGCGGGCGGGCGCTGCAGGCAGAGGACGCCGCGCGCACCCGGGAGGTCTTCGCGCAGCGGGCGGAGCTCGTGGCCGACTCCGGAGCGAACGTGAACTTCGGCATCGTCGCCGATGTGCCCCGTGGACCGTCATCGTTCATCTCGGCCCGTGCACTGGGCGCCGACCCGGAGGCGGCGTCGGAGCGGGTGTCGGCCGCCGTGGACGGTGAGCAGGGCATCGTGCTGTCGACCCTGAAGCACTTTCCCGGACATGGGGCGGCTCCCGGTGACTCGCACCACAGCATCCCGACGACCAGCGAGACGCGCGCGCAGTGGCGCGTAGCGGACGCGAAGCCGTTCATCGCGGGGATCGATGCCGGGGCCGAGCTGCTGATGTTCGGCCATCTCGCCTACACCGACGTCGATGCGGCCCCTGCGTCGCTTTCCGCGCGCTGGCACGCCATCGCCCGGGACGAGCTGGGCTTCCGCGGCGTGATGATCACCGACGACCTCGGGATGCTGAGCTCGTCGGGCGTCGCCGCCTACCGGGATCCGGTCGCCAACGCCGTCTCCGCGATCGCTGCGGGCAACGACATGGTGCTGATGGTCGCCGGCTCCACCGCGGAGACCGCAGCCGAGATGGCTGCCGGCCTCGCCGCAGCCGTCGACGCAGGCGCTCTGCCGGCAGAGCGCCTGCAGGACGCGGCCGAGCATGTGATGGCCCTGCGCATGCAGCTCGCAGAGGACTCGGCTGCGGCCGGCTAGGAGGGCGGCGACCCGGCGCGGCGTCGCGTCAGCCCAGCCACGCGTCCAACAGCCGCTCGCGCAGCGCGGCTCCGCGCTCGGCGAACCCGCGCTGACGGCGCACGTACTCCGCCTTGCCCTCGGGGGTCTCGATGCGCACGGGCTGAACGTCCCAGTCCGACAGATCGTAGGGTGCGGCCTCCATGTCGAGCAGGCGGATGTCCCGCGCCAGCGCGAAACAGTCCAGGAGCAGCTCGCCGGGCACGAGCGGCCCCAGCTTCACCGCCCACCGGTACAGGTCCATGCCGGCATGCAGACATCCCGGCTGCTCCAGATCCGGCTGCGAGTCGCGCGTCAGCGGCAACCGGTTGCGCGGCACGGCCTCGTCGGTGAAGAACCGGAAGGCGTCGAAGTGCGTGCAGCGCAGCTCGTTCGCCTCGACGACGGCATCCGTCCCCGCCTGTCCCAGCCGCAGCGGCACCGCATGACGATGCGTACCCGCGCGATACACCATGGCCCATTCGTGCAGGCCGAAGCATCCGAACTGACCCGGTCGCGATGCCGTGCGGCGCAGCATCCGTTCCACCAGGTCGGCGAGCTGCGGCTTCTCCGAACGGAACCGCGTCCGGTCGGGGAACACGGCGTCGCGGGATCCGCCGGCGGAGTACCAGCGCCATCCGGCGCGCTCCGGGGCCTCCTCGAGGGTGACACCCGCCCCTGGGTGCCAGCGCCGCAGCAGCGCGGGTTTGTACGCGTAGTAGGTGAACAGGAAGTCCCAGACGGGATGCTTCTCCCCGCGTGCGGCGCGCTCCCGGTGCTGCGCGGTCAGAGTGTCCGCCCGAGCCTCGTGCCGTGCCGCGCGCTCGGTCCATTCGGGGCGCGTCAGCGGGGCGCCGTTCGACGCGCTGTCCGAGGTCGTCATGCCTTCGGATCGATGAGGCCGACTTCGCCGAGACGATCGCGCAGTCCGGCGCCGTCCTCGGCACTGACCCAGGGTGCCTCGTCGCCGATGTGCTCGGCCGACGCGCGGCCACCCGCGAGCACGGCCTCAGCCGGCAGCAGGCGCCGGATGGCCACTCCGGCGACCGAATCCGGGTGTTCTTCGAGGAACTGGGAGTAGATCGCCTCATCGTGCTGGCCGTCGTCGCCGATCAGCAGCCAGCGCACCTCGGGGAACTGCTCGGCCAAGCGACGCAGGTTGCTGAGCTTGTGCTCGCGCCCGCTGCGGAACCAGCGATCGTGCGTGGGCCCCCAGTCGGTGAGCAGCATCGCGCCTGCGGGGAACAGGTTGCGGCTGAGGAACCGGCGCAGCGTGGGAGCGATGTTCCAGGCGCCGGTGGAGAGATAGATCATCGGCGCGCCCGGGTGATCGCGGCGCAGCTGCTCGAGCAGCACGGCCATGCCGGGCACGGGGGCGCGCGCATGCTCGTCGAGCACGAAGGAGTTCCAGGCGGCGACGAAGGGACGCGGCAGCGCGGTGACCATGACCGTGTCGTCGACGTCGCAGACCACACCGAAATGCTCGCCCTCGGCGACGACGAACACCGTCGCCTCGACCGGCTCGCGTCCCTCGACCGACATGGTGAACGTCTGCCAGCCGGGTTCCAGCTCGGCGTCGATGACGGTGTCCACCACGCCGCCGCGGTCGGCGACCACATCGTGGGTGCGGCCACCGATGTGAATCTGGACGGAGGCGAAACTGACCGGGATGCTCACGAACGCCCGCCAACCCCGTACCCCGGCACCCTCGGCGCGCGAGTTCTTCAACGGCGGCGGGACGATCAGCACCCGGCCGACCACGCGCACCCAGCCCGATCCGGCATAGCCCGGGAAGGGGACGACGGTCGCCGAACGTCCCCGTCGGCGGGCGCGTCGCTCGCGCCAGACGTGGAAGCGGTGCTCGAGACGAGCGAACCAGTGGATCTTGGCCGCTGAGGCTGGGGACATCCCCCTCAGTCTTTCACGCTTCCGAGCGCGGCTCATCCGACATGTGGCGTTCCTCGCGCTTCGCGATGATCTTCTTCACCAGCAGGAGCACGACCAGCAGCGCGACGATGATGCCGACGAACACGTATCCGGCGTAGTGCACCCGCTGTGAGAGCTCCTTGAAGCTGCCCGCAGCACCGGCAGCGAGACCCACATAGATCGAGGCCCACAGCACGCAGGCGGGCAGTGTCCACGCCATGAAGCGGCGGTAGGCGTAGCCGCTCATGCCGACCGTCAGCGGCACCAGGGAGTGCAGCACGGGCAGGAACCGGGACAGGAAGATGGCGATTCCGCCTCGGCGCAGCAGGTACCGCTCGGAGCGCGCCCAGTGCTCCTCGCCGATGCGGCGGCCCAGCCAGGACGCGCGGATGTACGGACCCGCCCAGCGTCCCAGCCAGAAGCCCAGCGATTCGCCGAGGAGTGCGCCGACGACGACGGTCGCACCCAGCAGGACGCCCTGCAGCCACGAGCTCACACCGATCGCCGCGACCAGGACGATCGTGTCGCCCGGCACCACCAGGCCGATCAGGATGCTGGTCTCGAGCATCATCGCGAAGCCGGCCAGGGCGGTGCGGAGGACCGGATCGACGGACTGCACCGTCTCGATCGCCCAGAGCACGAAGTCGTCCACCCCACGAGCGTAGAGCCTCGGCCGTGGTCCTACGCTGTGAACGTGCCTGCACCCCGTCCGCTCTCCGCTCTGCCACTGGACGGCGTCCCCGACGCCGAGCTCCTCTTCGTCCGGCTCTTCGCTCAGGAGGACGCGGCGTTCTGGCTGGACGCGGGGCCGGAGGCCGCTGCGGGATGGAGCATCCTGGGTGCCGGTCGGATCGAGACAGACCCCGACGCCGTGCGCGCCGTGGCGCTGACGGCCTCGGATCCGCATACGCGCGAGCTGCCGTTCGCGGGCGGATGGGTCGGGTGGCTGGACTACGAATCGGGAGCGGCGGCTCTCGGCGCGCCGACGACCGGTGTCGCGCCGGGCGGCGCGTGGATCGCCGTCACCCGCGCGATCGCCGTGGATCACGCCGCCGGGCGCGCATTCGTCCTGGCGGATCCGGCCGAGCTGACGGCGTGGCACGGCGAGGTGACCACCGCATTGCAGGCCGGTCCGCTGCCGCCCCCTTCCCGTGTCGACGTCGTCCGCGAGGCGTCCGCCCGTCACGGGGTGGCGGAGTACCAGGGTCTGATCCAGGACTGCCGTGCCGCCATCGAGCGCGGGGACGCATATCAGCTCTGTCTCACGACGCGCTTCTCGGTCGAGCCTCCCGTGGACTCCCTGGACGTCTACCGCCGGTTGCGCGCGGCCACGCCCGCGCACCACGGCGGATTCCTGCGGATCGGGGAGCAGCAGCTGCTCAGCGCCAGTCCCGAGCGGTTCCTCTCGGTGGTCGCCGGACGGGCATCCACCAGTCCGATCAAGGGCACCCGTCCCCGCAGCTCCGACGACGGCGACGACGCCCGGCTTGCCGAAGAGCTGCGGACGGATGTCAAGGAGCGCGCCGAGAACGTCATGATCGTCGACCTCATGCGCAACGATCTCTCCCGTGTCGGCGTGCCGGGCACGGTCGCCGTGGAGCGGCTCTGGGAAGTGGAGTCGTATCCCGCGGTCCACCAGCTCGTCAGCACCGTGAGCGTGCGGCTGCGTCCGGGCGTGAGCTTCGGCGACCTGGCGGATGCCGCGTTCCCCGCCGGCAGCATGACCGGAGCCCCCAAACTGTCGGCGACCACGATCCTGCACGGTCTCGAGCGCGGTCCGCGCGGGGTCTACTCCGGATGCTTCGGACATGTCGGACTCGACGGCCGCGTGGACCTGGCCATGATCATCCGCTCGATCGTCGTCACGCCCGACACCGTTTACGTGGGCGCCGGAGGCGGGATCACCTGGCTCTCACAGCCGGAGGCGGAGACGGCCGAGGTCGCGACGAAGGCCCGCGCGCCCCTGGCGGCCCTCGGTGCCCGGGTGCCCGCGGAGTGGGCGGCCACGACAGACACGCGATAACCTGGAGGGGCCCGATATCCGGGCCGTCCCGCACCGTCAGATTGGCTGTTCCTTGTCCGAGCATTCGTCAGAATCCCACGCCGAGTCCGTCGCGGCGATGTCCGCGCACGACATCCAGAGCAAGTGGCAGGGGTACTGGGCCGACCACGAGACGTTCCGGGCCGGCGGCTCTGAGGACGACCGCCCGCGCAAGTACATCCTCGGCATGTTCCCGTACCCGTCGGGCGACCTGCACATGGGACATGCGATCAACTATCTGTACCCGGACATCGTCGCCCGGTACTGGCGGCACCGCGGGCACAACGTGCTGAACCCGATCGGCTGGGACTCCTTCGGTCTGCCGGCCGAGAACGCGGCCATCAAGCGGGGTGCCGACCCGCGCGAGTGGACCTACAAGAACATCGACCAGCACAAGGCCGGCTTCCGCGGTTACGGCATGTCCTACGACTGGTCGCGCGTGCTGCACACCTCCGACCCGGAGTACTACCGCTGGAACCAGTGGCTGTTCCTGAAGCTGTACGAGCGCGGCCTGGCGTACCGCAAGAAGAGCGCCGTGAACTGGTGCCCCAACGATCAGACCGTGCTGGCCAACGAGCAGGTCATCGACGGTCGGTGCGAGCGCTGCGGCGCCGAGGTCGTGAAGAAGAAGCTCACGCAGTGGTACTTCAAGATCACCGAATACGCCGACCGCCTGCTGGATGACCTCGACGGTCTCGAGGGCCACTGGCCGCACAAGGTGCTGCAGATGCAGCGGAACTGGATCGGCCGCTCGACCGGCGCCGACGTCGACTTCCACATCGAGGGGCGCGACGAGCCGGTGACGGTCTTCTCCACCCGTCCTGACACGCTGCACGGTGCCACCTTCTTCGTGGTCGCCCCGGACGCCGACCTGGCAGCCGAGCTGGCCTCAGGCGCGTCCCCCGAGGTGCGTCAGCGCTTCCAGGACTACCTGGAGACGGTGCAGAAGCAGACCGAGATCGAGCGGCAGTCCACTGACCGGCCCAAGACCGGCGTCTTTCTGGAGCGCTACGCGATCAATCCCGTCAACGGCGAGAGGCTGCCGATCTGGGCGGCCGACTACGTGCTGGCGGACTACGGTCACGGCGCCGTCATGGCGGTTCCTGCGCACGACCAGCGCGACCTGGACTTCGCGCGCGCCTTCGACCTGCCGGTGCGAGTCGTCGTGGACACCACGGTCCCCGGGGGCGCGAACGAGGGCGGCGATCTGGCGGAGCTGGATCCCGCCGTCACGGGCACGGCGCTGGTCGGCAACGGCCGGATGACCGGCTCGGGGGAGCTGGACGGACTCGACAAGGTGGCCGCGATCGCCGCCACCATCGAGCGGATGGAGTCGGCGGGCACCGGTCGCGCGGCGAAGAACTTCCGTCTGAGGGACTGGCTGATCTCCCGACAGCGCTTCTGGGGAACCCCCATCCCGATGCTGCACCTGCAGGACGGATCGGTCGTTCCGGTGGCCGAGGACCGGCTGCCGGTCCAGCTGCCGAGCGTCGAGGGACTGGATCTGCGTCCCAAGGGCACCTCGCCCCTGGGTGCGGCCGAGTCGTGGGTGCGCACGGTGGACTCGGCGTCCGGCGAGCCCGCGCTGCGCGACACCGACACCATGGACACGTTCGTGGACAGCTCCTGGTACTTCCTGCGCTTCCTCTCTCCGAACAGCGACCGCTTCGCCTTCGATCCGGAGGAAGCGAAGCGCTGGGCGCCGGTGGACGGCTACTTCGGGGGCGTCGAGCACGCCATCCTGCACCTGCTGTACGCGCGGTTCATCACCAAGGTGCTGCACGACATGGGTCTGATCGACTTCGACGAACCGTTCTCCAACCTGGTCAACCAGGGCATGGTGATCATGGACGGCGCGAAGATGTCCAAGAGCAAGGGCAACCTCGTCGAACTGTCCGACCTGTTGGGCAAGTACGGCGCCGACGCCCTGCGCCTGGGGCTGGCGTTCGCCGGCCCGGTGGAGGATGACAAGGAGTGGAACGGCGTCTCGATCTCGGGCGCCCACAAGTTCCTCGCTCGCGTGCTGCGCGTCGGAGACGAGACCGCGGCTCCGGTCGGTGCGGACGCCGCGGCCGGTGACGCGGGCCTGCGTCGCGTGACGCACCGTCTGCTCGCGGATGCACCCGGTCTGCTCGAGCAGACCAAGTTCAACGTGCTCGTCGCACGCCTGATGGAGCTGGTGAACGGCATTCGCAGGACGATCGACAGCGGTGCCGGCGCGGCGGATCCCGCCGTGCGCGAGGCCGCCGAGGCCGTCGCCCTGATGCTGGAGCCGATCACTCCGCACACCGCGGAGGAGCTGTGGGAGCGACTGGGGCATGTTCCGTCGGTCAGCGCCGTGCCCTGGCCGGATGCCGACCCGAGGCTGCTCGTGGAGGACACCGTCACGACCGCCGTGCAGGTGGGTGGCAAGGTTCGTGCCACGATCGACGTGCCGGTCGGCATCTCGGATGCCGACCTGGAAGCGGCAGCGCGTGCGGATGAGCGCGTTCAGCGAGCGCTCCAGGGCAAGGAGATCGTGCGGGTGATCGTGCGCGCCCCGAAGATCGTGAACTTCGCCGTCAGGGGCTGAGGCGGCTGGGCGGCGTGCTGTCAGATCGCGAGGTCGGAGAACAGCACGCTGCTCGCCATGAAGGCTGCGACCACCGGGCATACCGCGTCGACCTTCATGCCGCGTGAGCGGATGTCGTCGAGCGCATCGGCGATGAGATCGCCTGCGATGCCGCGACCGCGGAAGTCCGGGTCGACGTCGGTGGAGAGCACGACGATCAGACCCGGCTCCTCGCGGTACAGGAGGCTCGCGATCTCCCGTCCGGCGAGCGTGGCCGAGTACACACCGCGCTCGGCGAGCCTGCGCACCGTCACCTCTTCGTCGGTCTCGGCCGAAGGCGTGTCCACATCGCGCAGGGCCTCTGCCCTCACGTCCTCGGCGTTGTCCTCGCTGGTCATGTCCCACTCCTTCCGTCGTGCGGTTCGGCGGCGGGTGGGACCAGCCGCGGTCTGCTTGGCGCAGCCCGAGGGCCGCCTGAAACCCGGTGTTCCCGCTCTTACCTCGCGACTCGGCCGAACGCTCCTGACAGGGTTGACCGCGCAGACTCCATACGTGTGACGCGGGATCACGTGACACGGAATCCCTGCACATCCGCCTGACGCAGGGGAGTTCTCCACATCCACCGGGGAGCGGGGGTCGTCCCCGGCCGCGGATGCGTAGCGTGACGACGTGCCCGCTTCGGAACCGACAGATCACGACGCACCGCCGCGTCCGCGTCTGAGGCTCGGCATCGGCGCCGCGATCACGGTGGGTCTCGTGGTGCTCTCCGCGGCCGTCGGCTGGGGAATCCTGCGCGGGCAGGCGTCTCCGACGGAGGCGATCGCACTGGATCGCGGTGGCGATGGCAGCGTGGTGACGGCCGATCCCGGTACCGGCGGCCTCTATGTGCATGTCCTCGGAGAGGTTGCGCGGCCCGGGCTGTACATCCTCGACCCGGATGCTCGCCTGGTCGACGCCCTCGCCGCTGCCGGCGGCACGCTCGAGACCGCCGATCTGAGGGCGGTGAATCTCGCACGCCCGCTGAGTGACGGCGAGCAGGTGGACGTCCCGGTGCAGGGTGAGAAGGCCGCGGCGGATGGGGCGGGCGCCTCGGCGGTGGGCGCGGACGGCACGATCGACCTCAACGCCGCGACGCAGGCAGACCTGGAGACGCTGCCGCGGATCGGACCGGCGCTCGCGCAGCGCATCCTCGAGTGGCGAGAGGAGAACGGCCGGTTCCGAGCGGTCGAGGACCTGTTGGCGGTTCCCGGTATCGGGGAGAAGCTGCTCGCCGGACTGCAGGACAAGGTGCGCGTGTGAAGGACCTGCGCACGAGCTTGCTGGCCGTGATCCTGTGGGTCGTGGCGCTGCTGTGCATCCTGCTGCCCGTGCTCGCCCTGCCGCTTGCGGCCGCCTGCGGTGCGGGCGCCGTTCTCGCGGTCATCACCCGTCGTGCGACGCGCCACTCGGCGAGCGGGTCTCCGGTGAACGGACTGGTCGTGCTGATCCTGTTGTGCTGCGCGGCTGTGGGGCTGAGCGTCGCCGCGGCACAACCGCAACGGGCGCTGCTCGCGCAGTCCGACGGGCGGGCGGTGGAAGCAGTCGTGACGGTGTCGTCGTCGGCATCCGTGGGATCAGACGGACGTCTGTGGTTCGATGGGCAGACCTCCGAGATCGGAGCGCCGGGAGCCCTGGAGGCGCTCAGCGCTCCGGTGCGCGTCGGGGTGGAGCCGATCGACGGCGCGGACCTCGGCGCCGTGCTGCGCGTGACGGGCCAGGCCAAGGGCACCGCTCCGGCTGAGCACGCAGGGCTGGTGATCTTCGCCACTCGCGTGCAGATCGTCGCCCCGGCATCCGGAGTCCTCGCCGTCGCCGCGAACACCCGTGCGGAATTCGTCGCCCGCGCCACCCGGCTGCCCGAGCCCGGCGCGGGTCTCCTCCCAGGCCTCGCCGTCGGCGACACTCGCGCGGTCTCCGAGCAGCTGAACGCGGCGATGATCGCATCCGGACTGAGCCACCTCACGGCGGTGAGCGGGGCGAACTGCATGATCGTCGTCGCCGCGGTGTACTGGCTCGTGTCCATCGCGGGCGGCGGCCGCATCCTGAGGGTGCTGCTGGCGCTGCTGGCCCTCGGCGCGTTCGTGGTGCTCGTGACGCCCGAGGCCAGTGTGGTGCGCGCAGCCGTGATGGCTGCGCTGGCGATGCTCAGCGTGCTGCTCGGGCGTCCGAGCGCGGGGCTGGCCATGCTGTCGCTGGCCGTCTGCGGCCTGCTGATCGCGGACCCCTGGTTCGCCGCGTCGCCGGGCTTCGCCCTGTCGGCCGCGGCGACAGCGGCGCTGCTGATGCTATCCCGACCGCTGCTGCGCGGACTCGGACGATGGATGCCGGCGCCGCTGGCCCTCGCCCTGTCGGTGCCGCTGGCGGCGCAGGTGGCGTGCGGGCCGATCATCGCCCTGTTCTCGGACCAGCAGTCGCTCGTCGGGGTCGCTGCGAATCTCATCGCCGCACCTGCTGCACCGATCGCGACGGTGATCGGCCTGCTGGCCTGCCTGACTTCGGCTGCGCCGGCGGTGGCGGACCTGCTGACGGCTGCGGCCTGGTTGCCTGCCGCGTGGATCGATGTGACGGCGACTGTCAGTGCGGGTCTGCCCGGTGCGACGGTTGCGGTGGTGGCGGGGCCGGTCGCCGCGCTGGTGGTGGGACTGCTCTCCACCGCGCTCACGGTCGTGCTCGTGAGGCCGCGGTCACGCACGCTGCGCGCGGCATCCGTCGTCATCGTGCTCGTGGCACTGGGATTCGGCGGGTCACGGATGCTGCTGAACGGTCCGCTCGCCCCGTTGACGACTCCGGCGGAGTGGGCGATCGCGATGTGCGACGTCGGGCAGGGCGATGCGGTGCTCATCCGGTCGGCGGGGAGCACGGCGCTCATCGACACCGGACCGGACCCGCAGGCTCTGCGATCATGCCTCTCGCAGACGGGCGTGTCGCGCATCGACCTGCTGGTGCTCACGCATTTCGATCTGGATCATGTCGGCGGCGTGTCCGCCCTGGTCGGGACGGTGGGCACCGTGCTGCACGGGCCGATCTCCGAGGACGACGAGCGGCGGATGCTGGCGGATCTGGCCGCCGGGGGTGCGACGCTCCGGGATGCGAGCGTCGGGCTGTCGGGTGCATTGGGGGAGGCTCGCTGGCGCGTGGTCTGGCCCGACGCCGATCCGGTGGTCTTCCCGTCGGGGAACGACGCCAGCCTCGTGCTCGAGATCTCGGGCGGTGGGGTGCCGAGATCGCTGCTGCTGGGCGACCTGGGCGCGGCCTCGCAGCGCATGCTGCTCTCCTCCGGGCGCCTGCGCGGGACGTTCGCCGTGGTCAAGGTCGCCCATCACGGCAGCGGCGACCAGGAGCCGGGCCTGTACGCGGCAACCCGCGCCCCGGTCGCGTTGATCGGCGTGGGCGCAGACAACGATTACGGGCACCCGCGCGCCGAGACGCTCGCCTTCCTGGCGGCCGAGGGCTCGCGGACGCTGCGCACCGACGAGCGCGGACTGATTCTGCTGGGGATGCGGGAGAACGAGCTGCTCGTCTGGACGGCGCGCGCGTCGACGGAGAGTGGATGAGAGCCGGAGAGAAGGAGGAGGAAGATGATCGAGAAGAGAGTCGCGCTCATGGTGCTGGCCGGAGCGCTCTTGGTGTCATCGAGTGGGTGTGCTCCGCAGCCGACTCTGGACACCCCGGAGGTGCGGGCGGATGCCGTGGATTCCGCGTTCGACGATCTCGCGGATGCGATGGAGGCCCGGGACACTGAGGCGATCGAGGCGTTCGTCTGCGAGGACCACGAGCTGATCGACGTGCCGAAGCCGGTCGCGGACGGAGAGAGACGACTCGCGATCGCGGTCAGGGATCTGCGTGCCTTCGAGATCCACGACACCACGTACGTCGATTCGGATCCGGATGCCGAGTTCCGCATCGCACTGCTGGAGGAGCCGGCACTGCAGGGGGATGAGCCTGTGCAGGTGAGGGCGATCGTGCGGGTGGACGATCATGACACCTGTCTGTGGATGGCTCGGAAACACGATGCTCACGCTGATGGCGCCGTGAGACGGCGGCGATGTCGAGGTCGCCGGTAGGCTGGATCCATGGCCGCACCTCGCTCTTCAGCCCGTGGATCCGGCGCGCGCGGCGGTGCGGCGGCCAAGGGGACGAAGATCCCTCAGGTGGCCTGGCGTGAGCCTCGGCCGGCGCCGATCGTGCTCGTCTCGGGTCCGGAGGAGGTGCTGGCCGAGCGGGCCATCGCCGGCGTCCGCGAGTACCTGAGAGCGGAAGACCCCTCCCTCGAAGTCAGCGACATCCGCGCGGACGACTATGCGGCGGGGACGCTTCTCGGACTCACCTCCCCGTCGTTGTTCGGCGAACCGCGGCTGGTGCGCGTCTCCGGTGTGGAGAAGTGCTCCGACGCATTCCTGCAGGAGGCGGTGAAGTACGTCGAGAATCCGCAGGAGGGTGCAACGGTCATCCTGCGGCACACCGGTGCCAGTGTGCGCGGGAAGAAGCTCCTGGATGCCGTGCGCGCCGGTACGGGCGGCGGTATCGAGATCCCGTGTGCTGCGGTCAAGCGAGACAGCGACCGCGTGGACTTCGCGGCGGGGGAGTTCAGTGCGGCGCGCAAGCGAATCGCTCCCACCGCACTTCGCGCGCTCGCGTCGGCCTTCGCGGACGATCTCACCGAACTCGCCGCCGCCTGCCAGCAGTTGATCGCCGACGTCGAGGGCGACATCACCGATGAGATCGTCACGAAGTACTACGGCGGCCGCGTCGAGGTGTCGGCGTTCGTCGTCGCCGACACCGCGATCGCGGGGCGCTACGGCGAAGCGCTGATCGCGCTGCGGCATGCGCTGGCGTCCGGTGCCGACCCGGTGCCGATGGTCGCGGCGTTCGCGATGAAGCTGCGCACCATGGCACGGGTGGCGGGCAACCGCGAGCCGAGCCGCCAGCTCGCGCAGCGCCTGGGTATGAAGGACTGGCAGGTCGACCGGGCCCGTCGTGACCTCACCGGCTGGAACGAGCGCTCACTGGGCATGGCCATCCAGGCCACCGCCCGCGCGGATGCGGAGGTCAAGGGCGCCTCGCGGGACCCGATCTTCGCGCTTGAGCGCATGGTCGCGGTCATCGCCACGCGCGAACCTTTCGGGGACGTGCACTGACTCGGAGCTCAGCGGTACGGGTCTGCGGTGACGCGGGGGTGACGGGATGCGGTACGGGTCAGAAGGGTGCGCTGGCCATCGCCGTGCGGCATGGTCGACGCTGAAGCGTCGATCTGTGGGTTCGCGGGTCCGTGGCCGGGTCGGCTTGAGTGGCGTGGGCGTCGCGGAGCGCGGCCGCTTCGGCGTCGGCGTCGGTTTCGGTTTCGAGGTTGTCCTCGTCCTGTCGGGGGAGAGGGTCGGTGCTGAACGTGTCGCCGGCGAAGATCGCGTCGAGGAGCCGGTTCTGCTGGACCTCTGCGAAGGTCTCCTCTGTGGCATCCCACCCGGCCTGCTCCGGGGCCAGCGGGGGAAGGGTCGGGGTGCGGTGTTCGGGGTGCTGTGCCTGGTGGCGGGCCATCTGGGTGAGCCGGGCCAGGATCCCGATGGCGAGGTGTTCGGGCAGCACTGCCTGCAGGAGCGCCAGTCCGTCGCCGACGGAGCGGACGGTGACCGTGCGCTCGTCGCGGGCGCGAGTGTGGCGTTCCACGACTGTGAGGCCGGCGAGGGCAGCAGCGACGGTGCGCGCGTGGGCCCTGGTGCGGGCGGGGGTGTCGTGCTCGGCGACTTCCAGCGCGGCCGCTTCAAACAGGCCCAGCGTGTCGGGGGAGACGGCGCCCTCGCGCACCGCTTGACGCACGGCATCCGATTCCCGGATGATCTCCCGCACATGCCCCGGCGTGACCCGTCCCTCCTGGAACGCAGCCCGGGTGAGGGGGGAACTCCTCGGCGAGCATCCGGGCGTCGGCGAACGCGAACTCCATCGACCCGGTCGACACACGCCCGGCAGCGGAATGCTCCGCAATCATCGACCGGTGAATCGCCTCCCGATGCAACGGGGCCGCCGCGATCTCGTCCTCCATCAACGCCCACCGCTGCGCCAGTAATCCGGCCGCCTCGGCCTGCAGCACCGCGATCTGCCTCTGCTTGTCCCGCCACGCATCCAACAGCGCCACGCGCCGTTCGATGAGAGTGGAGACGTCCTCGGCCATACCGCCAGTTCAGAACAAAACTACGAAGAAAGGAAGAGAATCCGAGACGGTGGACAACTCGATCCTCGCCCGGATCCCGGCGTCTCCTGGACACGACGAAGAAGGCCCGCCCCGCGAACGGGACGGGCCTTTCTCACAGGATCGGAGCTCAGAGAGCGGCGACCTGCTTGGCGATGGCCGACTTGCGGTTGCTCGCCTGGTTCTTGTGCACGACGCCCTTGCTGACGGCCTTGTCGAGCTTGACCGATGCGACCTTGAGCGCGGCCTCAGCGGCCTCCTTGTCGCCGGCGCTGACGGCCTCGCGGGTCTTGCGGACGAGGGTACGCAGTTCGCTCTTGACGGCCTTGTTGCGCTCCTGAGCCTTCAGGTTGGTCTTGTTGCGCTTGATCTGCGACTTGATGTTTGCCACGTGTGGACGCTTTCTGTCTGGATGAGTGTTCGGATGCTGCAGACGAGAGAGGGCGTCGACAGCGGTCGTGAGGGACGAACCCACACGCAAGCCAAGAGTCAATGTTACCAGCACTGCGGCCGAGTGCCGAAACGACGCGTTCCGCACGACCCGCGCGGGATTCAGTCGCGCAGATCGTGACACGGGGTGCAGAATCGAGGTCACACGAACGACGACGCAGTCAGAGGAGACCCATGACCTCCCCACAGCCCGCTGTCGGACTGCCGCCCCTGCGCTGGTCGACAGCCACGGCGGCCTTCCAGATCGAGGGTTCGCGCACCGCCGACGGCCGAGGTCGCTCGATCTGGGACGACTTCGTCGATCGGCCCGGTGCCGTCGTCGACGGGAGCACCGCGGAGCCCGCGTGCGACAGCTACCGGCGCACCGCCGATGACATCGAGCTCGTGGCCGGACTGGGCGTCGACCGGTACCGCTTCTCGATTCCGTGGGTGCGCATCCAGCCCGGTGGCGCCGGCCCCGCCCGTGTCGCCGCGCTCGATCACTACTCCCGGCTGGTCGACGGCCTCCTGGAGCGGGGTGTCACACCGTTCCCCACGCTGTACCACTGGGAGCTGCCCGTCGAGCTCGAAGCCGCCGGGGGCTGGATGACGCGTGACACGGCGGAGCGATTCGGCGACTATGCGACCCTCGTGGCCGATCGTCTGGGGGACAGGGTGCGCAGCTGGTACACGCTGAACGAACCCGCGATGACCACTCTGCAGGGGTACGGCATCGGCGAGCTCGCGCCGGGCCGGCAGCTGCTGTTCGACGCGCTGCCGACCGTGCACCACCAGCTGATGGCCCACGGCCTCGCTGCGGCGGCACTGCGTGCGGCTGGCGCCACGCAGGTCGGCCTCACGAACAACCACACCCGGGTGCTGCCCGCCAGCGCGTCCGAGTCGGACCTCCTGGCCGCGTTCATGTACGACACGATCCACAACCGGATGTTCTCGGAGCCTCTGCTGGCCGGCGTCTACCCCGACATCGAGGCGCTCGGTCTGCCGGCGATGCCGGTGCGGGACGGCGACATGCGGCTGATTGCCGCGCCGCTGGATTTCTACGGCGTCAACTTCTACAACCCCACGACGGTCGCCGCGGCGCCCGGCGAGGCACCCCTGCCGTTCGAGCTGCTGCCGACGCCGGATGCGCCGGTGACCGGATTCGGCTGGCCCATCGTTCCGGATGCACTGCGCGACCTTCTCCTGGATCTCGCCCACCGGCATCCCGCCATGCCGCCCATCGTGATCGGCGAGAACGGCGCGTCCTTCCCCGAGCCGAGCGAGGCCGGCCCGGTGCAGGACGACCAGCGCATCGCCTACCTGAGCGCGCATATCGCGGCCGTCGAGGAGGCGAGGGCTCAGGGCGTACGCGTGGAGGAGTACACGGTGTGGTCGCTGCTGGACAACTTCGAGTGGGCGGACGGGTACACACAGCGCTTCGGACTCGTGCACGTGGACTTCGACTCCGGCATCCGCACACCGAAGGCCTCGTACGCCTGGTACCGGGACCTCATCCGGGCCGTGCGGGGGGACGCCCGATGACCGGTACGGCGCGCGTCGGCTCCGGGTGGATGACCCTGTTCACCCTCGCCTGGCTCGCGATCTGGACAGTGCAGTTGACGCCTGTGCAGCTGCTGCTGCCCCTGCAGCTGGACACGGCCGAGGAGGACTGGATCCGCGGTGTCGTCTCCTCCGGCGTGGTGCTCGGCGTCGGCGGTCTCGCCGGGATCATCGCCGGACCGCTGGTCGGCGCGCTCTCGGACAGGTCACGGTCCTCCCGAGGGCGTCGCCGTCCCTGGGCGCTCGTGGGCGTGTGGGTCGCGGCGGGGTTCCTCGTGCTCACCGGGTTCGCACAGGGACCGTGGCTCGTGGGCGCATGCTGGGTGGGCGTGTCGATCGGCGTCTCGGTCGCATCCGCTGCGTTCACCGCACTGATTGCAGATCAGCTTCCGCCGTCCCAGCGCGGTGCGGCCTCCTCCGCCGTGGGATCCAGCCAGGCGGTCGGAATCGTCCTGGGCGCCGGGCTGGTGGTGCTGCTGGGTCTCGGAGTCCTCGCCGGATACCTCCTGCTGGCCGCCGTCATCGCCGTCGTGGGTACGTCTGCCGCCCTGCTGCTGCCGGATCCTCCTGCCACGGCATCCGATCTGCCTCCGCGCTCGGGGACGCGTCCGCGCCTCGCCTCGCTGCGTGATCGGGATTTCGCCTGGATGCTGTCGGGACGGCTCGTCGTCAACATCGGCAACGCGCTCGGCACGGCGCTGTTCCTCTTCTTCCTGCTGCATGGGCTGGATCAGCCGAGCGCTCAGGCGCAGGACAACCTGCTGCTGCTGATCGTGGTGTACACGGTGTTCGTCGTGGTCGCTTCGGTGTTCACCGGCATCCTCTCCGACCGCACTGGTCGGCGGCGCCGACTGACGGTCGCAGCCACCTTCGTGCAGGCGGCCTCCGGGGTGGTGATCGTCCTCCAGCCCACCTTCGAGATGACGCTCGTCGCGGCAGCGCTGATGGGAGTCGGTTACGGCGCCTTCTCGACCGTGGGCCTCGCCTTCGCCACCGACCTGCTGCCGGATGCGCAGGATCACGGTCGTGACCTGGGGATCGTCAACGTCACGGCGGCGCTGGGTCAGCTGATCGGCCCCGTGCTGGGTGCCGCGCTCGTCGCGATGGTCGGCGGGTTCTGGCTGGTCTTCCTGATGGCCGCCGTGCTCTCGGTCGTCGGAGGCCTCATGACCGCTCGCGCACGACAGCCACTGCCACTCCCAGCACCGCGTTGAACACCTCGGGGCGCATGGCTGTGACCAGGTGCGTGGTGCGCGGTACCACGACCAGCTCGGCGTGCGGCGCGAGCCGGCGGAATAGTGCCTCATGGGTGCGCAGCTGGTCGTACTGCCCGTTCACGAACCACAGCGGCACCCGGATGCGGGCGACCGCCGCGGCGAGATCCAGTGATGACAGACTCCGGAGGGCGGTCGCCTGCGCGTCGAGGGCGTAGCCGCCCGCCGCATAGTCGGCCCGCGTCTCGGCGGGGATCGTCGCGGCGAGCATCCGCTCGGTGACCCAGAGCCCGCGCCGAGGCAGACGGTCCACCGCACCGGCGAGGGCGCGGTACGCGCCCAGAGCCGCACCCCGCGGAAGCGCGGTGCAGGACGCCGCGAGCAGCCCGGCGACCGGGGGAGGCTCTGCGGAGCCGGTGTACTCGAGCGAGAGCAGACCGCCCATCGAATGCCCGACCAGCAGCACCCGGCCCTGCCGGGCCGCGTCGCGCACGGCCGAGTCGATGGTGAGCAGCGCGCCCTCCAGAGTGAAGGCCTCCGCCATCCGGCTGCCGTGTCCCGGCAGGTCGACGGCGTGCGCCGGGATGCCGTGCTCGTCGAGCCACGCCACCTGCGACCGCCACATGGTCGCGGAGGTGCGGATGCCATGTACGAGAACGACCTGGACAGCCACACTCCCAGCATAGGAAAGCGGGGCCGGTGGATGAACCACCGGCCCCGCTCGCGATCGCCGGGCCGAAGCTCAGCGGATCAGATAAGGATTACTTCTCCCAGCCCACGTTCTCCACCGGCTGCACGCCGAAGAGGTCCAGGCCCACGTAGGGCTCGGGGGTCAGGTTGGCCAGACCCTTCTTGGCTGCGGAGATCGACGGACCGTTGTAAAGCGGGATGATGCCCCACTCCTGGTAGATCTCGGCCTCGAGCTTCATCGCTGCCTCGGTCTGCTTGACCGGGTCGCTGATGGACTCGACCTCGTCGTGGATCCTCTGGTCGGTCTCGGCGTTCTGCACACCGGACAGGTTCAGACCCTGGTCCTGACCGTACAGCTGGAAGAACCAGGCCGCACCGAACGGGTCGGACGAAGTGAACCGCAGACCTGCGACGTCCCAGTTCTTGGAGTTGTAGTCCTCGGCGAACTTGTTGGAGGGGCGGACATCGATCTTGAGCTCGATTCCGACCTCCTTCACCGACTTCTGCATCGACTGCGCGAGCGCAGCCTGCGTCGGGTCGTCGCTGAAGACGGGGTACGTGACCGAGAGCTTCACGCCGTCCTTCTCGCGGATGCCGTCGGAGCCCTTCTCCCAGCCGGCGTCATCGAGGATCTTGTTCGCGGCGTCCGGGTCGTACTTCCAGCCCGCCTTCTCGAGCGAGTTGCTGTAGCCGGGCTGGAACGAGAACAGAGTCAGAGAACCAGCCGGGTCCTCCGTGTAGTCCAGGCCGTTCCACGCGATCTTCTTCTGCTGCTCGATGTTGATCGCCATGAAGAACGCCTTGCGAACCTCGACGTCCTTGAACTGCGGCTTCTCGGCGTCGACCTCGAGGATCGTGTTTGCGGTCTGCTGAGCGCGGTGGATCGTGATGTCCTTCATGTCCGCGACCTGTGCGAGGCGGTCCTTGGTCGCCACGCCGACCGTGTCGATCTCGCCGTTCTTGAAGGCGTTGATCGAGGCCTGTGCGTCCATGCCCTTGAAGGTGACCTCATCGAGCAGGGGCTTGTCGCCCCACCACTTGTCGTTCGGCTTGAACGAGACGAAGTCCGTGTTCGCGTCGAACTTGTCGATGGTGTACGGGCCGGCACCCCACTCGGGGTGCGGGTTGTCGATCATCGCGGTGTTGAAGGTCTCGGGGTCGGCGAGCTTCGGGTGGATGACGCCGCCGTTGAACGGCATCTGCGGCCAGGCGAACTCGCTCTTGAAGGTGACGATCGCGGTCTTGGGCGTGTCGCCCTGCTCGACCTTCTCGATCTCCTTGTAGCCGTCGATCGCGTTCGGGACGAAGCCCTCATCGTTCGAGCGGTTGGCCTTCCACGTGGCGTCGATGGCGGTCCAGTCCATCGGGGTGCCGTCGTTCCAGGTCGCCTTGTCGGTGAAGGTGAAGGTGAGGACCGTCTTGCCGTCCTTGACCTCGTCCTTCCACTCGTCGAGGTAGTTGTCGTTCTTGTAGAGCGTGCCGTCCGGCTTCATCAGGATGATCTGCGGCATGTACCAGGCAGCGACGCGCGCGGTGTCGGCACTGGCGTCACCGTTGAACGCGTTCAGCTGCTCCGGGATCTCGTTGATCGGGAAGTTGACGGTGCCGCCCTGCTTGAGGTTCTCGCGCGGCTGCGGGTTGTAGTCCGCGGCCTGCGTCTCGGGGGCCTTGTCGCCGCCCTTGTCGCCGCCGTCACCGGTGTTGCCGGTGTTGGCTGCACACCCGCTCAGTGCGAGTGCGAAAGCGCCGGTTAGTGCCAGCGCTCCCATCAGCTTGTGCTGCTTCATGGTGCTCCTTTCGCCTTTCGGCGTGTCATAAGGGGAAGATTAGTTCGCGTCGCGATGCGTTCGCGGCGACGACGAGTGAATCGTGACTAACCGTTATCGGACGGTGACCCGACGGTTACCTGACCGACATATCGGATGATTCTCAGACAGTCGCGGGCCGCGTGCTCATGCTCTCGGCGTCGAAGATCACGCGCTGGCGCGTGCGCTCGATGTCGGGGTCCGGCACGGGGATCGCCGACAGCAGAGCCTGCGTGTACGGGTGCTTCGGGTTCTCGAAGACCTCGTCGACGTCACCGTGCTCGACGAACTCGCCGAGGTACATCACGGCGACACGGTCGGCGATGTGGCGGATGACAGAGAGGTCGTGCGCCACGAAGAGGTACGAGAGACCGAGCTTCGCCTTGAGCTCGTCGAGCAGGTTGATGACGCCGGCCTGGATCGACACGTCCAGGGCGGACACCGGCTCGTCCAGCACCACGATCTTCGGGTTCGTCGACAGTGCGCGAGCGATGCCGATGCGCTGTCTCTGACCGCCGGAGAAGGCACCGGGGAAGCGATCGCGGTGCGCCGGATTCAGGCCCACCAGATCCATCAGCTCCTGCACGCGCGTCTGGATCTCGTCGCGGGGCATCCCGATGGCCTGCATCGGTTCTGCGATGATGTCGGTCACCGTCATGCGCGGATCCAGGGCGCCCATCGGGTCCTGGAAGACGATCTGGATGTCGTGGCGCAGTTCCCGCTCGAGCTTCCTGTTGTGCAGTCCGTTGACACTGGTGCCGGCGATGATGATGTCGCCGTCCTCCTGCTTCTCGAAGTTCATGATCTCGAGGAGCGTGGTCGTCTTGCCGGAACCGGACTCGCCGACGATGGCCATGGTCTCGCCCTCGCGGACATCGAAGCTGATGCCCTTGACGGCGTGCACCTCGCCCACCTTGCGCTTGAACAGCGCGCCTTTGAGCAGGGGGAACGTCTTCACCATGTTGCGGACCTCGAGGGTGACCGGCCGCTGCTCGCGGGGGACGCGGGTGAGCTCGCTCTCCGGAATCACGACGGGCGGGTACACCGGCAGCCCGCCGATGAGCCCGTCATCGTCGATCTGATCCGCCCGGATGCAGGCGGCCTCATGGAATTCGCCACCGCTGGTGACCACCGGTTCGAGGTCGGGTTCGCGTCGCACGCAGGCGTCGATCGCGATCGGGCAGCGCGAGGCGAACGGGCAGGCGTCCGGCAGATCGATCAGCAGGGGCGGGTTGCCCTTGATCGGGATCAGCGGCTCCTTCTCGGCCTTGTCCACCCGGGGAATCGCGCCCAGGAGACCGATCGAGTAGGGCATCCGGGTGTTGTGGAACAGTTCGTGCGCGGCCGCGTGCTCGACAGGCTTGCCTGCGTACATGACCATGACGTCGTCCGCGGTGCGCGCGACCACGCCCATGTCGTGGGTGATCATGATCACCGCGGCGCCGGTCTCGTCCTGAGCCTTCTCGATCAGATCGAGGATCTGCGCCTGGATGGTGACGTCCAGGGCCGTGGTGGGCTCGTCGCAGATGATCAGCCGCGGGTTGTTCGCCATGGCGATGGCGATCACGACGCGCTGACGCATGCCGCCGGAGAATTCGTGCGGGAAGGACTTCATCCGCCGCTCCGGGTTGGTGATGCCCACGACGGTGAGCAGTTCGAGCGACCGCTCCCAGGCCTCCTTCTTGGAGAGTCCGCGGTGCACGGTCAACGCCTCGACGAGCTGATCGCCGATGGTGAAGACGGGCGTGAGCGAGGTCAGCGGGTCCTGGAAGACCATGGCCATGCCGTTGCCGCGGATCATCGACATCTGCTTGTCGGACTTGCCGAGCAGCTCCTGGCCCTCGAACTGGACGGAGCCGGTGACCTTCGCGTTCTCGTCGAGCAGGCCCATGATGGCGAGTGACGTGACGGACTTGCCGGAGCCGGATTCGCCGACGATTCCGAGCGTCTTACCGGCCTCGAGGTCGAAGGAGACGCCGCGGACCGCGTCGACGCGCCCGGCCTCGGAGGCGAAGCTGACCGTGAGGTCGCGGACGGAGAGGACGATGTTCGTGGTGGGGGTGCTCATGCGCGGCCTCCAGCCGACGAGGTGGGATCGAAGGCATCGCGCAGGCCGTCCGCGATCAGCGCCATCGAGACGGTGAGCAGGGTCAGCGCCAGGGCGGGGAAGTAGAACAGCCAGGGTGCGCTCGTGACGCTGGCGGCGCCGTACCCGATCAGCGAACCGAGCGAGACATCGGGGAGCTTCACGCCGAACCCGATGAACGACAGGCCCGTCTCGGTCATCACCGCGCTCACGACGCCGAGCGTGAAGTTGATCACGAGGAGTGAGCCGATGTTCGGGACCAGGTGGCGCAGCACGATGCGCATTCCGGAGACGCCCATGTAACGGGCAGCGTCGACGTACTCGCGCTCGCGCAGCGACAGGGCCAGCGTCCAGATGACGCGGGCGGGGAAGAACCAGCTCACGAAGATCATCGCGAGGGAGATCACCCGCCAGTCCCCACCGGCGTCATTGGAGATCAGAGCGAGGATCAGGAAGGTCGGCACCACCATGAGGAAGTGGATGACGATCAGGGTGATCTGCTCGACCCGGCCGCGGAAGTACGCGGCGGCCGTACCCACCACGGCGGACAGGACGGTGACGCCGATCGACACGGTGAGAGCGATCATCAGCGAGCGCTGCAGTCCCACGGCGGTCTGCAGCCAGTTGTCGTTGCCTGCCGCGTTGGTGCCGAACCAGTGCTCGGAGGAGGGGCCCGTGCTGAGGTTCAGGAAGTCCTGATCGTCGATCTTGTAGGGCGTCAGAAGGGGGACGACGATCGAGTAGATCACCATCAGGATGAAGATGATTACGCCGGCCACGGCCGGCTTGTTGCGCATGAAGCGGCGCGTGTACAGCGTCCACTTGCTCAGCTGCTTGGCGGGGACGCGCTCGTCGGTCGTCTGGGGGCCGACCTGCGGCTGCACGGTGGGGTCGATCATGTCGGTGCTCATATCAGCTCACCCTCACTCGCGGGTCGAGGACGACGACGGCGATGTCGGCGAGCAGGGCGCCGATGGCGGTCAGCACGGCGCCGAAGGCGGCGACGGCGACCACGCCGTGCACGTCGTTTCCGTTGATGGTGGTCAGGAAGTATCGGCCCATGCCCTGCCAGGCGAAGATGGTCTCTGTCAGGATCGCGCCGGTGAAGATCGCCGGGATCGAGAACGCCACCTGCGTGGCGACGGGGATGAGCGAGGTCCGCAGCGCGTGCCGGCGGATGGCCTGCTGCTTGGTCAGTCCCTTCGCGCGTGCGGTGCGCACGTAATCCGCGCTGATGTTGTCCAGCAGCAGGGTGCGCTGCAGGAAGTGATACTGGGCGTAGCCGATGATGACCAGGGCGATGGTCGGCAGGATGAGATGCTGCAGCGCGTCGATGATCACCGGGAAGAACCCGGTCACTCCCTCGGTCGAGGATCCGGTCACGTAGAAGACGCGGGTTCCGACCCAGTTGTTGAAGTTGATGGCGAGGATCACCACCGCGAGGCCGGCGACGATGATGTTGATGTTCATCGTGACGATGGAGACGCCCTGCCAGATGCGGTCACCCAGCTTGTACTGGCGGGATGCGGTGTAGACGCCGATCCAGATGCCCAGCAGCGTTGCGATGATCGTGGCGCCGAGCACGAGCTCCGCGCTGACCCACATGCGGAACGCCACCTGATCGTTCACCGAGCCGCCGGTCGGGCTCACCCCCCAGTTCCACTGGAAGATGATGCCGGAGAACCAGGTCCACCACCGCTCGATCAGCGGGACGGTCGCGTCGAGATTGCGCGGGCGGAGCAGGTTCTCGATCTGCTCGGGGCTCATCGGTGGCTTTCGGCCGACGTAGTTGCTGTGCGGATCGAGGAACGACCAGGCCAGGAAATAGGTGACGTTGGTCGCGACCACGATCATCAGCAGCCAGCCGAGTGTCCGGCGCACGAGATACTTGATCAAGGTGGTGATTCTTTCTCTTCTACAGCACGCGCGGGATCTGCCGACGCAACGCTGGGTCGGGATGATATTCAAGCATCATCCGCGCGATTACGCACACCGACAGCGCGGCCGGCTGTGATGGAGTCCTGAGCATCGCGACACTCGGTGTCACGACGGGCGGGCAACTTCGCGAGACTATCACCGGTATCTCCGAATGGGGTTTTCCGCACCCGACTCGTAGACTTGGCAGAACCCTTCCGGCCGCCTCAAGGACCACATGTCACCCCGCGCTATCACCCCGTTGTCGCCGTCGGCGACGCCCGCCACGCAGATCCGCAACTTCTGCATCATCGCTCACATCGACCACGGCAAGTCGACCCTGGCCGATCGGATGCTGCAGATCACGGGTGTGGTCGCCGACCGCGACATGCGCGCCCAGTATCTCGACCGGATGGACATCGAGCGCGAGCGCGGGATCACGATCAAGAGCCAGGCCGTGCGGATGCCGTGGCAGGTGGCCGCAGACGCGGCGGCGGGCCCGCAGACGTTCGCGCTGAACATGATCGACACGCCGGGGCACGTCGACTTCACCTATGAGGTGTCGCGCTCGCTGGCGGCCTGCGAAGGCGCGATCCTTCTCGTCGACGCCGCGCAGGGCATCGAGGCGCAGACGCTGGCCAACCTGTATCTCGCGCTCGAGAACGATCTGACCATCATCCCGGTCCTGAACAAGATCGACCTGCCGGCTGCCGACCCCGACAAGTTCGCGAAGGAGCTCGCCGATCTGATCGGCGGACGCCCCGAGGACGTGATGCGAGTGTCCGGCAAGACCGGCGTCGGCGTGGAGGACCTGCTCGACAGGATCGTGCAGGAGATCCCCGCCCCGGTCGGCGACGCCGATGCTCCGGCGCGGGCGATGATCTTCGACTCCGTCTACGACGCCTACCGGGGCGTCGTCACCTATGTGCGCATGGTGGATGGAAACCTCTCGCCGCGCGAGCGCATCCAGATGATGTCGACCCAGGCGACGCACGACCTGCTGGAGATCGGCGTGTCGAGCCCGGAACCGATCCCGTCCGAAGGTCTCGGCGTGGGAGAGGTGGGCTACCTGATCACGGGCGTGAAGGACGTCCGGCAGTCGAAGGTCGGTGACACGGTCACGACGGCGCGCGGGGCGGCATCCGAAGCGCTCCCGGGCTACACCGATCCCAAGCCGATGGTGTTCTCGGGTGTCTACCCGATCGACGGCAGCGACTACGGCGATCTGCGGGAGGCGCTCGACAAGCTGAAGCTCTCCGACGCATCCCTGCAGTACGAGCCGGAGACCTCCGTGGCGCTCGGCTTCGGCTTCCGCTGCGGCTTCCTCGGTCTGCTGCACCTGGAGATCATCACCGAGCGGCTCTCGCGCGAGTTCGGGCTCGACCTGATCACGACGGCGCCGAGCGTGATCTACGAGGTCATGACCGACGCGGGCGAGGCCGTCACCGTCACGAACCCGAGCGAGTATCCGGACGGGCGTGTGGCATCGGTAGCCGAGCCGATGGTCAAGGCGGCGATCCTGCTGCCCAAGGACTATGTCGGCACCGTCATGGAGCTGTGCCAGTCCCGACGCGGCTCGCTGCTGGGCATGGAGTACTTCAGCGAGGAGCGCGTCGAACTGCGGTACATGATGCCGCTCGGCGAGATCGTGTTCGACTTCTTCGACCATCTCAAGTCGCGGACCCAGGGCTATGCCTCGCTGGACTACGAGCCCGCCGGCGTGCAGACAGCCGACCTCGTCAAGGTGGACGTGCTGCTTCAGGGCGACAAGGTCGATGCGTTCAGTGCGATCGTGCACCGCGACAAGGCGTACGCGTACGGCACCCTCATGACCGAGCGCCTGCGCAAGCTCATTCCCCGACAGAACTTCGAAGTGCCGATCCAGGCGGCCATCGGCGCGCGGATCATCGCGCGCGAGACGATCCGCGCCCTCCGCAAGGACGTGCTGGCCAAGTGCTACGGCGGCGACATCAGCCGCAAGCGCAAGCTGCTCGAGAAGCAGAAGGAGGGCAAGAAGCGCATGAAGATGGTCGGCAGGGTCGAAGTTCCCCAGGAGGCGTTCATCGCCGCCCTGTCCGGCGACGTCGAGGGGAAGGACAAGAAGTAGCCCTTCGATTCCCGCGCTCCACGCTGAGCGCCGCTTCGGGTCGCTGTGAGCCTCGGGGCGCGTGGGCCCGGCGCAGGGACCACCACGGGCGGGTCGTGATGTCCCGTCCAGGTGCGTCCCGTAGTGTTGAACCCATGCGTCGCGGGACATTCCGAGAAGGTACGGTGGACTACGCCGCGGTCGGGGCGACTCACGCCCCCGATCTCATGCAGTATCCGCCGGAGCACAGCATCCCCGCTGAGGACTCGTGGCGGATCGGCAGCGGGGAGGACCGCTTCCGGACAGCGGCCGAGGCGCTGCTGTCGTGGACGGCGCAGCGGGCGGCCGGACTGCAGCTGAGCGACGTGCGCCCCGAGTCGGGCGCCGCGTACACCGGCGTCAGCTTCGACGCGGAGGGCACGCCGATCGCCCCCAACCGCACTCAGCTGGAGCAGCGCTTCGATGCCGAGGGCACCCCGTTCGCGGCACCGGGCATGACGCTGCGGCTGCGTGGGCGTGTCAAGGGAATGCGCGCGGATGCCGAGCTGCGGGTGATCTCGGTCACCGAGGAGCGCCGCCGGGTCGGCTTCGTGCTGGGCACGCTGGGCGGATCCGTGGTGAGAGGCGAGGAGTCCTTCGATATCGAGTGGCGCGAGGCGACCGACGAGGTCTGGTTCACCGTGCGCGCCTTCGACGCCCCGGCTTCGCTGCTCTACCGCCTGCCCGGTCTGGTGCGTCGACGTCGACGCGAGCTCTTCGCCCGCTACCTGCGTGCGATCTCGCCGCTGTACGCGACGCCGATCTGATGGCAGGGCCGCTACCGCTGGGCGATCCGGCGCCGACGGACGGCAGGCTGCCCGCGGACCTGCACGTCGACACGACGACGCCGTTCTCCGCCTACCTGCACGTGCCGTTCTGCCGCGTCCGCTGCGGGTACTGCGACTTCAACACGTACACCGCCACCGAGTTGCGCGGCGCGCGCCAGGACCAGTACGCCGACACGCTCATCCACGAGATCGAGTTGGCGCGGCGGGTGCTCGACGAGGCCGGCGCGCTGCGTCCGATGGACACGGTCTTCTTCGGCGGCGGCACGCCCACTCTTCTGCCCGCCGGTGATCTCGCGCGCATGCTGCACGCAGCATCCGAGGCCTTCGGGATCCGCGACGGCGCCGAGGTGACCGTCGAGGCGAATCCGGACACGGTGACTCCGGAGGTGGTGCAGACACTGCGGGAAGCCGGCGTGAACCGACTCTCCATCGGCATGCAGTCCGCCGTCCCGCACGTACTCGCGGCACTGGATCGCACGCACCGTCCCGAGAACGTGGACACCGCGGTCCAGGCGGCGCGCAGCGCCGGCCTGGATGTCAGCGTCGACCTCATCTACGGAGCCCCCGGGGAATCGCTGTCGGACTGGGAACAGTCCCTGGACGCCGCCCTCGCGCTGGAGCCGGACCATATCTCCGCCTACGCACTCATCATCGAGGACGGCACGAAACTCGCCAGGCAGATCCGGCGGGGCGAAGTACCCGCCCCGGATGACGACCTGCAGGCCGACATGTACGAGGCCGCCGATCAGCGACTCGCCGCCGCCGGATTCGACTGGTACGAGGTGAGCAACTGGGCGCGCCGGTCCGCGGACCCGCAGGTGGACCATCGTTCGCTGCACAACATGGCGTACTGGCGGGGTGCGGATTGGTGGGGCTTCGGGCCCGGCGCGCACAGTCACGTCGCCGGTCTGCGCTGGTGGAATGTCAAGCATCCTGCGGCGTACGCGCAGCGACTCGGCTCCGGGGACTCTCCCGCCGCCGGCCGCGAACAGCCGGACACTCGCGCGCGCACCCTGGAGCGCGTGCTGCTGCAGAGCCGTCTCGCCGAGGGTCTTCCGATCTCGGAGATCGCGGAGGACTACCGAGTCCGGGTGGCCGAACTGATCTCCGACGGGCTCATCGACCCGGCATCCGCGCTGCGCGACGACCGGGTGCGCCTCACGCTGCGTGGCCGCCTGCTCGCGGATGCGGTCGTCCGGGCGCTCACCGAGTAGCGGGTTCACGGCCTGCAGGGCTCAGGAATCGGCAGCGGGGTAGGATTGGCACTCGGAAGGTCGGAGTGCCAGCGGGGAGGGATCATGGTCACAGAACGAGGACTCGAGGTTCTCCGTGCGATCGTTCAGGATTACGTCGCCACGCACGAGCCCGTCGCCAGCAAGTCGATCGTCGAGCGGCATGCGTTCGGTGTCTCGGCCGCGACGATCCGCAACGACATGGCCCTGCTCGAGGACGAGGACCTCATCGAGGCGCCGCACACCTCGTCCGGACGCGTTCCGACGGACAAGGGCTACCGCGTCTTCGTGAACCACCTCTCGCAGGTGCGGCCGCTCTCGACCGGGCAGCGCAATGCCATCGAATCGTTCCTCACCGATCCCGCCGACCTGGACGACCTCATGGCGCGCACGGTACGCGTGCTGACCCAGCTCACCGGTCAGGTCGCGCTGGCGCAGTATCCGTCGTTCGCGCGAGCCAGCATCACGCACATCGAGCTCGTCGCCCTCGCCCCGAATCGGATGCTGGTCGTGCTGGTGACCGATGCGGGCGGCGTCTCCCAGCGCATCGCGCCGCTGCCCATCCTCCTCGACGACGAGGACGTGGCGGTGCTGCGCGCGCAGCTCGCGTCGCTCATCACCGGGCGCGCTGTCGGCGAGGCCTCGGACCGCATGCAGCTGCTCATCGACGCGGAGCAGGCGACGGCGATTCCGCGACTGCATCCGGCACTCGTCGTGCTGGCCGGGGTGATCTCCGAGGAACTGGCCGAGTTCCGTCAGGAGCGGCTCGTGATGGCGGGAGCCGCCACGCTCGCCCGCCGCGAGCAGGACTTCCGCGGCAGCATCCATCCCCTCCTCGAGGCGATCGAGGAGCAGGTGACCCTGCTGCGGCTGATGAGCGAGATGGTGACCGACGAGCACGGGCTCGCGACCAGCATCGGCACCGAGAACGCCCCTTTCGGGCTCGGGGACGCGTCTTTCGTCGCCAGCAACTACGCCGCGCCCAGCGGCACCGCACGCGTCGGTGTGATGGGGCCGACGCGCATGGACTATCCGAGCAACCTCGCGGCGGCCCGAGCCGTGGCGCGCTACCTGTCGCGCATGCTCGAAGAAGACGGCACCGGACGCTGAGGCGTCGGGTGGAAGACATTCACGCACACGCAGAAAGGTGATCGTGGCGGATCATTACGAAGTACTCGGGGTCTCCCGTGACGCATCGCAGGACGAGATCAAGAAGGCGTATCGCAAACTCGCCCGACAGCTGCATCCCGACGTGAACCCGGGTGAGGACGCGTCCGAGCGGTTCAAGCTCGTGACGCACGCCTACGACGTGCTCAGCGACGACGAATCCCGCCGTCGCTACGACATGGGAGGCGACGACAGCAACGGCTTCGGCGGTTTCGGCGGCTTCGGGGACATCTTCGAGACGTTCTTCGGCGCCGCGGGTGGAGGCGGCCGTGCGGCCCGCCCGCGGTCGCGTCGCGAACGCGGCGAGGACGCGCTGGTGCGCCTGGATCTCGACCTCGGCGACGTCGTCTTCGGCGTGCACCGGGACATCGAGGTCGATACGGCCGTGCTCTGCGAGACCTGCAACGGCAGCTGCTGTCAGCCCGGCACCTCTCCGGTGACCTGCGACGTCTGCGGCGGATCCGGACACGTCCAGCGCCAGGTGCGCAGCCTGCTGGGCAACGTCATCACGACGCAGCCGTGCGGCAGCTGCGAGGGCTTCGGCACGAGGATCGAGTCCCCCTGCGGCGCCTGTGCCGGTCAGGGGCGCGTGCGCACACGGCGCACCGTCGCTCTCGACATCCCTGCCGGCGTCGAGACGGGACTGCGGCTGCAGCTGCCGGGTTCCGGCGCCGTGGGCAGGGCGGGCGGTCCGAACGGAGACCTGTACATCGAGGTCACCGTCGCCCCGCATCCGGTGTTCAGCCGGGAGGGCGACGACCTGCTGGCCACCCTCGAGGTGTCCATGACGGATGCGATCCTCGGCACCACGACGACCATCGAGGGTCTGGACGGGCCGGTCGATCTCGAAGTGCGCACGGGAGTGCAGTCCGGTGACGTGCTGACGATCAGCGGCCGCGGGATCACGCCGCTGCGCGGCAGCCAGCGCGGCGACCTCCGCGTGGGCGTGCAGGTGCTGACCCCGACCCGGCTGGATTCCGCGCAGCGCAAGCTGATCGAGGAGTTCGCGAAGAAGACCAAGGCGCCGGAGCCCAGACTGTCCCAGTTCCAGCAGGGCCTGTTCTCGAAACTGCGCGATCGCTTCCGCAGCCACTGAGCTCACTGACCGCCGGACCCCGATCGGAGCCGACATGGCCCTGCACTTCATCGTTCCCGACTGCGCGGACGCCGCGATCGGCGACCTCATCTCCCTGACCGGCACCGAAGCCAAGCACGCGTCGGTCGTGCGCCGGGTCCGGGTGGGGGAGACCATCACGCTCGGCGACGGGAAGGGCACGTGGCTGGAGGGGACGGTCGACGACGTCTCCGCGTCGCGGGTGACGGTGCGGGTCGGCTCGCGCAGCACCCAGGAGGTCCCCGAGTCCCGTCTCGTGCTCGCGCAGGCGCTGGCGAAAGGCGATCGCGATGAACTCGCGGTGCAGGCCGCATGCGAGCTCGGCGTCGACCAGGTCATCCCGTGGCAGGCCGCTCGCAGCGTCTCGCGCTGGGAGGGCCCGAAGGCAGCGAAGGGACGTGAGCGCTGGGCGAACATCGTCCGCGAGGCGGCGAAGCAGGCCCACCGCGCCTGGGTTCCCGACGTCACCGCGGTGGAGACGACCGCGCAGCTGGCGGTGCGTGCTGCGGATGCCAGGATGCTGGTGCTCGATCCGTGGGCTCCCACGCGGCTGTCCGCCGTCGTGCCGGACGGGCGCGACATCCTCCTGGTGGTGGGCCCCGAAGGCGGCATCGCCCCGGAGGAGCTGGAGCGGCTGGAGGCGTCGGGCGGCGAGCGGGTCAAGCTCGGAGACACCGTGCTGCGCACGTCGACCGCGGGTCCCGCGGCGATCGCGGTGCTCTCCGGCATCCTCGGCCGCTGGTGACCCTTCGACAGGCCCAGGGACCGTTCGACGGCCCAGGGACCCGCCGACAGGCTCACGGACCCGGATAAGCTGAATCCATGACAGAGCCCTCCATCTTCACCCGCATCCGGAACGGGGAGATCCCCGGCGAGCTCGTCGCGGAGACCGAGCGGGTCTTCGCCATCCGGGACATCGATCCGCAGGCGCCCGTGCACCTTCTCGTCATCCCCAAGACCGAGCAGTACCGCGACGTCACCGAGCTGGCCGCAGGAGACCCCGGTCTGCTGGCCGAGGTGGTCACCGTCGCCCAGCAGCTCGCGACCGAGCACGCGAACGGCGAGTACCGGCTCATCTTCAACAAGGGCGCCAGCGCCGCACAGTCCGTCTTCCACGTGCACGCGCACGTGCTCGCCGACATCGAGAAGGGCAAGCTCGTTGGCTTCTGACACCGCACCATCCTCCGACGACGGGGCCGCGCATTTCCCCGCCCAGCCGGAGCGAACCGAGCGCATCTACGCCGACGGCGTCGCCATGGTGCAGCTGCTGGGCCCGCAGGACCGTCTGCTGCGCATGCTCGAGAAGCAGCATCCACGCGTCCAGGTGATGGTCCGAGGGAACGAGATCAATCTGGGCGGCTCGGCATCCGACGTCGAGGACGCCAAGAAGCTGGTGGAGGAGCTGCTGGAGATGACGCGCTCCGGACACGACCTGCTGCCCAGCGACGTGGAGCACTCCGCCCGCATCCTGCGGCGGGAGGAGGGCCCGCGTCCCAGCGAGGTGCTCGGCGAGGCGATCCTGACGACACGGGGTCGGGTGATCCGGCCGAAGACCCTCGGGCAGAAGGAGTACGTCGACGCGATCGAGGAGAACACGATCGTGTTCGGCATCGGCCCTGCCGGCACCGGGAAGACCTACCTCGCGATGGCCAAGGCCGTGCAGGCGCTGCAGCGGAAAGAGGTGCAGCGCATCATCCTGACGCGTCCGGCGGTCGAGGCGGGGGAGCGGCTGGGCTTTCTGCCCGGCTCGCTGACCGACAAGATCGATCCGTACCTGCGCCCGCTCTACGACGCGCTGAACGAGATGATGGACCCCGAGGTCGTGCCGCGCCTGATGGCGACCGGCACCATCGAGGTGGCGCCGTTGGCGTACATGCGGGGTCGCACCCTGAACGACTCGTTCGTCGTGCTCGACGAGGCGCAGAACACCACCCCCGAGCAGATGAAGATGTTCCTCACGCGCCTCGGCTTCGGCACGCGGATGGTCGTCACCGGCGACATCACGCAGGTCGATCTGCCGCAGGCCGCGTCGGGGCTGCGTCTGGTGACACGGGTGCTGAGCGACATCGAGGACATCCACTTCTCACGCCTCACCAGCGACGACATCGTGCGCCACTCGCTCGTGGGCCGGATCGTCGACGCCTACAGCGAGTACGACGAGCGACGCACCGCCGCGCGCGTCGAACGCGAGCAGGCGCACGAGTTCGCGAACCGCGCCGAGCGGCGAGCGGGCACGCGCCCGAACCCGAGAGACCGGAAGCCGAGACGGGGCCTGGAATGATCGAGATCAACAACGAGTCGGCGATCGAGATCGACGAGACCGTCCTGCAGCGACTCACGGACTTCAATCTCGCGCAGCTCCACGTCAGCCCCGACGCCGAAGTGGCGATCGTGCTGGTGGACGAGGGTGCCATGGAGTCGCTGCACGTGCAGTGGATGGACGAGCCCGGTCCCACCGACGTGCTCAGCTTCCCCATGGACGAGCTGCGGCCGGGCAGCCCGGATCGACCGACCCCGCCCGGGCTGCTGGGCGATATCGTGCTGTGCCCGCAGGTGGCGGAAGCGCAGGCCCAGGCGGCCGGTCATACGCTGATGGACGAGCTGATCCTGCTCACCACGCACGGGCTGCTCCACCTGCTGGGCTTCGACCACGCCGAGCCCGACGACGAGCGTGAGATGTTCGGGCTGCAGAAGACCCTCATCGACGGCTTCGCGCGTTCCGAACGGCACCGATGACACCGGTAGCACTCCTCGCCGTCGCGGTGCTCATGGTCGCCTTCGGCGGCGTGATGGCTGCGGTCGACGCCGCGTTCTCGGTCAGTTCCACCTCCGACCTGGAGGAGCTCGCCGAGACCGGTCGCGGCGCGTCGGCGCTGCGCCGTATCGCGGCCGACCCCGACCCGCACGTCAACGCCGTCGCCTTCATGCGCGTGCTGTCGGAGACCACCGCCGCCGTGCTCGTCACCGTCGCGCTGGATTCGCTCCTGCCCAGCATCTGGTGGGCCATGCTCGCCGCCGTGGTGCTGATGACCGGCATCACGTTCGTGCTCGTGGGCGCCAGCCCGCGCTCCTACGGCCGCCTGCACGCCGCCGGCATCCTGCGGGCCTGGGCTCCCACGGTCCGTGGTGTGCGCATCCTGCTCGGCCCGCTCGCGCAGGCGCTGGTCCGCGCCGGGCGCCGGGTGACCCCCGGAGGCGGGCGCAGCAGCTTCGCATCCGAGGAGCAACTGCTGAGCATGGTCGACGAGGCCGCGTCGCATGACCTCATCGAGGAGGACGACCGTGATCTCATCCACTCCGTCTTCGATTTCACCGACCAGTTCGTGCGGGCCGTCATGGTGCCGCGCACGGAGATCCTGACCGTGGACGCCGCCGCCACGACCACCGAGGCGATGGACCTGTTCCTGCGCAGCGGCGTGTCCCGCATGCCGGTGGTCGACGACGACGCGGATGACATCGTCGGAGTGCTCTATCTCAAGGACCTCGTGCAGTTCGCCTACCGGGACGAGAGCTCGTGGCGGGGGGCTCCGGTCAGGCCGATCGCCCGGCCGGCGATCTTCGTGCCCGAATCGATGCGCGCCGAGACGCTGCTGCAGCAGATGAAGCGCGACGCCGTGCACGTGTGCATCGTGATCGACGAGCACGGCGGCATCTCCGGCCTGATCACGCTGGAGGACCTGATCGAGGAGCTGGTGGGCGAGATCGCCGACGAGTACGACCGCGGTCCCGCCGAAGTGGTCGAACTGGGGGTGGGGCGCTATCGGGTGAACTCCCGGATGCCGCTCGAGGACGTGGGCGACCTGTTCGGGCTGGAAGTCGAGGACGAGGACGTCGACTCCATCGGGGGACTGCTCGGCAAGGAACTCGGACGGATCCCCCAACCGGGCGCGACGGCCACCGTGCAGGGACTCGTGCTCACCGGGGGAGCGTCGCGCGGCCGAGGCCGCGGCATCGCGACGGTGTTCGTGGAGCGGGCTCCCGAGGGGCATGATGGGGACGGCGATCGTGACGGAGGACAGCGGGATGACTGAGCACAGGGACGAGACCGCGCACGGCGACGGCAGCGAGCAGGCGACCGGCGGCGCGCAGACGCGCAGCGGGTTCGTGACGTTCGTGGGCCGGCCGAACGTGGGCAAGTCGACGCTGACGAACGCTCTGGTGGGCGAGAAGATCGCGATCACCAGCGAGAAGCCGCAGACCACCCGACGCGCCATCCGGGGCATCCTGAACCGCCCCGACGGGCAGCTGGTGATCGTCGACACACCCGGCATCCACCGCCCTCGCACCCTGCTCGGAGAGCGCCTCAACGACCTGGTGGAACAGGTTCTCGGGGATGTCGACGTGATCGGCTTCTGCGTGCCCGCCACCGAGAAGGTGGGCCCGGGCGACCGCAGGATCGCCGCCTCCCTGGATGGCTACTCGCGGGCCAAGAAGATCGCGATCGTCACCAAGACGGATGCCGCCGACAAGGACGACATCATCGAGCGCCTCATGGAGGTCGACTCGCTGCGGGAGGACTGGGCCGCGGTCATTCCGCTCTCCGCCGTCGGAAGCGATCAGCTGGACGTGCTCGCCGACGAGATGCTCAAGCTGATGCCGCGCGGGCCTCGACTGTACGAGGACGGCATCGTCACCGACGAGTCCGAGGAGGACCGCATCGCGGAGATCATCCGCGAAGCGTCTCTGGAGGGTGTGCGCGACGAGCTGCCGCACTCCATCGCCGTCGTCGTGGACGACATCGCACCGCGCGAGAACAGCGACCTCACCGACGTGTACGCCTCGATCGTCGTCGAGCGCGACAGCCAGAAGGCCATCATCATCGGGCACAAGGGCTCGCGGCTGCGGGACGTCGGCGCCGTCGCCCGCGCGGACATCGAGAGACTGCTCGGCACCCGCGTGTTCCTCAAGCTGCATGTGAAGGTCGCCAGGGAGTGGCAGCGCGATCCCAAGCAGCTGGGGCGCCTGGGATTCTGAGAGGCGGACGAGGCTGAGATGGCACTGCACTGGATCGCACCGGACTTCGGCTCGCCCGACACCTGGCGCTTCGAGGAGTACGACGTGCCGACGCCCGGCCCCGGCGAGGTCACGATCCGCGTGCTGGCGGCCGGCGTGAACCCCGCGGATGCCAAGCACGTCGCCCGACCGCGCCCCGGCATCGAGATGCCCGTGCCGATCGGGTACGAGATCTCGGGGATGCTCACGGCGATCGGGCCGGACACCGAGATCGTCACCGGTCCGGCAGTCGTCGGCGACGAGGTCATCGCCTTCCGGGTGCGCGGCGGTTATGCGACCGAGATCACCGTGCCGGCGCAGAAGGTGCTGCGCAAGCCCGCCGCCCTCAGCCATCCCGAGGCCGCGAACCTCCTGCTGGCCGGCACCACCGCGGCGGAGATGCTTGAGGTCGTGCGTGCGCAGCCGGGGGACACCCTGCTGCTGCACGGGGCATCCGGTGCGGTGGGTGTCAGCGTGCTGCAGCAGGCGGCTCTGCGCGGCATCCGGGTGATCGGCACCGCCTCGCCGGAGCGATTCGACGAGGTGCGCCGCTTCGGCGGCATCCCGGTGGAGTACGGCGACGGACTGCGGGAGCGCATCGCGGCGGCGCTCGACGCGGCCGGCTCGGGGCATGTCGATGCCGCGCTGGACGCCGTCGGCACCGACGAAGCGGTGACCGTCTCCCGGGAACTCGTGGACGACCCGTCGCGCATCGTGACCATCGCCGCACCCGCAGCCGCTGCCGAGCACGGCTTCCACGCGATCGCCGGCTCGATGCCGGCCAGCGCAGACTTCCGCGACGGCATCCGCGAGCATCTGGTCGAGCTGGCCGAACGCGGCGATCTCCTCGTGCCCGTGGCCCGCGAATTCCCGCTCGATCAGGCGCCCCAGGCGCTGGCGCTCTCGGCATCCGGGCATCCCGGCGGCAAGATCGCGCTGATCCCCTGACCGGCCGCGACGGCATCGCGCGAGCAATGTGCCAAGCAGGGTGTTAGCATTTGGGCATGCCTCTGGGCGGTCTGCTTCTTCTTAGCTGCCGTGACGAGTCCTGAACTTCGGGCCTTCTCGTCGCGGCGCTCGTGTTGGCCTGAGCACATTTCCTGACGAAGAGAAGCCCCCATCATGAAGAACACCCAGAAGCCGTCGGCGATGCCGGTGCACAAGTATCGCCCCTTCCACGAGCAGATCGCCGTCGACCTGCCCGACCGCACCTGGCCCTCGAAGCGGATCACCCAGGCGCCGCGCTGGTGCGCGGTCGACCTGCGCGACGGAAACCAGGCCCTCATCGACCCGATGTCGCCCGAGCGCAAGCGGGTGATGTTCGAACTGCTCGTCAGCATGGGCTACAAGGAGATCGAGGTGGGGTTCCCGTCGGCGAGCCAGACCGACTTCGACTTCGTGCGTCAGCTCATCGAGGAGAACCTGATTCCGGACGACGTCACCATCCAGGTGCTGACCCAGTGTCGCGAGCACCTCATCGAGCGCACCTACGAGGCCATCTCCGGCGCCAAGCAGGCCATCGTGCACTTCTACAACTCCACCAGCGTGCTGCAGCGCGAGGTGGTGTTCCGCTCGGACCGCGAGGGCGTCAAGCAGATCGCCCTGGAGGGCGCCCGTCTCTGCCGTGAGTTCGAGAAGCGGATCCCGGACACCGAGGTCTACTACGAGTACTCGCCGGAGAGCTACACCGGCACCGAGCTGGAGTACGCGGTCGAGGTGTGCAACGCGGTGATCGAGGTGTTGGAGCCCACCCCAGACCGCAAGGTGATCATCAACCTGCCGGCCACCGTGGAGATGGCGACCCCCAACGTCTACGCGGACTCGATCGAGTGGATGAGCCGGCGCCTCGCACACCGCGAGAACGTGATCCTGTCGCTGCACCCGCACAACGACCGCGGGACGGCGGTCGCCGCCGCCGAACTGGGCTACCTGGCGGGCGCCGATCGCATCGAAGGATGCCTGTTCGGCAACGGCGAGCGCACCGGCAACGTCGACCTGGTCGCCCTGGGCATCAACATGTTCACGCAGGGCATCGACCCGCAGATCGACTTCAGCGACATCGATCAGGTCAAGCGCACCGTCGAGTACTGCAACCAGCTGCCGATCCCCGAGAGGCACCCGTGGGTCGGCGACCTCGTGTTCACCGCATTCAGCGGGTCGCACCAGGACGCCATCAAGAAGGGCTTCGAATCGATGGCGGCCAAGGCCGAGGCGCAGGGCGTGACGGTCGACGACATCGAATGGGCCGTGCCGTACCTGCCGGTCGACCCGAAGGATCTGGGCCGTTCGTACGAGGCGGTCATCCGCGTGAACTCGCAGTCCGGCAAGGGCGGCGTCGCCTACCTGCTGAAGACGGACCACGCGCTGGATCTGCCCCGCAAGCTGCAGATCGAGTTCTCGGGCGTCGTGCAGGCGAAGACGGATGCCGAGGGCGGCGAGGTCACGAGCGACCAGATCTGGTCGATCTTCAACGACGAGTATCTGCCCGCCGATGACGACGACGCCAAGTGGGGCCGCTTCGAGCTGCTCGGCACGCAGACGCGCAGCGACATGACCGGCGAGGTCTCGCTGGATGTCGTGCTGCGCGACGGCGACGAGCGGGTGGCGACGGCGGGCACCGGCAACGGGCCCATCGCAGCGTTCATCGAGATCCTGCGCGAGCGCGGTTTCGCCGTCTCGCTGTACGACTACGTCGAGCACACCATGTCCAGCGGAGGCGACGCCCAGGCGGCGGCCTACGTCGAGCTGCAGGTGGACGACCACCGTCTGTGGGGCGTGGGGATCGACGGCGACATCTCGACCGCATCCCTCAAGGCGATCGTGTCGTGCGTGAACCGATCGATCCGCTCGCGCGCCTCGGAGCTGGTCGAGGCCTGACGCTGCGGCGTCGATCCCGGTCCGGGCGGATCGGGATCGACGCCGCGACGGTCGGGCCTGCGGCCGGACCGGCATGGGCGGGGGATAATCGATGAGTGCCCACCTATCGAGACGAAGCGGTGATCCTGCGCACTCACAAACTGGGTGAGGCCGATCGGATCGTCACCATGCTCTCGCGCCGCAACGGCAAGATCCGTGCCGTGGCGAAGGGCGTGCGCCGCACATCGTCGAAGTTCGGATCGCGGCTCGAGCCGTTCATGGTGGCGGACGTGCAGCTGTACCAGGGACGCTCGCTCGACATCGTGCAGCAGGCGGAATCGCTGGGCACCTACGGTGCTGAGATCGCTGCGGACTACGAGCGGTTCACGGCGGCCAGTGCCATGGTCGAGACCGCCGACCGACTCAACGAGTCCGAGGCCACACCCGATCAGTACCTGCTGTTGGTCGGTGGCCTGCGCTCGCTGTCCCGCGGCGAGCACGCCGCGCGCAGCATCCTGAACTCCTACCTGCTCCGAGTGATGGCGCTCTCCGGCTGGGCGCCGGCACTCGACGACTGTGCTCGCTGCGGCGCGGCGGGTCCGCACCTGCACTTCGGCGCGCAGCTGGGCGGGGCGGTGTGCCCGGACTGCGCGCCGGCCGGCAGCCCGCGTATCTCCGCGTCGACGCTCGGCCTGCTGCGCGCACTGATGCGCGGCGACTGGGAATCGGTCGACGCGGCGGCGCCGGGCGATCTGGCCGCGGCCTCCGGTACGGTCGCTGCCTACGCGCAGTGGCACCTGGAGCGCGGCATCCGCTCTCTCGAGCACGTGGTCGCACCCGAGCGACTCGCTCCCTTCCCACGACGAGGATCCCCGTGACCCCGAAGCCCTATACGCACAAGGACGCGGTGCCGTTCCGCCCGCTGGACTGGACGGGCTCTCACCCGCCGGAGTTCCCGGCCGTTCCGAAACATGTCGCGATCGTCATGGACGGCAACGGGCGCTGGGCGAACCGGCGGGGGCTGACCCGCATCCAGGGCCACAAGGCCGGCGAGGAGGTTCTGCTCGACGTCGTGGCGGGCGCCATCCAGGCCGGCGTGAGGCACCTGTCCGTCTATGCGTTCTCGACGGAGAACTGGGCGCGGTCCCCGGAGGAGGTCCGCTTCCTGATGGGCTACAACCGCGATGTGCTGCATCGTCGCCGCGACCAGCTCAACGAGTGGGGTGTCCGGGTGCGGTGGGCAGGACGCAGACCGCGGCTGTGGGGCTCGGTGGTCAAGGAGCTGCGGTTCGCCGAGGAGCTCACCCGCGACAACGACGTGCTGACGCTGACCATGTGCGTGAACTACGGCGGCCGGATCGAGCTGGTGGATGCCATGCGCGCTCTCGCCGAGGACGTCAGGTCCGGCCGGATCAAGCCGAGCGCCATCACGGAGAAGCAGATCCGCAAGCACCTCTATGTCCCGGAGATGCCGGACGTGGACCTGTTCCTGCGCAGCTCGGGCGAACAGCGCACATCCAACTTCCTGCTCTGGCAGTCGGCCTACGCGGAGATGGTCTTCCTCGACACCCTGTGGCCCGATTTCTCGCGGGAGGAGCTGTGGCGCGCGATCGGGATCTACCTGTCGAGGGACCGCCGCTTCGGCGGCGCCGTGGACGCACCGGTCGAGTCCTCCTGATCCACGGCGCCCGATCTGCGTGAGGCGGCGGCGCCCGATCTGCGGACGGCGGCGGCCGCCCGATCTGCGGAGGTCGTCCCGATCCGCTGACACATGTCGCGTATCCGTCCGCAGATCGTGCCCTCGTCGGCTGATCGGGCGGTCTCAGGCTGCTGGCGAGCCGGCGCTCGGGATGCCGCGGAATAGACCGAGGGGGTCGTGCGGTTGCATCGGTTGTGAGCGAACCCATCTCGATAGACATCTGGTCCGACATCGCCTGCCCGTGGTGCTACATCGGCAAGCGCAATCTCGAGACGGGACTGGCTGCTGTCGCCGGTGACGAGGACGCGCCGCAGGTGACCGTCACCTTCCACTCGTTCGAGCTCTCACCCGACACCCCGGTGGACTTCGACGGCGACGAGATCGACTTCCTGTCCGGTCACAAGGGCCTGCCGCGCGAGCAGGTCGTGGAGATGCTGGACAACGTCACGAACGTCGCCAGGAACGCCGGTCTGGAGTACCGCTTCGACCGGCTCAAGCACACGAACACGGTGAAGGCGCACGAGCTGCTGCACCACGCCAAGGAGCAGGGGCTTCAGCACGAGATGGAGGAGCGGCTGATGTCCGCGTACTTCACCGAGGGCAAGCATGTCGGCCGGGTCGACGATCTGGTGGAGCTCGCCGTCGAGGTCGGGTTGGACGCCGAGGCCGCGCGGGAGGCGCTCGAGTCGGCCAAGCACCTTCCCGACGTTCGGCAGGATCAGGCGCAGGCGCGCGCCTATGGCATCCAGGGCGTGCCGTTCTTCGTGATCGACGGTCAGTACGGCATCAGCGGCGCCCAGCCGCCGGCCGCGTTCGAGAACGTCATCCGCGACGTCTGGGCGGAGAAGAACGCCGAGACGACTGCCGAGGAACGGGATGTGACGGCGGGCTGACGCTCGCCCTCACCGGCGGCTCGGCGGATGAGATCCGCCGAGCCGGACTCACGCGGCGAGCGCCTCCTCGATCGCGGAGACGATCTCGGGCGAGTCCGGCAACTGCTTGGGACGGAACCGCTGCACGGAGCCGTCCCGGCCGACGAGGAACTTCTCGAAGTTCCACTCCACCCGGCCGCCCTTGCCCCTCGCGTCTGCCGTCTGCTTGAGGGCCTTGTAGAGCTCGTGAGCGCCGCGTCCGTTGACCTTGACCTTGTCGTTCACCGGGAAGCTGACACCGTAGGTCGTGGAGCAGAACTCCAGGATCTGCTCGATCGAACCCGGCTCCTGGCCCATGAACTGGTTGCACGGGAACCCGAGGACGGTGAACCCACGATCGGCATAGGTGCGCTGCAGCTGCTCCAGCTGTTCGTACTGGGGGGTCAGGCCGCACTTCGAGGCGACATTGACCACCAGGACCACGCCGGAGCCGTAGTCATCGAGTGTCTTCGTCGAGCCTTCGGCGTCGGAGAACGGGATCTGGCGGATGGTCGCGTCGGTCATGTCCACAGCCTAATTCCGCCGGGTCCAGCCGAGGCCGAGGTCTGGGAGAATGGAAGGGATATGACTCTCGCCACCACCTCCGCTCCCGCCCTGCGCATCGGCCCGATCGACCTCGACGTGCCCGTCGTCCTCGCCCCCATGGCGGGAATCACGAACACGGCGTTCCGGAGACTGTGCCGCGAGTACGGGGCGGGTCTCTACGTCAGCGAGATGATCACGTCGCGGGCTCTGGTCGAGCGCAACGCCATCACGATGCGCCTCATCCAGCACCACGAGAGCGAGACGCTCCGCTCGATCCAGCTGTACGGCGTGGACCCGGCCACGATCGCCGAGGCCGTGCGCATCATCGTCTCCGAGGACCGCGCCGACCACATCGACCTGAACTTCGGGTGTCCGGTGCCCAAGGTGACGCGCAAGGGCGGGGGGGCAGCGCTGCCGTGGAAGATCGGCCTCTTCGCCGACATCGTCGACCGCGCCGTCAAGGCGGCAGGAGAGGTGCCCCTGACCGTCAAGATGCGCAAGGGCATCAACGACGACCACCTCACCTACCTCGACGCCGGCCGTGCCGCGGAGGACGCCGGGGCCGCGGCCGTCGCGCTGCACGCGCGCACCGCCTCCCAGTACTACTCCGGACACGCGGACTGGAGTGCGATCGGCGAGCTGAAGCAGGCCGTCACCAGCATCCCCGTGCTGGGCAACGGCGACATCTGGTCGGCGGACGACGCCGTGCGGATGATGTCGGAGACCGGCGCCGACGGGGTCGTGGTGGGCCGCGGATGCCTGGGGCGCCCGTGGCTGTTCGGCGAACTCTCGGATGCTCTGGGCCCATCGACGGGCCCGGGGACCGCGACCCGGCGGCCGAAGGTCGACGCCACGCTGCAGTTCGTGGCGCAGGCGTTCCGCCGGCATGCGGAGCTGCTCGTGGAGTTCTTCGAGGACGAGGACCGCGGATGCAAGGACGTGCGCAAGCATGTCGCCTGGTACTTCAAGGGCTATCCCGTCGGCGGAGAGGTGCGGGCGGCTCTGGCCAGGGCGTCCAGCCTGCAGGAGATCGACGATCTGCTCGGCACGTTGGGCGACGCACCGTATCCCGGCGTCGGCGCCGAGGGCCAGCGCGGTCGTGCGGGCTCTCCCAAGCGCACGGCACTGCCGGAGGGCTGGCTGGACTCACGGGACATCGGTGCGGGCGTCGGCGACATGATGCGCGGTGCGGAGGTCGAGAACAGTGGTGGTTGACCCGGTGGCGGATGCAGGGACGCCGGGTTACGGCGCGCACGACGCCGAGCGGTTCTTCTCCGAGACGCACAGGTCGGAGCGCAACGATTTCTCCCGTGACCGCGCCCGCGTGCTGCACTCCGCGGCGCTGCGCCGTCTCGCAGCGAAGACGCAGGTCCTCAGCCCCGCCAGCACGGCCGACTTCGCCCGCAACCGTCTCACGCACTCGCTGGAGGTCGCTCAGGTCGGACGTGAGCTGGCCAGCGCGCTGGGCGTGTCCGAGGACGTCGTCGACACGGCCTGCCTCAGTCATGACCTCGGGCACCCGCCCTTCGGGCACAACGGGGAGCGCGCCCTCAACGACTGGTCAGCCGACATCGGCGGCTTCGAGGGCAACGCGCAGTCCCTGCGCATCCTCACCCGTCTGGAGACGAAGGTGATGGACGACGACGGTCACTCCGTCGGCCTGAACCTGACCAGGGCGAGCCTCGACGCGGCCTGCAAGTACCCCTGGACGATCGACAACCCGATGCCGGACCCCGGCGGTCGTCTGAAGTTCGGCGTGTACCCCGAGGACGAACCGGTCTTCCGCTGGATGCGCGACGGCGCGCCGGGACGGATGCGCTGCATCGAGGCCGAGATCATGGACCTCTCCGATGACATCGGCTATTCCGTGCACGACTTCGAGGACGCCATCCTGAACGGCTACCTGGACGTCGCCCAGCTCTCCGATCCCGTCGAGCATGACGCGCTGATCGACCGGATCCAGCAGTGGGTCGGCTACGACTACACCCGCGAGGAGCTCGCCGACGCCCTGTACCGGCTGGCGCGGCAGCCGATGTGGCTGAGCACCTTCGACCGATCGCGGCGCGACCTCGCCCGTCTGAAGAACCTCACGAGCGACCTCATCGGTCGCTTCGCGCGCGCGGCGGTGGCCGCGACCCGAGAGGCGCACCCCGGCCCCTCGATCGCCCGCTACAGCGGACACGTCGTGGTTCCGCGCGTCGTGGAGACCGAGATCGCCGTGCTCAAGGGCATCATGGGGCAGGCGATCGTCACCATCGACGCGCGCAAGGGCGTCTACAAGGAGCAGCGTCGCGTGCTGGGCCGACTTGCAGATGCGCTGTGGTCCACCGATGCGCTGTGGTCGGCAGGCGCCGACGTGCTCGAGCCGGCGTTCGCCGCGGACTTCCTCGCCGCGACGACGGATGCCGAGCGGGCTCGCGTCGTCGTGGACCAGATCGCCAGCCTGACCGACCAGACGGCCGTCGACTGGCACAACCGCCTGGTCGGCGAGATCGACCCGGCAGAGGTCGGCATCTGGACGCCGCGGCACGCACGGGCCGTGGTGCACCGGCGTCCCGCTCCACGAGCGACCGTCGAAGAGGTCCGCTGATGCCCCGCATCCTGCAGGCCGACGTCGAAGAGGTGAAGTCCCGCACCAACATCGCGGACATCATCGGCGAGCGCGTGGCGCTGAAATCCGCCGGCGTCGGGTCGTTGAAGGGGCTGTGCCCGTTCCACGACGAGAAGAGCCCCAGCTTCCACGTGCGCCCGCAGGTGGGGTTCTACCACTGTTTCGGATGCGGTGCCTCCGGCGACGTGTACTCCTTCCTGCGCGAGATGGATCACGTCAGCTTCACCGAGGCGGTCGAACGGCTGGCGGGGCGCGTCGGCTACGCCCTGCACTACGAGGACGGCGGCGCGGCCCCCGAGAGCAGCGGACGCAGCCGGCTGTACGCCGCCAACACCGCCGCGGCGGAGTACTTCCGCGGCCAGCTGCTGACACCCGAAGCCGAGAGCGCACGCCGCTTCCTCGGCGAGCGCGGTTTCGACGCCGGGTCGGCGGCGCACTTCGGTGTGGGCTACGCGCCCCGCGGGTGGGACAAGATGCTCACCGCGCTGAGCGATCAGGGCTTCACCCGGGAAGAGCTCAGCAGCGCCGGCCTCGTCTCCACCGGGCAGCGCGGCGTGTACGACCGGTTCCGGGGACGCGTCGTCTGGCCGATCCGCGACGTCACCGGGCAGACGATCGGCTTCGGCGCCCGCAAGCTGTACGACGACGATCAGGGTCCCAAGTACCTGAACACCCCGGAGACGCCGATCTACAAGAAGGCCCAGGTGCTGTACGGCTTGGACCTCGCCAAGCGCGACATCGCCCGCGGCGACCCGCGTCGCGTGGTCGTCGTGGAGGGCTACACCGACGTCATGGCCGCGCACCTCGCCGGCGTCACCACCGCCATCGCCACCTGTGGCACGGCCTTCGGCACCGAGCACATCAAGGTGCTGCGGCGTGTGATGGGCGACGACTCCGCGGCGGGGGAGATCGTCTTCACCTTCGACGGCGATGAGGCGGGTCAGAAGGCCGCGCTGCGCGCGTTCTCGGAGGATTCCCGGTTCACCGCACAGACGTTCGTGGCGGTGGCGCCCGATGGCCTGGACCCGTGCGATCTGCGCCTGCAGCGCGGTGACGCGGCCGTGCGGGGACTGATGGACGCGAAGGTTCCGATGTTCGAGTTCGCGATCGACCGCAAACTCGCCGGCTACGACCTCTCCACGGTCGAGGGGCAGGTCGGCGCGCTGCGCGCCGCGGCGCCCATCGTCGCGGTGATCCGTGACGAGCTGCTGCGCCCCGGCTATGAGCGCGTGCTGGCCCGCCGTCTCGGGATGGACCCGACCGACGTGCACCAGCAGGTGCTGAGGGCAGCGCGGGGAGCCGCGGCCGCCGAGCGCGAACCGCAACGGCCTGCGCAGCACTCGGCCACTCCTGACTCCGAGGCGCAGCCCACGCGCGTGCGACTGAGCGATCTTCCCCGCACCGCCGACGTCGCCATCGAGCGCGATGCCCTGATGGGCATCCTGCAGTACGGGCATCTCATCGACCAGGCCCTGCTGGAGCGCGCCGTGGCCGAGCCGTTCCGTCATCCGGCGCTGGACGCGGTGCGCGAGTCCGTGACCTCCGTCGAGGACCGCACGCGGGTCGGCTGGTCGACTTCGGCGGCCGACACGGTGCGCGAGCCGTACCGCGCTCTGGCGGGCGAACTGCTGATGATGCCGTTCCCCGCGAAGGACGAGGAACGAGCGCTGGTCTCCGCCACCGACCTGTGCCGACGTCTGATCCTGCGCACGATCGAGCGCGAGAAGAACGAGCTGCTCGGGGCCGTTCAGCGGGTCCCCGCCGACTCCGACGGCGGCCGTGCGCTGCGGATGCGCCTGCGGGACATCGACCTGGAACGGATGCGATTCGTCGAGTCCTGACCACGGGACCGCGAACTCCGGGCAGGATGGAGGCATGCCAGCCCCCAGCGACATCGCGATCGAGTGCTCCGACCTGGTGATCGACCGCATCGGCCACGGCGGCGTGACCCGGGCCATCGACGGCGTGACCTTCTCGGTGCGGCCCGGCGAGCTGCTCTGCGTCGGCGGGGCGACCGGATCCGGGAAGTCGACGCTCGTGGCGGCTCTCGCGGGCGTGCACGACTCCTCGCTGAAGGTTGCGGGCGGCCGCGCGGAGGTCTGCGGTGTCGACATCCGCAGGCCCGGGCGCCGGCGCCGGATGCTGACGGCTCTCAGCGGCTACGTGGCGCAGGGTGCCGGAGCGAACCTGCCCCCGCGACTGACCGTCGGCGAGGTCATCGCGGAGCCCATCACCTCACGCGAGAAGCGCGTCAACAGCAGGGCGCTCGCGATCAGGGTGGCGTCGCTGCTGGACGAGCTGCACCTGCCTCTCGGCGCGGCGGCGAAGTTCCCATACGAGCTCAGCGCGGGCATGCGTCAGCGTGTCGCGATCGCCCGCGCGTTCATGATGGAGCCGCGTGTGCTGATCGCGGACGAGCCGCTCGCGAATCTCGATCTCGAGGTCCGTCCGGTGGTGTTCGAGGCGATCACCCGGCGCCGCACCGAGCAGTCGATGGCGGCTCTGCTGGTCACGAACGACGCGGCGTTCATCCGTGAGCTGGACGCCGAGGCCCTGATGCTCCGCAGCGGGCATGTGGTCGCCAGGGGGATCGGTCGGAACCTCGTCTGGGCGCCCAACGCGGAGGCGGATGCCGCGCGCTGATCGCGCCACGCCCGGGGTTCCCTCCGTGTTCGAAGCAGGGTGCGGAGTTTGCTACGCTAGACGAGTTGCCCGCCCGCGGGGAACATGATCCTCGGTAGCTCAATTGGCAGAGCAGCCGGCTGTTAACCGGCAGGTTCTTGGTTCGAGTCCAAGCCGGGGAGCCAACCCCACGAAACCCCGCCCTCGAGGCGGGGTTTCGTCGTCGGGGGAGAGGCGGTCGCGTCGACGGGGGGGGGGGGGGGGGGAGAGGCGGACGTCAGAGCAGCTCTGCGCGCAGCTGCTCGGCCGGCTTGGGCGAGAGCAGGCCGGGAGCCACGTCGAACGGTGTCTTCGCGCCGTGGTCCCCGGCGGATGCCATCCGTGCGGCTGCACGCGCGTAGGCGACGAGCACGCTCGCCGTGAACTCCGGGTTCGAGTCCAGCGCGAGACGGAATTCCACGCTCTGACTCGTCCCTGCCGACGTGCTGCCGCTGCGGATCACGAAGCCGCCGTGCGGTGCGCCGGCGTGATCACGGACGAGTTCCTCGGCGGTGATGAAGTGCACCGTGGTGTCGTACGGCTCGAAGTAGTCCGGCATACCGACGATCGCGTCGCGAACCGCCTGCGCATCCGCGCCGTCTTCGAGCACCGCGAAGCATTCGCGGGTGTGCTTGTCGCGGGTGCTGAGCGACGGCTGCTGCCCCGCGCGCACGCGCGCGACCGCATCTGCGGAGGGGATCGTGTACTGGACGCCCCCGGCGACACCGGGAACGCGTCTGACGGCGTCAGAATGCCCCTGGCTGAGTCCGCGGCCCCAGAACGTGTGCGTCTCGCCCTGCGGCAGTATCGCCTCGCCGTAGAGGCGCTGCAGGGAGAACAGGCCCGGATCCCAGCCGGTGGAGATGATGGCGGTCGTTCCGCCCGCGCGCGCCGCGGCGTCGACGGCGGCGAAGTGCTCCGGAATGCGGGCGTGCGTGTCGAAGCTGTCGACGACGGAGAACTCGGATGCCAGAGACGGCGTCTGCACGGGCAGGTCGCTCTTGGAGCCGCCGCACAGCACCAGCACGTCGATCTCCTCGCGCATCGCCGGCAGGTCGTCGATGCGTCGCACGACCGTGTCTGCGCGGAGGGGAGTGATCGTGTGCGGATCGCGCCGGGAGAACACGCCCACCAGGTGCATGTCCGGGTTGCGCTCGAGGGATCGCTCCACACCTCGGCCGAGATTGCCGTAGCCGGCGATCGCGACGCGGATCGGCCCGTTCATCATCCCTCCAGATCGTCCACACCGGGCATCCAGCTCGACCCGCCGTGGGACCAGCCGCGTTTGCGGGCGATCTTCTGCGCGGTCTTCCAGTCGCCGTCCGAGAGACGGTCGACGTAGAGGATGCCATCGAGGTGGTCGTACTCGTGCTGCATGATCCGGGCGCGCCAGCCGTCCACTTCGATGCGCACCGGCGCACCCGCCAGGTCGGTGCCGGTCACCATCACCCGATCCGAGCGGCGCAGCGGGAACCGTTCGCCGGGGAAGGACAGACATCCCTCCGACTCCTCGTCCGGGTCGGGATCCCCCGGCTCGGTCGGTGCCATCCACAGGGTCGGGTTGATGATCTCGCCGCGCCACGGCTGCTCCTCGTCGTCCACGTACGAGTACACGTAGATGCGCAGAGCCACGCCCACCTGCGGGGCGGCGAGCCCCACGCCAGGCGCGAGATCCATCGTCTCGTACATGTCGGCGACGAGCGCGCGGATCTCGTCGGTGATCTCCGCGACCTCCGCTGCGGGGGAGTGCAGAACGGGGTCGCCCATGATGCGGATCGGAAGAACAGCCACGCCATAACCCTACTGGGCCGCTCACGCCGGGTAGGGTGAAACGGTGCAAGGGGCGGAAATGGCAACCGGGGTGAGCGACCAGCTGATCGGTGTCTTCCAGAACCCGGCTCTGCTGCTGGGAATCCCGCTGGCTCTCGCCGGCGCGGTGTTCATGTCACTGGGAGCGCAGTACCAGCATCGCGGCGTGGAGAAGGTGGAGAAGCTCACCGGCGTCGAAGGCGCCTCGGGCCTGAGCGGCGCTCAGCTGAAGAGCCTGCTGTCCCGTCCCTCATGGATCATCGGCACGATCATGCTGGGCTTCGCCATCATCTGCCAGCTCAGCGCCATCGCGATCGCCCCACTGATCGTCGTGCAGCCGCTGGGGGCCGTCGCCCTCGTCGTCACCACCCTGCTCAACGCCCGGGTCTCGGGCCATACCCCCACGAAGAAATCGCTCATCGCCATCGGCAGCTGCCTGGGTGGCATCTTCCTGTTCGTGGCGCTGGCCGCCCTGTACGCCGTCGAGCGGGAGATCAGCGATGAGGACCTCTTCACCATCCTCGCGGTGCTGCTGGTGGTCATCATCGCGCTCGGCACGTGCTGGCTGATTCTGCGGCGCCGCATGCGCGCACTCTTCTACGTCACCGGCGCCGGCATCCTGTACGGGTTCGTCGCCACACTGGCGAAGGCCGTGATCAGCCGCATCCAGGCCGGCAACTTCGAATGGCTCACGGTCGTGTGCGTCATCGCCCTCATCGCCGCGGCCGCCGTCGGCGCGTATTTCGTGCAGACGGCGTACAGCTCCGGCCCGCCCGACCTCGTCATCGCGGGCCTGACCGTGGTGGATCCGATCGTCGCCGTGCTGATCGGCGCTCTCGTGCTCGGTGAGGCGGATGCGGCACCGGTGCCGGTGCTGGTCCTGTTCGCGGTGGCAGGAGCGATCGCCGTGTTCGGCGTCTTCGGCCTCGCCCGGTACCATCCCCAGGTGCTCAGCGACAGTCAGGAGCTGGGGATACGGCGGGGCAGCGGCTCCTCACCCGACGGGCGCGGCCCTTCGACAGGCTCAGGGACCCCGCGTGGCTCGGGTGGCCCTCCGACAGGCCCAGGGACCCAGGCGGGCGACGCGCCGACTCAGTAGTCGAGATCGATGAGCTCGGGCGCGACCTCGGCCGCGGCCGCCTCATCGACGAAGAACACCGTGCGTCGGCGTCCCTTGGCACCCGCAGCGGGCACGCTGGCATAGCTGGCACCCGCCAGCGCGAGTCCGAGAGCCGACGCCTTGTCCGCACCGGTCAGCACGAGCCAGACCCGCTTGGACGCATTCAGCACCGGACGGGTGAGGGTCACCCGCTCCGCGGGAGGCTTGGGGGAGTTGCGCACCGGCAGGGCAGCGGCATCCGTCACCGTCACCTCCGTGCGGTCCGGGAACAGCGAGGCGATGTGACCGTCCGGCCCCACACCGAGGAAGCACACCGCGAACGACGGCCACCGCTCGTCGTCCGTGCCGAAACGTGCGAGCTCGGCGGCGTACGCCGCAGCAGCCTCGTCCAGGCTCAGCCCGTCGGACGGGGCGGCCACCTCGTGGACGTTCTCGGCGGGCACCGGGATCCTGTCCAGGAAAGCGCGTCGCGACTGGAGCGAGTTGCGGTCGGGGTCATCGCGCTCGACGAAGCGCTCGTCGCCCCACCAGAAGTGCACGAGCGACCAGTCGATCTGCTCCGTCCTGGCGTCCTCGGCGGCGGCCGCCAGCACGGCACCGCCCATCGAGCCCCCGGTCAGGCAGATGTGCGCCACGCGCCCGTTCCGCGTGCGCGCGCGCACTCGGGTGAGGAACCGGTCGGCGACGCGCGCCGCCAGCGCCGCCGCTGTCGGCTCGACCACGACGGACTTGACCGATCCCTGCACCTTCATGCGCTCACGCTCCCTTGTCAGCGGGGCCCAGACGACTCCAGCCCTCGGTGATGACACGACCGTACAGCAGGTCCGCGTCGAGGCGCCTCAGCTCCTCTGCCAGGCACTCGCGCAGCGTGCGCCTCGGCAGGTGCAGCTCGTGATCGGGCTGGTCGGGCTGGGTGAGGATCGCCACCCCGGGCGTCGGGCGCTCCAGCAAGATGTCGCCGCTGGCGCGTGTCAGGCGCACCGACTTGATGCCCTCCTGCCAGTGCTCCGGGTCCTCATAGGACCAGCTGACCGGCACGTCCAGCGCCATCCGCAACCAGGCCGCCAGCAGCGCGGTCGACGGCGACGCCGCCGCGCCGCGCACCTCGACCGCGGTCACGCGCTCGTACGGGGGCTGATCGAGCACCGCGGCCAGCTGCTCGCGCCAGTGCGTGAGGCGGGTCCACGCCAGGTCGGTGTCGCCGGGGGCGTGGGTCTTGCCGAGCAGCGCGAGCCGGTCGCGGACGTCCGGCGAGGTCGCGGCGTCCGTGATGCGGCGCTGCGCGATGCGCCCGAGGGGCGATGCTGCGGCATCCGTGGGCGCCTCGTCCGGCCACCATGCCACGACCGGGGCATCAGGCAGGAGAAGACCTGTCACCAGGCTCTCGGTGTTGCTGGCCGCGTCGCCGAAGGCGTGCAGCACCACGACCTCGCTGGCGCCGGCGTCGCCGCCGACGCGGATCTGCGCGTCGAGGTGGGCGGATCCCTCGCCCGAGACCAGCACGATGACTCGCATCGGGTGCTCGCGGGAGGCGTCGTTGGCCGCGTCGATGGCGGCTTCGGCCACACCGTTGCGGGCGACGATCAGCAGCGTGAGCACACGACCGAGGGCGACCGCGCCGCCCTCCTCGCGGACCTTGACCAACTGCTTGGCCACCTGGCTCACTGTGGTGTCGGGAAGATCGATGATCACGGGCGTCTCCAGACTCGTCCATCGCGGGCTAGCAGGGCATCGGCGGAGGCCGGACCCCAGGAACCGGGCGCATACTGCTCCAACGGGGTGTGCAGCGAGGCCCAGTACTCCTCGACCGGATCGAGGATCTTCCAGGACAGCTCCACCTCCTCGTGGCGGGGGAACAGCGGTGGATCGCCGAGCAGGACGTCGAGGATCAGACGCTCGTACGCCTCGGGGCTGGCCTCCGTGAACGCGTGGCCGTAGCCGAAGTCCATCGTCACGTCGCGGACGTTCGCACCGCTGCCCGGCACCTTGGAGCCGAACCGGATGGTGACGCCCTCGTCGGGCTGCACGCGGATGACCAGGGCGTTCTGTCCCAGCTCGGAGGTCTGCGCGCGGCCGAACAGGTGTTCGGGCGCGCGCTTGAAGACCACGGCGATCTCCGTCACGCGACGGCCCAGGCGCTTGCCGGTGCGCAGGTAGAAGGGGACACCGGCCCAGCGGCGGGTGTCGATCTCGAGCTTGATCGCGGCGTAGGTCTCGGTGGTCGACTGCGGCGCCATGCCGTCCTCTTCGAGGAAGCCGTTCACCTTCTCACCGCCCTGCCAGCCGCCGGCGTACTGCCCGCGGGCCGTGGCGAGAGAGATGTCCTCGGGAAGGCGCACGGCCTCGAGGACCTTCTCCTTCTCGGCGCGCAGGTGGTCGGCCGACATGCTGATCGGCTCCTCCATGGCGGTCAGGGCCAGCAGCTGCAGCAGGTGGTTCTGGATGACGTCGCGTGCCGCTCCGATGCCGTCGTAGTAGCCGGCGCGGCCGCCCACGCCGATGTCCTCGGCCATCGTGATCTGCACGTGGTCGACGTAGTTCCGGTTCCACAGCGGCTCGTACAGCTCATTGGCGAAGCGCAGCGCCAGGATGTTCTGCACCGTCTCCTTGCCGAGGTAGTGGTCGATGCGGAAGATCGAGTCGGTGGGGAACGCGGACTCCAGTGCCTCGTTCAGCGCCCTGGCCGACTCGAGGTCGCTGCCGAAGGGCTTCTCGATCACCACGCGGCGCCAGTGCAGGTCCTTCGCGCTCTGCTCGCCGACCAGGCCGGACTCGCGCAGCTGCTTCGCCACCTGGGGGAACGCCTTCGGCGGGATGGACAGGTAGTAGGCGTGATTGCCCATCGTGCCCCGCTCGACGTCGAGCTTCTCGACGGTCTCGCGCAGGCGACGGAAGGATTCGGGATCGTCGAACGTGCCCTGCACGAAGCGGATGCCCTGCAGCAGCTGCTGCCAGGTCTCCTCACGGAACTCCGTGCGGGCATGCTCCTTTACCGCGTCGTACACGACCTGGGCGAAGTCCTGGTCCTCCCAGTCGCGGCGGGCGAAGCCCACCAGGGCGAACCCCGGCGGCAGCAGGCCGCGGTTGGCGAGGTCGTAGACGGCGGGCATCAGCTTCTTGCGTGACAGGTCGCCGGTCACACCGAAGATCACCAGCGCGCTGGGACCTGCGATGCGATTGAGACGACGGTCATCGGGGTCGCGGAGGGGGTTTCTTCCGCGCGAGATCGGGGCAGTCATCGAGGGGGATATCTCCAGATCTTCCGGATGGTTCACTGCGCAGCAGTGAACAGGGTGAGGACGTCTTCGGCGGCATCCGTGATGGTCAGTGAGACGACGGGACGCCCGTGGTCGGCGAGGACGGCGGCATCGCCTGCCGCCTGGGCCTGGATGAGCTGTCCGAACGTGAAGGGTCGGCCCGGGATCTCGAGGTCGACGTCGGTGCGCTCGAGGATCTGCAGGAACACGCCCTGCGCGGGGCCGCCCTTGTGGAACTGCCCGGTGGAGTGCAGGAACCGAGGACCCCAGCCGAAGGTGGTCGGTCGAGCGGAATCCGCCGCGACCATCTCGCGGATGCCCTGCAGCTGGCCCAGCTCGAGACGATTGACATAGGCCTGGATCGAGACGTAGCCGTCGGCGGGCAGAGAAGCCCAGAGGGCGTCGAGAACGCCCTCGATCGATCCGGATGCGGCCAGCGCCGCATCGTTGACGCGCACCTCGATGCCGTCCTGCACGAAGGCGGGATCCGGCACGGCCGGGCGCGCGTCGAGAAGCCCTCGCGCGGCGGTCTTCGAGGCCTCGACATCCGGCTGGTCGAACGGATTGATGCCGAGCAGAAGCCCGATGACGGCCGTCGCGTGCTCCCACAGCAGGAACATCGCGCCGAGGCTGCCGCTGACGAGGACCTCGCCCGCGTGTCGATCGCGCAGATGGAATTCGCCGGCGTCCTCGACCAGACGCACGATCTGCAGATCGGACGGCCGGGCGTCGAGCTCGGGCGAGACGGGAAGCAGCACGACGGGGAGCAGGCCGGTGCCGTGCTTGCCGGTGGACTCTGCGATCAGCTGCTCGATCCAGTCGGGCAGGCCCTCGATGTGGGTGCCGTCCGATACGAGCCCCACCTTGTCGCGATGCGGCGTCGAGCCCGCGATGGCCGCGGCGAGCCGCAGGGCGGGGTTGTCAGGGGAGTCGATCGCGAACTCCAGCAGCGAGGCCTCCGCCTCGTCCAGGAGCTCGGCGATGTCGACGCCGGCCAGACCGGCCGGCACCAGGCCGTACGCGGTTAGCGCGGAGAAGCGGCCTCCCACGTTCGGGTCGGCGTGGAAGACCCGGTAGCCGGCTTCCGTCGCCGAGACATCCAGGGGCGAGCCGGGATCGGTGACGACGACGATGTGCTGCGCGGGGTCGATGCCGACATCGCTGAACGCGGCTTCGAACGCGCGGCGGTGGGAATCCGTCTCGATGGTGGTGCCGGACTTGGACGACACCACCAGCACGGTGCGGGAGAGATCGCCGTCGAGGGCGGAGAGCACCTGTGCGGGTGAGGTGGAGTCCAGAATGGTGAGGCCCACGCCCACCGTCCTGGCGATCACCTCGGGGGCGAGGGAGGACCCGCCCATACCGGACAGCACCACCCGGTCGACGCCCCGGGCGGACAGCTCGTCGCGCAACGCGAGGATCCGGGGGACGAGGGGTCGCGATACGGAGACCGCGTCCACCCATCCCAGGCGGACGGACGCCTCGGCCTCGGCGTCCGCCCCCCACAGGGTGGGATCGCCTGCGGTGACACGCGACGCCACGAGTCCGGCGACGAGGCGGGCGACCGTGTCATCCACCGCCGTCCTGGCCTCGTGCGCCACGTGCACCGAGACGGTCATCGCGCTTCTTCCAGCCCCTTGGTCACCTGAGCCAGCAGATCGTGCCAGGAGTCGATGAACTTCGAGACCCCTTCGTCCTCGAGCACCTGGGTGACGTCGTCGAAGTCCACGCCGACCGACTTGAGGCCCTCGAAGACCTCGCGGGCGGAGTCGTAGGTGCCGGTCACGGTGTCGCCGGTCACCGCGCCGTGATCGAACGTCGCTTCCAACGTCTTCTCGGGCATGGTGTTGACGACACCCGGGGCGACGAGCTCGGTCACGTAAAGCGTGTCGGGCAGCGCCGGGTCCTTGACCCCGGTCGAGGCCCACAGCGGGCGCTGCAGGGTCGCACCGGCGTCGAGCAGCGCCTTGGCGCGGTCGCCGGCGAACGACTTCTCGTACAGCTCGTACGCCAGACGGGCGTTGGCCAGACCCGCCTTGCTCCGGAGAGCCCTGGCCTCCTCGGTGCCGATCGCCTCCAGACGCTTGTCGGTCTCGGTGTCGACGCGCGACACGAAGAACGAGGCGACCGAGTGGATTGTCGACAGATCGATGCCGGCGGCCTTGGCCGTCTCCAGACCCGTCAGGTATGCGTCGATGACACCCGCGTAGCGCTCCAGGCTGAAGATCAGGGTGACGTTGACGCTGATGCCCGCGCCGATCGCCTGCGCGATGGCGGGAAGGCCGGCCTTGGTCGCCGGGATCTTGACGAGCAGGTTCTCGCGGTCGATGCGCTTCCACAGCTCCTTGGCCTGAGCGACCGTGCCGTCGGTGTCGTGCGCGAGATCGGGCGAGACCTCGATCGAGACGCGGCCGTCGACATGGTTCGAGGACTCCCACACCGGGCGGAACACGTCCAGGGCGTCGCGCACGTCCTGCGTGGTCGCCGCGAAGACGGCGTCCTCCGCGCTGGCGCCGGAAGCGGCGAGCTCCTGCACCTGCGCGTCGTAGGACGTGTCATCGGGGTTGGTGATCGCGTTGGCGAAGATGGTCGGGTTGGTGGTCACCCCGACGACGTTGCGCGAGTCGATGAGCTGCTTGAGGTTTCCCGTGGTGATGCGGGTGCGGGACAGGTCGTCGAGCCAGATGCTGACGCCGGCGGCCGAGAGGTCTTCGGTGGGGGTGCTCATGCGTTCTCCTTGATGCTGTCGCGTGCCGCCTCGACGACGGCCTCGGCGGTGATGCCGAACTTCTGGAACAGGGTCTTGTAGTCGGCGGAGGCGCCGAAGTGATCGATGCCGACCGACCGGCCCCGGTCGCCGACGATTCCGCGCCAGCTGAGCACCGAGCCCGCCTCGACCGAGACGCGCGCCGTGACGGCCTTGGGCAGCACCGACTCGCGGTACGCCTCGTCCTGCTCGGCGAACCACTCCAGCGACGGAGCCGACACCACACGGGCGTTCACACCCTCCGCAGCGAGCGTCTCGCGTGCGGCGACGGCCAGCTGCACCTCGGATCCGGTGGCCACCAGGATGACGTCCGGCTCGCCGTTCGGCGCCTCGGCGAGGACGTACGCGCCCTTCGCCGTGGCGGAGGCGGAGGCGAGGACGTCTCCGGACGCCTCGCCCTCGCCGCGCTCGAACACGGGGATGTTCTGGCGGGTCAGCGCGATGCCGACCGGACCGCCGTGACGGCGCAGGATCTCCAGCCAGGCGGCAGCCGTCTCGTTCGCATCCGCGGGACGCACGACGGTGAAGTTCGGGATGGCGCGCAGCGACGCCAGCTGCTCGATCGGCTGGTGGGTCGGACCGTCCTCGCCGAGGGCGACGGAGTCGTGGGTCCAGACGAACGTGCTGGGGATGTCCATCAGCGCGGCGAGGCGCACGGCGGGACGCATGTAGTCGCTGAAGATCAGGAACGTGCCCCCGTAGGCGCGTGTCGGTCCGTGCAGCGTGATGCCGTTGAGGATCGCGCCCATGGCGTGCTCGCGGATGCCGAAGTGCAGCACCCGTCCGTACGGGCTGCCCTTCCATTCGTGCGTCGACCACTCGGCCGGGATGAAGGAGGGGGCGCCGGCGATGGTGGTGTTGTTCGAGCCGGCGAGGTCGGCGGAGCCGCCCCAGAGCTCGGGAAGCTGCTCGGCGAGCGCGTTGAGGACCTTGCCGGATGCGGCGCGCGTGGACACCTCCGTGCCGCCCTCGAAGACGGGGAGCGCGTTCTCGATGTCGTCGGGCAGGGCGTGCGCCTCGAGGCGGTCCAGCAGCTTCTTGCGCTCCGGGTTGGCAGACGCCCACTCGTCGAATGCCTTCTGCCATTCGGCGCGCGCCTGCTGTGCGCGGGCTCCGAGCTGTCGGGTGTGCTCGATGACGGCGTCCTCGACGACGAAGGACTTCTCGGGGTCGAAGCCGAGCACCTTCTTGGTGGCGGCCACCTCCTCGGCGCCCAGTGCGCTGCCGTGCACCGATTCGGTGCCCGACTTGGTCGGTGCGGGCCAGCCGATGATCGTCTTCAGGATGATCAGGCTGGGCTTGGTCGTCTCGGCCTGGGCCTGGCGGATCGCGTCGTCCAGCTCGTGCATGTCCTCGACGTACTGGCCGGTGCGACGCCAATCGACTTCGAGCACCTGCCAGCCGTACGCCTCGTAGCGTGCGCGGACGTCCTCCGTGAACGCCACATCCGTGTCGCCCTCGATCGAGATCTGGTTGGAGTCGTAGAAGGCGATGAGGTTGCCGAGCTGCTGGTGCCCTGCCAGCGAGGACGCCTCGCTGGTGACGCCCTCCTGCAGGTCGCCGTCGCCGGCGATCACGTACACGCGGTGGTCGAAGGGGCTGGCTCCGGCGGGTGCCTCAGGATCGAAGAGGCCGCGCTCGTAGCGCGCCGCGTAGGCGAAGCCCACGGATGAGGCGAGGCCCTGTCCCAGCGGGCCGGTGGTGATCTCGACCCCCTTGGTGTGGTGGTACTCGGGGTGGCCCGGCGTGAGCGAGCCCCAGGTGCGCAGCGCCTCGAGGTCGCCGAGCTCGAGGCCGAAGCCGCCCAGATAGAGCTGGACGTACTGGGTGAGCGAGGAGTGGCCGACCGACAGGATGAAGCGGTCGCGGCCGAGCCAGTCGGTGTCGGCGGGATCGTGGCGCATCACGCGCTGATACAGCAGATAGGCCAGCGGTGCGAGGCTCATCGCCGTGCCGGGGTGACCGTTGCCGACCTTCTGAACGGCATCGGCCGCCAGGATTCGGGCGGTGTCCACCGCTCGTCGGTCGATCTCGTCCCACTGAAGTTCTGCCACGGTCATACTCCTTCTGACAACTGCGGAGGCGCCCGTATTCCTGCGCGGTCCGCGTCGTCACGGAGATGAGTGCACAGCGCCCGGGCGCGCGAGTGTTCTCAGCATACCCGCGTGCAAACAGGTCCTGCGGGTGGATTTCACGCAGTGACGGGGTGCATTTCCGATGCCGGGATGGTCCGTTGCGGGAGTCGATCGCGCGGTCCGCTGGCCGGGGTCCGGACGCTCTAGACTGGGAGGAGTGCCCACATCCGTTCAGAAGGAGGGGATCGCGATCTCTTCGACATCGCAGGCCGCCGAGACGACGTACTCGTTCGGTCAGAAGATCCGCGGATATTTCGCCCTCACCAAGCCCCGCGTGATGGAGCTGCTGCTCGTCTCCACCGTGCCGGTGATGTTCCTCGCGCACGGCGGCCTGCCGGATCTGTGGCTCGTCCTCGCGACGGTGCTCGGTGGTGCGATGAGCGCCGCGTCGGCGGCGTCGTTCAACATGTACCTGGATCGCGACATCGACGTGCACATGAAGCGCACGGAGAACCGGCCTCTGGTGACGGGGGAGGTGTCGCCGCGTGGTGCCCTGGTCTTCTCATGGGTGCTCGCGGTCGTGTCGACGATCTGGCTGCTCGCGTTCACGAACTGGCTGGCCGCGACCCTGTCCGCCATCGCCATCTTCTTCTACGTCGTGATCTACACGATGATCCTCAAGCGCCGTACAGAGCAGAACATCATCTGGGGCGGCATCGCCGGCTGCTTCCCGGTGCTCATCGGCTGGACAGCGGTGACCGGGTCCCTGGCCTGGCCGCCTATGGTGCTCTTCGTGCTCGTCTTCCTGTGGACGCCGCCGCATTACTGGCCGCTGTCGATGAAGTACAAGCACGACTACGACGACGTGGACGTGCCCATGCTGGGTGTCACGCGCTCCGCTTCGCAGGTCGGCCTGCAGGTCATCCTGTACGCCTGGGCCACTGTCGCCTGCTCGCTGCTGCTCGTTCCTGTCGCCCAGATGGGCGTGGTCTACATCGTCTCGTCTCTGGTGTTCGGCGGATGGTTCATCTACGAATCGCACCGTCTGTACAACCGCGCGGTGCATGGTGATGAGGCGCGTCCGATGCGCGTGTTCCACGCATCGATCACGTACCTCACGCTGATCTTCCTGGCCGTCGCGGTCGACCCGCTGCTGCCGTTCTGATCACTCCGGCCGGCCCGGTCTCTCGGGGCGGCTCACGGACGAACGCCCCGGTCCTCGCCGGGGCGTTCGTCCGTCGTGGCGCGAGAGCCCCGGTCAGTCCTCGGCGGCGGGCCGCTTCAGCGTGGTGACCATCACCGTGTAGGCCGCGGCCGAGAGCGAGGCGAGGACCATGTGGATCCCCACGAGGATCCCCGGCAGTCCGGTGCGCGCCTGCACCACGCCGACGGCGACCTGCACCAGGATCGCGACGATCAGGACCAGCAGCCAGGTGCGCGGAGGCAGGCGCAGCATCCACGCGGAGACGGCCAGGACGAGCACCAGCGCCGCGAGGATGTAGCCGGGCCATGAGTGCACGTGCGCCAGGATGGTGGCGTCGAAGCCCTCCCGCTTGATGCTCGCGTCACCGGAGTGCGGGCCGGATCCGGTGGTGAGCACGCCCACCAGGATCGTCACCGCGAGGGCGAGCCCCGTCACCTGCGTCAGTACCGTGAACCAGGCCGGGACGGCCGACACGCGGCGACCCGGCTGCATCCGCAACCGCACGAGGAACAGCGCCGTCACGCACACGAGGGTCAACGAGGACGCGTAGTGGAAGCCGACGATGAAGGGGTTCAGGTCGCTGATCACGGCGAACCCGCCGACGACGGCCTGCGCCATGACGCCGATCAGCACGACCCAGGCGAGCACGGCGAGATCCCGCCGGCGCACGGTCTGGCGCAGCGAGTCGAACGCGCCGAGCAGTACGGCGAGCAGCAGCGCGGCGGACATCAGCGCCGCGGCGGGCAGGTGCAGCGCCGAGGCCGCCGCATAGACGCCGATCGCCAGCACGATTCCGCCGACGGCGAACCACACCGCGCGCACGACGAGACGGCGACCACTGATGGCGTGCAGGGTGAGCATGAGCACCGCGAGGGCGAGTAGACCGACCAGGCCGGTCATCATGCGGTTGCCGAACTCGATGGCGCCGTGCAGCCCCTGGATCTCCAGGATGGGCACCAGCGATTCCGGCGTGCAGAGGGGCCATTCCGAGCAGCCCAGTCCCGACCCGGTCAGGCGCACCGCGCCTCCCGTGCCGATGATGAGCACCTCCGCCACGAACGACAGCCAGGCGAGCACGCGGAGCGGGCGGCCGAAGACGACGCCCTGCGGAGCCGCGGTCTGAGCGGGCGTGACGATTTCAGTCATGAGGCCTCCGGTCCGCCGGGACTCGGGCGGATACCGCCCGGCTCTCCGACGAAACCTGTAGAATCGGATCGTTGTGATGGGTGCGCTAAGCGCGGCGTCCATCAGTGACAGTTTAGGCGCGATGTGAGCGCCGATGATGGGGCCCACCAGCGGCATCCGATCTCCGAAGACTCGACGGAGGTCAGGTGTGTCGGGGCGGATGACACCGTTGAGGCCCATTTGAGGAGAGTGTGATGTCGGATGTGCTGATCGACCGCCCGGAATTGGACAGTCTGGGGGTGTACGAGTTCGGCTGGCACGATCCCGATGCCGCCGGAGCGAGCGCGACCCGCGGACTCAGCGAGAAGGTCGTGCGCGACATCTCCGCCCTCAAGGGTGAACCCGAGTGGATGCTCAAGAACCGTCTGAAGGGCCTGTCGCTCTTCGAACGCAAGCCCATGCCCACCTGGGGCGCCGACCTCAGCGGGATCGACTTCGACCACATCAAGTACTTCGTGCGCTCCACCGAGAAGCAGGCTCAGTCCTGGGAGGATCTGCCCGCAGAGATCCGCGAGACGTATGAGCGCCTCGGCATCCCCGAGGCCGAGCGCCAGCGTCTCGTCGCCGGCGTCGCCGCGCAGTACGAGTCCGAGGTGGTCTACCACCAGATCCGCGAGGACCTGGAGCAGCAGGGCGTCATCTTCATGGACACCGACACGGCGCTGCGCGAGCACCCCGAGTTCTTCGAGGAGTACTACGGCACAGTGATCCCCGCCGGCGACAACAAGTTCGCCGCGCTGAACACGGCGGTCTGGTCGGGCGGATCGTTCGTGTACGTCCCGAAGGGCGTGCACGTCGAGATCCCGCTGCAGGCCTACTTCCGGATCAACACCGAGAACATGGGGCAGTTCGAGCGGACCCTGATCATCGCCGACGAGGACAGCTACGTGCACTACATCGAGGGCTGCACGGCCCCGATCTACAAGTCGGACTCGCTGCACTCCGCCGTCGTCGAGATCATCGTGAAGAAGAACGCCCGCGTTCGGTACACCACGATCCAGAACTGGTCGAACAACGTCTACAACCTGGTCACCAAGCGCGCGGTCGCCCACGAGGGCGCGACCATGGAGTGGGTCGACGGCAACATCGGCTCCAAGGTGACGATGAAGTACCCGTCGATCTACCTCGTCGGCGAGCACGCCAAGGGCGAGACGCTCTCTGTCGCGTTCGCCGGTCCCGGTCAGCACCAGGACGCGGGCGCGAAGATGGTCCACCAGGCGCCCTACACCCAGTCCTCGATCGTCTCCAAGTCCATCGCGCGCGGTGGCGGACGATCCGGTTACCGCGGGGAGGTGAGGGTCGACCCCGGCGCGCATCACTCCTCCAACTCGGTCGTGTGCGACGCGCTGCTCGTGGACACGCAGTCACGGTCGGACACGTATCCCTCGATCGACATCCGCGTCGACGACGTGAAGCTCGGACATGAGGCCACGGTCTCGAAGGTCAGTGCGGAGCAGCTCTTCTACCTGCAGTCGCGCGGCATCGAGGAGACCGAGGCCATGGCGATGATCGTGCGCGGCTTCATCGAGCCGATCGCGCGTGAGCTGCCGATGGAATACGCGATGGAATTGAACAAGCTCATCGAGATGGGCATGGAAGGCAGTGTCGGCTGAGATGACGCCCTCTACCCAGGCGCCCGAAGCGGCGCCGCGAACAAGCACGCACATCGACCCCGCCGCGCAGGTGGCGAACGCCGGCTCCGTGCCGGTTCAGACCCGATCCGAGCGACCCCGGTCCTTCGATCCCGAAGACTTCGGAGTTCCGACCGGACGCGAGGTCAACTGGAAGCACACGCCAGTGGCGCAGCTGAAGTCGCTGTTCCAGACCGCTCCCGTGAACGAGGGCGTCGCCTACACGATGAGTCACGAGCAGTACCTCGCGCCGGCTCTGCCGTTCGGCTCCGCGCCGCGCGGCGAGTTCTTCCGTCCGGAAGACGTGGTCTCCGCCGTCGCCTGGCAGGGTGCCGCGGACGCGATGCACGTGCGCATCCCCGCCGAGGAGGAGGTCGCGGAGCCGATCGTGCTCCAGATCGACGGAGTCGGAGGGCGCGCGGATGCGCATCTGGTGATCGAGGCCGAGCGGCACAGCGCCGCCACGATCGTTCTGCGTCACACGGGCGCTGCCGAGTACGCGCAGAACCTCGAGATCATCGTCCGTGAAGGCGCCAAGCTCACGCTCATCAGCGTGCAGCAGTGGCAGGATGACGCCATCCATGCCGCGGCCCACCAGGCGCGGGTCGATCGCGACGCGGAGTTCACGCACTTCGTGGTCAGTTTCGGCGGGGGAGTCGTCCGGGTGAATCCGAACGTCGAGCTCGCCGGCACCGGCTCGCACGGCTACCTCTACGGCCTGTCCTTCGCGGACGCGGGTCAGCACCTCGAGAGCCAGGTGTACCTGCACCACAAGGGTGCGCAGACGACCGGCGACGTCCTGTACAAGGGCGCGCTGCGCGGTGCGAGCGCGCACAGCGTCTGGATCGGCGACGTGCTGATCGGACCGGATGCCACCGGAACCGACTCCTACGAGGCGAACCGCAACCTGGTGCTCACCGAGGGCGCGAGGGCCGATTCGATCCCGAACCTCGAGATCGAGACCGGCGACATCGCCGGAGCCGGTCACGCCAGCGCGACCGGGCGATTCGACGACGAGCAGCTGTTCTACCTGCAGTCCCGCGGGATCTCGGAGGCGGAGGCGCGCCGCCTGGTCGTGCTCGGCTTCCTCACCGAAGTCATTCAGCGCATCCGCATCCCCGCCCTGCAGCAGGAGCTGCTGGACGCCATCGAGGCGGAGCTGGTGGGGGTGACCGCATGAGCGCGCAGCGCGCATGCAGTGCCGCTGAGCTGGAGATGGACACGCCGCTGCGCGTGGAGCTCGACGGCGTCGCCATCGCCATCGTGAAGGACTCCGACGGCGAGATCCACGCGATCGGAGACCGCTGCACCCACGGGGATGTGTCCCTGTCCGAGGGATTCGTCGAGGGCAAGACGCTGGAATGCTGGGCGCACGGCTCGGCGTTCTCGCTCGAGTCCGGGATCCCCCTCAACCTCCCCGCCTACGAGCCCGTCCCCGTCTACGCCGTCGTGATCGACGGCGACGACGTGCTCATCGACCCCACTGTCATTAAGGAAGTCTGAATGTCTGTTCTCGAGATCCGCGACCTGCATGTGGAGGTCCAGACCGATCAGGGCGCATCGCCGATCCTCAACGGCATCGACCTGACCATCAACACCGGTGAGACCCACGCCATCATGGGCCCGAACGGCTCCGGCAAGTCCACCCTGGCGTACACGATCGCCGGTCACCCGAAGTACACCGTCACGCAGGGGAGCATCACCTTCGACGGCGAGGACGTGCTGTCGATGACCGTCGACGAGCGCGCTCGCGCGGGGCTCTTCCTCGCCATGCAGTACCCGGTGGAGATCCCCGGGGTCACCGTGACGAACTTCCTGCGCACCGCCAAGACAGCGCTGGACGGGGAGGCCCCTTCGATCCGTCAGTGGACCAAGGACGTCAAGGCGTCGATGACGAACCTGCGCATGGACTCGAAGTTCGCCCAGCGCAGCGTCAACGAGGGCTTCTCCGGCGGAGAGAAGAAGCGCCACGAGATCCTTCAGCTGGAGGTGCTCAAGCCCAAGTTCGCCGTGCTGGACGAGACCGACTCCGGCCTGGACGTGGACGCGCTGAAGATCGTCTCCGAGGGAGTCAACCGGGCCAAGGAGTCCACCAACCTCGGTGTTCTGCTCATCACGCACTACACGCGCATCCTGCGCTACATCCGTCCGCAGTTCGTGCACGTGATCGTCAAGGGCAAGATCGTGGAGGAGGGCGGCTCCGAGCTCGCCGACCGCCTCGAGGAGGAGGGCTACGACCGCTTCCTCGACCCCGCCGATCCCATCGAGGCGTAGGCTGAGGCCATGACCGCAACGCTGACCGATCAGAAGTACGAGGACGTCACCGAAGCGCTCAAGGACGTCATGGATCCCGAGCTCGGGATCAACATCGTCGACCTGGGGCTCATCTACGACCTCGCGTGGGACGACGAGAACGACGCCCTGGTGATCCACATGACGCTCACGAGCGCCGGCTGTCCCCTCACGGACGTGATCGAGGAGCAGACCGCGCAGGCGCTGGACTCCGTCGTGGAGCGCTTCCGGATCAACTGGGTGTGGATGCCGCCGTGGGGACCCGAGAAGATCACCGATGACGGGCGCGACATGATGCGCGCGCTCGGATTCGCCATCTGACGCCCCGCGGAACCACGACATGGTGACGCCGGTGCGGGCGCTGCCGCTCGCGCAATTGCGCGAGCGCAGCAGCGAGAAGTGGCGGGAGTATCCCGAGGACGTCCTGCCGCTGTTCGTCGCGGAGACGGACTTCCCGCTCGCGCCGGCGGTCGCCGCGGCACTCGAGCGCGCCGTCCGCACCGGCGACACCGGCTATGTGGCGTCCCGCACGCCGCTCGCCGCGGCCTATGCCGCCTTCGCCGAGCGCCGCTTCGGCTGGAGCGTCGATCCTCGCCGCATCCGGACCACAGCCGACGTGAGCATGGGGATCGTCGAGATCCTCCGGCGCGTCATCCGGCCGGGTGAGCGCGTCATCGTCAATCCCCCGATCTATCCGCCGTTCTTCGACCTGATTGAGGAAGCGGGCGGCGTCGCCGAGCGCATACCGCTGCGCGAGACCGGCGACGGCTGGCAGCTCGACCTGGAGGGCGTCAGGCGGGCGCTGGCCGGGGGAGCGCGGGCGGTGCTGCTCTGCAACCCGCACAATCCCACCGGCGCGGTGCATTCGGCGGAGGACCTGGACGCCTTGGCGCGCCTGGCCGAGGAGCACGGCGCGACGGTGATCTCCGACGAGATCCACGCACCGCTCACGCAGCCGGACGCCGTCTTCACGCCGTTCCTCGCCAGCGGTGAGGCCGCGCACCGCGTGGGGTACGCCGTCACCAGCGCGAGCAAGGCATTCAACCTGGCCGGGCTCAAGTGCGCGCTGATGATCACCGCATCCGACCAGACCGCGGCGGTGCTGCGCGCTCTGCCCATCGAGGTGGAATGGCGGACGGGGCAGTTCGGTCTGCTCGCGGCCGTCGCCGCCTTCTCTCCCGAGAGCGACGAGTGGCTGGACGGTCTGCTGGCGACACTCGACGAGAACAGACGCCTGCTGGCGGGGCTGCTCGCCGATCACCTCCCGGTGGCACGCTACCGGATGCCCGACGCCGGATACCTGGCCTGGGTGGACCTCACCGGCCTGGGCTGGGGCGCGAATCCTGCGAAGCAGATTCTGCGTCACGCCAGAGTCGCCCTGCACTTCGGCCCCGCCTTCGGCGCTGAGGGCGCGGGGCATGTGCGCATCAACTTCGGCACCAGCGCGGAGATCCTCACCGAGGCGATCGAACGGATCGCCCGGGCGCAGGACACCATCAGCGCGGCACAGGGGTGAGCTCCTCCGCTTCCGCGACGATCTGGGATCGACAGCGGCTCGGCATCACCGTCGGCACGGTCGTCCTGATCTTCCTCGCCGCGATCGAGGCGCTGGCGGTGACGACGGTGATGCCGGTCGTCGCCGCGGACCTGGGCGGTGAGGAGCTGTTCGCCGTGGCGTTCTCGGCGACGCTCGCCACCGGGGTGATCGGGATGGTCGCCGCCGGCGCCTGGAGTGATCGTTCGGGCCCACGGGCGCCGCTCTACACGGCGGTGGCGTTGTTCGCCGTAGGATTGATCGTGTCGGGGTTCGCCCTGGACATGCATGTCTTCATCGTCGGGCGGCTGGTCCAGGGCCTCGGCGCGGGCGGTCAGACCGTCGCCCTGTACGTCGTCGTGGCGCGGATCTACCCGCCTCGCCTGCACGGCCCCGTCTTCGCCGCGTACGCCGCGGCGTGGGTGGTGCCATCGATGATCGGACCGTTCCTCGCCGGTGCGGTGACCGAGTTCCTCCACTGGAGATGGGCGTTCCTTGGAGTCGCCGTACTCACCGCGGCAGCGTTCGGCCTGGTCGCCGCGCGACTGCGCGGCGTGTCGCTGGACGCCGACGCCGGAGAACAGGTGCAGGCCGGCGCGGAGGCACAGGTGATCGCTCGGCGAGGGGGCGTCGCCCTGCGGATGCTGCTCGCCGTCGTCGTCGCGACAGGTGCCGTCGTCGTCGGTCTGGCAGCCGACGCCCCTCCGGGCGTGGGCGGCCCCGTGGCGGCCGCTGCGACGGCGGTGATCGCGTTCGCGCTGCTGCCGCTGCTGCCGAAGGGCACGCTGCGGGCGGCATCCGGTCTGCCCAGCGTGATCCTCATGCGGGGGCTGGCCGCGGGTGCCTTCTTCGCCGCCGAGGCCTACGTGCCGAAGCTCCTGATCGACCGGTTCGAGTTCTCGCCGACGGTCGCGGGTCTGGCACTGACGCTCTCGGCTCTCGGGTGGTCGGGGGCTTCTGCCGTCCAGGGCCGCTACGGCGACCGGCTCGGCAGCACACGCATCGTGGCCATCGCGGTGCTGTTGCTGCTGGCAGGCATGGGCAGCGTGCTCCTCGTGAGCATCGTGTCGGCCGACCCCTGGGTGGTTGTGGTCGGGTGGGGGTTCGCCGGTGCGGGGATGGGACTGCTGTACCCGCGGTTGACGGTCCTCACGCTCGCCTACTCGACGACTGCGAACGAGGGCTTCAACTCCTCCGCGCTGTCGATCTCGGATTCGACGGGCTCGGCCGTGATGATCGCTCTGGCGGGACTCGGCTTCGTGCTCCTGCCTGTCGCCGGATCCGGCTACATCACGGTCTATCTCATCGCCATCGCGGCGCTGCTGATATCGCTGCTGCCCGGACTCAGGATGGGCGACGCCGGGCGCTGACCGACTCGAACGCGCGGAGCCCGGTCTGGAAGACCGCAGCGGACTGCGCGGTCGGGTCGGAACCGTCAGCGGCCACGGCGCCGATGCTGTGCGCGTGCATGCGCTGCTGGACGAGCATGACGTGGCCGAGGATGAACTCGAAGATCGCGTCCGCCGCGTGGGCGTGCTCCGGTGCGCCGCCCAGCGAGGCCAGTAGCGCATCCTGCGCGCGCCGGGCGCCCAGCCGCAGGGCGTAGGTGCTGAGAACCACCTCGGCGCCGTCGCGGTAGGCGAGCAGTGCGTCGCGGATGGAGGAGGCGGTGTGCATCAGCGGGATGCTCTCGTCGGGGTCGGGCACCGTGCGCAGGATGCGATCGGCGACGGCCGCGAGGAGCTCCTGTTTGCTGTCGAAGTGCCAGTACAGTGCGCTGGGCTGGACCTCGAGGTGGGTCGCCAGCCGGCGCATCGACAGGTCAGGCAGCCCGACGTCGTCGAGAAGGCGCACAGCGCAGTCGATGATGCTCTGACGGTCGTGCCGCACGGGGGTCATCGGGCCAGTATAGTGAACACCGTTCAGTTGAACACTGTTCAGGATGCGGTCCCTGCGACCGTGCGAAAGGGGAACCCCGATGACCGAAGCCTCCCGACCGCTCGGAGCGGACCTGGCCAGGATCGCCGTCTTCGCGGCGCTGATCGTCGTGCTGGGCACGGTGATGGTGCCCGTACCGGGCGGTGTGCCCATCACGGGGCAGACGCTCGGGGTGATGCTCGCCGGGCTCGTCCTCGGGGCCAGGCGTGCGCCGCTGGCGGTGCTCGTCGTGATCGTCCTCGCCGCGGCGGGTCTGCCGGTCCTCGCCGGTGGCCGCGGTGGGCTCGGGGTGCTGGTGGGACCGACGGCCGGCTATCTCGCGGGCTGGCTCGCCGGTGCGGTCGTCATCGGGCTGATCGCGCACAGCGGGCGGTTCGCCTGGTGGCGCGCCGCGACGGGCGTGTTCATCGGCGGCATTCTGGTCGTGTACCTGCTCGGCATCCCCGTGCAGGCGCTGGTCACCGGCGTGCCCCTCGGGCCGACGGTGCTGTCGAGCCTGGTCTTCCTCCCGGGCGACCTGGTGAAGGCGACCGTCGCAGTGCTCCTCGCGGTCGCCCTGCGCCGGGCTTACCCGCGGGCGTTCCCGGCCCGCACCCGGGTCGCGCATGCGGGCTGAGCAGATCGTCGACACCGCGATCGTGTGCGATGCGGTCGGGGTGCAGGTCGATGGTGCGGTGCTGCTGCAGGATGTGACGCTGCGTCTCGCGGCGGCGCGCACCGCGGTGATCGGCGCGAACGGTTCCGGCAAGTCGACCTTCGCCCGTCTGCTGAACGGCCTGCGCACCAGCACGACCGGCAGCATTCGCGTGCACGGATTGGATCCCGTGCGGGATGCCGCGCGGCTGAGACGGCGCGTCGGCTTCGTGTTCACGAACCCGGAGGCGCAGATCCTCATGCCCACGGCGGCCGAGGACGTCGCGCTGTCCCTGCGCGAGCTCCCGGCGGCGGAGCGCGCGGCGCGGGTGAGGGCGACCCTCGAGCGCTACGGCCTGGCTGATCATGCCGACGTGCCTGCATCCGCCCTTTCCGGAGGGCAGCGACAGCTGCTGGCGCTCGCGTCGGTTCTCGCGACGGAGCCTCAGCTGGTCGTCGCCGATGAGCCGACCACCCTGCTCGACCTGCGCAATGCACGCCGCGTCGGCACGCTGCTTCTCGCCCTCGAGACCCCGATGGTGCTGGTGACGCACGATCTGGAGCTGGCTGCGCAGTGCGACGAGGCGGTGCTGTTCGAGGGTGGTCGTGTCCGTGCCGTCGGCGCGCCGGATGCGGTGATCGACGAGTACCGGAGGAGTTGCTCATGATCTCGCTCTACCGTCCGGGGACAGGCCCGCTGCATCAGCTCCCGGCGCTCGCGAAACTCGGCGGGCTGGCTGTGATCGCACTCGTGCTGTCGTTCGCACCGATCCAGGCGGCGGGCGCACTGGTGCTGGTGGTCGCTGTATCCGCGCTGTACCCGCTGGGGGCTCTACCGGCAGCGGCGCTCGGCGAGGGCTGGTGGCGGCTGCGGTGGCTCGTGCTCGTACTCGGAGGCGCGCTCTGGGTGTTCACCTCTTGGCAGTCCGCAGTCATCAACACCGGCCGCGTGGTCGCGCTGCTCCTGCTGGCCGATCTCGTGACCCGCACCACGCGGATGGGAGATCTGCTGGACGCCCTGCGACGTGTCGTGCAGCCGCTGCGTCGGGTGGGTGCCGACCCCGAGGCCATCGCGATGACGCTCTCGCTGACGATCGCGATGATCCCGGTGATCGCCGCTCTGGCGGCACAGGTGCGCGACGCGCAGCGGGCTCGGGGGACACGGATGGGCCCTCGATCGGCCCTGCCGCTGCTCGTGCTGACCATGAAGCACGCCGACGACGTCGGCGATGCGCTCGTGGCCAGGGGGATCGCACGATGACCGTGCGGGTCGGCGGGCACCCGGTGCGCGGTGCGGTGGTGGACGGTCTGTCGCGGTGTGTGCACTACCGCACCGACCTCGACGTGGTGGCCCTGCGCTTCCGCTGCTGCGGTGAGTGGTACCCGTGCGTGCACTGTCATGACGAGACCGTCTCTCATCCGCGCGTCGTGTGGGAGCCGGAGGCAGGCGACGTGCATGCGGCGCTGTGCGGCGCCTGCGGGACGACGATGTCGATAGCGCAGTACCGCAGCAGCGCCGCGTGCCCCGCGTGCGGCGCGAGATTCAACCCGGGATGCGCACGACATCACGCGCTGTATTTCGGATGACCGCGGGCACGGGGAGCGGAGTCCTGCGCATCCCCGTGATGCGCAGGGCGAGCAGCCAGAATCCGACGGCGAGCGCCGCCGTCACGGGTGACGTGCCCGCCACGAGCAGGAGGCCGACGGCTGCTGCGCCGACGAGCACGGCCACGGCGGCGCGGGCTGGCGTGGTGTCGATCGGAGCGGCGATGCGCTCCAGACGCGACAGCGGCACGGTCAGCAGTGCAGTGGTGCCGAGCGCGAGCACGAGCCACAGCGGGCGGCTGAGCCACCATTCGCCGGAGGTGGGAACCGGCAGCTGATCGCCCGTGACCATCCCGATCAGAGCGGTGACGCCCGCGAGCGTCAGCAGCACCGGCATGTGCCAGAGGTAGACGGTCATGGCCCGAGCGGACATGAACCGGGTGAACGCGGTGACCGGACGGCGGTCGGCGAACGCCGTCAGCTGCTTCTTGAACAGTGAGAACGCCGCGGTCTGGATCACCCCGACCAGCAGCAGGGCGGTCGTGGGCGGGTTGGTGTTCGCGATGAGGTCGGGGGAGTGGAATCCCGTGCCGAACGACACCAGCAGCAGCCCGAGCGCGACGGCTGCGGCGGCGACGCGCGTGCGGGAGGCGAGCGCGTCGATCCGACCGTCGGCGAGCAGGAAGCCCACCTGCTGAATGGTGAGCCAGACGAAGAGCAGGTTGACGTACCCGATTCCGTCGGCGCCGCTGATCACGCGCGCCACGTCGACCACGAGCGACACGGAAGCCAGCGCGGCGAGGGTCTGCAGCGGCGCCCTCTCGTGCAGACGCACCATCGCGGGCAGCAGGGCCTGGAGCACCAGGAAGACGCCGAGGAACCACAGCGGCTGGCCGTAGCGGTAGCCGGCCATGTCCACGAGATCCGTGTCCAGCCCGGCATCCGCCAGCAGCGCCAGCAGGGATCCCGCGGTCGCGACGGAGGCAATGGTCGGGATCAGCAGGCGACGCACGCGGGAGACCGCGAAGGCGGCGCCGCTCGCGCCGCGTCGGCGCTGTGCGCGCAGAGCGGTGATGCCGGCGAAGCCGCCGACGACGAAGAACATCGGCATGACCTGCATGACCCAGCTGACCGGGACGATCCACCACCCGACATCCCCGGCGTTGGCGAACACGGGCCCGTCCGGCGTGAGCGTCACCCCGACCATGAGGGAGTGCAGGGCCACGACTGCGGCTATGGCCAGGGCGCGGACGAAGTCGACCGCGCTGTCGCGGTGCGAGATGAGGGTGTGCATGGAGTTCTCCCGGTCTGTTGCCAGGAGAATAAGGACGCGGTGGTTCGCCCCGCATCACACCAGGGAGCCGGCCGCTCTCATACCGTGGAGCGGGATCGCGGTCAGGCGGGCTCCACGAGCCCGGCGTCGTAGGCGAGGATGACGGCCTGCACCCGATCGCGCAGGCCCAGCTTGGCGAACACCTTGCCGACGTGCGTCTTGACGGTCTGCTCGGCGATGAACAGTTCTGCTCCGATCTCGGAGTTCGAGCTGCCACGGCCGATCAGGGTGAGCACCTCGAGCTCGCGCTCGGTGAGATCCTGCAGCCGTGCGCGAGCCTGCGGGGTGCGGGGCCGGCGTTCGGCGAAGTGCTCGATCATCCTCCGGGTGACCCGTGGCGCGAGCAGGGCGTCACCGGCGGCGATCACCCGCACGGCCTGCACCAGCTCGTCGGGCAGTGCATCCTTGAGCAGGAAGCCGCTCGCGCCGGCCTGCAGGGCGTCGTACACGTAGTCGTCGATATCGAACGTCGTGAGCATGAGGATCCGGGGGATCTTCGCGGCCGGGTATCCGGGGCCGAGGATGCGCCGCGTCGCCTCGATGCCGTCGAGCTCCGGCATGCGCACGTCCATCAGGATCACGTCGGGATCCAGACGCGCCGACAGCGTCACCGCCTCGAGCCCATCGGCGGCCTGTCCGGTGACGTGGATGCCCTCATGGGCATCCAGGAGCGCGGCGAAGCCCGCACGGACCATGGCCTGATCGTCGGCGATGAGGACCTCGATCGTCACGGTTCTCCTCTCCGGAGATCATCGGTGGGATGGCGGGGGATGCGCGCGACGACGGACCAGCCGCCGTCCTCCGGGCCGGCCTGCAGGTCTCCGCCGAGCAGCGTCGCTCGCTCGGTCATGCCGCGCAGCCCATGACCGGGGGTCTCCGACGGGGAGGCGGGGGCCGGAGTGTTGTGGACGCGGACGCGGACATCGTCGGCGTCCGCGCTGATCCTCACCTCGATCGCGGAGGACGGAGCGTGACGCACGGCGTTGCTGAGGGACTCCTGCACGATCCGGTAGAGGGCGATCTGGGTCGCGGTCGAGACCTCGCCGCTGACGACCTGCGTGAGCGCGACCGAGGCCCCCGCGCGGCGCGTCGTCTCGATCAGCGCGGGGATGTCGTCGACGCCGCGCTGCGGTGCCAGTTCGGCCGCGTGATCCTCGGTGCGCAGCACGCCCAGGATGCGGCGCATCTCGGTCAGCGCGCCGCGCGCGGACGCCGCGATCGACTCGAACTCGGCGACCGCTTCATCGGACAGTTCGGGGGCGCGATACCGCGCAGTGGACGCCTGCACCTGGATGAGCGACATGCTGTGCGCGACCACGTCGTGCAGTTCGCGGGCGATGCGCGTGCGCTCTTCTGCGAGCTCGCGTCGGGACTGCTCGAGAGCGGCGTTCTTGCGCTCGCGGGTGAGTTCCGCACCCAGTCGGATGCGCCCGGCGAGCACCACGCCGACGACGTATGCGGCGCCGGCGAGCGACGCCGTCACGATCAGGTCCGCCCCCGCCGCGTTCGCGCTGGCGGCGTCGGGCAGCAGCAGGGGAGAGGTCAGGGTGACGAGCAGTCCCAGCAGCAGCGCCAGCGCTCCCAGGCGCCAGCCCTGCCGCACCGTGACGGTCAGCACGAAGACGACGAACACGATCAGCGCCGGAACGGACCAGGGCCAGGGCCAGAACTGATCACGATCGGGCGAGACCACGAGCGGCAGAGTGAAGGCGGCGACCGCGAACACCGCGATGCTCGATCGCGCATACCGGAGGGCGAGGGCGGGGGCGGCGCTCAACCCGGCACCCAGCAGGAACGCGACCGGCAGGCTCACCCCGTAGAGCACGGTGTGGATCGGGACCATGATCGCGTACAGCGCGACCAGGACGACCCCGAGCGACCAGAGTGCGAAGCGGCGCCCAGGGCGGCGACGTCGAGAGGCGCTCATGTCCATCATCCTGCCACTGTCGCGTCGAGCCGGGCCGCTTCGGCGTCGGCGACCGCGGTCTCCTGCGTCTCGCGAGCGCGACGACGCCAGGCGATGACCCGGTCGATCAGGAAGCCGATCGCCAGGGCGATGGCGATGCCGAGCAGCACGCTGAAGAAGGGATTGCCCTGCAGCCAGTTCCCGGCGACCATCCCGATGAGCGTGCTGTAGGCGGCCCACGTGAAGCCGCTGATGACCGACAGCGGCAGGAAGCGAGGCCAGGGGTAGTGCACCGCCCCCGCCGTCATGTTCACCGCGACGCGCCCCACCGGGATGTAGCGAGCACCCAGGATGAGTCCGGCGCCGCCGCGCTCGAGTGCCCGAGCGGAGGTGTCGAACGCTCTCACGACCCGTGGCCGATGCATCCATCGGAAGCGGTCGGTGCCGACCGCACGCCCGAGACGATACGCGATGTTGTCTCCGATGGCGGCGCCGAGCCCGCCCACGACCCCGAGGAGGATGACGTTGACATCGCCGCCGGATGCCGCCACCGCGGCCGCGGCGATCAGCACGGTCTCGCTGGGCACAGGGGGGAAGAAGCCGTCGATGACCGCCACGGCGAAGAGCACGAGGTACAGCCACGGAGAGGCGACAGCCTGCGTGATGAGGTCGTTGATGATGTCCACCCGAGAAACCTACGAATCGGGTGCACGAGTGCACATCGCCCTGCGGTATCGACCGTGTCATACCGCAGAGGGGTCTTGCATCGTTCGCGAACTATACTGGGAGGCTGGCCATTCGGCCGACTCCCCCCTGACGAACGGAATACCGCTGTGCTCGCCGTGCATGAACTCGAGATCCGCGTCGGAGCGCGCGTGCTCATGTCGGACGTGTCGTTCCGCGTAGCCGATGGCGACAAGATCGGTCTCGTGGGCCGCAACGGAGCGGGCAAGACCACCCTCACCAAGGTGCTCGCGGGCGACCTGCTCCCGTCGGACGGCAAGGTCACCACCTCCGGCGACCTCGGATACCTGCCCCAGGATCCGCGGACCGGCGATCCCGAGATGCTCGCACGCACCCGCATCCTCGATGCTCGTGGGCTGGGCACCCTGCAGCTCGGCATCGCGCAGGCGTCGCACGACATGGCATCCGACGACCCCAAGATCGCCGAGCGCGCGATGCGGAAGTTCGGCAACCTCACCGAGCGCTTCGAAGCGCAGGGCGGCTACGCCGCCGAGGCGGAGGCGGCATCCATCGCGAACAACCTGTCGCTGCCCGACCGCATCCTCGATCAGCCGCTGAAGACGCTGTCCGGCGGCCAGCGGCGCCGCATCGAGTTGGCGCGCATCCTGTTCTCGGATGCGCGGACCATGATCCTCGACGAACCCACCAACCACCTCGACGCCGACAGCGTCGTGTGGCTGCGGGAGTTCCTCAAGAACTACAAGGGCGGGCTGATCGTGATCAGCCACGATGTCGAGCTGGTCGGAGAGACCGTCAACCGGGTGTTCTATCTGGACGGCAACCGCCAGGTCATCGACATCTACAACATGAACTGGAAGAACTACCTGCGCCAGCGCGTCGCCGATGAGGAGCGACGCAAGAAGGAGCGCGTCAACGCCGAGAAGAAGGCCACTCAGCTGCAGATGCAGGCCGCGCGCTTCGGTGCGAAGGCTTCCAAGGCGGCCGCGGCGCACCAGATGGTTGCGCGGGCCGAGAAGCTGCTGGCGGGTCTGGATGAGGTGCGCGCCGTGGATCGGGTGGCGAAGCTGCGCTTCCCGAAGCCGGCACCGTGCGGAAAGACGCCCCTGATGGCCTCAGGACTCTCGAAGTCCTACGGGTCGCTGGAGATCTTCACCGATGTCGATCTCGCGATCGACCGCGGTTCGAAGGTCGTCGTGCTGGGGCTGAACGGTGCCGGCAAGACGACGCTGCTGCGCATTCTGGCCGGCGTCGACGAGCCCGACACCGGGCAGCTGGAGCCGGGCCACGGGCTGAAGGTGGGCTACTACGCGCAGGAGCATGAGAACCTCGACGTCGACAGGTCTGTGCTGGAGAACATGATGTCGGCAGCCCCGGACATCACCGAGACCGAGGCGCGCAAGGTGCTCGGCTCGTTCCTGTTCACCGGCGACGACGTGCTCAAGCCCGCCGGGGTCCTCTCCGGTGGTGAGAAGACCCGGCTCTCACTGGCGACGCTGGTGGTGTCGTCCGCGAACATGCTGCTGCTCGACGAGCCCACGAACAACCTCGACCCCGCCTCGCGCGAGGAGATCCTCGGCGCGCTCGCGCACTACGAGGGCGCGGTCGTGCTCGTCTCGCACGACCCCGGCGCGGTCGAGTCGCTCAACCCCGAGCGCGTGCTCATCCTGCCCGACGGTGTCGAGGACATCTGGAGCAAGGAGTATCAGGAGCTCATCGAGCTGGCCTGAGCGCCCGCCCGTCGCGCAACCCCGCAGATCTGCACCCCTCCGCAGGGATCGGTGCGATCGCTGCGGAGTTGTGCAGATCTGCGATCCTGCACTGCTGTCCCCAACTGCGCGGGATGACGAGTTGTCCACATCTACCGGGGTGGAGCGGGTTTCGGATGTCAGCGGGAGGGCACTCTCGGATGCATGCGCAGCGGAGAACGGGCTCAACGGGCCATGCTGATGACGCGTGCTCTCGGCGGAGTCGCGAGAGTTCGGACGCTGCAGAGCCGGCGCGTCAGCCGGCATGACATCGGACTCGCGCTCGGGGTGGGGCTCCTGCAGCGAGTGCGACGGGGATGGGTGGCGGAGCCCACGGCGGACCGGATGCTGGTGGATGCGGCACGATACGGGGCCGTGCTCTCATGCGTGACGCAGGCCGGAAGGCTCGGCCTGTGGGTGCACGACGAGATGCCGGGCCTGCACTGGGGTGTCACGCCGGGATCCTCGGGCGGCCAGCCAGCGGAGGTGCACGTGCACTGGGCGAAGCCCCTCATCCCGCGGCACCCAGACGCGCTGGAGGACCCGATCGAGAACGTCCTCGCGCTCGTGGCCGATTGTGCGCCGCACGAGCAGGCGCTCGCGACCTGGGAGTCGGCGCTGAACAAGGGAGTCGTCAGACGGGAGGTTCTGGAGCGACTGCCGTTGAAAAGGGTCGCCAGAGATCTGCTGCTGGAGGCGATTCCCTTCGCCGACTCCGGCCTGGAGACCTATCTGCGCACACGCCTCGCCTGGATGGGACTGCCGCTGACCTTCCAGACATGGATCGCCGGGCACCGTGTCGATCTGCTGATCGGCGATCGCCTCGTCCTCCAGGTCGACGGGGCCACCCACACCGGCGCGCAGCGCAGCGAGGACATCCGGCACGACGCCGAACTGCGGCTGATGGGCTACCACGTCATCCGGGTCGGATACCGCCAGGTGATGGATCAGTGGCACATGATCCAGGACCTCATCATGCGTGCCGTGGCACAGGGGCTGCACCGGATGCCGCGTCGTTGACTCGCAGTTCTGCATGATTCCGCAGAATCTCGATGATTCGCTGCGGGAATGTGCGGATCTGCGGGGTCATGAGGTGTCGCCACGGCGGGCGGTGATGAAGTCCTGCTTGCCGTCGATGTAGGCAAGGCGGTCGGACGGATGCTGAGCCGCAAGGGCGTGTTTGAGCGCTCCGTAAGCGTCGCGGTCGGCAGGATGCGCGCGGAGGTGATCGCGGAAGGCGAGGTAACGGCGCAGGTCATCGGAGTCCGCATCGACGACGTGAATGTTGGCCAAGCGGATCATCGGTTCGAGTTCGAAGCCGTACATGCGGTCCGGGCGGACGTCGTCGCCATCGCCGCGGAGGAGCATGCCGAGGTCCGTCAGCCAGCTGTCCAACGTGGACAGAATCGTGCGGGGCTGCACGGCGATGGCCATGTCCAGGATCGGCTTGGCGTCCAGCCCGGGGACCGAAGTCGATCCGATGTGCTCGATCGCGACGACGGATGCCGGCGCCGTGTCGGCGAGCACCGCCCGCACCTCCGCGAAGGCCGGCCCCCAGGCATCCGAGGCCGGTGCAAGACCCACGACCCCGCGACGCAGACCGAGGTCGGCGTCATGGAACGCCGCGGCGAACCGGGATGCAGGCTTCGGACGCGGCATCCCGCCACGCTATCAATCGACGGACCGGCGGCGTGCGACCGCAGATCTGCGCAATCCCGCAGCAATATGCAATCGGTCTGCGGGATCCGGCCGATCTGCGGAGTTATGCTGCGGCGGGCCGACGGCTCAGCGGGCCACAGCGTCGAGCAGGGCGTCCTCGTCGTCGGCGTCGTGATCGCGGCGGCGCTTCGCACGCCGGGGGCGCTCGCCCGCGTCCTCCTCGGCCTTCACGATCTCCGTCCGGATGATGTATCCGATGAAGGCGAAGCCCATGACCGCGAAGATGATCCACTGGATGGCGTACGACAGGTGCGGACCCGGATCCTCGGTGGGGGAGTCGAAGCCGCCGAGATGCTTGGCCGGTGCGGGATCCTCCGACGCCAGCTGCCCGTAAGCGCCCGTCACGAGCCCCGGGTTCATGAGCTCGGCGATCGTGGGCAGGTTGATGGTCGGCACCTGACCCTCGGGGGCTCCGCGCCCCGAGGCGGGGAGCTGCTCGCCGGGGCGCAGCCGCACGATGACCGTGACCTCGCCGGACGGCGGAGCGGGCACGACACCGGGTGAGGAATCCTCCGCGGGCGGTACCCATCCGCGATCGACGAGCAGCACGTGACCGCTGCGATCCTGGAACGGGACGAGAACCTCGAAAGCACTGGTCCCGCCGTGCGGGCGGTTGCGCGCGAGCAGCTGCTGATCCGACAGGTACTGTCCGCGCAACTCCACGGGGTGCCACTCGGCCGCGTCCGGAAGGCGCCCGTCCGGACCGATCAGATCATCGAGCGGCACCGGGGGCGCGTCGTAATTGCGCTCCACCAGGGCGATCTGCTTCGTGGTCTGCTCGTTGCGGTCGAACTGCCACTGGGACAGCAGAGCGCAGACCACGGCGAACGCGCCGGCGACCAGGAGGTACGCACCCCAGCGCAGCAGACGCTGCCTCACTCCGGCAGCCCATCGTGGACCTCGACGGGAAAGTCCCGCGTCCGCAGGTAGTCGCTGAGGAAGCCGATGTGCTCGTCGCACGCCAACCAGATCTTGCGGCGATCCTCGCTGTGGATCCGAGGGTTGCGCCACACGATGTGATGGGTCGCGGGCGCGCGGCACGAGGCGCGTGCGCATTCGAGAGGAGCGCTCACTGCTGTCCGTTCCCGTCTTCACCGGCGTCCGTCGTGTCGGACCGCTGCTCGTGGATCGTGATCACCGGCGGCGTCTCCGCGGTCGCATCCGGGGCGGACGCGGCGACGTCCAGCTCCAGGACAGGCGACTCCACGGTCATCGGAACGCTGTCGCTGCCGGCGTTCGCAGCGATCACCGCGATGTAAGGCAGGAAGATGGCACCGGCCGCGAACACGAACGTCCACCAGCCCACGGGGTACACGACGGCCATCAGGATGAAGCACACTGTGCGGATGCCCATCGTGATCGCGTAATGGCGCACGCGACTGCGCGCCTCGTCCTGCGGCGACTGCGGGAGCGAGGTGACAGAAGGGGCATTCCTGGTGTGTCTCACGGTGCCTCCAGCCTACGCCGCGCGGGGCTGAGCGGGGTGCCGCCGGGCGGCGAATCCGGGCGCGCGCCCGGGCTCGCCGAGACCTCCGCGACGACGGCGTCGGAGCCAGCCAGGTCGATCGGTAGGATGGCCTGCGACCGTTCCCCCAGGCAGGAGTTCCATGAGCACTGATCGCGTCGTCCTCGTCACCGGTGGAAACCGCGGAATCGGCCGCGCGATCGCCGAGCGCTTCGTGCGCGACGGATACCGGGTCGCCGTGACGGCGCGCAGCGGGGAGGGGCCCGAGGGCACCCTGACCGTCCGAGCTGACGTCACGGATGCGGCGGCCGTGGATGCGGCGTACACCGAGATCGAGCAGAAGCTCGGACCCGTCGAGATCGTCGTGGCCAACGCCGGCATCACCAAGGACACCCTGCTGATGCGCATGAGCGAAGACGACTTCGACAGCGTCGTCGCGACCAACCTCGGCGGCTCGTTCCGGGTGGTCAAGCGCGCCTCGAAGGGGATGCTGCGAGCCCGCTTCGGCCGCGTGATCCTGATCTCCAGCGTGGTGGGACTCTACGGCTCGGCCGGGCAGGTGAACTACGCGGCGTCCAAGAGCGCCCTGGTCGGCTTCGCCCGTTCGCTCACGCGGGAGCTGGGCGGCCGCGGCATCACGGCGAACGTCGTCGCGCCCGGCTTCATCGAGACCGACATGACCGCGGAACTGCCGGAGGAGACTCAGAAGCAGTACCGAGCCAGCATCCCCGCCGGTCGCTTCGCGACCCCCGACGAGGTGGCTGCGGCGGTCACCTGGCTGGCCGGCGACGAGGCGGGATACATCTCCGGAGCGGTGATCCCCGTCGACGGCGGCCTGGGCATGGGTCACTGAGCCAGGCGGACAGCGCGCGCGATTCAGCCGGAGACGGCCTGCGCGATCAGGTCGCCCAGACGGCCGGGCACGGAGAACTGAGGCCAGTGGCCTGAACCGATCGTCGTCACCGCCGCATCGGCGATCGACCGGTACTCGTCACCGTACGGCCCCCACTCGGAGACCTCGGCTTCGAACTCGGACTGACCGTACGAGCCCATCAGCAGCGTGACCGGGACGGTGAAGCGTCGTGCCGAGGTCAGTCGCACAGGATCCGTCGGGACCCGCGCGGGGACGGACCTCGTCAACGGTGCCGTGCGTGCACGGGTGGCGGCGTCGAGGTCGTGGACATCGGATTCGGGGAAGAAATCCCACCCGGGGAAGGGCACGACGCCGTCGACGACCGGGAACTCACTGATGCTGCTTCCCGGTGCCGGAGGGATCGTGTCGATGAGGACCACGCGGGCGACTCGGTCGGGGCGCGCATCCGCCGCCGCCCAGGCGACGTTGCCGCCGCCCGAGTGGCCCACCAGGACGAGCGGCCCGCCGAGCTCATCCATCTTCGCGGTCACGGCCGCCACCCAGTCGGAGAGGCGGATGTCGGAGGGCGGCCCGCCCACGCCGGGCAGGGTGAGCGCGTGCACGTGGTGCCCCGCTCGGGTCAGCGCGGGGGAGACGTCGTCCCAGCTGGAGGCGTCCAGCCACAGTCCCGGGATGAGGATGATGTCCATGTGCACGACGCTAACGAGCGCCTCCGACATCGACAAGGCTCAGCACCGCGCCAGGGCTCAGCACCGCGCCAGGGCTCAGGCACCGCGACAGGGCTCAGGCGCCGCCGACAGCCGACGGCTCTGCGCGGTCAGGGCAGCAGCGGGATGACCTCGGACAGATCCTGCGGCCCCACGACGAGTGCGGCCGCTTCACGGACGGCGGGCTTGGCGTTGAACGCGATGCCGAGGCCGGCGACCGCCATCATCTTCAGGTCGTTGGCGCCGTCGCCGATCGCGATCGTCGCGCGCGGGTCGACGCCGAGCTCGGCCGCCCATTCGCGCAGAGAATCCGCCTTGACCCTGGCGTCCACGATGTCGCCGTCGACTTCGCCGGCCAGCGCGCCGTCCGTGACGCGCAGCCGGTTCGCGCGCCAACGATCCACGCCCAGACCCGGTGCGATCTGATCGAGGATCTCGTGGAATCCGCCGGAGACCACGCCGACGACGCCGCCGCGTCGGTGCACGGCGGCGGTGAGGTCGCGCACGCCGGGCGTCGGCCGGATGCGGGAGATCACCCGGGCGAACGAGTCGGTGGGCACGCCCTTCAGCGCCGCCACCCGGGAGCGCAGGCTCGCAGCGAAGTCGACTTCCCCGCGCATGGCCGCCTCCGTCGCGGCCTGGACCTCGGCGCGCCGACCGGCCTCGTCCGCGAGCAGTTCGATCACCTCGTCGCGGATGAGGGTGGAATCGGCATCGAGGACGACGAGGAAGCGCGCGGAGGTCACCCGACGAGCGTATCGGTCAGGAGCGGCCCGGCACGCCGTGCGTCATCGTGCGATATGCACGCCCTTGCCGACGACCGTGATCCCGGACTCGGTCACCGTGAATCCGCGCGCCAGATCGCGTTCACGATCCACGCCGACGGTGGCGCCGTCGTCGAGGACGACGCTCTTGTCGAGCACGGCCCGGTGCACCCGCGCGCCCAGACCCACCTGCACCTGGTCCAGGAGCACCGAGTCCGTGATCGTGGAGCCGCCCGCAGCCACGGTTCCCAGGCTGACGACGCTGCGTTCGAGGTGCGTGCCGGAGAGCACCGATCCGGCTGACACGATCGAATCGATGGTGTTGCCGATCCGTCCCACCGCGTCGCGGACGAACTTCGCGGGAGGCATGTTCACACTCTGAGTGCGGATCGGCCAGGCCCTGTTGTACAGGTTGAAGATCGGCAGCGTGGAGATCAGGTCCATGTGCGCATCGAAATAGGAGTCGATGGTTCCCACGTCGCGCCAGTAGGAGCGGTCGCGCGGCGACGACCCCGGCACGTCGTTCTGCTTCATGTCGTAGTACCCCGCCTCTCCGCGACCCACGAAATACGGGATGATGTCGCCGCCCATGTCGTGCCCGGAGCTCGCCGCCTCTCCGTCGGCTTCGACGGCGGCGATGAGCGCATCGGTGTTGAAGACGTAGTTGCCCATCGACACCAGAACCTCACCGGGGGAGTCGGCCAGTCCCGTCGGGTTGCTGGGCTTCTCGAGGAAATCGCGGATCCGCCCCGTCTCGGCGTCGGCGTCGATCACGCCGAACTGCGAGGCCAGTGCCAGCGGCTGGCGGATGCCGGCGACGGTGGCCGGTGCGCCGGATTCGACGTGCGCGTCGATCATCTGCTGGAAGTCCATCCGGTACACGTGGTCGGCGCCGATCACGACGACGATGTCGGGCTTCTCGTCGTTGATCAGGTTCAGGCTCTGCAGGATGGCGTCCGCCGAACCGGAGAACCACCGCTTGCCCAGCCGCTGCTGGGCGGGGACGGAGGTCACGTACGAGTCGAGCAGAGCCGACATCCGCCAGTTCTGCGACACGTGCCTGTCGAGGCTGTGCGACTTGTACTGGGTGAGCACCACGACCTGTCTCAGGCCCGAGTTGATGAGGTTCGAGATCGCGAAGTCGATGAGCCGGTACTGGCCTCCGAACGGCACGGCCGGTTTGGCTCGGTCCGCCGTGAGGGGCATCAGACGTTTGCCCTCGCCACCGGCGAGGATGATCCCGAATACCTTCTTGGGTGCCGACATGGATCCACAATAGAGCGCGCATCGTCCGATGTACTACCGTGCAGACATGCGAGTCGACGTCATCACCAGGGAGTATCCGCCGGAGATCTACGGTGGTGCCGGTGTGCATGTCGCCGAGCTCGTCGCAGCCCTGCGTACCAGCATCGACGTGCAGGTCAGGGCCTTCGGCGCGGACCGCGACGAGGCGGGCACCTTCGCCTACCGCACGCCGACGGAGCTGGCCGGGGCGAACGCCGCCATCCAGACACTGGGCACGGATCTCGCGATGGTCGGCGACATCGCCGGAGCGGATGTCGTGCACAGCCACACCTGGTACGCGAACTTCGCGGGACACCTCGCGTCTCAGCTGCACGGCATCCCGCATGTGCTCACCGCCCACAGTCTCGAGCCACTGCGCCCCTGGAAGGCCGAGCAGCTCGGCGGCGGATACGCCGTCTCCAGCGGAATCGAGCGCACCGCGTACGAGAACGCCGCCGCGATCGTCGCTGTGAGCGCCGGGATGCGTGCGGACATCCTGCGCAGCTACCCGCGGGCGGACCCGGAACGCGTGCGCGTGATCCACAACGGCATCGACGTGGAGCGCTGGCGCCCCGTGGAGAACCCGGAGTTCCTGCGCAGCATCGGCATGGACCCGGCCCGTCCGTCGGTGGTGTTCGTCGGTCGCATCACCCGGCAGAAGGGCCTGCCGTACCTGCTGCGCGCAGCGCAGCTGCTGCCTCCCGATGTGCAACTGGTGCTCTGCGCGGGCGCGCCGGACACCCCGGAGATCATGACCGAGGTGCAGGAGCTCGTGCGGCTGCTGCAGCAGAGCAGGCAGGGCGTGATCTGGATCGAGCGGATGCTGCCGCGCGACGAGCTCTCCGCGATCCTGACCGCGGCGACGACCTTCGTGTGCCCGTCCGTGTACGAGCCGCTCGGCATCGTGAACCTCGAGGCGATGGCATGCGGCGCCGCTGTCGTCGGCACCCGCACCGGTGGCATCCCCGAGGTGGTCGAGGACGGCGTCACGGGACGGATCGTGCCGATCGATCAGCTGCAGGACGGCACCGGGACGCCCGTCGATCCGGAGCGGTTCGTCGCCGATCTCGCAGAGACGCTCACCGAGGTCAGCGGCGATCCGCACCGCGCGGCGGAGTACGGCGCCGCAGGGCGCGAGCGTGCGCGGAACGAGTTCAGCTGGGCCGCGATCGCCGACACCACGCGCGCGCTCTACGAGGAGCTGACCGCCTGAGCCGATAGGCTTGAGCACATGTCGAGCGCCCTGGAATTCACCGATGTCGTCGTGCGCCGCGAAGGCCGCGACATCGTCGACCACGTCACCTGGCAGGTCTCCGACGAGCAGCGCTGGGTCGTGCTCGGACCGAACGGGGCGGGCAAGACGACGCTTCTGCAGCTGGCGGACACGCTGATGCACCCGACGTCGGGCGTCGTGTCGATCCTGGGGGAGCGGCTCGGCCGCACCGACGTCTTCGAGATCCGCCCCCGCATCGGCTTCGCCTCCTCGGCGATGGCCCGTCGCATTCCGCGGGACGAGACCGTGCTGAACACGGTCATGACTGCGGCCTACTCGGTTCTCGGTCGCTGGAACGAGGACTACGAGGGCATCGACGAGCGACGGGCGAGGCGCGTGCTGGCGGACTGGAAGCTCGAGCACCTGTCCGAGCGCCTGTTCGGCACACTGAGCGACGGTGAGCAGAAGCGCGTCCAGATCGCGCGCGCCGTGATGACCGACCCGGAGCTGCTGCTGCTGGACGAGCCGACCGCCAGCCTGGATCTGGGCTCGCGTGAAGAGCTCCTTCAGCTGCTGAGCGGGTACGCGGCGTCGCCCACCACGCCGGCGATGGTGATGGTGACGCACCATGTCGAGGAGATCCCGGAGGGCTTCACCCACGTCCTGCTGCTGCGCGAAGGACGCGTGGTCGCCGGCGGCCCCATCGAGGAGACGCTGACGGCGGACGCGTTGAGCGAGGCGTTCGGGATGCCGATCGCGCTCACTGCGGACGGCGGGCGGTACGCGGCACGCGCGGCGTGATCTGCTAAACTCGATCCTCGGTGCTCTCGCACCACAGACTTCCCTCGTTCCTGGCACAATCCAGGGCACCATGTAAGGAATCCCATGAAGACTGACATCCACCCCGACTACCAGGCTGTCGTGTTCCGCGACCTCGGATCGGGAGAGACCTTCCTCACCCGTTCGACCGTCACGAGTGACAAGACCATCGAGCTGGACGGCGTGGAGTACCCCGTCATCGACGTGGAGATCTCCTCGGCTTCGCACCCGTTCTACACGGGCAAGCAGCGCATCATGGACTCGGCGGGTCGCGTCGAGAAGTTCAACCAGCGCTTCAAGGGCTTCGGCGGCTCCAAGTAAGCCGTCTTGCCGAGAGCCCCGCTGCGGCGGGGCTCTCGGCATGTCCGGGGGCGTCACACCTCGATGCGGATGCGCTCTCCGTCGATGGTCCAGGGCGGTTCCTCGGCCGCCCGTGCAGGAGCGGTTCGCCTGGTCATGCGATCGCGTTCGAGACCGGCTTCGTGCGCTGTCGGCGAGAACACCGCTTCGAGGCCGCTGGAGAAGCCGCCGGCGAGCCCTCCTCCTCCTCCTCCGGTGCGGTATCTGCGCTCCAACGGCCTTGCCGAGTACTGGACGATGAGCCCGATGCCGCCGACCGCTGTGGCCGCGGCGATGACCAGCATCGCCATCGTCCAGCCGAGGAGCCCGTCGACGATGTCCATCGTCCCAGGCTAGCTGCGCGCGGCTCGGGGCGCACCGGCCTGAGCCTGCGGATCAGCCGCGTATGGGCCAACTGCCGTCCAGCGTCTCCTCGGCGTCGAGTCGGCCGATCTGGACGAAGTACTCGGTCAGGCTGGCGGCCTGATCCCGGGCCCATCCGATCTGACGGGTGTGCAGCTCCTGCGCCGTCTGGGGAAGAAGGAACCGCTGGGCCAGCGCGAGTGCCACACGACCGGCGGCCACGGCGTCCGCGGACGCCTCATGCGCGTCGTCGAGGGGCACCGCGTAGTGATCCGCCACGACGGTGAGGGTGCGCCTGCCCCGTCGATAGCGGTCGTAGTTCTTGTCGATCACGAGCGGATCGATCACCGGTTGCGGGGTGTGCAGCGCGGGTACCCCGTGCCGACGCGCCTCATGGGCGAGAAGCGAGAAGTCGTACGACGCGTTGTATGCGACGATGGGCAGCCCCTGGGCGAAGAGCGCCGACAGGGCGCGGCTGACCTCGGCGACGACTTCGGCGGCCGGACGACCGTGCGCACGTGCGTGTTCAGTGGTCACCCCGTGCACCGCCGAAGCGCCGTCCGGGATCGGGATGCCGGGGTCGGCGAGCCAGTCACGGGCAGCATTCTCACGGCCGTGCCGATCGAGCACGCCGACATGTGCGGTCACGATGCGGTCGGTACGGACATCCACCCCGGTCGTCTCCAGATCGAAGACGCCCACGCGGGAGAGCCAGTGCGGAAGACGCTCGGCGATGCTCATGACCTCACCGTACGATCGGCCACCGACGCCGGTGCGGGGGCCCGCCGCCCAAGCCCTACACTGTGCTGGTGACATGGACGGTCTGGCTCTCCCTGGTGCTCGCGTGCGTCGTCATCAGCCTCACCCCGGGAGCGGGGGCGATCAACACGATGAGCAATGCGCTCACCCAGGGCTGGCGGCGGTCGCTGTGGGGCGTCCTGGGGCAGCAGGCGGCTCTCGTCCTGCATGTGGTCATCGTGGCGGCCGGGGTCGGACTGCTCGTGTCGCAGTCTCCGCTGCTGTTCGAGATCATCAGATACGCCGGAGCCGCGTATCTGATCTACCTCGGCATCCGGCTGATCCTGGCGCGGCCCGAGGCGGACCAGGGCGCGATCGGCGCTCGTCGGCGTGAGCACGCGTGGTCGTTGTTCCGTCGCGGGTTCTGGGTGAACGTGCTCAACCCGAAGGCCATCGTCTTCTTCCTCGCATTCGTCCCGCAGTTCATCCGGCTCGACCGCGACCCGCTGCCGCAGTACCTGATCCTCGTCGGCACGGTGATGGTCGTGGACGTGCTGGTGATGTGGTTCTTCTTCGCAGCGGCGGCCAAGCCGTTCCGTCGATACACGCGCGGCGCCCGCGGGCAGCGGGTGATGAACAGCGTGTTCGGAGTGCTCTTCGTCGCCGTCGCGGGGCTTCTGCTGTTCGTGCACTGAGCCCGCAGGAGAGCATTCATTCCCCCTGCACAGCGGGAGGTCGCAACGAGTTCTCCACCGCTGCCGGGAATCCTTCCTCAGGCGTCGGATGCCGGCGTGCACGCTGTTGTCAACCCGGGTACGCCCCGGCAACAGAGGAGAACGACATGACCATGACCAACGACGTTGTGACGATCAGCGGCAACATCGGCAACGATCCGACGAAGAACGAGACGCGCGCGGGAAAGGCCGTCATCAACTTCCGCGTGGGATCGTCGCACCGGTACCTCGACCAGCGCACCGGCGAGTGGGTGGACGGCGGGACGAACTGGTACGCCGTCTCGGCCTTCGGCAATCTCGCCGAGCACGCCAAGGCGTCGCTGCACCGCGGCGATGCCGTGATCGTCACCGGACGGCTCAAGGTCCGGGAATGGGAGGCGAACGGCAAGAAGGGCGTCGACGTCGAGATCGTCGCCGATGCCATCGGACACGACCTCAACTGGGGCACCAGCGGATTCGCACGTCGGCAGCGCCCGACGACGACGGAGCCCGGCTCGTCCGGTGATGCGCCGCCGGCCGAGGCCGCGGTGGACGACTCCTCCGGGTACGACGAGCCCACGGTCGAGGACCAGGACGCCTGGCGCGCCGCCGGCCTGTCCGTCTCGGAGACCACCGCCGGAGACGATCCCCAGGTGCCGGAGCCGTCGTACGCGTGAGCGACCCGGTCCAGGCGGCGGACGGCGGCTCGAGGGTGCGCCTAGACTTCTCAGCGTGCACTCAGGGTCATCCGCCTCCGCCGCCCGTGTCCATATGACGGGGATGATCGCGGGAGTGCTCGTCTGCGGCGCGCTCCTCGCCGCCTGCACCCCCGCGCGCGATGCCGGACCGGACCGGGCCGGCACCCCGGCGGCATCCGAAGCGCCCCCGGCATCCCCAGGCGCTCCTGTGCTGATCGCCGACGGCACCGCCGCCGAGAATCTGCCGCTGTTCGAAGCGGTCACCGCCCGTGTCTGGGCGTCGGACGGCCGGGCCGAAGGTCGCGCCTACATCGACGCGCTCGTCGCGGCGGGCTTCGCGAAGGAGCGGATGCAGGTGACGGCGGACCGGACCACCGTCGGGAACCCGGTGGAGAGCCTCCAGTTCTCGGTCGCGTGGGGCGACGAGGACTGCCTGGTGGGGCAGGTGGGCCCCTCGACCGGTGACCCCGTGACCGTGGTCGTGCCGCAGCTGGCCGAGGGACGCTGCCTGATCGGGAAGACGCGGCCGATCGACTGGTGATCGGCGCCCCGTGGACACCGGGACTGGGTCGGCGCTCAGGGGAACACGGGTAGGCTGGATAGTCGGCTCCCGCGAGCCGTTTCGCATGCCTGCCGACAGAAGGAGACCTGCTTCGTGGCCGAGTACATCTATTCCATGGTGCGAGCCCGCAAGGCTGTGGGCGACAAGCTCATCCTCGATGACGTCACCATGTCGTTCCTCCCCGGGGCGAAGATCGGCATGGTCGGCCCGAACGGCGCCGGAAAGTCCACCATCCTCAAGATCATGGCTGGTCTGGACACCCCCTCCAACGGCGAGGCGCGGCTGTCGCCGGGGTACTCCGTCGGCATCCTCATGCAGGAGCCGGAGCTCGACGAGTCCAAGACCGTCATCGAGAACATCCAGGACGGCGTCGCGATCAAGGCGAAGGTCGACCGGTTCAACGAGATCTCGGCGCTGATGGCCGACCCCGACGCCGACTTCGACACGCTGCTCGCCGAGATGGGCGTGCTGCAGGAGGAGATCGACGCGGCCGACGGCTGGGATCTGGATTCGCAGCTCGAGCAGGCCATGGACGCGCTGCGCACCCCGCCGGCCGATGCCGAGATCGGCCCGCTGTCGGGCGGCGAGCGACGTCGCGTCGCGCTTGCGAAGCTGCTGCTGCAGAAGCCCGACCTGCTGCTGCTGGACGAGCCGACCAACCACCTCGACGCGGAGAGCGTCCTCTGGCTCGAGCAGCACCTCAAGGACTACAAGGGCGCCGTCATCGCCGTCACCCACGACCGGTACTTCCTCGACCACGTCGCCGAGTGGATCGCCGAGGTCGACCGCGGACGTCTGCTCGGCTACGAGGGCAACTACTCGACCTATCTGGAGCAGAAGGCGGCACGCCTGGACATCCAGGGCAAGAAGGACGCCAAGCTCGCCAAGCGACTCAAGGACGAGCTGGAGTGGGTCCGCTCCAGCGCCAAGGGCCGGCAGACCAAGTCCAAGGCGCGACTCGCGCGCTACGAGGAGATGGCAGCCGAGGCGGAGCGCACCAGGAAGCTCGACTTCGAAGAGATCCAGATTCCCGCCGGCCCCCGGCTGGGCTCGGTCGTCATCGAGGCGAAGAAGCTCGAGAAGGGCTTCGGCGACCGTATGCTGATCGACGGGCTCAGCTTCAGCCTGCCGCCGAACGGCATCGTCGGCGTCATCGGCCCGAACGGCGTCGGGAAGACCACCCTGTTCAAGACGATCGTGGGACTCGAGCCGCTGGACGGCGGCGACCTGAAGATCGGCGAGACGGTCAAGATCAGCTACGTCGACCAGTCCCGCGCCAACATCGATCCGAACAAGACGCTGTGGGAGGTCGTCTCGGACGGCCTCGATTTCATCACCGTCGGCAAGACGGAGATCCCCTCGCGCGCCTACGTGTCGAAGTTCGGCTTCAAGGGCCCCGACCAGCAGAAGAAGGCCGGCGTCCTCTCGGGTGGGGAGCGCAACCGCCTGAACCTCGCGCTCACGCTCAAGGAAGGCGGCAACCTGCTACTGCTCGACGAGCCGACCAACGACCTGGACGTCGAGACGCTGAGCTCCCTCGAGAACGCGCTGCTCGAGTTCCCCGGCTGCGCGGTGGTCATCACGCACGACCGGTGGTTCCTGGACCGCATCGCCACGCACATCCTCGCGTACGAGGGCACCGACGAGAACCCGTCGCAGTGGCACTGGTTCGAGGGCAACTTCGACGCCTACGAGAAGAACAAGATCGAGCGCCTGGGGCCGGACGCGGCACGCCCCCACCGTACGACCCACCGCAAGCTGACCCGGGACTGACGCCCGTGGGCGTGTCCGCGGGATCGGCCCTCGAGCGCGTGCTCGAGGACGGCCGACTGCACATCCCCATCCAATTGCGCTGGGGAGACCTCGACGCGTTCAACCACGTCAACAACACCTCGATGCTCAAGCTCCTGGAGGAGGCGCGCGTCCGCGCCTTCTGGAAGCCGGCACCCGGGGAGCGTGCCCCGGCCACAGCCATCCTGGACTCCAACCTGGCCTCCGGGCTGCTGACACTGATCGCCCGGCAGGAGATCGAGTACCTCGCGCCGGTGCCGTACCAGCGTCATCCGCTGGACATCCAGATGTGGTTCGGCAAGCTCGGCGGCTCGAGCATCGAGGTCTGCTACGAGGTGCGCAGCGACCCCGCCGTCCAGCAGTCCGCGCTGTACGCGCGAGCGACGACGGTCATCGTCCTCGTCGATGCGCAGTCCGGTCAGCCGGTGCGGCTCTCCGCGGAGATGCGTGCGGCCTGGGAGCCGCTGGTCTCCGAGCCGCTGACGTACCGACGCCGCTGACCCGGCGTCTCCTGCTCAGCGGTCCGCCGGCACGCGGATCATGATCTCCTGCGCCACAGTCGCCATCAGCACGCCGTCGCGCGTGTAGATGCGTCCCTGGGCGAGCCCGCGACCTCCGCGGGCGTTGGGCGACTCCTGCACGTACAGCATCCACTCGTCGACGCGCCCGAACCGGTGCCACCACATCGCGTGGTCGAGACTGGCGACCTTCAACCCGGGGGTCTCCCAGGTGATGCCGTGCCGCCGCAGGATCGACTCCTGAATGGTCATGTCGCTCAGGTACGCGAGCGCCGCCCGGTGCAGACGCGGATCGTCCGGCAGCGGCGCCCTCATACGCATCCACACCGCCTGCTGCGGCACCCGCTCGCCTCCCGCGTCGAGGAAGAGCGGGCCGCTGACGTGGCGGATATCGGCGGGACGCTCGGCGAGGAGACGACCCGTGATGGGGTGCACGCGCCCGATGAGCTCGTCGTCGGACGGCAGGGACTCCGGATCAGGGATGCCGGTGGGCAGCGGCTCGGCATGCTCCAGGCCGGGATCCTCATCCTGGAACGAGGAGATCATGGAGAAGATCGGCACGCCGCCCTGGTACGCCTGTGAACGGCGAGTGGAGAAGGAGCGCCCGTCGTGGATGCGGTCCACCGCGAACGTGATCCCCTGGGACGCGTCGCCCGGTCGCAGGAAGTAGCCGTGCATGGAATGCACGACCCGATCCTCCGGCAGGGTGCGTTCGGCGGCGATCAGCGACTGCGCGAGAACCTGTCCGCCGTAGACCCGCCCGGTCGGCATCAGGTGCGACACGCCCGTGAAGATGTCCTCGGTGGTGCGAGCCGTCGACGCGTCGAGGTCGAGGATCGTGAGAAGGTTCTCGATGGAGCGGAGGGCATTGGTCTCTGCGGTCACCAGCCCAGTCTAGAAGCCGCACCCGGTCCGGACCGGACCGCAGTGCGCCGCAAGCCCGCTTCCGGAAGCAGGGGCTAGTTTAGAAGGAGTGACCAGACCTCTTGTTCTCGCCGACCCGCACACCGCGCGCGATGTGCTGACCTTCTCCGGACGCGCCGAGCGCGCCGGGGCGGACGGGGTGCGCCTGCAGGCTGCGGGAGGGGTGCTCGCCGTCACGTCAGCCGCGCTGGCTCCCCAGGGTCTCTTCGACCAGACGCCGACGATTCTCGCCATGAGGATCGTGCGTGCCGACCCCGAACTGCGGTGCGACCTCGTGGTCGAGTCGCTGACGGAGGGCGCCGCACCGACCGAGCTGGCGCTGCCCGACACCGCGATCGCACCAGCCTGGGCCGGCATCTCGCCTCCCCGCGACGGCTGGGAGCACGTCGCCGACCTGTCATCCGAGGTCCTCGCCGAGCGGGCGCAGTGGGGGATCTCCGCCGTCGCCCACGAAAGCCCGGACGGGGCCGGTGAGGAGGCCGTCCGAGCGCTGCGTGCCCGGATCTGGGGCGAACCGGACGAGGATCTGCACGGGTTGCCGCGTGGTGTCGCCTTCGCCGCTCAGGCGTTCGGCTTCATCACTCCGCCTCGCGAAGCTCGCTCAGCACTTCCTCTCGGTGCGGAGCAGGTGCGCGTGACGCAGTCGGGACGGTGGACGCGCCTCGCGTTCGACCGCGGCCATGTGCTCAGCAGAGGGCCGGCTGTCTCCGGACTCACCCGTGTGCGCGAGACGGGCTCACCGTTGACGGACAGCGCCTGAGTTCCTGCGCGCTCCCGGACCTCATCGGCGGGGCACCGTCGCATCGGGTGCCGCTGTTCCGGCGAGCTCACGGACAGTGTCCAGCAGGGGGGCGATCCGCCGCGGACGACTGAGCGCCGGCCAGGCGAGCACGGTCGTGACGGTGGGCGCGTCTACGACCGGCACCGCTGCGTGCTGCGGCCATTGCCATGCCCGGCTCGACTCCGGGATGATGAGGAGCGCCCTGCCGAGCGCGACCAGCTGCGCCAACTGGGACTGAGTGTGCACTTGCGGCCCAGGACCGTCGGGGTAGCTGCCGTCGCGCCGAGGCCAACGCGCGGCGGGCAGGTCCGGCACCCCGTTCGCCTCGGCGAGGGTCAGTTCTGATCGCTGCGCCAGAGGATGCACTGCCGGCACGATCGCCACCTGCTTTTCCGTGAGGATGTCCTCCGTCTCGAAACCGTCGAGGTCGTCGACCGGCCGGTGCATGATCGCAGCATCCGCAAAGCCCGTGCGCAGTAGACCGGCCTGCTCGCCCACCTCGCAGATCGTGACGTCGATCGGTGGAGCGTCCGGATGCTCACGAGCGTAGGTGTCGAGCAGGCGCGAGAGCAGCAAGTGGGACGCGCCCGCTTTCGTCGCGAGTGTCAGACTCGCTTCGGAATCGGCACGGCGCGTGCGTCGTGCGGCAGCTGTGACCGCGTCCAGCGCCACCTGCGCCTCGTGCAGCAGGACCGATCCGGCGGAGGTGAGCGTCACGCCCCGTCGGTCGCGGTCGAGAAGACGCACGCCCAAGCGGCGCTCGAGCTGCTGAATCGCACGGGACAGCGGCGGTTGGGCCATGCCGAGGGCCGCTGCCGCGCGCCCGAAGTGCAGGTTATTTGCGACAGCCAGGAAGTACCGGAGCTCTCGGGTCTCGATGTCGTCCACTGCCGTCAGTCTACGGCTCATACCGCTGAGCTATCACGAGGTACCCCATCGGTGTTGGACGCGCCCCGCCCTGTACCCGCAGGATCGGAGACATGCAAGAGAAGAAGGTGGCGCTGGTGACCGGCGCCAACAAGGGAATCGGATTCGAGATCGCGCGGGGGCTGGGTGAGCGCGGAATGATGGTCGTGATCGGCGCTCGGGATGAGGCCCGACGTGAGGCGGCCGTCGCACGCCTGCGCTCCGAGGGGCACGATGTGGTCGGCGTGGCGCTCGATGTGACTTCCGATCACAGTGCACGGACGACAGCCGAGGCGGTCGCGGACAGAATCGGCCGGTTGGACGTGCTTGTCAACAACGCGGGAATCGGCGGCCGCGTGAACGACGGTGCGCAGGATCCCACCGAACTCGATCTCGACGTGCTGCGCACGGTGCTCGAGACCAATGTCTTCGGGGTGATCCGCGTCACCAACGCTGTGCTCCCGCTGCTGCGGCGTTCACCTGCACCGCGCATCGTGAACATCTCCAGCAACATGGGATCTCTGACTCTGCAGACCGGACCGCAGCTGGCCGCGTACGCAGCATCGAAGACGATGCTCAACAGCATCACCGTGCAGTACGCGCGCCGCTTCGCCGGGGAACCGATCATCGTCAACGCAGTATGTCCTGGCTACGTCGCGACCGACTTCACCGGACACGACGGCACACGCACTCCTCGGCAGGGTGCCCAGATCGCTCTCCGGCTTGCGACTGTCCACGACGACGGTCCCCGCGGTGGCTTCTTCGACGAAGCGGGCTCGGTGCCCTGGTGAGCAGTACACCGGATGGCGACTGCACAGAACCGATCAGCGGCTCGCCGCGCGCCCCGCTTGACGACCCGAGAACAGGCACCCGCCCAGGAAGGTGCCCTCCAGCGCGCGATAGCCGTGCATGCCGCCGCCGCCGAATCCGCTGGCCTCTCCGGCCGCGTACAGGCCGGGGACGGGCGCTCCGGCGGCGTCCAGCGCGCGTCCGTCGAGATCGGTCCGGATTCCTCCCAGTGACTTCCGGGTCAGCACGTGCAGTTTCACGGCGATCATCGGACCCGCGGCCGGATCCTGCAGGCGGTGCGGAGCGGCGGTGCGGATGAGCCGGTCACCGCGGTAGGCGCGCATGGAGCGCAGCATCGAGATCTGCCCGTCCTTGGTGAAGTCGTTGTCGATCTCCCGATCACGGGCGATGACCTCTCGACGTACGCGGTCCAGGTCGAGAGCCTCGCCGCCCGGCATCCGCTGCATTCCTGCGAGCAACGACTCCAGGTCGTTCTCCACCACGAAATCGGCCCCCTCGTCGAGGAAGGCCTGGACAGGACCGGTCGGCCCCTTGGCGAGCCGCGAGGTCAGCAGGAGCTTGACGTCCTTCCCGGTGAGGTCGGGATTCTGCTCGCTGCCGGACAGGGCGAACTCCTTCTCTACGATCTTCAGCGAGGTGATGAACCAGGAGTGGTCGTGCCCGGTGGTGCGCAGGTGCGCAAGTGTGCCCAGCGTGTCGAAGCCCGGGTACAGGGGGCCGGGCAGGCGGGCGCCGTTGCCGTCGAGCCACAGCGAGGATGGGCCGGGAAGGATCCGGATGCCGTGCGCCGGCCAGACCGGGTCCCAGTTCTCGATGCCCTCCACGTAGTGCCACATGCGGTCGCCGTTGATCAGCTGCGCACCCGCCGACTCGGACACGGCATGCATGGAGCCGTCGACGTAGGCGGGCACGCCGGTGAGCATGTGCTGCGGGGGAGTGCCCAGCCGTGCGGGCCACGCGGCGCGCACCAGGTCGTGGTTGCCGCCGATGCCGCCGGAGGACACGATCGTGGCGTCCGCCGTGATCTCGAACTCACCCGCCGTCTCCCGCGACGAGGACACCCCGCGGGGCGTGGAGCTCGCGACCAGCACGTCGCCGCGGGCCCCCGTCACCGCCCCGGCCTCGACGATCAGCTCGGTGACGCGGTGCCTCGGGACGATCGTCACCCGGCCGGAGGCTTCGCCGGCCTCCACGGCGGCGATGAACGGTGCGACGATGCCGGGACCGGTGCCCCAGGTGATGTGGAAGCGGGGCACGGAGTTCCCGGGACCGATCGCGCCGCTGCCGCCGCGCTCGGCCCAGCCGACGACGGGGAAGAAGCCCACACCCCGCTCACGCAGCCAGCTGCGCTTCTCACCGGCGGCGAACGCGAGATACGCCTCGGCCCAGCGACGCGGCCAGTCGTCCTCCGGACGGTCGAATCCCGCGTTGCCGTACCAGTCCTGGGTGGCGAGTTCCAGAGAGTCGCGGATGCCCATTCGACGCTGCTCGGGGGAGTCGATCAGGAAGATCCCGCCGAAGGACCACCACGCCTGCCCGCCGAGGTCGGCCCGCGGCTCCTGGTCGAGGATCGTGACCCGGCGGCCGGCCGCCACGGCCTCTGCTGCGGCGACGAGCCCCGCCAGTCCCCATCCGATGACGAGGACGTCCGTGTCGAGGGTGCGATCTGCCATGGCGACTCCTTCGTCGGTGTGCGGCTGAGGTGCTGAGGGTGCTGCGGTTCTCCGGCGTGCTGTCAGGTGGTGAGACCGAGATCGGGACGGTTCTGCTGCGCCGGGCCGACCCCCGGTGAGGGCTCGAACGTGTTCACGAGCGAGTGCGCGGCGCGGTCCAGGTAGTCCCAGAACGCGGCGTCGTGCATGGGGGACAGCTCCACCTCGTCCAGGGCGGTGCGCATGTGCCTCAGCCAGCGATCCCTGGCATCCGGGTCGACGTGGAAGGGCACGTGCCGCATCCGCAGCCGTGGATGGCCGCGGCGCTCGCTGTAGGTCGTCGGGCCGCCCCAGTACTGCTCCAGGAACATCGTCAATCGCTCCGCGGCCGGACCGAGATCCTCTTCGGGATACATCGGCTTCAGGACCGGGTCGAGCGCGACCTCCCGGTAGAAGACCTCCACCAGCCGCCGGAACGTCTCGTGTCCACCGATCTCGTCGTAGAAGGTCATTTCGCGCGGCCCTCCTCATCACCGGACTTCTTCCGCCGCCAGATGCCGCGCTCGGGCACCCGGGGTACGCCCGTCACGGCGTTGGGGCGCGTCACGGGCGGATTCGCTCCGCGCACCCGCCGTGCGCCCTCGAAGCCCGTCAGGTTGACGGATGCCAGCTGGGGCACCACCACATCCTTCTCTGCCAGCGCGTCACGCAGCCGGCGGCGCAGCTCCTGAGCGACGTCGTCCATCGCGAGGGCACGCGTCTTCATCACCACACGTACGACGAGAGCATCGCCGTCGATCGTGCGCAGGCCCCAGATCTCCGGCCTCTCGATGATGCGGGTGCGCCATTTCGGGTCCTTGGCCAGCCCCAGGGCAGTGTCCAGCATCGTCGTCTCGACGAGGTCGAGGTCCGAGTCGGGCGCGACGCCGATGTCGATGATCGCGCGGGCCCAGCCCTGCGACATGTTGCCGATGCGGGTGACCTCGCCGTTGCGGACGTACCAGAGCGTGCCGTTGACGTCGCGCACCTGCGTGATGCGCACGCTGACGTGCTCCACGACTCCGGATGCCAGACCCAGGTCGACGACGTCGCCGATGCCGATCTGGTCCTCCGCGACGAGGAAGAGGCCGTTCAGCACGTCCTTGACGATGTTCTGCGCGCCGAAGCCGAGCCCGGCGCCGACCGCGGCCGTCAGCAGGGTGAGCGAGCTGAGCAGTTCCGGCGACAGCACCCAGACGATCAGCAGCAGCGCGATCACCACGATGATGACGTTGACGATGTTCTGCAGGATCGACCCGAGCGTCCTGGTGCGCTGGATCAAGCGCATGTCGGCGAGGGGCGAGCGCTCCAGAGCCTGCGTGTCGTCGACTTTGGCCTTGGACTTGGCGGTGTCCACGATCCTGCGCACGATCCGGCGGATGACCAGACGCAGCAGCAGTGCGAGAACGTACGCGGCGACGAGGATGACGGCGATCAACAGGGCCTTCTGGCCGATGTCGCCCAGCGTCTTCAGGATCGCCGCCCAGCCGTCCTCCGGGGGGACGGGTTCGGTGGCGAAGGGCAGAAGTGGCACGTTCCGATCCTAGCGATCGGGCCTCCGCATCGGCCGTGCTGCCGACGCGGAGGCCTGATCGATTCGTTCCTGCAGACCTAGTCCTCGGCGTCGCGAGCCTGCGCGGCCAGCGCGCGCTCCACGTCGGCGAGGTTCTCGTGCACCAGACGTCGCAGCGCCGGTGCGGCATCCTGATTCGATGCCAGCCAGGCGCGCGTCGCGTCGCGCAGCTCGACGCTCGCCAGAGCGCGAGGGAAGAGCCCGACGATGAGGTAGTCGGCGATCTGATAGGTGCGACCCTCCCAGATCGGCACCAGCATGTCGAAGTACTTCGGGACGAACTCCCCGAGCACGTCGACACCGGAGGGGTGCACGAAGCCGAGCGCCGCCGAGCGGACGATCGTGTTCGGCAGGTCGGTGTTGTCGATCAGCGAGGCCCAGGCAGCCCGCTTCGCCTCGGCGGTGGGGAGTGCCGCGCGCGCCTGGGCTGCGAACTCCGCGCCCTTGGACGTGTTGTCCGCGGACAGGGCCGCGTCGATCGCACTCGCATCCGTCGCGCCCGCCGCCGCCAGTCCGTTCAGCAGCGACCAGGACAGGTCGGCGTCGATCTCCAGACCCGGAAGCGTCTCCTCACCGGAGCGCAGGCGTCCGACGATGCCCGCATGCTCGGGGGTGACGAGCGTGTTGGCGAACGCCGTGACCAGCTGCAGCTGGCTGTCGCTGCCGGACTCGGCCTGCTGCGCGAGGGCCCACAGCCCGTCGGCGACCCGCTCGCGTGCGGCAGCCCGCTTGGCGGGGTCGACGTACGCGGATGCGGCGAGCTGAAGCTGCGCGAGCGTGGTGCGCACGGTGGTCGACTCGGTCTCCCGGCCGATGTTGCCGAGGACCAGGTCGATGTAGTCGGACGCCGCGGTCTCGGCATCCCGGGTCTGATCCCATGCCGCGCCCCAGACCAGCGAGCGGGCGAGGGGGTCATGGATGTCCGACAGATGCTCGATGGCGGTGGCCAGCGACCGGTCGTCCAGCCGGATCTTCGCGTACGCGAGATCCTTGTCGTTCAGCAGCACCATGTCGGGGCGCTGCAGTCCCTGCAGCTCGGGGATCTCGGTGCGGTCTCCGTCGACGTCGACCTCGACGTAGTGCGAACGCACCAGCACGCCCTCTTCGAGGTCGTAGAAGCCGATGCCGAGACGGTGCGGCCTGATCGTGGGGTAATCCGCCGGCGCCGTCTGCGTGACCGCGAACCGGGTGATGACCCCGGAGGCGTCCTCGGCGATGACGGGCGCGAGGGTGTTCACGCCGGCGGTCTCCAGCCACTTCTTCGCCCAGCTGGTCAGCTCGCGGCCGCTCGTGTTCTCGAGCTCGACGAGCAGGTCGGCCAGCTCGGTGTTTCCCCAGGCGTGCTTCTGGAAGTACTGCGAGACGCCGGCGAAGAACGCCTCGATCCCCACCCAGGCGGCGAGCTGCTTGAGCACCGACCCGCCCTTGGCGTACGTGATCCCGTCGAAGTTGACCAGCACATCCTGCAGGTCGTTGATCTCGGCCACGATCGGGTGGGTGGAGGGGAGCTGATCCTGACGGTACGCCCAGGTCTTCTCCATGGCGTTGAACGTCGTCCATGCCTCCGACCACTCGGTGGCCTCGGCCGTGGCGATCGTCGACGCCCATTCGGCGAACGACTCGTTCAGCCACAGGTCGTTCCACCACTTCATGGTGACCAGATCGCCGAACCACATGTGCGCGAGCTCGTGCAGGATCGTGACGACGCGTCGCTCCTTGACCGCATCGGTCACCTTGCTGCGGAAAACGTAGGTCTCGGTGAAGGTCACCGCTCCGGCGTTCTCCATCGCCCCGGCATTGAACTCGGGGACGAACAGCTGGTCGTACTTGGCGAACGGGTAGGGCACGCCGAACTTCGACTCGAAATAGGCGAACCCTTCGCGTGTCTTGTCGAAGATGTAGTCCGCGTCCAGGTGCTGCCACAGGCTCTTGCGGCCGTACACGCCGAGCGGGATCACTCGACCGGATGAGCTGGTGAGCTCCGAGAACGTCGCCTCGTACGGGCCCGCGATGAGCGCCGTGATGTACGACGAGATGCGCGGCGTGGGCTCGAAGCCCCAGGTCGCCGTCTGCTGCGTACCGGAGTCCGTCGACGCATCGTGGACGATCGGCTCGGGGGTGGGCGAGTTCGAGACGACCTTCCATGCCGCGGGGGCCGTGACCGTGAACTGGAAGGTCGCCTTCAGGTCGGGCTGCTCGAACACCGCGAAGACGCGGCGGGAGTCGGGCACCTCGAACTGCGAGTACAGATAGACCTCGCCGTCGACCGGGTCGACGAAGCGATGCAGACCCTCGCCGGTGTTCGTGTAGAGGCAGTCGGCATCGACGATCAGCACGTTCTCGGACTGCAGGTCGCTCAGAGCGATCCGCGAGTCGGCGAACGCCACGTTCGGGTCGATCTGCTCGCCGTTGAGTGAGATCTCGCGCACATCGCGCGCGATCAGGTCGATGAAGGTGGCGCTGCCCGGCGTCGCGGTGAAGCGCACCACGCTGCGGGAGCCGAAGACCTCGGGGCCCTTGGTGAGGTCGATCGACACCTCGTAGGACTGCGTGTCGATGAGGCCGCGGCGCTCCTGCGCTTCGGTACGGGTGAGGTTTTCTCCTGGCACAGCTGTATCTCCCAGTGGTGAGGGGCGTCGTCCCGCGTCGGCACGGCTGGCGCCGACGACAACCCTGACAGCCTACGCCAGGGTCGCGCACCGCGACCTCGTCCCGCGGCTCGGCGCCGGCTCATAGACGGAAGTGGGAATATGTCTGACGTGAATCCCGAAGTGACGGACGTCGTACTGCACGCGTCTCCTGCAGCATCCGGAGGCGCCCCATTCATCGAACAGCCGGTCGCGTACGACGCGATCCTGCTGGCCGGATTCGGCGGACCCGAAGGCCAGGACGATGTGATCCCCTTCCTGCGCAACGTGACGCGCGGGCGGGGAATCCCCGATGAACGGCTCGAACAGGTGGCGCATCACTACCGGCACTTCGGTGGAATCAGCCCCATCAACGGCCAGAACCGTGCGCTGAAGGCGGCGCTGGAGGCCGAACTGCGTGCGCGCTCCATAGACCTGCCGGTGTACTGGGGCAACCGCAACTGGACCCCCTATCTCGAAGAGGCCGTGGCCGAGGCGGCGGGCAACGACCACACGACGCTGCTGGCCTTCGCGACGAGCGCCTACAGTTCGTTCTCCAGCTGCCGTCAGTACCGGGAGGATCTGTCGCGTGTGCTGGACGGCACCCCGTACGACGGGAGGGTGACGATCGACAAGATCCGACCGTTCTACGACCACCCCGGATTCGTGCAGTCCTTCGTCGAGGGCGTGCACGATGCGGTGGCCGAGCTCCTCGCCGACGGGGTTCCCGCAGACGCCGTGCAGGTGCTGTTCTCCACCCACAGCATCCCGGTCGCGGATGCCGAGCGCTCCGGACCGCGCGATGTGGACTGGGGTGGCCACGGGGGCGCGTACGCCGCCCAGCATGAGGCCGTCGCCGCCTGGGTGATGGACCGCGTCGCCCAGCTGCTGCCGGCCGCGGCCTCCGTGTCATGGGAGCTCGTCTATCAGTCGCGGTCCGGCCCCGCCTCGCAGGCCTGGCTCGAGCCGGACGTCTGCGATGTCATCGGCGAGCTGCCGGCCCGCGGTCGCCAGGCGGTGATCGTGGTCCCCGTCGGTTTCATGAGCGATCACATGGAAGTGCTCTGGGATCTCGACACCGAGGCGAAGGAGGCTGCGGAAGCCGCCGACCTGCGTTTCGCACGCACACCCACTCCCGGCGTGTCGCCGTCGTTCGTCGCCGGCATCGTCGACCTCATCCAGGAACGGCTGGAGGGACGTCCTTCCGCCGACCGTGCACGCGTGACATCGGTGGGCGGATCGTTCGACGTCTGTCGTCCCGGATGCTGCGAGAACGTGCGGGCGGGGTTCAAGCGCGCCGCCGCCGGCGTCGCGCCCTGATCGCCGCACCCCGGCTGAAATAGGATGGCCCCATGCGCATCCACATCGCCACCGACCACGCGGGACTCGACTTCTCGACCAGGCTGCAGGAGCACCTGCGGTCCGCAGGTCATGACGTCACCGATCACGGGCCGGTGGAGTACGACGCGCTCGATGACTATCCGGCGTTCTGCATCCGCGCCGCGCAGGCCGTCGTCGCCGATCAGCGGTCCGGTGCGCAGGCCCTGGGCGTCGTCTTCGGAGGCTCGGGCAACGGCGAGCAGATCGCCGCGAACAAGGTGGAGGGCATCCGCGCCGCACTGGTGTGGAACACGTCGACGGCCGAACTCGCGCGTGAGCACAACGATGCGAACGTCATCTCCATCGGCGCTCGTCAGCACACCTTCGACGAGGTGATCTCGTTCATCGACACGTTCATCGCCACGCCGTTCTCCGGCGAGGAGCGTCACGCCCGCCGGATCGGGCAGATCGCCGATTACGAACGCGACGGATCGCTGCTGCCGGATCCCCGTCAGGGAGGGACCGGCTCCGCCGACGGGCGGGTCTGACATGCCCGAGGGCCACTCCGTCCACCGCATCGCCCGCCAGTTCGCCCGGAACTTCGTCGGAACGGCGGTGAGCGCCTCCAGCCCGCAGGGACGGTTCGCGGAGGGTGCAGCCGTGCTCGACGGGCGCGAGATGCTCTCGGCCAAGGCCGTCGGCAAGCAGATGTTCCTGGAGTTCGAGGAAGAGATCTGGCTGCGCGTGCATCTCGGGCTCTACGGTGCCTGGGACTTCGCGGGGGAGATCCTCGTCGATCCGACCATCGCCTCGGCCAACGGCCGGATGGGGCAGACGAATCAGCGCGGCACCGATCTGGATGCGGTGTCCGGCGACGAGACGATCCTCGACGAGGCGGGCGAGAACTCGCTGTCTTCGATCGGTGCACCCCGTCGTGCACGCGTGCACGTGCGCATGTCCGAGCAGACGCAGGGGCTGGCCGACGACGGTGAGGACTGGCCGCCGCCCGTGGTTGGGCAGGTGCGCCTGCGCCTGCTGACCGCGTCGACCTGTGCCGATCTGCGCGGGCCGACGGCGTGCGCCCTGCAGACGCCGGACGAGATGCTGGCGACGGTCGCGAAGCTGGGACCGGATCCACTGGTGGGGGACCCCGCGGAGGGCGAGGAGCGGTTCGTCAGCATCGTGCGCCGCAAGCCGACGGCGATCGCCCTGCTGCTCATGGACCAGTCCGTCGTCAGCGGAATCGGCAACGTCTACCGCGCGGAGATGCTGTATCGCGCACGCCTGAACCCGCACACCCCCGGCCGCGACGTGCCGGAAGAGGTCGTGCGCGAGCTGTGGCGCGACTGGGTGCGCTTGCTGTCGATCGGCGTCGAGACCGGGCAGATGATGACCATGGATGGCCTGTCGGGAGACGCGTATCGCGCCGCGATGGCCAATCGGGACGACCGGCACTGGGTGTACCACCGCGCGGGCCTGCCGTGCCGGATCTGCGGCACCGAGATCGCACTGGAGGAGATAGGAGCACGCAAGCTGTACTGGTGCCCGTTCTGCCAGCGCTGACGACCTTCTTCGGCGCTTCGTCTCGAACCTGATCGTGGGCTGTGAATAGGATGGCTGAGTCCGTTCGCAACGATGCACGACAGGAGAAGCCATGGATCTGTCAGGACTGCAGTCCGTCCTCGAGAACATCAGCTCATGGATCTGGGGGCCATGGGTCCTCATCCCGCTGCTCCTCGGCACCGGCCTCTATCTCACGATCCGTCTCGGCGGGATCCAGTTCCTCAAGCTCGGCGCGGCCCTGCGTCTCGGCCTGTTCACCCGACGCGATCCCGGCTCGGACGGCGACATCTCCCAATTCCAGGCCCTGACCACCGCCCTGGCGGCCACGGTCGGGACGGGCAACATCGTCGGCGTCGCCACCGCCATCGGCATCGGCGGACCCGGTGCGCTGTTCTGGATGTGGGTGACGGGTCTGCTCGGCATGGCGTCCAAGTACTCCGAGGCGTTCCTCGGCGTGCGGTTCCGCACCACCGACGCCGCCGGCGAGAAGTCCGGTGGCCCTCAGTACTATCTCGAACGCGGCATCAAGAACCGCTTCGGCCGGTTCCTCGCGATCTTCTTCGCCATCTCGGCCGTCATCGCCTGCTTCGGCATCGGCAACATGACCCAGGGCAACTCGATCTCCGCGAACATGGAGTCCAGCTTCAACGTCCCCACCTGGGTCACCGGCATCGTGCTGACGGTGTTCGCGATGCTCGTGCTCGTGGGCGGCATCAAGTCCATCGGTCGCGTGACGGCGGGACTCGTGCCGGTGATGATCATCTTCTACGTCCTCGGGGCCATCTACATCCTCATCGCCAACATCGCCGGCGTGCCGGCCGCATTCGCCCAGATCTTCACCGAGGCCTTCACCGGCACCAGCGCCGTGGGCGGGTTCGCCGGATCCCTGATCATCGTGGCCGTGCAGATGGGCGTCGCGCGCGGCATCTTCTCCAACGAGTCGGGCATGGGCTCCGCCGCCATCGCGGCAGCCGCGGCCAAGACGAGCCACCCGGTGCGCCAGGGACTGGTCTCCATGACGCAGACCTTCATCGACACGATCATCGTGGTGACCTGCACAGGCCTGGTCATCATCACCACCGGCACCTGGAACCAGGTCGATCCGGAGACCGGCGAGCAGATCAGCGCGGCGCTCATGACCGGTGAGGCCTTTTCCCACGGACTTCCGGGGGAGTGGGGACACTACATCGTGACGATAGGCCTGGTGCTGTTCGCCGGCTCCACCATCCTCGGCTGGTCGTACTACGGCGAACGCAGCCTGGAGCGCCTGCTCGGCGTGAAGGCCATCATGCCGTTCCGCGTCATCTTCTCGCTGGTCGTCTTCGTCGGCTGCACCGTGCAGCTGGGTGTCGTGTGGGCTTTCTCCGACGTGATGAACGGACTGATGGCACTGCCGAACCTCATCGGTCTGCTCGTGCTGTCGGGGCTCGTCGCGCGTGAGACGAAGAAGTACCTCGACAACGACCCGAAGCTGACGGCGACAACCGAGGAGGTCAACGCCTTCATGGCCGACGATGCGGCCTTCGACGACTGGAAGACGCAGTCGATCCCGGTGGTGGGCCAGATCCGCTGAGCGGCGACGACGACGGGCCTCGAGCACGAGCTCGGCCCGTCGTCGCGGTCGTAGGGTGGTCTCATGCGCCAGAATCCCAGCTTCGCCATGACCGACGTCGCCGAGTTGCGGAGAGTGATCGCCCAGAATCCGTGGGCGACGGCCGTCGCGACCGGGGATGACGGCCTGGTGGCCTCGCACTATCCGGTGCTGCTGGACCCGGACCGCGAGGATCTGACCGTGGTGGGACACGTGGGCAAGCCCGACGACCAGGTGCTGCACCTGGGAGAGCAGGAGCTGCTGCTGATCTTCCAGGGCCCCAACGGCTACATCTCACCGGGCTGGTACGGCGATGTGCGGGCGGTCCCGACCTGGAACTACACCGCTGTGCACCTGGCCGGTGTGCCGGAGATCGTCGACACCCGCGCGAACCTGAAAGTGCTCGACGACCTGGTCTCCCATTTCGAGGGAAGGCTCCCGCAGCCGCGGATGATGTGGCAGGCTCCCAACACCGAGGAGTTCATCACCGCGTTGGAGGCCGGCACCGTCGGCTTCCGCCTCACTCCCACACGCGTATCCGCCAAGCGCAAGCTCAGCCAGAACAAGCCGGACAGCGTCGTGGAGACCGTGATCGCCGAGCTCGACGGAGACGGGGAGTACGCGAATCCGATGCTGGCGGCCGAGATGCGGCGCGCGCACCAGGCACGACTGGCGCATCGCGGATGAGCGGGGACCTGCTGCTGCGGTCGGTCCGCGTCGCCGGCCCCGGCCGTGAACTCCTCCCGACGGAGGAGCCGGTCGACATCCTCATCCGTGCGGGTCTGATCGCCGACATCGCGCCGACGGGCAATCTCCGCGTCGCGGCCGAGACACTGGACGGCGATGGCATGTGGGTGATCCCGGGGCTCTGGGACCATCACGTGCACACGGTCCAATGGGCGCTGAACGCGCAGCGGGTGCAGCTGGGTGCTTCGACGAGTCCCGCGGAGGCCGCCCGCCTGGTGGCGGATGCGGTCGCCCTGCCCGACGGCAGGGTGGTCGGAGCGGGCTTCCGCGACGGGCTGTGGGCGGAGCGTCCGTCACGCGCCCTGCTGGACGCGATGACGGGCGAGCGCCCCGTCTACCTGATCAACGCCGATGTGCACAGCGTGTGGCTGAACTCGGCGGCACTGCGCCGGGAGGGCTTCGAGGGCATCGACGACGACGGGATGCTGCGCGAGGAAGACGCCTTCGAGATATCCCGACGCCTGAATGCGACCGACGATGCGACCGCGGACGCCGCGATCCGCACCGCCGCCCAGCGTGCGGCTGCCCGCGGCATCACAGGCCTCGTCGACTTCGACATGGCGTGGAACGCCGACTCGTGGCGTCGCCGCGTCGCCGCGGGCTTCGACGCGCACCGCGTCGAGTTCGCGTTCTATCCCGCGGGTCTGGAGCGCGCGATCGGCGAGGGGATGCGCAGCGGCGACGAGCTGGACGGAACCACCGGACTGGTGCGAGTGGGTCCGCTCAAGCTCATCACCGACGGCTCACTGGGCACCAGGACCGCGGCGTGCTCGCAGCCCTACGCGGGTGACCCCGCCGACTTCGGCGCTTTCACCATCGCGCCCGACGAGGTGCGGGAACTGCTCACGCTCGCCACCGGCTCCGGCCTCGACGTGGCCGTGCATGCCATCGGTGACCGCGCCGTGGCATCCGCTCTCGACGCCTTCGCGTACTCGCAGGCGCGCGGCACGATCGAACACGCGCAGCTGGTGCGGCACGCCGACCTGGCTCGCTTCGCCCGCCTGGGCGTGGTCGCCAGCGTGCAACCCGCGCACGCGGTCGACGACCGGGACATGGTGGACGATCTGTGGCGGTATCAGCAGGCGATCAGCTACCCGCTGGCGGCCCTGCTGGAGTCAGGAATCCCGGTGAGGTTCGGCTCCGACGCCCCGGTCGCTCCGCTGGACCCGTGGCGGACGATCGCCGCGGCCGTCCACCGCACGGACGATGAGCGCGAGGCCTGGCATCCCGAGCAGCGGGTCGGCATCGATGCGGCGCTGCGGGCCAGCAGCCGGCACGGGGAGGCGTCGATCGAGTTGGGAGCCGTCGCCGACCTGGTGGTCTGCGGGGCGGATCCGACGAGCGCCGATCGTGAGATGCTGCGCACGATGCCGGTCGCCGCGACCATTCTCGGCGGGCGTGTCACCTTCCAGGCGTGAAAAGACCGTCTATGGGGCGCAAAAGCCAGCTTCGCGGTCGACGAAGGGTGCGTTCACGCCCCACAGACGGTCTGTGAGCCGGTCAGGCGGCGATGTGCGAGACGAGGAACCAGCGGTCCTTCTCAAGGCCGCGCTGGATCTCGATCGCCACATCCTGGCTGGTGAGGTCGACCGCGTCGAGCCCGTCGACGGCGGCCTTCACATCGGCGAGGATCACGTCGATGTCCGAGACGACCGCGCGGATCAGCTCGTCGGACTGGGCGAAACCGGCGGGTACCGCTGTCGCGGCGACCTTCTCAGCCACGGTTCCGAGGCGCGAGTCGACCGGCAGACCCAGGGCGACGATGCGCTCCGCGGCCGTGTCGGCGAAGCCGCCGGCGTTCGCGACGATCGTGTCGAGCAGCTCGTGGACCCCGACGAAGTTCGCACCGCGGACGTGCCAGTGCGCCTGCTTGCCGTTCACCGTCAGAGCCTCCAGACCGAGGACGACGGGGGAGAGGAACTGGGCCGCCGCGGCTGCCACGGTCGGGTCGACGGCGGTGGTGGGGACGGTCTGCGCCTTGCTCATGAAATCCTCCGATAGTGGTCGTGGCGGGCTTACTGGGGACAACGCTACTCAGCACGAGACATTCCGCAAGCAAGCGAAGGCAACGCTTACCCGCCCCTCACGACCGCGTGATCACGCGGTCGTGAGGGTAGTCTCGCCTGCATGAGCATCGCCGTGACAGCATCCGTCCTCGCCCTCGCCGACCGTTCGCCCGAGGTGGCGGAGGATGCCTTCGTGGCCGATGGCGCGCGCATCATCGGCGGCGTGACGCTGGGTTCGCGGGCGAGCGTCTGGTACAACGCCGTGCTGCGGGCGGACTCGGCGGCGATCGTCATCGGTGCAGGCAGCAACGTGCAGGACAACGCGTCGGTGCACGTCGACAGCGGGCATGGCGTGCAGATCGGCCGTGACGTGTCGATCGGGCACAACGCCGTGGTGCACGGCTGCACCATCGGCGACGGCTCGCTCATCGGGATGGGAGCCGTCGTGCTCAGCGGCGCCGTCATCGGCAGCGGATGTCTCGTCGCCGGCGGCGCGGTGGTGCTCGGCGGGACGGAGGTGCCCGACGGGTCGCTCGTCGCGGGCGTGCCTGCGAAGGTCCGGCGCGCGCTGAGCGAGGAGGAGCGTCGGAGCCTGCGCAACAACGCGCAGATCTACCTCGAGCACATCCGCACCCACAGCACGTCGCGGACGATCTGACCGCACCGGTAGGCTGTTGCTCTACGGGGCGGTGGCCAAGCTGGTGAAGGCAGTGGGCTCATAACCCAACGATCGCGGGTTCAAGTCCCGCCCGCCCTACTCGTTCTCGTCGTCGTCATCGAGCTGATCGGCGATGCTCTGCGGACCGCCGATCACGCCGATGCCCACAGCATGGTGACTCGGCTCCGGATCATGCGGCTTCTCGGCTTTCGGCTCCTCGCCGACCTCCTTCTCGGTGCTGGGCTCCTGGAGCTCCTCCGTGCTGGGCTCCTCACCGTCCGCCGGCTCGGAGTTCGGGTCCGGCTCGCGGATGGGTTCCTGGGTCTCTGCCGGTTCCTGGGTCTCTGCCGGTTCCTGGGTCGCATCACTCATGGCTGCACTCTCGCTCATCCACGGCGGGGCGCCCAGGGGCTTGACAGGCGGTTAGCACCGACGCGCGACCGGGGTCAAGGAAGATGTCCGATGACGGAGATGCGGCGATACTGTGAGGATGGGGATGCAAGCAGACGGACATGCGACGCGGCGCGAGGGCATCCGTGCACAGGCGCAGTTCATCATCGTGCGGGTCGCGCGGGGATTCTTCCGCGCCTCCGGCGCGGACGCCGCCGCCGGTCTCACCTTCTACGCCGTCCTGGCGGGGATACCGGCCGTCATCGCCGCATTCTCGCTGATCGGCATGATCGGAACGAAGCGGGACGTCGTCGCAGACGTGCTGGCCGCCGGCAAGGAGGTGCTGCCCCCTGACGTGATCCAGGCGATCAGCGAGCCGGTGGAGCGCGCCGCAGACATCGCCGGCGGCGGATGGCTGCTGGTCCTCTCGCTGCTGCTGGCGCTCTGGTCGGTCGCCCGCTATGTCACCGCCCTCGGCCGCGCCATCAACCGCGCCTACGGCGTGCTCGAGGGGCGGGTGTTGTGGAAGATGAAGCCGTCGCAGCTGCTGGTCACGCTGCTCGTGTTCGTGCTCGTGTGCATCGCCGGCCTGCTCGCGGCGGTGAGCTGGCCCGCCGCACAGGCGCTCGGACACGCGATGGGTGCCGGCGAGGTGACCCTGACGATCTGGAGGATCGCACGCTGGCCGGTGATCGTGCTCGTGGTGGTTCTCGTGGTCGCGATCCTGTACTACTTCGCGCCCAACATCCAGCATGCGCACTTCCGGCTCGTGAGCGTCGGCGCCCTCGTCGCGATCCTTCTGTTCGCAGCGGCATCCGTCGGCTTCGGGTTCTATGTCGCCAACCTGGCCGACTACGACCGCGTGTACGGCTCGTTCGCCGGCATCGTGATCTTCCTGGTGTGGCTGTGGATCGGCAACATGGCCCTGGTCATCGGGGCGCATCTCGACGCGGAACTGGAGCGCATCCGTGAGCTCCGTCGTGGCATCCCCGCCGAACGAGAGCTGCAGGTGCGGCTGCGCGACACCGAACGGCTGGAGCGCAATGCCGAGAACGACGTGCGCGACGAACAGCGTGCGAGGCGGTTCCGGCGTTCACGCCGCTGAGACGACTCACGCGTGCCGGGTGGGGTAGCGGTCGCGGATGCGCTGCGTGAAGAACCGGCCGGCGCTCGGCGCCGCGAGCAGGCCGGCGTGCACCGAGGGCGGCACCGCGAAGTAGCGGTAGACCTCGCCGCTGCGGAACTCCAGTTCGAGCACGGCGATGCCGGGATCGTAGCCCGCGCTGGCGATCACGGACGACTCGAGCGGCAGGCGTCTCACGGGTGCTCTCCGAGCAGGTTCGCCGGGCCGTCCTCCATGAGGCGGGCGAGGGCGAGCGCGTCGTGCGGGGCATGCCCACGGGCATCGTTGTCGAAGTACACGTACACGTCGCGCGGCTCGCCATCGGAGCCGCGCGACCAGCGCAGGCAGTTCCGGGCCCAGGTGTGCAGTTCTGCGGGGGAGTATCCACTCGTGTACAGCTCGGACGCTCCGTGCAGCCGCACGTAGACCAGACCGGCATCCGTCGGTTGGAATGTCGGCCATCGTCCCGCGGTGTCCGCGACGGCCAGCGCGACGCCGTGCTGGTCGAGCAGATCGCGGACTGCCGGGTCGTGAAAGCTGTCGGAACGGGGTTCCAGTGCGTAGCGCAGCGGGCGGTCGACGTCCTGCTTCAGCCAGGCGCGCCCGTCGAGGCGGTCGTCGTGCCCGCGAGCCAGCTCGAGCGCCTGGTCGGTGGAGCGTGGCAGCGCTGCGAGGAAGGCCGAAAGCACCTCGGCGTCGAATCGATGCCGCTCGGGCAGCTGCCAGAGGATCGGGCCCAGAGCCGGACCGAGGGCGAGCAGACCGGATGCGAAGAAGTTCGCCAGTGCCTCGCGCGCATCGCGCAGGGCCAGCATGTGCGAGATGAACCGGGATCCCTTGACCGCGAAGACGAAGCCGTCGGGAACGGCGGCGCGCCACCGCAGGTAGCTCTCGGGACGCTGCAGGGAGTAGAACGAGCCGTTGAGTTCGACGGTCGAGAACCGCTCGCCGATGAAGGCCAGCTCCCGGCGCTGCACGAGCCCGCGTGGGTAGAAGTCTCCGCGCCATGACCGGTATCGCCAGCCCGAGGTCCCGATCCGGATCCGGCCGGCGGCCTCGCGTGCGGATTCCTGTTGCGTCATCATCTCCGTCAGAGTACGACTCGGCCGCCGCCGACGGCACGGGGTTGACTCGCTCGTCGAGACGGTCCGCGCACGCGGATGCAACCCTCTTCCCTCAGGCGCCCCGCGCAGGAGAGGGTGGTGTGTACGACGAGGAGAGGATTCGACATGACACGCGAGAACGAGACGCCGGCGGCTGGAGCCGAGGCCGCGGAAGCGGACAGGATGGACCAGGAACGGGACGTGCTGGTCGATCCCCAGGATCCGGAGACAGCGGTGACCTCGCCGCTGCCGGACGGCGTTCACGCGGACCCGGCCGACGTGCTCGATCAATCGATCGAGGTGCCCGAGGACGACGAACACGATCCCCGCGCGGAGTAGGCGCTCCGCGCGACAGCGGGCTCAGCGCACGCGGCGGTCGTCTGCGAGGTCGAGGAGGTGCCGGAGCACGGGGCCGGAGCGCAGGCCGTTGTGCTCGTGTTCGCTCGTGACCCAGAGGCGCAGATCCGGCAGCAGGCGGGCGGTCTCCAGCGAGTACTCCAGAGGCACGTACACGTCGCCGACATACACGGCCGCGGCACCGCGGGCACCCGAGGCCTGGAGTGCTTCTCGGTCGTAGACCGACGGCCATTCATGTTCGGCGAGGATCATCGCCACGTCGCGCCACGGCCGGAAGGCGGGCACCGTCTCGGTCCACTCGGACCGGATGTGCTCGCCGGTGAACAGGGTCGGGTCTTCCCGGAAGGCGGCCGGCTCGACGCGTTGGGCCGACCAGCGCGTGGCGTGGCCCGACGCGTAGCTGGACTCGTGGAAGGCGAAATAGAGCGGGTTGCGGCCGCGGAACGGCATGGCGGCAGCCAGGTCGTATCGGAACGCGTTGGACCGCGGGTCGAGTTCGAGCAGTGACCAGACGCTCTGCCAGCCGTCGTTCGTGCCGAGCACCGAGCCGACCGAGCGCAGCCTCGACGGCGAGACGACCTCACCGTCCGGGAGCACGATCTCGCCGTCGGCTGCCAACCCGACCAGCCGTCGCATCCGCTCGCGGTGCTCGGGGAATCGCCGGTAGTAGCGCTCGGAGGCGTCGCGCATCCGCTCGTAGCAGGCCGTGTACACCTCGTCGGGGTGACGGTCGACCGTGCTGAGGCCGCCCGTGATGAACACCCTGTCCACGGAGTCCGCATCCGTCGACAGATAGGCGAGGGTGGTGAACCCTCCGAAGGACTGCCCCAGCAGGCTCCACCGCGTCGCACCGAGTTCCCGGCGCAGCGCCTCCGCGTCGCGGACGATGGAGTCCGCGCGCAGGTGGGTGAGGCGCTCTGCCGCAGCCTCGGCACCGAGTGACAGGAGGTCGTCGCCCACGGGCGTCGACCGGCCGGTGCCGCGCTGATCGAGCAGCACGACCCGGTGGTGCTCGAGGGCGGCGTCCAGCCACGAGGGGGAGGAGGGGGCGTGGAACGGGCGGGGCGCCTCGACGCCCGGACCGCCCTGCAGGAAGAGCAGGTACGGCAGATCCTCTCCGCCGTCCCTGCTCACCACGGCGGCGAACACGTCGATCGTGCGGGTGTCCGTCGGGTCCGACCACACCAGCGGGACGGTGAGGGTGTGCTCCTCCACCGTGAGGTCCATCATGCGGCGCACCAGCGTGGTCGAGGTCATCACATCACGTTCCCTATGTAGGAGTACTTCACGAACACCTCGGCAGCGATGCCCGATTCCTCCAGCACGCCCTGCAGCGCCGTCATCATGTAGTTCGAGTCCCAGCCCATGTAGAGGTGGCTGTCCTCGGCGAGAGTGTCCCACTGGCCCTTCCACGCCATCGAGTCGTACAGCGGCCCGCCGTGGCGGGCGCTGTAGGCGAGGGCGGCCTCGCGGTCATCGGTCCACGCTCGGCGGAACACACGATTGAAGAGCGCCTTGACGTCCTTGACCTCCCAGTGCTCGCCGCGGTACTCGCAGTAGTCGAACTCCCGCTCCCAGCCCGTCGGCCAGCCGCGGCGCCGTACGGCGTCGAGCACCGGGGTCAGGCCGTCGTCGTCGATCTCGGTGAGAGTGGGGCGTGCCCAGATCCGCAGCAGCTCGCCGGTCAGCCGCACGGTGCGGGCCGAGATCGCCGCGGTGCCCCACGCATCGGTCTCCGCGAGCTCCCGGGTGGCCGGCACGGCGCTGCGCGCGTACGCCGCGTCCCGCTTCTCGGGGAACGAGGCTCCGAACACCCGCTCGGTGAGCGACTGCTCCAGCAGGGTGAGGTTGCCCAGTGTCGGCGCAAGCGCACGGTGACTGTTCTGTTCGTCCTCCGAGAACTCTCGCCAGGGGCGCACGCCGTCACCGCTCCAGCCGTCACCGGGAGCAGCAGGCACGATGCTCTCGACGTCGAAGTCGCCCGTGTCGTCGACACCTTCGATGCGCCCCAGCACGTAAGCCGGGTGCGGGAGCTCGCCGTACTTCAGCACCGCGCGGACGCGCTCGTCGGACGGAGTGATGCGCGAGATCGCTCGCATCAGGTGATCCCCGCCCTGCTGCCGGGCTCGGCAGAGGCGCGCGATGAGTCGCTCGGTGGGCAGGCCGACGATCGCTCGGCGCAGGAACAGCGCCTGCACCCACTCGAGCACGTCGAAGAGCTCACTGCGCGTGATCGTACCGTGACGGTGGTCACGGTACGCGCTCATCACCAGCGGGAAGGTCGCACGCCCGAACGTGCTCAGATGCTGCAGCTGCAGGCGGATCTCGGCATCCGTCTCCCGTTCGGGGTTCAGGAGGATGCCGTAGATCTCGGCGTTCTCGCGCCACACGTCCGCGTCGGCGTGAAGATGGGCGGCGTCCAGGCGCGGAAACGAGTCGCGGAACGCGGCATACACGCCGTGCTCACCCGAGACATCGATCTCGCGTCCCGTGGTCATCATCAGGTAGTGCCGCCAGAACGCCCCGATGCTCTCGCCGGTGTGCTCCTCGATCGGGATCCAGTACTCCTCCTCGATGCGCAGCTGCTCGGCGTGCGAGAGGCCCATCAGGATGTAGTTGTGGATCAGCTCGTGATCGCGCAGTGGTTGTCCCGTGGAGTTCAGGCTCTCGAAGATCTGCTGGGCGTTCGCGGAGGCGCCGAGGGTGATCGACACGTGCTCGAGCTTCTGCAGGCCTCGCCAGATCACCGGGACCTCGTCTGCGTGGACCTGACTGCGGAAGAAGGCGTAGTTGTCGTCGAACCGCGACTCCCGCTCGGCGTCGTCCCGGCGGTCCAGGACGACGGACTCGTACAGGCCCGCCCAGGCGTCGTGAGGACGCAGCTTGGTGCGGCCGGCATCGTCGGAGCGCACGAGGACGCGCGCCAGCTCCGCTGCGAGCACCGCATCCGTCTCGCGCACCGCGTGATGCAGAGCGGCGATGAGGAGCATCACCGTGGTGATGCGCTGCTGGCCGTCGATGAGGATGAGGTCTCCGCCGGTGGTGTCCTCGGCCGAGAGGATCGAGCCGATGAAGTGGCGATGCGCGTCATCCTCGCCGGCGACCGTGCGCACGTCCGAGAGCAGCTTCTCGCACGCGCCGATGTCCCAGCGGTATTGGCGCTGGTAGACGGGGACGACGATGTTCGTCGTGGGGGCGGCGAGCCATTCGACGGTGCCCGTTGCGGTCGCTTCGACATTGGTCGCCGTTGCCATCACTGCGTGAATCCTCCGATTGGCGGACAGCGGGAAGCCGCCGGAACGAGTCTAGTCCGCGGGGATTTTCTCCGGTCGGCCCCCGGGGCGTGTCCAGATCACCGAGGTAGGCTTGCCTAAGTAGGGCCTGTTAAAACGTGCTGGCCCATTACGAAAGGACATGACTCGGATCATGGGATACATCAAGTCCGAAGCCCTCGAAGACAAGGGATTCGTCGTTCTCGACCGCTACGCCCAGGAGCTGGACCCCAAGGAGTGGCTGGACCTCGAGTACAACGACTGGAAGTCCTCCGGTGACACCCGGTTCGCTCCGCTGGCCAGCGCCAAGGGCGAGATCGAGTGCAACGGCTTCTGGAACCACAAGCCGCCGCGCACGGACAAGGACGGCGTCTGGATCGAGTCGCAGGTCGCGAAGGCGCCGAATCTCGCCCGCCGCGCGCAGGAGCCCGGCGCCAACGTCGGTCGCTGCCGCGTCATCGAGCTGCAGCCCACCCCCTACGGCGAATGCCTCTACAACCTCCACCAGGACGACAACAACCGTCTGAACCCGGACGGAACCGGCTGGGTGGTGCGCGGGTTCTTCAACCTGACCGACGACAAGGACAGCTTCTTCGTGCTGCGTGAGAACCGCACGGACCCGGAGGGCGAGGTGCGCATCGCGCTTCCCGCCGGGGCCCAGCTGATCATCGACACGCAGCGTCTCTGGCACGCGACCACGCACAACGGCACCGAGCCGCGCTACAACCTCATCACCTCGTGGACCTCCGGTCCCGAACTGGACGCCTACATCGAGAAGTACCACGGCACCGATCAGCACGAGCAGGTCGAGGTCCCGCAGGACGTCCTCGAGCAGGGCTATGCCGAGCAGGCCCGCAAGGACGCCGCGCGGGCGGCGTACTACGCGGCCAAGGGTCAGCAGGCCAAGCTCGCCATGAGCGAGGCCTGAGCCCGAGGGCTGCCCTCACCCGTCTGCAGCGGCACCGATCCTCGGATCGGTGCCGCTGTGCGTTTCCGGGCGAATCACACGCTTGTGATTCGCGCGGAACTGAGCGATAATCGCCGTACAACCGCATAGTTCGCCGAGTTGCTTCGATCAGGTCGTTGGGGAAGACGCACCTGATGAACGGAGAGAACATGGCGACGGGATACGCACGCGGAGTGGTGTACATCCACTCCGCACCTCGCGCGCTCTGCCCGCACCTCGAATGGGCGGTGGGACGCGCTATCGGTCGCGCGGTCAACTTCGACTGGAGCGACCAGCCGGTCCAGCAGGGCACCCGGCGAGCCGAGTTCTACTGGGACGGCCCAGTCGGAACCGGTGCCGCTCTGGCGACGGCCATCCGCGGATGGGAGCATCTGCGCTTCGAGGTCTCCGAGGACCCGACACCGGGCAACGACGGCGGCCGCTGGCTGCACACGCCCGACCTGGGCATCCACTACGCGCAGACCGACAGCGCGGGGAACATCGTCATCGGTGAGGACCGCATACGCTACGCGATGGAGATCGCGGCGGGCAGCATGGCAGAACTCCAGCGCGAGCTCGACGTCGCGCTGGGCGCCGCCTGGGATCAGGAGCTCGAACCGTTCCGTCATGCCGGTGACGACGCCCGCGTCGTCTGGCTCCACAAGGTCGGCTAGCCCTTCGACGGGCCTACTGCAGGCTTGCGGAGGAGGCGTGAGTAACGGGGTCAGGTGAGCATCTCCCGGACGCCGAGAAACCGAATCACCCGCATCAACGATCGAAGCCCCCTGCGAGGACGCAGGGGGCTTCGATCACGATGCGGGTCAGTCCGCGCTGCGGAAGGCGACGACGGCGTTGTGGCCGCCGAACCCGAAGGAGTTGCTGATCGCCAGCAGGTCTCCGTCGCCGAGCGGCTGCGACTGTCCGGAGAGCTTGAAGGGCACCGCCGGGTCGGGTTCGGTCATGTTGATGGTGGGCGGAGCGACGCGGTCGCGCAGCGCCAGGACGGTGTAGATCGCCTCGAGTGCGCCCGTGCCGCCGAGCAGGTGACCTGTGGAGGCCTTGGTGGCGGAGACGGGGATCTCGTCGATCCGCTCGCCGAAGACGCGCTTGAGCGCCTCGTACTCGTTGGGGTCGCCGACCGGCGTCGACGTGGCGTGCGCATTGATGTGCGAAACGTCATCCGCGGTGGCTTCGGCCTGAGCGAGTGCGGCTTCGACGGCGCGCGCCGCGCCCGCACCCTCCGGGTCGTTTCCGGTGATGTGGTACGAGTCCGCGGTCACGCCACCCCCGACGAGGTAGGCGTAGATCTTCGCCCCGCGTGCCTTCGCGTGCTCCTCGGTCTCCAGGACCAGCGCGGCGCCGCCCTCGCCCATGACGAACCCGTCGCGGTCGATGGCGCCAGGACGCGAAGCGGTGGCCGGGTCGTCGTTGCGGCGGGAGAGCGCCTGAGCGGACGAGAAGGACGCCATGGTGATCGGGTGGATGGCGGACTCCGCTCCACCGGCGATGACCACGTCGGCCAGCCCGTCCTGAAGGTGCTCGTAGGCGTTCGCGATGGACTCCGTGCTGGAGGCGCACGCGCTGACGACCGTGCGTGCGAAGGCACGCGCGTTGAACTGCAGCGACAGGTTGCCGGCGCCCGCGTTCGGCATGAGCATGGGCACGGTGAGCGGCATGACCCGGCGCGGGCCCTTCTCACGCAGGGTGTCCCAGGCATCCAGCAGCGTCCAGACCCCGCCGATGCCGGTGGCCCAGTCGATCCCGAGGCGCTCCGGGGCGACCTCCGGCGAGCCGGCGTCCTCCCAGGCCTCCCGCGCGGCGATCAGCGCGAACTGCGTCGACGGGTCCAGGCGCTTGGCCTCGTGGCGGGGCAGGACCTCCTCGGGACGGACCACCGCCTCGGCGGCGAAGTGCACGGGGATCTGGTACTTCTCGACCCATTCGTGCGTCAGGGTGCGGGTGCCGGACATGCCGTCGAGCAGATTGGCCCAGTTCTCGGGGGCCGTGCCGCCCAGAGCGGACGTGGCGCCGATACCGGTGACGACGATGCGCTTGGTCATTGAGAGGGTCCTTCGTGAGGAGAGAGGATCAGGGGAGGAGGATGCCACGACCCGCCGTCGACGGGCGTGGCACCCGCGGGATGCTACTCCTGGCCGGCGACGATGAAGTTGACGGCGTCGGCGACGGTCTTGAGGTTCTTGACCTCGTCGTCGGGGATGGTGACGCCGAACTTCTCCTCGGCGTTGACGACGATCGTCATCATCGAGATGGAGTCGATGTCGAGGTCGTCGGTGAACGACTTCTCCATTGCGACCTCGGATGCGTCGATGCCGGTCTCGTCAGTGACCAGCTCGGCAAGTCCTGCGAGGACCTCGTCTGTGGTGAGAGCCATGATGTTTCCTCTTTCTCGGAATGGTTACGGAACCGCTGAACAGTCTAGGGAGATTACGCGCCCGATCAGGGCAGCACGACGACCTGCGCGCCGAAGACGAGCCCCGCCCCGAAGCCGATCTGCAGCGCCAGTCCACCGCTGAGCTCGGGGTGCTCCTCGAGCAGGCGGTGTGTGGCGAGCGGGATCGAGGCCGCTGACGTGTTGCCCGTCGTCTCGATGTCGCGGGCGATGGCGACGGAGTCCGGCAGCTTCAGCTGCTTCGCGAACTCGTCGATGATGCGCATGTTCGCCTGGTGCGGGATGAAGGCGGCGAGATCGGACGCCTCGATTCCGGCGACCTCCAGCGCGCGACGCGCGACCTTCGCCATGTCCCACACAGCCCAGCGGAACACCGTCTGACCCTCCTGCCGGAGCGTGGGCCAGTTGGCGTCGCCGTCGCGGTAGTCGATGAGGGTGGAGTTCATGCCCACGGCGTGCGCCTTCGACCCATCCGATCCCCACACGGTCGGCGCGATCGCGGGGAAGTCGCTCGGACCGATCACGACCGCGCCGGCCCCGTCTCCGAGCAGGAACGAGATGCTCCGATCGGTGGGGTCCACGACATCCGACAGCTTCTCGGCTCCGATGACGAGCGCGTAGTGTGCGCTGCCCGCCCGGATCAGCGCGTCGGCCTGAGTGACGCCGTAGGCGAAGCCCGCGCACGCGGCGTTGGAGTCGTAGGCCGCCGCCGGGTTGGCGCCGACACGATCCGCAACGACGGCCGCGGCCGACGGCGTCTGCTGCACGTTGCTGATGGTCGCGACGATCACCAGGTCGATCTCGGCCGGGTCGACGCCCGACTTGGCGATGGCCTCCTGGGCGGCATCGGTCGCCAGATCGACGGCGAGGATGCCGGCGGACGCCCGGGTGCGCGTGATGATGCCGGTGCGCTGACGGATCCATTCGTCGCTCGAGTCGATCGGACCCACGAGCTCCTCGTTCGGCACGGACAGGTCGCCGCGGGCGGCGCCGTAGCTGTAGATGCGCGTGTAGGGCACACCCTGAGACTGCTTGAGAGTGGCGGTCATGCTGCTTCTCCGTTCAGCAGCGCGACGGCTGCCTCGAGGTCATCGGGGGTCTTCACTGCGACATTCGGGATGCCGGCCATACCGCGCTTGGCCAGGCCGACGAGGGCGCCCGCCGGCGCGACCTCGATGAATCCGGTGATCCCGGCGGCCAAGAACGACTCCATGCACAGATCCCAGCGCACGGGCGAGGAGACCTGGGTCACGATGCGGTCCAGCGCGTCCCGGCCGTCGGTGACGACGGTGCCGTCGCGGTTCGACCAGAGAGTGCGGACGGGATCCGTGTGCTCGACCTCGGCGATCGCGGCGCGCAGCGTCTCGACGGCAGGCGTCATGTAGGAGGTGTGGAACGCGCCGGCGACCTGCAGCGGCATGACGCGCACGCCGCGGGGGGCGCGCTCGGCGAGCCTGGCGAGGTCGTCCAGCGCTCCCGCAGCCACGATCTGTCCGGCGACGTTGTAGTTCGCCGGGGTGAGGTCCAGTTCGCTCAGCAGTGCGAGAACCTCGTCCTCCTCACCGCGCAGCACGGCGCTCATGCCCGTCGGGGTCTGCGCGGCGGCATCCGCCATCGCCCGACCGCGGACGCCGACCAGACGCATCGCGTCCGCGGCGCTGATCACACCCGCGCCGTTCAACGCGGCCAGTTCGCCGACGGAATGTCCCGCGACGCCGTCCGCGGAGCGCTGCGCGCGTGCGGCCACCTGACTCATCGCGATCATCGAGGCGGCGACGATCAGCGGCTGCGCGATGCGCGTGTCGCGGATGGTGTCGGCATCCGATGTGGTGCCGTGCGCGATCAGGTCCACCTCCGCGGCCTCCGAGTACGCGGCCAGCTGTTCGGCCACGCCGTCCAACTCCAACCAGGGTGCGAGGAATCCGGGGGTCTGGGAGCCCTGTCCAGGGCAGGCGACGACGATCACCTGTCCATCTTTGCCAACGATTCGCGAAACTCGGTGGATGAACCATCACAAGAATCGTCGATTCGTTTGTGCGTGGCGGACAGTGCCCGCGGGGTCGCGGTTCAGCGACGGCGCGGTTGCGGCCGGCGACGGGCGGTCTCTGCCGACCCGATGGAGCCGAGGATCAGCGCCGTCTGCAGGATCAGCGCCTCGCGTGGGCCGGTGGCATCCCAGCCGATGACCTCACTGACGCGCTTCAGGCGGTAGCGCACGGTGTTCGGATGCACGAAGAGCTCGCGCGCCGTGGCTTCCAGGGAACGGCCGTTGTCCAGGTAGCTCCACAGCGTGGTCACCAGATCCGGCGAGTGCGCCTGCAGCGGACGGAAGATGCGTTCGATGAGCGTCACCTTGGCCAGGGTGTCGCCGGCGAGGGCGCGCTCGGGAAGCAGATCGTCCGCCTCCACCGGGCGCGGGGCACCGCGCCAGGCGCGTGCGACCGCGAAACCTGCCAGCGCGGCGCGCGCACTCTGACCGGCGTCGACGAGCGCCGCGACGGGGGGTCCGAGCACGACGTACCCGGGGCCGAACGACTCCTCCAGACGCTGGGCGATCTCGGAGAAGGGCAGTTCATCACCCTCGACATCCTTGCCCGGTGGTCGCGCGCGACCGATGACCAGGACGAGCCGCGAACCCTGCACGCCGATCAGCACGTCCACGGACAGTCGCCGCGCGGTGCGCCGCACCTGGTCGACGTCGAACTGCGGCGGAGTCGTGCCGACGAGCACGCAGACCTCGCCGTGGCCGTGCCAGCCCAGGGCCGCGATCCGGCTGGGCAGCTCCTCATCGGCCTCGCCGGTGAGGATGGAGTCGACGACCAGCGCCTCGAGCCGGGCGTCCCAGAGCCCGCGCGCCTCCGCGGCCCGCGCGTACACGTCCGCCGAAGCGAATGCGACGTCGCGCGAGTAGAGCAGGATCGCCTCGCGCAGGTCGTCTCCGCGGCCGGCGACGCGCTCCTCCGTCACCTCGACCGTGACGCGGATCAGCTGCAGTGTCTGCTGCAGGCTGACGCTGCGCAGCAGCTCGCGCGGAGCGGCGGCGAAGATGTCCGCCGCGATCCACGGCGTGGATGTCGGGTCCTCGTACCACTGGATGAAGGAGGTGATGCCCGCCTGCGCCACCAGCCCGACGGAGGACCGCCGTGCCGGCGGCATGTCGGCGTACCACGGAAGCGTATCCTCGAGCCGCTTGATCGTCACCGTCGCGATGTCGCCGGAGATGCGTCGCAGCCAGGCGAGCGTGGCGGCCTTGTCCATGGCCGGCTTCGAGGATCCGGTCACAGGGTCAGCTCTCGCCGCCTGCGTTCCCGCTGGTGCCCGCGTTCACATCGTGCAGCGCGTACTTCTGGATCGCCTGCGCGACCGTCGAGCGCTCGATCTTGCCCTCGTCGGCCAGGGCCTGGAGGGTGCGGACCACCATCGACGGGCCGTCGATGTGGAAGAAGCGGCGCGCTGCGGCGCGGGTGTCCGAGAAGCCGAAGCCGTCGGCACCCAGCGTGTAGTACCTGTTCGGGACCCACGGGCGGATCTGGTCCTGCACCGCGTTCATGTAGTCGCTGACCGCGATGACCGGTCCTTCCGCGCCCTGCAGCTTCTGCGTGAGATAGGCCGTGCGGGGCTCATCCTCGGGGTGCAGGAAGTTGTGCTCGTCCACGGCGAGCCCGTCGTTGCGCAGCTCGCCCCACGAGGTGACCGACCAGACATCCGCGCTCACGCCCCAGTCGTCGCGCAGCAGGTTCTGCGCCTCGAGCGCCCACGGCACTCCGACACCGGAGGCGAACAGCTGCGCCTTGGGGCCATCGGCGGTGGCGGGGGAGATGCGGTGAAGACCGCGGATGATGCCGTCCACGTCGACATCCTCGGGCTCAGCGGGCTGCACGAGCGGCTCGTTGTAGACGGTGATGTAGTACATGACGTCGGGGTGCTCGTGCTCGCCGCCGTACATGCGCTCCAGACCCGAGCGCACGATGTGGGCGATCTCGTACCCGTAAGCGGGATCGTACGAGACGGTGGCGGGGTTCGTGGACGCCAGCAGCGGCGAGTGGCCGTCGGCGTGCTGCAGTCCCTCGCCGGTCAGCGTGGTGCGACCGGCGGTGGCGCCGATGACGAATCCGCGTGCCATCTGGTCGCCTGCCGCCCACAGGGCGTCGCCGGTGCGCTGGTATCCGAACATCGAGTAGAAGATGTAGATCGGGATCAGCGGTTCGCCCTGGGTCGAATACGAGGTGCCTGCGGCGGTGAACGCCGCGACGGCACCGGCCTCGTTGATGCCGACGTGCACGATCTGACCCTGCGGGCTCTCCTTGTACGCCAAGAGGAGCTCGCGGTCGACGGAGGTGTACTGCTGGCCGTTCGGGTTGTAGATCTTCGCCGTCGGGAAGTAGGCGTCGATGCCGAAGGTGCGGGCCTCGTCGGGGATGATCGGCACGATGCGGTTGCCGAAGTCCTTCGAGCGCAGCAGGTCCTTGAGCAACCGGACGAACGCCATGGTGGTGGCGATCTCCTGGGTACCGGATCCCTTCTTGGGAAGCGCGTAGGTCGCATCCCCCGGCAGCGTGATCTCGGTGTGCTTCGTGCGGCGCTCGGGGATGAATCCGCCGAGGGCGCGGCGTCGATCCAGCATGTACTGGATCGTCTCGTCCTTCTCGCCCGGGTGGTAGTACGGCGGCAGGTACGGGTTCTCCTCGAGCTGCGCGTCCGTGATCGGGATCTGCATGGTGTCGCGGAACGTCTTCAGATTGTCCAGCGTCATCTTCTTCATCTGGTGGGTCGCGTTGCGGCCCTCGAAGTGCGGGCCGAGGCCGTAGCCCTTCACCGTCTTGGCGAGGATGACCGTGGGCTGACCCTTGTGCGCGAGCGCCGCCTGGTACGCCGCATACACCTTGCGGTAGTCGTGGCCTCCGCGGCGCAGCTGCCAGATCTGCTCGTCGGTGTAGTCCTTCACCAGGGCGGCCGCGCGCTCGTCCTTGCCGAAGAAGTTCTCGCGGATGTACGCGCCGGATTCCGCCTTGTAGGTCTGGTAGTCGCCATCGGGGGTGACGTTCATGATGTTCAGCAGTGCGCCGTCGGTGTCGCGCTCGAGCAGGTCGTCCCACTCCCGGCCCCAGATGACCTTGATGACGTTCCAGCCCGCGCCGCGGAAGAACGATTCCAGTTCCTGGATGATCTTGCCGTTGCCGCGGACGGGACCGTCCAGACGCTGCAGGTTGCAGTTGATCACGAAGGTGAGGTTGTCCAGGCCCTCGTTGGCGGCGACCTGCAGCTGGCCGCGGCTCTCCACCTCGTCCATCTCACCGTCACCCAGGAACGCCCACACGTGCTGGTCGCTGGTGTCCTTGATGCCGCGGTTCGTCAGGTACTTGTTCGCCTGCGCCTGGTAGATCGCGTTGATCGGACCGAGACCCATGGACACGGTCGGGAACTGCCAGTAGTCCGGCATCGAGTGCGGGTGCGGGTAGGAGGGCAGTGCGTGGCCCTTCTGCGACTTCTCCTGGCGGAACCCGTCCAGATCTGCCTCGCTCAGACGCCCCTCGAGGAACGAGCGGGCGTAGATGCCGGGGGAGGCGTGGCCCTGGATGAAGATCTGGTCTCCGCCGCCGGGGTGGTCCTGGCCGCGGAAGAAGTGGTTGAAGCCGACCTCGTAGAGCGAGGCCGCGCCGGCGTAGGTGGAGATGTGGCCGCCGACGGCGATGCCCGGGCGCTGAGCGCGATGCACGGTGATGGCGGCGTTCCAGCGGATCCAGTGCCGGTACCGGCGCTCGATCTCCTCGTCGCCGCCGAACTCCGGCTCGTTCTCCGGGGCGATCGTGTTGATGTAGTCCGTGGTCGGAACCATCGGCACGCCCAGGTGAAGCTCCTTCGAGCGCTTCAGCAGGCTGAGCATGATCTCACGGCCTCGGCCGTGTCCCTTGGCTTCCACCAGCTCATCGAGCGACTGCTGCCACTCGCCGGTCTCCTCCGGATCACTGTCGAGGGGGCCCTGAGAGTACGGATCCTGGTCGTGAACGGTCACGTGGAGCCTTTCGTCAAGCTGGCAGGTCTTGCCAAGGAAACGGGATGCGACGTGGGGGAGCCTTGTCTGCTCCGCACAACACGTGCTGTCCTCAGCCTATATCCGTTCGCGGACGCGGCGCCGCAATCGCATCCCGTTAGACTGATGCGATCCAGGGCCTTTAGCTCAGCTGGTAGAGCGCCACGTTTACACCGTGGATGTCGTCGGTTCGATCCCGGCAGGGCCCACCTTCACGCGACGCGCTCAGTCATCCGTGCGGAAGCCCGCCGCCTTGTGGGTCCCATCGCAGAACGGCTTGATCGTGGACAGGCCGCAGCGGCACAGCGCGACGGTCCGACGGTTGCGGGGGATCGGCTCGCCGTCCGCGGTCCGCAGCTCCACATCCCCACGCAGGATCAGAGGTCCGTCGGGGTACGGCGTGATGGTCGCCTCCTCGTGCCGCGCGCTCATGCCGACGCCTTCGCCCGCAGCGAGGATCCGCCGTGCTCCCAGGCGTCCAGCATGTGCGCGGCGACGCGTCCGTCCACGGCCAGGCAGGCCGCAGCCCCGAACATGATGTCGGCCAGCAGGTCCGGCCGGTCGAACGCGAGGGAACCCGCGAGGTCGCGTGCCGCGATCTGCTCGTGCACGGCGTCCGCCTCCACGTGCTCGTCGAAGTAGGCGGTGACGTCCTCGCCGAAACCGAGCCGGCGCAGGCCGTCGGCGTAGAGCCGATTCGGTATCGAGGAGGTCATCTCGAACGCCGCGAGGTGGCCGACGATCGCTCCGACGAGCCGCCTGTTCAGCCCGAACATGGACATCATGTTCTGTGAGGCGAGAGTGACCGCGGGGACCTCGTCGAGGTACGCGCCGTAGGTGTCGTCCAATCCCGCACCACGGACGGCCTTGGCGAAGATGCGGGCGTGGACGCGGTCCGGACGACCACCGCCGTACTCGTCGGACTGGATCTCGACGAGCGCGGCCTTCGGCGCACCCGTGAGCCGAGGGATGGCCCAGGAATGCGGGTCCGCCTCCCGCAGGGTGTAGATCGAGCGCTGCATGAAGAACTCCCGGATCTGCTCGGGAGTCGCCTTCTTCGCGACGTAGCGGGACAGGCTGGGTCCTGTGTCGGCCTGCACCAGATCGAACAGGGCCCTCGCGACGGCGTCGACGGTCGGATCCGGCAACGGCGGCACCTCGACGCTGTCGCGCAGCGACCGCTCGAACGCCCGCTCCAGGGTCGCGCGCACCGTGATCAGTGCGGGATCCCACTCCTTTCGGGGATCGAGCGCCTCGAGGGATCCGTAAGCAGACGCGTAGAGCAGGAACAGGGCCAGCTGCACGTCGTCATCTGCGGCAAGATCGTCGCACGCGCGCACGGCCTTGTCCGCGAGTCCGCCCAGCTCAGGACTGCCGGTGCCGATGAGCGCGGCGAGGACGGCGTCGCTCAGCGGCCCGCGGGCGACGAGCTGCGGCTCGGGGCGGATGGCGAGTGCGGTGTCGGTCATGAAGAGGCTCCCGTCGTCGATGACTGAGGAGAGTCTCGTCGAACCCGTCAGGATGCGGCAGGGTCTTGACCCGTGTCACTCTCTCGCGGTAGCGGTTCGATCGGCGCGTGCCGGCCACAGCCGGCGCGGGAGCTCGAAGAGCAGGCTCACCGGCATCCGGCGACCGATCAGCGCGAACACCGTGGACACGGCGACGGTGGCGATGAAGATGACCATGAGTCCGAGCCCGGGGTGGGAGATGCCGGCCTTCAGCGCGAGCCAGCCGAGCGCGGCGAACACCGGATAGTGCGACACGTAGTAGATCAGCGAGTAGCGGCCGACGAAGCGCGCCGGTGCGAGCCAGCGGGCGTCGGGGGCGATGGCGGTGAGCCTGACCAGGATCAGGATGCCGAGCATCGCGGGCAGCGCCGAGAGCGGTGCGTACCAAAGGGGCTCGATGAATCCGGAGTACAGCGCGACGCCGATCGGGATGATCGCGAGTGCGGCGGCGAGCGGGACGCTGAGCCACCGCGCGTACCGATCCCAGTGCTTCTCGACGAATGCGCCGAGGAAGAAGAACGGCATCAGGTAGAAGAAGCGCTGCAGCAGCTCCAGCTCCGGGGGGATCAGGAACATCACGACGAACGGCACGGCGATGAGCACCCAGGCCGGAATCCACCGGATCAGCAGCGCGATGATGTAGTACGCGAAGATGAACTGCATGAACCACAGGTAGGTGTTCCAGAAGCCGAACTGCCAGGGCATGTACTCGACCTGCCCGACCACCGCCTGCGACCCCGCGTAGATCACCGTCCACACGATGATGGGCCACACGATCCGCCGCACCTTGCCCCACACGTATTTCCCGGTCGGCGCATGCAGTGACCCCGCGACCAGCAGGCCGGAGAGCACCATCAGCATCGGCATCCGGAAGGGCGCGAAGAAGGAGCTCAGGAATTCGAAGAACCCGGGAACCTCGCCGATGCGGTACTCGACGATCTGCGTGCTGTGATGCAGGATGACGAGCAGGATCGACAGCCCGCGCAGCAGGTCCATCCAGCCGATCCGCCGGTCGTGACGGTCCAGCGCGCGCCCGATGTCGGCGCCGGTGCGGACGGTGGCCTTGCGGGCATCGGCGCGGGTGGTCGGCGTGGGCGGCGCGGAATCGGTGTGCTCGGACATCCGGGTCAGTATACGAGGGGCATCCGAGCGGGAGTGTGAGTGACGCTCACATCTCCTCGTGCGTGGCGGGGTCGCCGCCGAAGAGCCTGCCGTCCGGACGGCCGAGCGCGGTGATCGCGTCGACCTCGCCGTCGTCGAGCACCACGGAGGCGGCGTCGAGGTTGGCCTGCTGGTGCTCGGCAGACGAGGCCTTCGGGATGGAGACGACTCCGCGAGCGACATGCCAGGCGATCACGGCCTGCGCCGGAGTGATGTCGTGCGCGGCTGCGACCTCGCGGATCACGGGCTCCGCGAGCACCTCCCGCGCGCGCCCCAGAGGGCTCCACGCCACGGTGACGATGCCGCGCTCGGCGTGCAGGGCGACGGCATCCGTCTGAGGGAAGTACGGGTGCACCTCGATCTGGTTGGCCACCGGTCGCACCCCGCCGTCGGCCTCTATGCGGTCGAGATGCTCGGGAAGGAAGTTCGACACGCCGATCTGGCGGACCGTGCCGCGCTTCTGCGCCTCGATCAGCTCGCGCCAGGCCTGGGTGTAGAGTCCCTCGCTGGGGTTCGGCCAGTGGATCAGGTGCAGATCGGTGGCGTCGACCCCGAAGCGGAAGCGGCTCTCCTCGATGCTGGTGCGCGCCTTCGCCGACGCGTGGTGCCGCCCGGGCAGCTTGGTGGTGAGGATGACCTGGGAGCGGTCGACGCCGGACGCGGCGACACCAGCTCCCACAGCGCCCTCGTTCTCGTAGTTGAACGCCGAGTCCACCAGTCGGTAGCCGAGTCGGATGCCGGCGGCGACGGCGGCGGCACCGGCTTCGCCGTTCAGGCGGTACGTGCCGAGCCCCACGGCAGGCAGGGCGAACCCGTTGTGAGCGATGAACGATGCGGGCTGCGACATGGGTCCTCCTGCTGAGCTGGTTCTGACAGCCTACGCGCGGAGTGGTCGGACCCGGGACGGCCCGACCTGCCACGATGGGAGGATGCCGCACACCGCCCGCCCCACTGACGATCAGCGCTGTCCGTGCACGAGCGGCGATGTGTTCGCCTCCTGTTGCGGACCGGTGATCGCCTCCGGGCTCGCGCCCACCGCGACGCGATTGATGCGCTCCCGCTTCACGGCATTCGCGATCGGCGACGCCGCTCATCTGCGGCGCACCTGGCATCCGTCCACCCGGCCGCGCGATGTGGGACTCGACGATCACGTGCGATGGCTGCGTCTGGACATCCTGGACTCCGTGCGGGGCGGTCCGTTCGACCTGGACGGGATCGTCGAATTCCAGGCGTTCTACCGCGACGAGGGAACGCGAGGGTCTCTGCAGGAGCGCAGCCGCTTCGTCCGCGAGGATCGGGTCTGGCTGTACGTCGACGGGGTCACCGCCAGCAGATAGGTTTGACAGCGTGAAAGCCACTCCCGAGAACCAGCGCACCCTGCTCGAGATCGCAGACCTCGACCGGCGGATCCAGCAGACCGAACGGGCGCGGACGCAGCCGTCGCAGGCAGCCAGGATCAACGAGCTCGCGGCACTGCGCAAGCAGCAGCTCGGCGAGCTGACCGCACTGACGGGAGTCCTCGACGACGCGCGCGCGGAGCAGGCGCGCATCGAATCCGACGTGGTCCTGGCCACGCAGCGCCGCGACCGTGACGGCGAGCGCCTCGCCGCCTCGACGGACCCCAAACAGGCACAGGCACTGGAGAACGAGATCGACAGTCTGACCCGGCGCATATCGATGCTGGAGGACACCCAGCTCGAGGTGATGGGCCGCGTCGAAGAGGCGCAGAACGACGTCGACGCACAGCAGGCTCTCATCGATCAGACCCAGTCCGAGGGCGCGAAGCTGACAGCCGCGGCCAAGGCGGACATCGCGGCGGCCGCCACCGCCGGCGAGCAGCTGGTCCGCGATCGCGCCGCCCTGGCCGGCACGGTCGCCGCCGAACTGCTGGCCGACTACGAGCGCCGTGCATCTCGCGGTGGCATCGGCGTGGGACTGCTGCGCGGAGGCGTGTGCGAGGGCTGCCGCATGGTGCTCTCGGGCACCGACATCACCGAAATCCGCAAGGCCCCCTCCGACGAGGTGCTCTCCTGCCCGGAGTGCGGGGCGATCCTCGTGCGCACTGAGGAATCGGGGCTGTGACCAGCCGGATGCCGTGACCGGGCCCACCAGGCCAGCGCAGCCCCCGCACGCCGTCGTGGCACGCCCCGGTGACGGTCATGGCTGGTTGATCGCCGTCCTCGATTCGCCTTCCGCCGAGCTCCGGTCCGAGAGGATCTCGGATGACGCGTTTCCGGACCGCATCCGCGCACTGGAGGCCGAGCTCGCTCCGCGATGGACGGTCCGCACGCTGCGCAGTTTCTACCCGCCGCTGCTCGCCCACGGCATCCGGCTGCGCCGCGCTCGCGATCTGGTGCTGTGCCATGCGATCCTTCGTGACACCGCCGTGCTGGCGCGCCCGCTGCCGGCCTCCGCCGTCTGGGTGCGCACGGACGACACCGCCGAGACGATCGTGCAGCCGGGGCTGTTCGACGTCGACGCGGAATCCGTCGCCCGTGGTGGCGACTTCGATGAGGTGCTCGCGCAGTGGCGAGCGCAGCTCGCAGCACTCGCGCAGGCCCCGGATGCACGTCTGGAGCTGCTGTGCGCGGCGGAGTCGACCGGTGCGCTGATCGCCGAGGAGATGACCGCGGCAGGGCTGCCGTGGTCCCGCGCGATCCACGAGCGCATCCTCGAGGATTCCCTCGGCGCACGGCCGCTGCGCGGTGCCAGACCGGCGAAGTTGGCCGCACTGGCGACGCAGATCTCCGCGCACCTGAACGATACGGAGCTCAACCCGGACAGTCCGCCGCGGCTGCTGCGAGCGCTGCACCGGGTCGGCGTGTTCGTGGAGTCCACCTCGAGGTGGCAGCTCGCCGAGGTCGATCATCCGGTCGTCGCGCCGCTGCTGGAGTACAAGAAGCTCTCGCGGCTGTTCGCGGCCAACGGATGGACGTGGCTGGACGACTGGGTGCAGGACGACCGGTTCCGCCCGATCTACCTCACCGGCGGCGTGGTGACGGGCCGGTGGGCGTCGTCCGGCGGCGGTGCGCTGCAGATTCCCCGGCAACTGCGACGGGCCGTGCATGCCGATCCCGGCTGGACGCTGGTCGGTGCGGATGTCGCGCAGCTGGAGCCGCGGGTGCTGGCGGCCATGTCGCACGATTCGGCGATGGCGGATGCCGCACGCGGCGCGGACCTGTACGAGGGCGTCGTGCGCTCCGGAGCGGTGGGCACCCGCGAAGAGGCGAAGTATGCGGTGCTGGGCGCCATGTACGGTGCGACCACGGGGGAGAGCGGCCGGCTCGTTCCCCGCCTGCGCACCGTCTACCCGCGGGCGATGGCGCTCGTCGACGACGCGGCTCGCACCGGCGAGCAGGGCGGCGTCGTGAGCACACTGCTCGGACGCAGCTCCCCGCGCCCCGACGACGCCTGGCGCACTGCCCAATCCCGGGCCAGCGACCCGGGCGCCGGCGGTGCCGACGAATCCCGGGCGCGCAGCCGAGCGCGGGATCGGGGACGGTTCACGCGCAACTTCGTCGTTCAGGGAACCGCGGCCGAGTGGGCGCTGCTGTGGCTGGCCGAGATCCGTCATCGCCTGATGGCTCTGCCGCCGGCATCCGTCCCCGCCCCGGCATCCGGACCCGTCTTCGGCCGCCGAGCGCACCTGGCCATGTTCCTGCACGACGAGGTGATCGTGCACTGCCCGATCGACCAGGCGGATGCCGTCGCCGCCGCCGTCCGCGCGGCGGCTGCCGCCGCGACGGCACGACTGTTCCCCGGGTTCGACATCGACGTTCCTCTGGATCTGCATGTCAGCGAGGACGCGCGCAAGTGATCGGCCGCCGAGCGACGTTAGAATCGGAGGGCGAGCGGGTCGGCCGGACGGTCGCGTGGCGGGAGACCGCACCGAGGAACGTCCGGGCTCCACAGGGCAGGGCGGTGGGTAACACCCACCCGGAGCGATCCGCGAGACAGTGCCACAGAGAGAAGACCGCCGTCGCCTTCGGGCGGCGGTAAGGGTGAAAGGGTGGTGTAAGAGACCACCGGGGGACATGGTGACATGTCCTGCCAGGTAAACCTCGCCCGGAGCAAGACCAGACAGAGGACGTCGACGCGGCCCGCCGAGTCCTCGGGTAGGTTGCTGGAGCGGCACGGCAACGTGTCGCCGAGAGAGATGGCCGTCAAGGGAGCGAGAGCTCCTGAACAGAACCCGGCGTACAGGCCGGCCCGCTCGCACCACGACGCAGAAGGACCCGATCACCCCCTGATCCCCAGGGGTGCGACCGGGTCCTTCACGCTTGTCGGACCTCGTGATCAGCCGGCGGCGAGGGAGGCCGCTCCGATGATGCCGGATGCGTTGCGGTGCACGGCGGCCACGATGGGCGTCCTCAGCTCGAGCAGCGGAAGGAACTTCTCGGGGTGCTTGGAGACCCCGCCACCGACCACGAACAGGTCCGGGCTGAAGAGGAATTCGACGTGGCTGTAGAACTCCTGCAGGCGCGCCGACCAGTCCTCCCAGGACAGACTCTCGCGCTCCATGGCGGAGTACGCGGTCCAGCGTTCGATCGATTCGCCCTCGCGGTTCAGGTGACCCAGCTCGGTGTTCGGGATCAGCACGCCGTCGTAGAGGAAGGCGGAGCCGATCCCGGTTCCGAGAGTGGTGAGGATCGTCAGGCCCATGGCATCGCGCGCCGCGCCGTGGCGCGCCTCGGCGACCCCGGCGGCGTCGGCGTCGTTCACGAAGGCGATGTGGCGGCCCAGTCCGTCCTCGAAGAACTTCTCGGCTTCGAAGTCCACCCAGTCCTGGGAGATGTTGGCTGCGGACAGGGTCCTGCCGCGCTTGACGATGGCGGGGAACGCCACGCCGAGCGGCAGCTCCGATTCGGTCACGTTCAGCGTCTTGAGGACCTCGCGCACGGTCTCCAGGACGTCGGCGGGTCGCGCCCCCTTCGGCGTGTCGACCCGGATCCGGTCAGAGTCGAGCGTTCCGTGCTCGAGATCGACGATTGCTGCCTTGATGCCCGTGCCGCCGATGTCGACGCCGATTGCCTGCTGTGCCATGCCGAATAGCCTATCCAGGTGGGCGAGCGCGATTAGGATCGTGACAGATCCCGACGAAGGAGCCGACATGTCCGACGGAGACGAGAAGTACTGGTACAACCTCAGCACTCGCGAGGTGGAGTTCGGCATGCAGTCGGCTGCGGTCGATCGCGTGGGCCCGTTCGACACGGCCGACGAGGCGGCGCACGCCCCGGAGAAGCTCCGCGAGCGCTCGCGCGCCTGGGCGGAGGACGATGCCGCGGAGGACTCGTGGGGCGCGGCGGCCCGCTCAGATGCCGGCGAGGACGAGGAGTGAGCATGGACAAGCAGCGCGATTTCGTGCTGCGCACGATCGAGGAGCGCGGCGTGAAGTTCGTGCGCCTGTGGTTCACCGATGTGATCGGCACGCTGAAGTCGGTGGCCATCGCGCCGGCCGAGGTCGAGGGCGCCTTCGCCGAGGGCATCGGCTTCGACGGCTCCGCCATCGAGGGGCTGTCCCGCAAGTTCGAGTCCGACCTCCTGGCGCAGCCGGACCCGTCGACGTTCCAGATCCTGCCATGGCGCGGCGAGGTCGACCCGACCGCGCGGATGTTCTGCGATCTCGCCACACCCGACGGACGTCCCGCGGTGTCGGATCCGCGTCATGTGCTGCGTCGCACCCTGGAGAAGGCCGCGGATGCGGGCTTCACGTTCTACACGCACCCCGAGATCGAGTTCTACCTGCTGAAGTCGGCGCAGTTCGGCCCGGAGGGCCCGGAGCCGGTGGACAGTGCGGGATACTTCGACAACGTCCCCGGCGGCACGGCGCACGACTTCCGGCGCAGTGCCGTGCGGATGCTGGAGGACCTCGGCATCTCCGTCGAGTACAGCCACCACGAGGCAGGCCCCGGCCAGAACGAGATCGATCTGCGCTACGCCGACGCGCTGACGACGGCCGACAACATCATGACGTTCCGGACCGTGGTCAAGGAGGTCGCGATCGAGCAGGGCGTGTATGCGACGTTCATGCCCAAGCCGCTGAACAACCATCCCGGCAGCGGCATGCACACGCATGTGTCGCTGTTCGAGGGCGACGTGAACGCCTTCTACGAGGCCGGTGCCGAGTATCAGCTCTCCCTCACCGGCCGCCGCTTCATCGCCGGCCTGCTGCGTCACGCCAACGAGATCGCCGCCGTGACGAACCAGTTCGTCAACTCGTACAAGCGGCTGTGGGGTGGTGACGAGGCTCCCAGTTTCGTCACCTGGGGACACGCCAACCGCTCCGCGCTCGTGCGCGTGCCGATGTACAAGCCCAACAAGGAGCAGTCGACGCGTGTCGAGTACCGGGGGCTCGACTCCGCGGCCAACCCGTACCTCGCATACGCCCTGATGCTCGCAGCCGGTCTCAAGGGCATCGAGGAGGAGTACGACCTGCCTCCCGAAGCAGAGGACAACGTGTGGTCGCTGAGCGACTCCGAGCGTCGCGCCCTCGGTTATGCGCCGCTGCCGGCGAGTCTGGATCATGCCCTGGATCTCATGCAGGAATCCGAGCTCGTCGCCGAGACGCTGGGGGAGCAGGTCTTCAACTACGTTCTGCTCAACAAGCGCAAGGAGTGGGAGGCCTACCGCGGTCAGGTGACCCCGTACGAGCTGCAGAACAACCTCGGGCTCCTCTGAGCCGCCGCCATGGCACGACCTGATGCGTCCGTCTCGCTGTCGGCGCTGGCCCGTCTCGGGTTCGTCGAGCTGACGGCCGCGTCGGCCGATCTTACCGAGCTGTCCGAGCTGACCGGCATCGACCGCGCCGAGCTCGCCGACGGGATGACGGCCGCCGACCCGGATGCGGCCGTCGCGGGAATGCTGCGCATCGCGCGCAGGAATCCGGATCGTGCCCGTGCGGTGCTCGGCGATGCCCGGGCGCGCGCTGCGGCCTGGCGGGTGTTCGGCGTCTCGACGGGCATCGCCGACTTCTTCGCCCGGCGGCCCGAGGAGTTCGAGCCCGCCGTGCTGCTGCGCACGGAGCTGCCAGGGGCCGCCGAACTGACCGAGCGGATGCTGGGCGCGGTCGACGCGCAGGACGGATTCGCCCGTGCCGCGCGTCCGGAGGAGGCGCTCCGCGTGGAATACCGCCGGTGCCTGGCCGAGATCATCGCGGCGGACCTGGCCGCCGAACTGCCCGCCGAGGCCGTCTCGGACGTGTCCGAAGCGCTGGCCGATGCCGCGGCAGCCGCCCTGGAGGCGGGGCTGGCGGTCGCACGCACGGCGGTCTCGGATGCGGGCGGCGAGTCCGCCCGGGCCGAGGTCGCCGCGACACGCCTCGCGATCATCGGCATGGGCAAGGCCGGCGCGCACGAGTTGAACTACGTCAGCGACGTCGACGTGATCTTCGTCGGCGGCACCGCCGACGAGGCGACGGTGGATGAGCCCAGGGCCATCGACATCGCCACGCGTCTCGCCCGCGAGACCGTGCGGGTGCTGTCCGGTATCGACGCCGAACCGGCACTGTGGGAGGTCGATACCGCTCTGCGCCCCGAGGGCAAGCAGGGCGCGCTGGTGCGCTCGCTGGCCTCGCACGTCGCCTACTACGACCGCTGGGCGAAGAGCTGGGAGTTCCAGGCGCTGCTGAAGGCGCATCCCCTCGCAGGTGATCGCGACCTGGGAGCGGACTATGTCACCGCCGTGCAGCCGAAGGTGTGGTCCAGCGCCGAGCGGGCGGACTTCGTCGAGAGCGTGCAGGGCATGCGCGAGCGCGTGACGGACAACATCCCGCCGGATGACGTGCCGTACCAGCTCAAGCTCGGTCCTGGTGGCCTGCGCGACATCGAGTTCACGGTGCAGCTGCTGCAGCTCGTGCATGGTGTGAGCGATCCGACACTGCACACGCGCGGCACGCTGGAGTCGCTGGAGGCACTCGCGGCGGGCGGTTACATCGGCCGTGTCGAGGCAGCCGCGTTCGGCGAGCAGTACCGCACCTTGCGGCTGCTCGAACACCGGCTGCAGCTGCACGAGCTCACCCGCACCCACCTGCTGCCGAGAGACGACGACGGCATGCGCCGACTGGCCCGCGCGACAGGTCTCGCCGACTCCGCGTCAGGGCTCCAAGCCGTGTGGGAGGGCGTGCGCCGGGAGGTGCGCGAACAGCATGTGAGGTTGTTCTACCGGCCGCTGCTGGCGGCCGTGGCCTCGCTGCCGCCCGAGGAGCGCGCCCTGACCACCGGCCAGGCGGCGGACCGCCTCGCCGCCATCGGCTTCCGCGACCCGGCGGGGGCGCTGCGGCACATCGCCGCGCTCACCTCGGGTCTCAGTCGCAAGGCCAGCATCCAGCGGCACCTCATGCCGGTGATGCTGCGCTGGTTCGCCGACGGCAGCGACCCGGACTACGCGCTGATCGCGTTCCGGCGCGTCAGCGAACGACTCGGCGACACGCACTGGTTCCTGCGCATGCTGCGGGATTCGTCCGGGGCGGCCGAGCGGCTCACGCGACTGCTGTCCAGCTCGCGGTACGTCGGCGAGCTGATGGAGTGGATCCCCGAGTCGGTCGCGTGGCTCGACAGTCCTGCCGCCCTGCGACCGCGCGGGGCCGCCGCCCTCGACGAGGAGGCGCGCGCGATCCAGACCCGCCACGCGACCACGGCGTCCGCGCTCCGGGCGGTACGGGCGCTGCGCCGTCGCGAGCTGCTGCGCACCGCGATCGGAGCCGTGCTGGACCGCATCGGCGTGGACGAGATGGCGCGAGCGATCACCGAGATCACCGAGGCGACCATCCAGGCGGCGCTGCGCGCGGTGCGCCGCGAGGTCGTCCCACCCGAGGACGACGCGCTGGATTTCTCGATCATCGCGATGGGGCGCTTCGGTGGGGCGGAGCTCGGCTTCGGGTCCGATGCCGACGTGCTCTTCGTCTACGACGCCAACGGGGTGGAGCCGGAGCGCGCGCAGCGCCATGCGGCGGCCATCGTCGCGGGACTCCGGGAGCACCTCACCGATCATCGGCTCCCGCTCGAGTTGGATGCCGGCCTGCGCCCCGAGGGCCGCAACGGACCGATGGTGCGCACCATCGAGGCGTACACCCAGTACTACCGGCGCTGGTCGCTGTCGTGGGAGGCCCAGGCGCTGCTGCGTGCGCGCGGCATCGCGGGGAGCGTCAAGCTGATCCGGAAGTTCACCGAACTGGCCGACAGCATCCGATTCCCCGAGCAGATCTCGCTGCAGGACCTCCGAGAGATCAAACGGATCAAGGCACGAGTCGAAGGGGAACGCCTGCCACAGGGCGCGGATCCGCGTCGGCATCTCAAACTCGGCCCTGGCACGCTCAGCGACGTCGAATGGATGGTGCAGGTGCTGCAGCTGCAGCACGGCCACCGAGTGCCCGATCTGCGCACCACGTCCACGCTGCATGCGCTGGATGCCGCCGTGCTCGCGGATCTGATCCCCGCCGTCGGCGCCGAGCAGCTGCGCGAGGCCTGGGTGCTGGCCAGCCGGTTGCGCTCGGCGATGACACTGCTCACCGGCCAGACGCGCGACGTGCTGCCCACGGAGCTGCGGGAACTGGATGCGCTCGGTCGACTGCTCGGCTATCCGGATCGCAGTGCCGTCCTGCTCGAGGAGGAGTACCTGCGCGTGACGCGACGGGCGAGACGGGTGTTCGAGAAGCAGTTCTACGGATGAACCAGGGGGGAGAGCATGAGCAAGCGCATCGGGATCGTGTGGAATCCGACCAAGATCGACGAGGACGAGCTGAAGGCGGCCGTGCAGACAGCGGTCGGTGACGACGCCGAGGTGCTGTGGTGGGAGACCGCCGCGGACGATCCGGGCCGTGCGATGGCCCTGGCCGCAGTGGAGGCCGCCTGCGACGTGGTGGTCGCGGTCGGCGGCGACGGGACGGTGCGCACGGTCGGCGAGGTGCTCGCCGGGGTCGACGGCGGGCCTCAGCTGGGAATCGTGCCGCAGGGCACGGGCAACCTGCTCGCCCGCAACCTGGGCATCCCGTTGGGCAGCATCCCCAAGGCGCTCGAGAGGATCGCAGCGGGGGAGCATCGCGATATCGACATGGGCTGGGTGAGGATGGGCGATGACGAGGAGGAGACCGGGTTCCTGGTGATGATCGGCTTCGGCCTCGACGCGCACATGCTCGCCGAGACCGACGACGGTCTGAAGGACAAGGCCGGCTGGCTGGCGTACGTCGAGGCCATGGGGCGTGCCTTCACCGCGGCGCAGAACGTGGAGCTCACCCTCTCGCTCGACGACGGCGAGGAGCAGAGCCTCAGCGGTCACACGCTGCTGATCGGCAACTGCGGCGCGATCCAGGGCGGAGTCACGCTGCTGCCGGACGCCGTCCCGGACGACGGTCAGCTCGACCTGCTGCTGGTGAGCGCCGAGAACGCGGTGCAATGGGCGCAGACCCTGCGCACGATCGTCTGGGACAACGGCATCCGGCGCCTGATCGGAGGAGCCGACGAGACCGTGAGCATCGACGCCGCGCAGCATCTCACGGGCGCCGCCGCCCGCGTGCGCATGGACGGGCCCGTGCCGTTCGAGATCGACGGCGAGGAAGCAGGGGAGGTCGCCGCTTTCGAGGTGCGCGTGCAGCCCGGAGCGCTGCGCATCCTGTGCTGAGCGGGCGGTGCTGACGCGCCGGACGTCGGGGATCTGCGCGCGTCGGTAGACTCGGGCAGTCCCCTCAGTCAGGAGTCACCCCGTGCCCTCTTCGCATCCGACGTTCGGCGTGCTCGCAGCACTGCGCAGCCCGCGGCAGCTCTCCCGCGAGTTCTTCGCGGGCGCGGTGACCACGCTCGCGCTGGTCCCTGAGGTGATCTCGTTCTCGGTGGTGGCCGGCGTCGATCCGATGACGAGCCTCGTCGCGTCCATCGTGCTCTGCCTGACCATGACGTTCCTCGGCGGTCGCCCCGGGGTCGTCACGGCGGCGGCCGGCTCGGTCGCTCTCGTGGTCGCACCCCTCGTGCACGAGCACGGCGTGGAGTACCTGCTGCCGACCGTCATTCTGGCCGGGCTGGTCCAGATCGTGTTCGGACTGCTCGGGCTCTCACGGCTGATGAGGTACGTGCCGCGCTCGGTGATGCTCGGCTTCGTGAACGCGCTCGGCATCCTGATCTTCGTCGCGCAGGTGCCGCACGTGCTCGGCGGCACTCTGCCGGTGTGGGGTCTGTTCGCGCTGACGATCGCCATCGTGCTGATCCTGCCGCGGCTGACCAAGGCGGTTCCGTCTCCGCTGGTCGCGATCGTCGTGGTGACCGCCGTGGTCATCATCACCCAGCTCCAGGTGCCCGATGTCGCGGGGGAGGGCCCCATCGACGGCGGACTGCCCGGGCTGACCCCGCTGACGGTTCCGCTGGATCTGACCACACTGCAGCTCATCTGGCCCACCGCGCTGAGCGTCGCCCTGGTCGGGCTGATGGAGTCGCTGCTGACGGCAAAGCTGGTCGACGAGATCACCGAGACCCCCTCGCACAAGGGCAGGGAATCGTGGGCGCTCGGCGTCGCGAACATCTTCTCGGGTCTGTACGGCGGGGTCGGCGGATGCGCGATGATCGGGCAGACCGTGCTGAACGTGAAGACCAGCGGCGCCAGGACCCGCATCTCGACGTTCGTCGCCGGTGTCTTCATGCTCGCCCTCGTGACCGGTCTGAGCTCGCTGATGGGACAGATCCCGATGGTGGCGCTGGCCGCGGTGATGATGGTCGTCGCCGTCACCACCGTCGACTGGCACAGCGTGCGGCCGTCGACGCTGAGGCGCATGCCCATCCCCGAGACGATCGTGATGGCCGTCACGATCGGCACCGTCCTGCTCACGAACAACCTCGCATACGGGGTGATCGCGGGCGTCGTGCTGGCGATGATCCTGTTCGCCCGCCGCGTCGCACACGTCATCTCCGTCGACCGGGTGCCCGCCGAGGACGGCGAGAGCGTGCGCTACGTCGTGCACGGCCCGCTGTTCTTCGGCAGCAGCAACGATCTCGTCGAGTGGTTCTCGTATGCGGAGGACCCCGCGTCCGTCGTCATCGACCTGCGCGACGCGCAGATCTGGGACGCGTCGACGGTCGCAGCCCTCGACTCCATCGCCGCACGCTACGAGCGCCGAGGGGCGGGCATCACCATCGTGGGCCTGGACAGCCGCAGTGAGCGCTTCCACGGCCGCCTGAGCGGCTACCTGGGCGCCTGAGCGACTATCTGGCCGCCTGAGCGGCCCGTCGGCACCGCATCCGCTCGCATCCGCGCCGAAACGCGAGAAACCACTTCGCGCGTGAGACGCACGCGCAGGCGTGGTGTCTCGTGCGAGAAGTGGTTTCTCGGCGTGGGAAGGGGTGTTCAGACTCCGTAGTACAGCTCGAACTCGTACGGGTGCGGGCGCTGCGCCATCGGCAGGATCTCCTTCTCGTACTTGTACGAGATCCAGGTGTCGATGAGCTCCTGGGTGAACACGCCGCCCTCGAGCAGGAAGTCATGGTCGTTGCGCAGGGCCTCGAGCGAGTCGAGCAGCGAGTTCGGCACCTGCGGGATGTTCTTCGCCTCCTCGGGAGGAAGCTCGTACAGGTCCTTATCGATCGGCTCCATCGGCTCGGTGCGGTTCTTGATGCCGTCCAGACCCGCCATCAGCTGCGCGGCGAACGCCAGGTACGGGTTGCCCGACGCATCCGGCACGCGGAACTCGATGCGCTTGGCCTTCGGGTTCGAGCCCGTCAGCGGGATGCGGATGGCGGCCGAGCGGTTGCCCGCCGAGTAGGCCAGGTTGACCGGCGCCTCGAAGTGCTTCACCAGGCGGTGGTAGCTGTTCAGGGTCGGGTTGGTGAAGGCCAGCACAGCGTGCGCGTGCTTGAGCAGTCCGCCGATGTACCAGCGCGCGACATCGCTGAGCTGGCCGTAGCCGGCCTCATCGAAGAACAGCGGCTTGCCCTCGAGCCACAGCGACTGGTGCGTGTGCATGCCCGAGCCGTTGTCGCCGAACAGCGGCTTCGGCATGAACGTGACCGTCTTGCCCCACTCCTCGGCCGTGTTCTTGACGATGTACTTGAACTTCAGGATGTCGTCGGCTGCGCTGACCATCGTGTCGAAGCGGTAGTTGATCTCCTGCTGACCCGCGGTGCCGACCTCATGGTGCGAGCGCTCCAGGTGGAAGCCCGAGTCGATCAGACGCAGCGTGATGTCATCGCGCAGATCAGCGGTCTTGTCGACCGGCGCGACGGGGAAGTAGCCGCCCTTGAACGGCGTCTTGTTGCCGAGGTTGCCGCCCTCCTCCTCGCGGCCGGAGTTCCAGGCGGCCTCCTCGGAGTCGACCTTGTAGAAGCTCTCGCCGGAGGTGACGGAATAGCGCACGTCGTCGAAGATGTAGAACTCCGCCTCGGGCGCGAAGTATGCCGTGTCGGCGATGCCGGTGGAGGAGAGGTACTTCTCTGCCTTCTTGGCGACCTGACGCGGGTCCTTGCTGTAGATCTCGCCGGTGCGGGGGTTGTAGATGTCGAAGATCATGACGAGCGTCTTCGCCTCGCGGAACGGGTCGAGATACGCGGTGGTGACATCGGGGATCAGCTGCATGTCGGATTCGTGGATGCTGGCGAAACCGCGGATCGAGGATCCGTCGAAGAGCTGTCCGTCGCGGAAGAAGTCCTCGTCCACCGTCGATGCCGGGATGTTGAAGTGCTGCTGCACCCCCGGGAGGTCGGTGAATCGGATGTCGAGGAACTTGACGTCGTTCTCCTCGATATAGCGGAGGACCTCTGCGGACTCTGTGAACATGTACGACTCCTGATCGGGTATCGGTTGCATCAACCTTACGCAGGTTATGCATGGGGAGTTTCTCAGTCGTGTCCGCCGTGTTTCGGGCATGTTACGCGTCGTCGGTAGGCTTGAGGGGTGAACGACTACCCCGGCGAACGTCTTGGACTGCCCGCGACGGGCCCCCGCAGCATCGCCAGGATCGGCCGCAGGATCGGCGCCCTCGCGATCGATTACCTGGCAGCGACGATCATCGCCACCGGGTTCTTCGGCTTCGACCAGTTCGCTCTCCCCGGCGAGGCGGGGCTGAGCCAGTTCGCTCCGATGATGGTGTTCGCCGTGCTGCAGATCGTGTTCATCCCGTTCGCGGGAGGAAGCCCCGGTCATCGCCTCCTGGGCATGCGGGTGGTGCGTTACGGGGGCGGGTGGATCGGGCTGTGGCGACCGGTCGTGCGCACACTGCTGCTCGTCCTGGTGATCCCGGCGGTGATCTGGGATGCCGATCAGCGCGGCCTGCATGACAAGGCGGCCGGCACCGTGCTCATCCGCGCCTGATCCTCAGACGCGACCGCTGTTGCGTCGGCGGGCCTCGCGCGGCGCGCGGCCTCCGAGGAACGATCGCGCCGGGTCGATCGCGTAGCCCTGACGCAGCACCTCGCGCCCGATCAGCATCCGGAATCCCATCTCGTCGCGATTGGTCAGCGTGACCTCTCCCGTGACCTCCCGCCCTACCAGGCTGATCCGCAGTCGCACGACGATGCGGTTCTCCGCATGCCCCGACGAACTGCGCACGGCACGGCGGTCGTGGACGCGGCATTCGTGCACGACCGCGTCCTCCCGGCTCTCCTGCCAGGGGTGAACGGCGAAGCGCACCCAGTCCTGTCCGTCGCGGGTGAACTCCGACACGTCGAACGCGTGCAGCGACGAGGTGCGCGCTCCCGTGTCGATCTTCGCCTTGATCCAATCGACGCCCAGCTCGGGCAGTGCGACCCATTCGCGCCAACCCGTGAACGTGTTTGAATGAGAAGACCGATTCACCCCTACATCCTGGCAGGAAACCTCTGTGAAGATCGCCGTCCTCTCGCGGGCACCGCAGTCCTACTCCACGCAGCGCCTTCGGACGGCTGCCCAGCAGCGCGGCCACACCGTGAAGGTGCTCAACACGCTCCGATTCGCGATCGATCTCACCGCCGACGCCCCCGACCTGTTCTTCCGCGGCAAGCAGCTCAGCGACTACGATGCGATCCTGCCACGCATCGGCAACTCCATCACCTACTTCGGCACGGCCGTGGTGCGCCAGTTCGAGCAGATGGACGTGTACACGCCGAACACGGCGAACGGCATCTCCAGCGCCCGCGACAAGCTGCGCGCGAACCAGATCCTCTCCCGGCACAACATCGCGATGCCCGCCACAGCGTTCGTGCGCAACCGCGCCGACGTGCGGCCGGCCATCGAGCGGGTCGGCGGCGCCCCGGTGGTCATCAAGCTGCTCGAGGGCACGCAGGGCATCGGCGTCATCCTTGCCCCGCAGGTGAAGGTCGCGGAGGCCATCATCGAGACGCTGCACTCCACCAAGCAGAACGTGCTGATCCAGAAGTTCATCGCCGAGAGCAGGGGCCGCGACATCCGCGCCCTGGTCGTGGGCGATCGCGTGGTGGCCGCGATGCGGCGCGTGGCGGACGGCGACGAGTTCCGCTCCAATGTGCACCGCGGAGGTCGCGTGGAGCCGGTGACCCTCGACCCGGTGTACGAGCAGACCGCCGTGCGGTCCGCGCAGATCATGGGGCTGCGCGTCGCCGGCGTCGACATGCTCGAGGGCGAGGACGGCCCGCTGGTCATGGAGGTGAACTCCTCGCCGGGACTGCAGGGCATCGAGGCGGCGACCAACCTCGACGTGGCCGGCGCGATCATCGACTACATCGCCGGCCAGGTCGCCTTCCCTGACATCGATGTCCGCCAGCGACTGAGCGTGTCGACGGGCTACGGCGTCGCCGAGCTCCTCATCCACGCCGGTGCCGAGCAGGTCGGAAGACAGCTCGGCGATCTGGGTCTGTGGGATCGTGACATCACCGTCCTGACGCTGCACCGCGGTGTGAGCGTGATCCCGAACCCGCGCAAGCATGTGGTGCTGCAGGACGAGGACCGCCTGCTGTGCTTCGGCAAGCTCGAGGAGATGCGCACCATGATCCCGGAGAAGCGCCGCAGGCGCCCGCGTGTGCGGCGACTGCCCAAGGAGCCTCTCGGCGACTGACGACGAAGCGGCCCCTCTCCGTCGGGGAGAGGGGCCGCTTCGTGTCCAGCGATCAGCGCGGTCGCTGCGCCCGCACCTTCGTGGGGTCGATGCCCTTGGGGATCGGCAGCGACGAGAGGGACTGCGAGACCGATTCGATCCTGCGGATGACAGCGGCCATCGTGGCCTTGTCGATGGCCTTCGGGATCTTCTTGATGGTCTTCGAGAGATCCGAGATCTTGACCTCGTCCTCGCCGTGGCCGACGTACAGGACGGTGACCGGCACGCCGTGCGCGACCCGCTGCGCCTTCTGACGTTCTTCGTTCACGAGACGGGTCAGACGGCCCCTGGTGCCCTCGCCGACGATGACGATCCCGCCGCGACCGACTGCGCGGTAGACGGCCTCCTGGGTCTTCGGGTTGATGCCGACCGGGGTGTCGGATGACTGCCAGCTGCGACCGAGGCTCGTGCTCAGCACGTGTCCGCTGGCTCCGGGCATGCCGTCGATCTTCGCATACATCGCATTGGTCGACAGCCGCGTCATCAGGAACATCGCGCCGAGGATTCCGAACATCAGACCCGTGATGCCCCACAGGATGAGGGACAGCACGGTTCCGCCGCCGAGGAGGAACGCGAGGACAAGGCCGACCAGCACACCGGCGATCAGGATCGCGACCTGCGCCCAGGGAAGCCAGCCGTAGACCTCACGGGTGAACCGGTAGAGGGAACGGATCTGGGAGAAGAAGCCTGGTCGCTTCTCAGCTTCGGGAGCACGCTTTGCCATGAGGACCAGCTTACCGAGCGTTCCGGCCCGCAGTGTCCCTGCACATCGATGAGCAACCGGCAGTTCTCCACAGATCGTGGAATCCGCGGCCCGGTGCTCTCCGCGGCGGGGTGTGATGAAGGCATGGACGATGCGGACGAGGTCACGACCCTGGTCCCGGGCGCGCACCGCGTGATCCGGCGGCTGGAGAGTTCGGCGGCGTTCGCGGGCGAGCTGGTCAGCGACGGGGACCGACAGCGGGTGCGGGCGGACGCCGATGGTGTGGACGAGACGCTGTGGCGCTTCTCGGGTGCGGAGCACGTCGCCGGTGTGCGGGATGTCGAGCGCACCCGTGACGGACAGGCAGTCCTGCTGCCCTGGTGCGCCGACGCGGTCGATGCGGTGCTGGCCCGTCGTCTGGCCGCCGGCCGGGCGCTGGTCGCGGGGGAGGTCGTCACGCTGGTCGGCAGCCTGCTGCGGGGAGTCATCGAAGTGGCGGGGCATGACCTGCGTGGCAGGTGGTGGCTGGACGATGAAGCCAGACCGCTGTTCGTGCCGGGGGAGGGCACGACCTGCGCCGACGCTGCGGTGGAGATCATCGAGCGGCTTCGACGCGATTGCTCGGATCGCGCGCTGGAGAGACTGCTTCGGCGTGTCGCGGATGCTGCCGCCGATCACCGCGTCGTGCTTCGCACGCTCGATGCCTGGGAGCACGAGCTGAGCGAGCTCGCCGCTCCTCGACCGATCGATGTCGCCGTGTACGCCCCGGAACGGGTTCGGGAGCTGCCGGTGCATCGCGCGCGGCTGCCTCAGGATGCCGAGCGGATGCAGCAGGGCAGTTCCCTGCGCGATCGAGTGGACGACACTCGGGCGCGGATGGTGGCGCGCCTGAACGCTGTGCGGACGCGTGTCGGGCGGCTGCGACCGAGGCCAGGCGGCCAGGACCGGATGCCGGGCGGGCGCAGGCGGTCGGCCGGTGACAGTCGCACGCCTCGGCGGCGGATGCTGCTGGTCGGTGTGGCCGTCGCCGGGGTGGTGCTCACGGGCGGGCTGATGTGGCCCCCGGATGGCGACGATGCTCCGGGGACGGATGCGGTCGCCGTGGAGGGCGTGCCCGATGCGCCCGCGGATGTCGGCCCGATGCCTGCTGGGGCCTCCGCTCCGGCGGACGCGGCGCAGCCCCCGGACGGCCGGGGCGAGGAGGCCGCGCACGAATCTGCCGAGGACGCGGCGGATGCCCCGTCCGTCGACGGATCCATCGAGGAGGCGGTCACCGGCCTGCTCGTCTCCATCGACTCGTGCCGTGCCGATGACGACGCCGAGTGCGACGGGGCGGTCGTCCGCGGCGCCGTCGACGGCATCCGCGATCGACTCGGCCCCGGCAGCGCCACCCGAGAGGTGTCGCTGATCGAGGATTACGGCGACATCGCGGTGCTGCGTCTGGGGAGGACCGAGGAGCGGCGCGAACAGATGATCGTCATCGTCCGGGAGAACGACGAATGGCTGGTCCGCGACGTGTACGACGTCGCGGACCAGCCATCCGAGGAGGACTGAGCGAACTCAGATCCCGAGGTTCGCGTCGAACTCCGCGGCCTCCAGACGGTTCTTCAAGGCGCCCAGGAACCGGGCGGCGTCCGCTCCGTCGACGATGCGGTGGTCGTACGAGATCGCGAGGTACACGTACGAACGGATCGCGATCGCATCCGCACCGTCGACCGTGATCACGCCGGGGCGCTTGAACACGATGCCGGTGCCGAGGATCGCCGACTGCGGCAGGAACACCAGCGGCGTGTCGAACAGGGCGCCGCGCGAGCCGGTGTTGGTCACCGTGAAGGTGCCGCCTGCCAGCTCGTCCGGCTTCAGCTTGTTGTCGCGGGTCCGCGCAGCGAGATCGGCGATCTCATGCGCGATCTGCGCCAGGTTCTTCGTCGCCGCGTCACGCAGAACCGGCGTCAGCAGGCCGCGCTCGGTGTCGACCGCGATGGAGATGTTCTCGGTCGGCGGGTAGACGATCTTGTCGCCGTCCACCGTCGCGTTGATGATCGGGTAGGCCTGCAACGCCTCCGCGGCCGCGAGGGTGAAGAACGGCAGGAAGGAGAGCTTGTCTCCGGTCTTCTGCTGGAACTCGTTCTTCTTCGCGTTGCGGAAGTCGGCGAGCTTGGTGACGTCCACCTCGACGAACGTGGTGAGCTGAGCGGTCTGCTGCATGGAGGCGACAGCACGCTCCGCGACCACCTTGCGCAGACGCGACATCGGCTGGGTCGTCCCGCGCAGCTCCGAGACCTCCAGCGGCGCTGCCGCGGGTGCGGCGGCCGGAGCGGACTGTGCGGGAGCCTGGGCCTTCGCCTCAGCCGCCTTGAGCACATCCTCCTTGCGGATGCGACCGCCGACGCCGGTACCGGTGACCGAGGCCAGGTCGATGCCCTGCTGGCTCGCCAGGCGACGAACGAGCGGTGTCACGTAGAGCGTGTCGGCATCGGTCGCGGACGCGGTGGACTCGGCGGGAGCAGCGGTTGCGGGGGCCGACGCGGCGGGGGCCGACGCGGCAGGTGCCGCAGGGGCGGGGGCCGCAGGGGCAGGGGCCGCAGCAGGTGCCGCGGGGGCGGGTGCCGCAGCAGGGGCTGCCTCAGCAGCCGGTGCCGCGGGCTGGGCCGCAGGCTCAGCGGGGGCAGGCGCCTCAGCGGGGGCAGGCGCGGGCGCGGCAGCGCCGGAGCCGATGCGCGCGAGCACCGCGCCGACGGCGACCGTCTCGTCCTCTTCTGCGAGAATCTCCTGCAGGGTGCCTGCGACCGGGGAGGGGATCTCGGTGTCGACCTTGTCGGTCGAGATCTCCAGCAGAGCCTCGTCGACGGCGACGTCGTCGCCCACGGCCTTCAGCCAGCGCGTGACCGTGCCTTCGGTGACGCTCTCGCCGAGCTCCGGGAGAACGACATCGGTCGCCTCGCCTGAAGCCGCAGGAGTCTCCGCCGCCGGCGCGGGCGCCTGCTCGGCGGGTGCCTGCTCGGCGGCGGGTGCCTGCTCGGCGGCGGGCGCCTGCTCGGCCGGAGCCGACTCGGCTGCCGGCGCAGCGGCGGCAGGAGCGTCGCCGGCAGAGCCGGCAGCGCTGCCATCGCCGATGCGAGCGAGAAGGGCGCCGACCTCGACGGTCTCGTCCTCGGCCACGAGGATCTCCTCGATGACGCCGCTGACCGGTGAGGGGATCTCGGTATCGACCTTGTCGGTCGAGATCTCGAGCAGGCCCTCATCCGCCTGCACCGTGTCGCCGACCTGCTTCAGCCAGCGAGTGACAGTACCCTCGGTGACGCTCTCCCCGAGTGCGGGGAGGACCACGGGTGTGCTCATGACGGAGTCTCCTTCAGAAATCTGTGACGCCCCAAGCTTAGTGACCTGGACGCCGGGTTGGTGCGTTCAGAGTGCGTGCAGGGGTTTTCCGGCGAGTGCGAGGAAAGCCTCGCCCAGCGCCTCGCTCTGCGTCGGGTGTGCGTGGATGAGCGGTGCCAGGTCCTCGGGATGAGCCTCCCATGCGACGGCCAGCTGACCCTCGGTGATGAGCTCGCCGACGCGGTCGCCGAGCAGATGCACGCCGAGGACGGGGCCGTCCTTCTGACGGACGACCTTCACCGTTCCCGCCGTGCCGATGATCTCACTCTTGCCGTTGCCGGCGAGGTTGTACTCGTAGGCGACGACGGCCTCCGCGCCATGCGCCGCGATCGCGGCCTCCTCGGTGATGCCGACGGACGCCACCTCCGGGCTGCAGTACGTCACGCGGGGGATCTGGGACTCGGGCACCGCAGCGACCGTCATGCCCGCGATGCGCTCGGCGACCGCGACGCCCTGCAGGAAGCCGCGGTGCGCGAGCTGCAACCCCGGAACGATGTCGCCGACCGCCCAGAGCCCCGGTACCCCGGTGCGCAGCTGCTCATCGACGATCACGAAGCCGCGCTCCATGGTGACGCCGGCCTCTTCGAATCCCAGGCCGGCAGTGGCGGGCCCGCGGCCCACGGCGACGAGCAGATAGTCGGCGGTGAAGGTCTTGCCGTCCTCGAGCGTGACGGTCACCTGAGCATCGTCCTGCTCGGCCTTCTGGAACCGGGTGCCGAGGTTGTAGGCGATGCCCTTGCGGCGGAAGGCGCGCTCCAAACCCTTGCTCAGGACGACGTCCTCGTTGGGCACGAGGTGCGGCAGCGCCTCGACGATCGTGACCTCGGCGCCGAAGGAGTGCCAGACGCTGGCGAACTCCACGCCGATGACGCCTCCGCCGAGCACGATGACCTTGGCGGGCACCTCGTCGAGCTCGAGCGCCTGCTCGCTGGTGAGGATGCGCCCGCCGATCTCCAGGCCGGGCAGCGTGCGGCTGTACGAGCCGGTCGCCAGCACGACATCCGCGCCGACGTAGCGGTCGTCGCCGACGCTCACCGAGCGGTCGCTCTCCAGCCGGCCCTCACCGGCGACGACGGTGATGCCGCGCGCCTTGATGAGGCCATCGAGGCCCTTGAACTTCTTCGCGACGATGCCTTCGCGGTACGCCGTGACACCGGCGACGTCGATGGCCTCCAAGCTCGCGGTGACGCCGACGGATGCTGCGGTGCGCACGTGATCGGCGACCTCGGCCGCGTGCAGGAGGGCCTTCGTCGGGATGCAGCCGCGGTGCAGGCAGGTGCCGCCGACCTTGTCCTTCTCGATCAGCGCCACCTTCTTGCCCAGCTCGCTGGCGCGCAGCGCTGCGGCGTATCCGCCGCTGCCGCCGCCGAGGATGACGAGGTCGAACTCGTGAACAGCCATCAGGCCTCCTTGACCGAAGCGCGCGCGAAGGCCACGAGCGCGCGGACCGCGACGCCGGTCGGCCCCTTCTCCGTGAACCCGTACGGTGACCCCTTGTGCTCCGAGGATCCGGCGATGTCGAGGTGCACCCAGGGGATGCGCGGCGCGTCATCGGCATCCGATACCCGGCCGACGAAGCGCTGCAGGAAGAGTCCTGCGAACAGCGACCCGCCGGAGCGGTCCGACATGTTCGCGTTGATCATGTCCGCGATCTGGGAGTCGAGCAGGTCCTCCATGTACTCGGGCAGCGGCAGGGCCCAGGCCTGCTCGCCCACCTGCTCGGCGGCGGCCAGGTACTCGGCGACCGCGGCGTCGTCTCCCATCACACCGGTGTGGCGCATGCCGAGCGCGACGATGATCGCACCGGTCAGGGTGGCGACGTCGACGATGACGTCGGGATGCTCACGACTGGCGGCGACCAGACCGTCGGCCATGACCAGACGTCCCTCCGCATCGGTGTTGAGCACCTCGACCGTCTGGCCGTCCAGCATCCGCAGCACGTCGCCAGGACGCGTGGCACGCCCCGAGGGCATGTTGTCGGCGATGCACATCCAGGCGGTCACGCGGACCGGCAGCCCGAGCGCGGCGATCGCGCGGATCGCGGCGAGGATCGTCGCCGCCCCTGCCATGTCGAACTTCATGCCGACCATGCTGGCCGGAGGCTTGAGCGACAGCCCACCGGTGTCGAAGGTGATGCCCTTGCCCACGAGCGCGATGTGCCGGCCAGCGTCGGCGGGGGAGTAATCGAGGCGGACCAGCCGCGGCGGGCGGTCGGATCCGCGTCCCACGCCGAGGATGCCGCCGAATCCCTGCTCTTCGAGCTGAGCCTCGTCGAGCACCTCGACCTCGATCGGCAGCGCGTCGACCGCGTCGACGGCGGACTGCGCGAGCTGCGCCGGGCTCTGCCATTCGGCGGGCACGGACACGAGGTCCTTCGTGAGGGCGACGGCTTCGGCGATGATGCGGGCGTCCTCGAGTGCGCGGTCGCCGACCTCGGGAGCGTGCAGGATCAGCGACTCTGCCTTGGCCGGCTTCTTCTCGGAGCGGTAGTCGTCGAAGCGGTATCCGCCCAGGAGCGCGCCTTCCGCAGCGGCATCCGCGAACTGCTCCAGTCCGCCGGCGAAGCCGATGGCGACGGTGTCGAAACCGGTGAGGGAGCGGACCGCAGTCGCCGCGGCGTCGCGAACGGTCTGCGCCGTCGGAGTGGCCCCGGCGCTGACCACGGCGAGCGGAACGGAGGCGACGGAGGGGAGGTGCACGCGGGTGAAGGCGGACGCGGAGCCCTTGTAGCCGATGGCGGCAAGCGTCTCGGCCAGTCCTTCATAATCGGACAGTGCGTCTGCGGAGCCACCGGGATCAGGGATGACGAGCACGGCGGCGGCGGCAGAACTTCCAGGGAACGGATCGGTCGTGTGAGTGATCACGGGAAGCGTCATGCTTCCATCCTAGGGATCAGGCGTGCGGTCCCGTCGCCACGCACGGTGCGAGTTCGTCCTCTTCATGTTCGCCCTGAGCGTGAGCAACACCGCTCCGGTACCGGCGACGACTCGTAGCATTGAGGTATGCCGCACTCCGCAGACCTGTACGACTCGATCGCCGGCGCACCCGACGTGCCGACGGGCCTGCCCCTGGTCATTCTGCTCACCGGCTTCACCGATGCGGGAAGCGCCGTCGCAGGCCTCATCGACCACCTGGACGCGACGGCGTCGCCCCAGACCCTGGTGGCCTTCGACAACGACGTCCTGCTCGATTACCGCGCCCGGCGACCGGTGATCGTCTTCGATCAGGACCACCTGACCGAGTTCCGCCCCGCCCGTCTGGAGCTGGCGCTCGCGCACGACGCCCTCGGCCAGCCTTTCCTGCTGCTGTCCGGATACGAGCCGGACTTCGCCTGGAATGCGTTCACGGAGGCCATTCTGAGCTTTGTCGACGCGTTCCAGGTGTCCTCCGTCAGCTGGGTCCACTCGATCGCCATGCCCGTGCCGCACACACGGCCGCTGGGGACAACCGTCAGCGGCAACCGTCGGGACCTTGCCGCGGCGCACTCCGTGTGGCGGCCGCGCACGCAGGTGCCCGCAACGGTGGGCCACCTGCTGGAGTACCGGCTCGTGGAGCACGACGTCCGCGTGGCGGGCTTCGTGCTGCTCGTACCGCACTACCTGGCGGACACCGAGAATCCGGACACCGTGCTGACTGCCGCGGACAAGCTGATGGTCGCCACGGGACTGGTGCTCCGGATGGATGAGGTGCATGCGCGCTCCGAGGAGTATCTCGCGCGCGTGCAGGATCAGGTGACGGGCAGCGATGAGCTGACCCAGATGGTGCACACCCTCGAGCGGCGGTACGACGCCTACATGGCGGGCCGGGAGGGCGACAGCGAGACCGGGGGAGCCGACGAGGCCTTCGACGAGCGCGATCTGCCCAGCGCGGACGAGCTGGCGGCGGAGTTGGAGCGCTACCTCGCCAACCGCCGTCCCGGCGACGAGGACCGACGCGCCTGAAACGACGCGCGGTGTGCAGGCTGAGGATGCCGGATGCTCTCGGGTGTGTGATAATGGACATCTGACCCGTTGTCAAGCATCGATCTCCGCGATCGGGCTTGACAAGGGTCTTACTAGTGTCCGAAATGGCCCGGAGCGTGTGCACCGCTCCGTGAAAGGCGAAACGTGACTCCTGCCACGACCAAGAAGACCCGGACGACCACCAAGAAGACTGCAGATGCAGAGGTCGAGACTCCCGAGGTCGAGACCCCCGAGGTCGCAGACACCGCTGCGAAGACTCCGGCGAAGAAGACTCCCGCCAAGAAGGCGGCCGCCAAGCGCGCCCCTGTGAAGCGCGCGTCGAAGAAGAAGGACGAGACTCCCGAGGTCGACGACGAGGCCGTCGAAGCGGCCGAGGCCGAGGATGAGGAGGAGAACAAGAAGCCCACGTTCTCCGAGCCGCTTCCCACCGGCGCGATCGTCATCTCCTCCTCGGACGAGGATGACGCCCCGGTCTACTCCACCCAGATCACGGGTGCGACGGCCGACCCGGTCAAGGACTACCTCAAGCAGATCGGAAAGGTCGCACTGCTGAACGCGGCCGAAGAGGTCGAGCTCGCCATGAGGATCGAAGCCGGCCTGTTCGCCGAGGAGAAGCTGTCGGCGATGTCCGCTGCGGAGAAGTCCAGCCAGCTGGGACTGGATCTGCAGTGGGTCGCCCGCGACGGACACCGCGCCAAGAGCCACCTGCTGGGCGCCAACCTGCGTCTGGTGGTGTCGCTGGCCAAGCGCTACACCGGCCGCGGCATGCAGTTCCTCGATCTGATCCAGGAGGGCAACCTCGGTCTGATCCGTGCGGTCGAGAAGTTCGACTACACCAAGGGGTTCAAGTTCTCGACGTACGCGACCTGGTGGATCCGTCAGGCGATCACGCGCGCGATGGCCGACCAGGCCCGCACCATCCGCATCCCGGTGCACATGGTCGAGGTCATCAACAAGCTCGCCCGCGTGCAGCGGCAGATGCTGCAGGACCTCGGCCGCGAGCCCACGCCGGAAGAGCTCTCACGCGAGCTCGACATGACGCCCGAGAAGGTCGTCGAAGTGCAGAAGTACGGCCGTGAGCCGATCTCCCTGCACACGCCGCTCGGTGAGGACGGCGACAGCGAGTTCGGTGACCTGATCGAGGACACCGAGGCGGTCGTCCCCGCAGACGCCGTGGGCTTCACGATGCTTCAGCGTCAACTCGAGCAGCTTCTGGACTCGCTGTCCGAGCGCGAGGCCGGCGTGATCCGGATGCGCTTCGGGCTCGGCGACGGACAGCCCAAGACGCTCGACCAGATCGGTGACACGTTCGGCGTGACGCGTGAGCGCATCCGCCAGATCGAGTCGAAGACGATGGCCAAGCTGCGACACCCGAGCCGGTCGCAGTCGCTGCGGGACTACCTCGAATGATGTCGACGGCACCGCAGGCCCGCTCAGCCGGTCTGCGGTACGTCTTCCCTGTGCTGGCGGGCAAGATCGCGCGTGTCGCGACCCGTCTGCGCGGGGGAGGCTCGGCGTTCCCGGGGTATCTCACCAACCGGCTGGCTCCGTCGCTGCTGCCGACTCTGGCCGACCAGTTCCCGTACGGCGTCGTGTTCGTGCTGGGATCGAACGGCAAGACCACCACGACGCACATGATCAGCGAAGTGCTGCGCGCCCACGGGCTCACGGTGTTCACCAACCCGACCGGCGCGAACCTGCCCCAGGGCGTGACCAGCGCGCTGCTCGCGGATGCGACGCTCACCGGCCGCATCCGCGCCGACGTCGCCGTTCTCGAGGTCGATGAGGGCTATGCGGCCGAGCTGGCCGACAAGCTCTCGCCGGCCGTGATCCTGTCGTTGAACGTGCAGGTGGATCAGCTGTACCGGTTCTACGAGACCGAGCGCGTGGCCGACATGATGCTGGACGCGTCGACGCGCGCGCAAGCGCACGTCATCGTGAACCGCGACGACCCGTACCTCAGCAAGATCGACGTGGACGCGATGCGCGCCCCGGTGTCGTTCTTCGGCGTGGCGGCCGAGATCGTCGCCGCTTCCGCGCACGGGCTGGCCAATGCCACGGACACCCGCAGCGGCAACGCCGGCATCCAGGACCGCGAAGCGTACTCGGAGGTGCGCAGCGTGACGGGCCGTGACATCACCGTGCGGGTGGGCGAGGCGGACACCGCCGTGCGGCTTCCCGCCCGAGGCCTGCACTACGCGGCGGATGCCGCTGCTGCACTGGCCGTCGCATCCCGCACCCTGGGGGACCGGTTCTCAGCGGATGCCGCATCGCGCGGTTTCGATCGCATGGCCCCGGCCTACGGACGCGGCGAGGTCATCCCGCTGCGCCGTGACCCGTCGGGCGAGCAGGTCGAATTCGTCATGTTCAAGAACGCGCCCAGCCTGCAGATGAACCTCGACGCGCTCGACGGTGTGCCTGAGCGGTCGCTGATCGCGATCGACGAGGGCACCCCGGACGTGTCGTGGCTGTACGACGTCGACTTCGATGCGCTGGAGTCCGTGGACGTCGTGACCGGTGAGAAGGCGTACCAGCTGGCGTTGGCTCTGGAACACGCCGGGGTGCGCATCGGCGCGGTGGAGCCCGACATGGAGAAGGCCGTCGCGATGATGCGCGCGTTCCCGCCCACGGCGGCGGGGCGGCAGACCTGGTTCGTGAACTACGAGCTCATGATGATCGGCCGCAGGATCCTCGGCCATGGTGACCAGGAGGTGGCTCGCCGATGACCCAGATCACGATCGCGCAGCTGTACCCCGTGGAGCTCGGCGTGACCGGCGACCGCGGCAATGTGCGCGCCATCGAGGCGCGCGTCCGCGCGGCCGGCGCGGATCCCGTGACCGTGCGGGCGGGCGTCGGTGAGGATCTCCCCGACGACATGGACATCCTCGTCATCGGCAACGGCCCGCTGTCGGCCATGCGCGGCGTCCATGCCGATCTGACCGCGCGCGGCGACCGCATCCGCACCTTCGTCGACGACGGCGGCGTGCTGCTCGCCGTCGGCGGCAGTGCCGAGCTGCTCAGCCGCGGGGTGACCACGCTGGACGGCGAGACCATCGAGGGCCTGGGAGTGTTCGATGCGCGCGTCGCACGCACCCGCCAGCGCAAAGTCGGCTACATCACCGTGGAGACGGCCATCGGGCGGGTGATCGGCTTCGAGGACCACGCCAGCGAGTGGACGCTCGAGGACAGCGCCCGTGGCTACGGCCGGGTGACGTTCGGGCAGGGCAGTTTCGCCCTCCCCGGTGCCGCCGAGCGGCCCGTGCGCGGAGAGCTCGTCCGAGTGGGGAACGCCATCGCCGCCAACACGCAGGGTCCGCTGCTGCCGCTGAACCCCGATCTGGTGCGCGAGATGCTCTCCCGCACGGCTGCGCGCCGGGGGATCGAGCTGGACCTGGGCACCGGCGTCGACGCGCTGGATTCCTACGCGGCCGGTGCGCGCGCGGCGATCGAGGAGCTCGTGCACGGCAAGGGCTTCAACACCATCCAGCTCTGAGCCGGAGGACAGTCATGGCAGGCAGCGCAGCTCCGCACGTGCTCCTCTCCCGGAGCGCGCTGGAGGAGAACGCCCGACGCCTTCTGCGCGAGGGCGGCACCGTCGACCTGCGTCACGACGCCTTGGGGCACGGACTCGACGAGGTCGTGCCGATCGTTCGGGACGCCGGTGCGAGCGCCCTCCTGATCGACGAAGGTGGCGACGCCGGTCGCTTCGCGGACGACGCGGGCATCCCCGTGCTCCTCGACGGCGAGGCCGACGTCGATGCGCACGCGCTGTTCGGCATCCCTGACGGCGAGTCCTCCTCCGCTCCGGTGATGCAGCTGCAGGGCCGAGTCCTGTCCACCAAGCCCCTGCTCGCAGGGGAGGCGGTCTCGTACGGCTACACGCATCGCGCGCAGCACGACACGCGGGTGGCACTCGTCACCGGCGGGTATGCCCAGGGCATCCTTCGAGCCCTCGGCAACCGTGCTCGTGTGCAGATCGGGGAGGGCGCGCACCCGATCGTCGGGAGGATCGCGATGGACGTGTGCGTCGTCGACCTGGAGGGTGAGGATGCCGCCGTGGGCAGTCCGGTGATCTACTTCGGCGGGGCGGGCCCGATGCGGGACGCGCTTGGGCAGTGGTCCGCCGTCACGGGGTTGACCGCACTGGAGATGGCCGTCGTCGTCGGCCGACACGGCGAGCGGAGATGGACCGCATGAGCACGCCCGTCCTGAAGATCTCGCGCAGCGCGTTCCGGCACAACATCGCGGTGGTGCGCGAGCGCCTCGGCGGCTCGGAGCTGATGCTGGTCATGAAGGACGACGCGTACGGGCACGGCATCGATTGGGCGGTGCCCGAGGCGGAGCTCGCCGGTGTGACCTGGTTCGGCGGCTACGACATCCCCACCGCGCTGCGGATCCGCAGCCTGACCAGCCGGCGCGTGTACGCCTGGGCGACGTCGTCCGTCGACGAGGTGGAAGCCGCCATACGCGGCGACGTCGAGCTGGGCGTCGGCTCCGAGGACTACCTGCAGGACGTCATCGGTGCGGCCGAACGACAGGGCGCAGCGATCGGCGTGCACCTGAAGATCGACACCGGCCTGCACCGCAACGGCTTCCGTCCGGAAGAGTGGGGACGCGCCCTCGACATCGCGCGTCGAGCCGAGCGTCGCGGGGCGATCCGCATCGTCGGGGTGTGGAGCCACCTGGCGGAGGCGAGCGATGCCGAGGATGACGCCGCGCAGCGGGTGTTCCTCACCGCGGTGCAGCAGCTGACCGACGCCGGCGGCGCCCCGGAGGTGCTGCACCTAACCGCATCCGCGGCCGCCTGGTGGCGGCCGGAGCTGCGCGGCAGCCTGAGTCGCATCGGCGCCTTCTGCTACGGCATCCGCTCGGCTGAGGGCCCGACGCTGGAAGGTCTCTCACTCATCTCCACACTGGTGGCGACGGTGGACGCCGTCGACGGCGACCGGGTGCGGATCGGCGTCGGCGCGTACCACGGACTTCCATCGACCCTGCGCGGCGCGAGCGTCATCACGCCCGGGGGAGCACGTCCGCTCACGGACATCGGCGGCGACAGCTCCGTGGTGCAGGGATGGCCTCATGCCCGGGTGGGCGACGAGGTCATCGTGTTCGGCCCCGGCGCGGCCGGGGAAGCGGATGCCACGGCTCTTGCCGAGCGCATCGACACCGTGGGCGAGGAGATCCTCACCCGCCTGACGCCGGCCGTGCGCCGTGTCGTCGGCGCCTAGCCGGTGGCGCGAGCCGCTCAGGCTTCGATGAGACGGGCGGTCTCGTCCAGCCAGCTGGTCGCGACCGCGCGCAGCTTCTCCTCGTACTTGCGTCCGTGGTGTGCGCAGAACAGCAATTCGGAGCCGTTGACCTCGGCAGCGATGTAAGCCTGTGCCCCGCAGGAATCACAGCGGTCCATCGCGGTGAGGCGGTACTCGACGGTCTCTCGCTCAGTCGTAGCGTTCATTTCGGTGCCTCCTCGGGTAGCGATCTTCGAGATCGTGCTCAATACAACCACGCGTCAGCTGGACACATGCCCGGTTCGCGGCGTGTTCGCTGTACGCGTAGCCCACCTCCGCCGGGCTGCGGTGAGGGGGAGTGTCGCGGCTCCCGAGGGGCTGGCGGCGAAATAGACTCGAGTACTGTGACTGCCGAGTATTCCGCCCACCATCTTCAGGTTCTTGAGGGGCTCGAGGCCGTCCGCAAACGACCCGGGATGTACATCGGGTCCAACGGCTCGCCGGGGCTCATGCACTGCCTCTGGGAGATCATCGACAACGCCGTCGACGAGGCGGTCGACGGCAACGGTTCCCGCATCGACATCACCCTCTTCGACGACGGCAGCGTGCAGGTGTCCGACCGCGGTCGCGGTGTGCCCGTCGATGTGGAGCCGCGCACCGGGCTCACCGGTGTCGAGGTCGTATACACCAAGCTGCATGCCGGAGGGAAGTTCGGTGGCGGGTCGTATGCGGCCTCGGGCGGCCTGCACGGAGTCGGAGCCTCGGTGGTGAATGCTCTGTCCGAGCGCCTGGACGTCGAGGTCGACAGGGGCGGCAAGACGTATGCGATGTCGTTCCATCGCGGTGAGCCCGGCGTGTTCGCCGATGACGGCGAACCCCGGCCCGACGCGCCGTTCACCCCGTTCGAGAAGCGCAGCGAACTGCGCGTCGTCGGCAAGGTCGCCAAGGGCGTCACCGGCACTCGGGTGCGCTACTGGGCCGACAGGCAGATCTTCACGAAGGACGCCGCGTTCCAGCTCGGGGAGCTGGAGAACCGGGCTCGTCAGACCGCGTTCCTCGTCCCCGGCCTCGAGCTGGTCGTGTCGGACGCGCGCGCGGACGTCGCGGCGGGATCCGATGGCGATGCGTCACCGACGGTGACGTCGTATCTGTACGAGGGCGGAATCTCCGAGTTCGTCGACTACCTGGCGGTGGACGCGCCGGTGACCGACACCTGGCGCATCCAGGGCTCGGGGACCTTCACGGAGACCGTGCCGGTGCTGCAGCCGGACGGGCACATGCGTGCCACCGAGGTGCAGCGCGAATGCCAGGTCGACATCGCCCTGCGCTGGGGGACCGGATACGAGACCACCACCCGGTCGTTCGTGAACATCATCGCCACACCCAAGGGCGGCACGCATCAGCAGGGCTTCGAGCAGGAGCTGCTCAAGACGCTGCGCGGTCAGGTGGAGCAGAACGCCCGTCGGCTGAAGGTCGGCAATGACAAGCTCGAGAAGGACGATGTGCTGGCGGGTCTCACTGCGGTGCTGACCGTGAACCTTCCCGAGCCGCAGTTCGAGGGCCAGACGAAGGAGGTGCTCGGCACTCCCGCCGTGCGCTCGATCGTCGCGCAGGTCGTCCGCAAGGACCTCGCCGCGCGGTTCGCCTCGACCAAGCGCGACGATAAGAGCCAGACGTCGATGCTGCTCGACAAGATCGTTTCGGAGATGAAGGCGCGCGTGTCGGCACGGGCGCACAAGGAGACGCAGCGCCGCAAGACGGCACTGGAGTCGTCCTCTCTGCCTGCCAAACTCGTGGACTGCCGGTCGAACGACGTCGCGCAGAGCGAACTGTTCATCGTCGAGGGCGACTCCGCACTGGGCACCGCGCGGCACGCCCGCAACAGCGAGTTCCAGGCGCTGCTGCCGATCCGGGGCAAGATCCTCAACGTGCAGAAGGCGTCGATCGGCGACATGCTCGGCAACGCCGAGTGCGCCGCGATCATCACGACGATCGGTGCCGGCTCCGGGCGCTCGTTCGATCTGTCCGCCGCGCGCTACGGCAAGATCATCCTCATGAGCGACGCCGACGTGGACGGCGCGCACATCCGCACCCTGCTGCTCACACTGTTCTTCCGGTACATGCGTCCGCTCGTCGAAGCGGGCCGGGTGTACTCGGCCGTGCCGCCGCTGCACCGGGTGATCGTGGTGAATCCGGGATCCAAGCCCAACGAGACGATCTACACGTATTCCGAAGCCGAGCTGCACGCGCTGCTGGCCAAGCTGCAGAAGTCCGGCAAGCGCTGGCAGGACCCGATTCAGCGGTACAAGGGACTCGGCGAGATGGATGCGGATCAACTGGCGAACACGACGATGGAGAAGTCGGGACGACTGCTGCGCCGCGTGACCATCGACGATGCCGAGGCCGCGGATGCCGCGGTGCGCACCTTCGAACTGCTCATGGGCAGCGAGGTCGCTCCGCGCCGCGAGTTCATCATGAGCTCCAGCGACCGGCTCAGCCGCGAATCCATCGACGCCTGATCCGCGCCGTCGCGGCCCGCGCTGCTCCTTTCTGCTCGCGCTGCTGATCCCCGCAGGCTTGTCTGCTCGCGCTGCTCTTTTCTGCTCGCGCTGCGTGAATATGCGCAGCGCCAACAGAGAACAGCAACGTGAACGGATGCTCGTCGCGAACGCGCACGGGCGAACCCGACGTCGCGAGGGCCTCGACAGCGGATCCTCAGCGGGGATGCCGGGGCCGCGCGCTGCACGGCGCGGATCATTTAGCCGATGACGGTGCCGATCGAACCGATGACGGCATCAAGAAGCTGGCCGGAGCCATCGCGCTTGGCGCCGGACTCCGGCAACTGTCGCGCGGCGCCGTCGGTTCCGATCGCGTGCGGCTCGACACCCACCCACGCCAAGCGCAGTCGGTCTTCGCCCTTGAGGAAGGCGTGCGCTCGCACACCGCCCGTGGCGCGACCCTTCCCGGGGAACTCCGCGAACGAGGACACCTTCGCGCGCCCGGCATCCGCTCCGGCCAGCATCCCCTCGGAACCCGACACGGTCACGACCTCGGCGCGCTCCGCGTCGGCCACAACGGTGAACGAGATGACCTCGGCGGACGCACTGAGCTTGACGCCCGCCATGCCGCCCGCCGCCGCGCCCTGCGGGCGCACGTGGGAGGCGGCGAAATGCAGCAGCTGGGCGTCGGAGGTGACGAAGACCAGCTCCGCCTCATCGGAGGCGTTCGCCGCGCCGACGAGGCGGTCCTTCGGCTTGAGGGCGATGATCTCCAGCTCAGGGCGCACGGCGAGCGTGGCGGGCACGACGCGCTTGACGACGCCGTCCTTCGTTCCCAGGGCGAGCGGCGTCTCGTCGTCGAAGCGGACCAGAGCCAGCACCCGCTCCGTGCGGTCCGTCAGGCCGAGATAGTCGGCGATACGCACCCCGGCGCCCAGCCCGACGGAGGTAGCGGGAACGGCGGGAATGTCGACCGGGGTGAAGCGCAGCACGCGCCCCGTGCTGGTGACCGCGCCGATCTCACTGCGCGTCGTGGTGTCCAGGCGGGACTGGATCGCGTCGTGCTTGCTGCGGCGCTTCGGCGCCGGGATGCTCGCATCCGCTTCGAGGTCGACGCGCACGGCGCGGCCCGTGGTCGACAGCAGCACGGTGGTGGGTGCATCGGCGATCTGCAGTTCGGCAGCGGACTTGGTCGTGCGCTGCTTCGGGGGAGCGGCGTTCAGCAGCAGCGTGCGCCGCGGCGTGCCGAAGGTCTCGGCCACCTGATCGAGCTCGAGGGCCACCTGGGCGCGCACCAAGGCGGGATCCGCCAGCAGGTTCTCGAGCTCGGCGATCTCGGCCAGCAGCTTGTCGCGCTCGGTCTCGAGTTCGAGGAGCGAGAACTTCGTCAGGCGGCGCAGACGCAGCTCGAGGATGTACTCCGCCTGGACGTCGTCGAGGTCGAAGACCTGCTTCAGCCGCTCTCGGGCGGTCTCCGAATCGTTCGACGAGCGGATGACCTGGATGACCTCGTCGATGTCGAGGATGGCCAGCAGCAGCCCGCGCACCAGGTGCAGGCGCTCGTTGCGGCGTGCGAGGCGGTACCGGCTGCGTCGGGTGACGACTTCAATGCGATGCTGCAGGTAGACCCGCAGCAGCTCCTTCAGGCCGAGGGTGCGCGGCTGGCCGTCCACGAGGGCGACGTTGTTGATCGAGAACGAGTCCTCGAGCGGCGTGTAGCGGAACAGCTGCTCCAGGACGGCGGCCGGATCGAATCCGGTCTTGACCGTGATCACCAGCCGCAGACCGTTCTTGCGGTCGGTGAGGTCCTGGATGTCACTGATGCCCTGGAGCTTCTTCGCGTTGACCGCGTCCTTGACCTTCTCGATCACGCGCTCGGGGCCGACCTGATAGGGCAGTTCGGTGACGACGATGCCCGTGCGTCGCGGGCCCAACGGCTCGATCGACGTCTTCGCGCGCAGTTTGAACGCTCCGCGTCCGGTCTCGTAGGCGTCCTTGACCCCGTCCAGGCCCATCAGGATTCCGCCGGAGGGAAAGTCCGGCCCCGGCACGAACTCCATGAGCTCTGCGGTCGTGGCATCCGGATTGTCGAGCAGGTGCGTCGCCGCGGCGATGACCTCGATGAGGTTGTGCGGCGCCATGTTCGTCGCCATGCCGACGGCGATGCCGCTGGCGCCGTTGACGAGGAGATTGGGGAAGGCGGCCGACAGCACGGCCGGCTGCTGGAACTGACCGTCGTAGTTCGGGACGAAGTCCACGACATCCTCGTCGAGGTTCTCGGTGAGTGCGAGCGCGGATGCCGCCAGACGCGCCTCCGTGTACCGCGAAGCGGCCGGGCCGTCGTCGAGGGAACCGAAGTTGCCGTGCCCGTCGACGAGCGGCACGCGCAGGGCGAAGCTCTGCGCCAAGCGCACCAGTGCATCGTAGATGGCGCTGTCGCCGTGCGGGTGCAGCTTGCCCATCACCTCGCCGACCACGCGGGCGCTCTTGACGTGCCCGCGGTCGGGGCGCAGCCCCATCTCGGCCATCTGATACAGGATGCGGCGCTGCACGGGCTTGAGCCCGTCACGGGCGTCGGGCAGGGCGCGCGAGTAGATCACCGAGTACGCGTACTCGAGGAAGGACCCCTGCATCTCCTGGGACAGATCGATGTCCTGGATGCGCTCGTGGACGGGCTCGGATGACGAGGGCTGTGGCATGGACTTCCTGCTGGACGTTCGGGGTGGACTCGCGACGACGCCCCGGACACGGCGCGGCGATGGGACGCCTGTGAAAGACTGACCCGGATGCCTCTCATGCTACCGTCCAGCCCCGACTCGACGCGGAACATCGCCGGGGTGGCGCCCGAGCTGCTCGCCGCGCTGCGCGGGGCCGGGACGCACCTCGCCCCCGCTCGCTCGGTGGTGCTCGTGGTCATCGACGGCCTCGGCGCGATACCGCTCCGTGCGCATGCAGGTCATGCACGCACCCTGGCCTCGGCGATGGCGAAGAAGGATGTCGCCGGATCCGTGTTCCCCACCACCACCGCTGCGGCACTGACGAGTCTGCTGACGGGCGTCGCTCCGGGAACCCACGGCATGGTGGGCTACCGGGTCCTGAATCCCGAACGCGGCATCCTCGTGAACCAGCTCACCGAGTGGGAGTCCGTGGGCGTGGATCCGCTGGTGTGGCAGTCCGCGCCCACGCTCTTCGAACGGGCGACCGCCGCCGGCCATCCCGCCTTCGTCGTCGGCTTCCCCGCGTATGCCGGCACCGGCTTCACCCGAGCGATCCTGCGCGGCGCCGAGTTCCGCTCCGCGCAGTCGCCGGCTGACCGCGTCGAGCTCGCCTGGGAGCTGGCGGATGCCCACGACGGTGCGATCGTGTACTGCTACCTGCCCGAGATCGACAAGGCCGGACACAAGCACGGGGTGGACTCCGCGGAATGGGCGCGCGCGCTCGAGGACATTGATGCGGCGCTCTCCCGCCGCATCCCCGATGGGGTGGGGGTGCTCGTCACAGCCGATCACGGCATGATCGATGTCCCTCAGCACCGACAGCTGGTCCTCGATGCCGCCGCAGGGTGGCACGACGGCATCCGTCACATCGGAGGCGAGCCGCGGATGCTGCACGTGTACACCGAGCCGGATGCCGACCTGTCCACGATTCTGGGCCGTTGGCGGCGCGATCTCGAAGGCGCAGCCGACGTCCTGAGCCGCACAGAGGCCATCGATGCCGGCCTGTTCGGGGCGGCGGTGACTGACGCGTCCCGATCACGGATCGGCGATCTCCTGGTCGCCGCGCGTTCGAACCACGCCGTGTACGACGGTGAGGCGGAGGATCAGCGCGGACGCAGCATGGTCGGGCAGCACGGATCGCTCACCCCGGAGGAGTGGCGGGTGCCGTTCATCCGGATGGGAGCGTTCGCGCGCTGAGCGCCGTCGCGACCCCGTGGCGCCCTGGCATCCGCGCGTCACGCATCCGCGCGTCACGCGTCCGCGTCCACGCCCGGCTCACTCGTCCGTGCGGGCGCCGAAGACGATCTCATCCCAACTGGGCATCGCGTTGCGGCGCTTGCGCCGACCCGAGGAGGACTCGGCGCTCTCGGGTGCAGGAGTCCGCGCGGGTTCCTCCGGCTCCTCCTCGACCGCGTCGAAGAGAGCGATGGGATTGGGCTCCTCGGCGTCCGCCTCGTCGAACAGGGGAGCCGACTCGCGCTGGCCGCGACGGCGACGCAGCGCCTCCAGCAGGTCGGCGGTCTCGGCGCTCGAGTGGCTCTCCTCCGGGGCGCGACGCGCGGCGGCCTGCTGCACCGCCGGACTGGAGTGCTCCGGCGCGGGACGCGCGGCGTCCGGCTGCTCGTCGGGCGGAGGGAGCAGTCGAGGGCCGAACGCGCCCGAATCGAAACGGCTGTCGTCCTTGTACGGCGAGACGCGCTCGGAATCCACCGCGCGCAGGCGGGGGATCAGACCCTCCGGGAGCGCGCCGGCCCGCGACAGCTGCGTGGCATCGGCGTTCAGCGGTGAGAGCGAGCTGCGGCGCGGGTCGAAAGCCCAGCGGGCGTCGTGCTCGACATCCTCCGCCGTGAACTCCAGCTTCACGGTCCAGCCCGACTCATCCTTCCAACTGGCCCAGCGTTCGTCCACGGCGCCGAGATCCGCGAGCTTCGCGCGCACGGCCACGCCGAAGGTGGGCTGCGCGTCGGGCTCGACCTCACTGCCGATCAGGACGGGCACGGCGAGCGCCTGCCCGACGATGTGCTCCCGCTCAGCCAGCACAGGTCCCTCGAAGCGGGCGACGTCCGATTCGCTGACTCCGAGCAGTGCGGCGACCTCGGAGGTCGACAGGCCCGCGCGGATCTGCGTCTGGATGTCACGCGGGCTCGCGGCAAGGCGCGCGGCCGTCGGCTCGCTCTCTCGGGTCGCCCGTCGGACCTCGCGGTGCAGCACGTCGTCGATGGGCAGGGCGAAGCGCTGTCCGGACTCCGTGGCGAGAACGAGTACGCCCGCCTCTGTTCCGACGATGGTGACGTTTTCCATGCGAATGCCCCTCTGATGGGTGTGCGTTCATGGTGTCACGGAGACCCGGCGGACGGTGGGAATACCGTGGGCGTGCCGTGAGTTTCCCCGTGCGAGGACGGGAGCATTTGCGAAATGGCTCGCCGTCGTGCAAACTAACGCCGCTGAACACCCGAATCAGCACACCCCCCGAAACCACTCGCACCACGGAAAGTGGAGATTTACCGCATGGCAACCGACTACGACGCACCCCGCAAGAGCGAAGACGACTCCGAGTCGATCGAAGCACTCAAGGAGCGTGTGCCGAACGGCCAGACCGGCGCCGGCGACGTCGAGGACTCCGACAACCCGGCGGCTTTCGAGCTGCCCGGAGCCGACCTCTCGGATGTGGAGGACGTCATCGTCGTCCTCCCCGCCCAGGAGGACGAGTTCACCTGCATGAGCTGTTTCCTCGTGAAGCACCGCTCTCAGCTCGACCACGACGGCCCCGACGGGCTGATCTGCAAGGAATGCGCCGCCTGACGCATTCTCGACGCGCGCGCCCCGGCCTCACGGCTCGGGGCGCGTTCTGCGTCAGTCGGGTGTCCGTATCGCGCGGATCGCGGCGCTGAGACGATCCGGGGTGCGCGAGGAGATCGTCCAGGTGCGCATCGGGTCAGCCGGATCGGTGACCGGCACCACGACGATGCCATCGATCCCGCCTCGGATGAGGTGCCAGCCGTCGCGCGCGATGTCACGACTGCGACGATCGTGCGCCTCCTCGCCGGTGAAGGCGGCGGGCTCCCCGAGCCATCGTGCGTCGATGTGCGCGCGGCCCGCGTACAGCACCGTGCCGCGCACCTCGATGGTGGGGGAGAGCAGGATGCTCAGCACCACCAGCACGAGCGCGACCGCTGCACCGATGGCGACCGCGACCCCCGCGGCCACCGGTGCGAACACGAGTGACACCATGGGTCCGACCAGCGCGATGACCACGATCATCCACAGACTGGGCGCGAGTCGCTCGCGGTAGATCGGTCGCGCGTCGCGCTCGGTGTTCTGCATTAGCCTCATGGGGTGACTCATTCCGTTGCCGTTCCCATTATCGCCGCGAACGTCCCGTTCTATGCCAACCCGGGCGACGCCGGAGCCGACCTGGTCGCCACGGAGGCGGTGCGCCTGGAGCCTGGCCAGCGCGCCCTCGTCGGCACAGGGGTGCGCATCGCGCTGCCGGAGGGGCATGCGGCGTTCGTCGTACCCCGCAGCGGCCTGGCCGCCAGACACGGCATCACGGTCGTCAACGCACCGGGCACGGTCGATGCCGGGTATCGGGGCGAGATCAAGGTGAGCCTTCTGAACACCGACAGCGAGCACGCGTACGATGTGGCGGTCGGCGATCGCATCGCGCAGCTGATCGTGATGCCCGTGGTCCAGGCGCGCTTCGAACCCGTTGCCGAGCTCCCGGACAGCGTCCGCGGCGAGGGCGGCTTCGGATCCACCGGCTATACCCAGGGAAAGAGCGAATGACTGAAGAGATCGAACCCACACTCAAGTCGGCGCCGGTGGACCGCGCGACGGCCGGGCCGTTCGACGACGCGGAAGCCAACCCGGTCCGCCCCTATATCGACCTCGGCGGCATCAAGGTGCTGCCCCGCGAAGGACTCAATCTGCGCCTCGAGGTGGAGGAGCAGACCAAGCGCATCGTCGCGGTCGGGCTCGACTACGCCGGATCGTCGCTGCAGGTGCAGCCGTTCGCCGCGCCGCGCTCCCGCGGGCTGTGGGATGAGACACGGGTGCAGCTGCGCGATCAGATCCGCACGCAGGGCGGCCGCGTCGAGGAGCGCGAGGGCCCGCTCGGCAAGGAGCTGCTGGCCGAGGTGCCGGCGACCGCGGCGGAGGGCTCGGAGATGCGCCTCGCGCGCTTCGTGGGAGTGGACGGCCCCCGATGGTTCCTGCGCGGCGTGATCGGCGGAGACGCGGCATCCGACCCCGCGGCCGCGGAGCAGGTCGAGGATCTGTTCCGGTCGATCGTCGTCGTCCGCGGTGGATCGCCCATGCCCCCGCGTGACCTGATCCCGCTGAAGATGCCGTCGACCCCGGGCTCGGCGTGACCGGCTCCGACGACACGCAGCCGAACCGCGGGGCGACGGAGCCCTCGGCCGCCGAACTCGTCGGAGCCGCGCTGGGCGGTGCCGCGCGCCGTGCGGGCCTGGACCCCGATAGCGGCGCGAGCACGCAGAAGGTCGTCTGGAGCGCCATGGGCGGCTGGCGCGGCGTGCTGGAATCGGTGCTGCCGAGCCTGGCGTTCGTGCTGCTGTTCACGCTGCGCCCCGACCCGCTGATCCTCTCTCTCGGGGTCTCGGTGGGGCTGGCGGCTGTGTTCACCCTGGTCAGGCTCGTGCAGAAGTCGCCGCCGTCCGCGGCACTGGGCGGGCTGTTCGCCGCCGGAGCCGCAGCACTGCTGGCGCTGTGGACGGGTCGCGGCGCGGACAACTTCGTCCCGGGGCTCATCACGAATGCCGTGTACGGCACCGCGATGCTCGTCGCCGCACTCGTCGGCTGGTCGCTGATCGGTCTTGCTGTCGGATTCCTGATGGGTGAAGGCACGGCGTGGCGCGCGGACCGGAGGAAGCGCCGGGCCTTCTTCTGGCTCGGCATCGCCTGGGGTCTGCTGTTCCTGCTCCGTCTCGCGGTCCAGCTGCCCCTGTACCTGACCGATCAGGTGACCCTGCTCGGCACGCTGAAGCTGATCATGGGACTGCCGCTGTTCGCTCCGATGATCGCGGTCACCTGGCTCGCGGTGCGTGCGCTGTACCCGCGTCGCGAATGATCGGGATGCCTTCCGCATCTGATAGATTTATCTCGACATCAAGATAAATTTCAGGCTTCTGTCGAGAGAGCAGGCGGTGCACACTGGTAAGGCGTGCCTTGCTAGCCGCGATGCTCGATCGACGAGCAAGATGGAGTCGCCTGTCGCTCCCATCAGATTCAGAAGGAGACGGATACGTGTCCACGGTGAACAGCTTCGGTGCCAAGAGCACCCTGACGGTCGGCAGCACCGACTATGAGATCTACCGCATCGACACGGTCGAGGGAAGCGAGCGGCTTCCGTTCAGCCTGAAGGTGCTCCTGGAGAACCAGTTGCGCACCGAGGATGGTGCCAACGTCACGAAGTCCCAGATCGAGGCGCTCGGCTCGTGGGATCCGACCGCGGATCCCGACACCGAGATCCAGTTCACGCCGGCCCGCGTGCTCATGCAGGACTTCACCGGCGTGCCCTGCATCGTCGACCTGGCGACCATGCGCGAGGCGGTCACCGCTCTGGGCGGCGACCCCAGCCGCATCAACCCGCTCTCGCCCGCTGAGATGGTCATCGACCACTCCGTGATCGCCGATCTGTTCGGCACCGAGAACTCCCTGCAGCGCAACGTCGAGATCGAGTACGAGCGCAACGGCGAGCGTTACCAGTTCCTGCGCTGGGGCCAGACGGCCTTCGACGACTTCAAGGTCGTCCCCCCGGGCACCGGCATCGTGCACCAGGTGAACATCGAGCACCTGGCCAAGGTCGTCTACGACCGCACCGTCGACGGCGTGCTGCGCGCCTACCCCGACACTCTCGTCGGCACCGACTCGCACACCACCATGGTCAACGGGCTGGGCGTGCTGGGCTGGGGCGTCGGCGGCATCGAGGCGGAGGCGGCCATGCTCGGCCAGCCGGTCTCCATGCTGATCCCGCGGGTGGTGGGCTTCAAGCTCACCGGCGAGATTCCCGCCGGTGTCACCGCGACCGACGTCGTGCTGACCATCACGGATCTGCTGCGCCAGCACGGCGTGGTGGGCAAGTTCGTCGAGTTCTACGGCGCCGGAGTCGCCTCCGTGCCTCTGGCCAACCGTGCCACGATCGGCAACATGTCGCCGGAGTTCGGCTCGACTGCCGCCATCTTCCCCGTGGATGACGTCACGCTGGACTACCTCCGCCTCACCGGTCGCCCCGAAGAGACCGTGGCACTGGTCGAGGCATACGCCAAGACCCAGGGCATGTGGCACGACGCCGACAAGGAGCCCGTGTACAGCGAGTACATGGAGCTGGACCTCGGCACCGTCGTCCCCTCGATCGCCGGCCCGAAGCGCCCGCAGGACCGGATCCTGCTCTCCGAGGCCAAGGAGCAGTTCGAGAAGGACATCCTGAACTACGCCGCGGCATCGACCAGCGACGACATCGTCGACCTGGAGTCGAAGCACTCCTTCCCGGCCTCCGACCCCGGTCAGGTCCCCGGTGACGAGGAGTCGACCACTCGTCCGGTGCACATCAACAGCGGCGCCCCGGCGCAGGCCTCGACGCCGGTTCCCGTCACCACCCCTGCCGGCGACAACTACATCCTCGACAACGGCGCGGTCACGCTGGCGGCGATCACCTCCTGCACCAACACGTCGAACCCGTCGGTGATGGTCGCGGCCGGTCTGGTCGCGCGCAAGGCGCTGCAGAAGGGCCTGAAGCAGAAGCCCTGGGTCAAGACCACCCTCGCCCCCGGCTCCAAGGTCGTCACCGACTACTACGAGAAGTCGGGTCTGAACGAGGATCTCGAGGGACTGGGCTTCTACACCGTCGGCTACGGCTGCACGGTCTGCATCGGAAACTCCGGTCCGCTCATCGACGAGGTCTCTGCCGCCGTCAACGAGCACGACCTCGCCGTCACCGCGGTCCTCTCCGGAAACCGCAACTTCGAGGGCCGCATCAGCCCGGACGTGAAGATGAACTACCTGGCTTCGCCGCCGCTGGTCATCGCGTACGCCCTCGCGGGTTCCATGCACTTCGACTTCGACACCGATCCGCTCGGGAAGGACACCGAGGGCAACGACGTCTTCCTGAAGGACATCTGGCCCACCACGGACGAGGTGCAGGAGATCGTCGATTCCTCGATCTCGCGCGAGCAGTTCATCAAGCAGTACGCCACCGTCTTCGATGGTGACGAGCGCTGGACGAGCCTGCCGACCCCGACCGGTCCCATCTTCGAGTGGGATGAGGACTCGACGTACGTGCGCAAGGCGCCGTACTTCGACGGCATGACGATGGAGCTGACCCCGGTCGCCGACATCACCGGCGCTCGCGTGATGGCGGCTCTGGGCGATTCCGTGACGACCGACCACATCTCGCCGGCAGGCGCGATCAAGGCCGGCACGCCCGCAGCGCAGTACCTGCAGGAGCACGGCGTGGAGCGCAAGGACTTCAACTCCTTCGGCTCGCGGCGCGGAAACCACGAGGTGATGATCCGCGGCACGTTCGCGAACATCCGCCTGAAGAACGCTCTCGTCAAGGCCGTCAACGACGGTCAGCAGATCGAGGGCGGCTACACCCGCGACTTCACCCAGCCCGGTGGCCCGCAGGCGTTCATCTACGACGCGTGCATGAACTACCAGGCGCAGGGCGTGCCGCTGGTCGTGTTCGGCGGCAAGGAGTACGGCTCCGGCTCATCGCGCGACTGGGCGGCGAAGGGCACCACGCTGCTGGGTGTCAAGGCGGTCATCGCCGAGAGCTTCGAGCGCATCCACCGTTCGAACCTGATCGGAATGGGTGTCGTCCCGCTGCAGTTCCCGGAGGGGCAGTCCTGGGAGTCGCTCGGCCTGGACGGAACCGAGATCATCGCGATCGAAGGTCTCACCCAGCTCAACGAGGGCACCACGCCGAAGACGGTCAAGGTCACGGCCACCCCCAGCGAGTTCTCGGACGAGGGCAAGCAGCCGGTCACGTTCGATGCCGTGGTCCGCATCGACACGCCCGGTGAGGCCGACTACTACCGCCATGGCGGAATCCTGCAGTACGTGCTGCGCTCGCTGGTCTGACGCGCACTCATCGAAGGGCTCGGATGCTTCAGGCATCCGAGCCCTTCGGCGTCGCCGCACCTTCCGCACAGCCACCCGGAGATAGACTTGACGGGTTCGCGCGTCCTCCCGGTCGCGCAGTCGTCGAGTCGCGGAGGAGCGTCCATGCCGATCCTGCCGAGTATCACCGGTCCCAGAGACCTCGACCGGCTCACGCCGGAGCAGCTCGCCGAGCTGGCCGCCGAGATCCGTGCGTTCCTGGTCGAGAACGTCGCACGCACCGGAGGGCACCTGGGTCCCAACCTCGGCGTCGTCGAGTTGACGATCGCGCTGCACCGGGTCTTCTCCTCTCCGGAGGATCCGTTCATCTTCGACACCGGTCACCAGTCGTACGTGCACAAGCTGCTCACGGGACGGCAGGACTTCTCTCAGCTGCGCTCGCGCGGGGGCCTTGCCGGCTATCCCCAGCGTGCGGAGAGCCCGCACGACGTCGTGGAGTCCTCGCACGCGTCGAGCTCACTGAGCTGGGCCGACGGCATCTCCCGCGCCCTGACCGCCACCGGCCGCGCGGACCGCCATGTGGTCGCCGTCGTCGGTGACGGCGCGCTGACCGGTGGGATGACCTGGGAGGCGCTGAACAACATCTCCGACGACAACGAACGCAACCTCGTCATCGTCGTCAACGACAACGGCCGCTCGTATGCGCCCACGATCGGCGGTATGTCCCGCTATCTGAACCGGGTGCGCACGGCCGCGACCTATCGAGAGATGCATCGCAAGTCCGACCGGCTGTTCCGCGCCTTCGGGCCCTTCGGACGGGCGCTCTTCCGCGGCGTCCGCGGTGGGACGCGCGGCTTCCTGTCGCGCTTCACCAACAACGTCGCACTGTATTCCAACCTCGACATCAAGTACCTCGGCCCGGTGGACGGACATGACATCCCCGCGCTCCTCGAGACCCTGGAGCTGGCGAAGGACTACGGCGCACCGGTGATCGTGCATGTCATCACCGAGAAGGGCCGCGGCTATCAGCCCGCCAGGGATGACATCGCCGACCAGTTCCATGCTGTTGGGCGCATAGACCCCAAGACGGGCGATGCCCTCGGTGCTGCCTCGGGCGTCTCCTGGTCGTCGGTGTTCGCCGACGCGCTCGTCGAGGCCGGTGCCAGGAACGAGAAGATCATCGCCATGACGGCTGCGATGCTGCGCCCCACGGGCCTCGCACCGTTCGCGGAGCGCTTCCCGAACCGGGTCTACGACGTGGGCATCGCCGAGCAGCACGCCGTGGCCTCAGCAGCCGGCCTCGCCTACGGCGGATTGCACCCCGTGGTCGCGATCTACGCGACCTTCATGAATCGCGCCTTCGACCAGGTGCTGATGGACGTCGGGCTGCACAGGGCCGGCGTGACGTTCGTCCTGGACCGCGCCGGGGTCACCGGGCCGGATGGTCCGAGCCATCATGGCATCTGGGATCTGGCGATGCTGCAGATCGTTCCCGGCATCCGTATCGCCGCACCGCGCGACGCGACCCGTCTGCAGGAGCTTCTGGATGAGGCGGTGGCGGTGGACGACTCCCCGACGGTGATCCGCTACCCGAAGGGATCCGTCCCCGACGACATCCCTGCGATCGAACGGCTTCCCGATGGCGTCGACCTGCTGATGCGAGACGAGACCGAGGACGTGCTGCTGGTGGGCATCGGTCCGTTCGCGGCACTGGCACTGGACGTCGCCAGCCGATTGCGCGCTCAGGGCATCGGGGCGACGGTGATCGACCCGCGTTGGGCGATCCCCGTGCAGCCGTCCGTCCTGGAGCTGGCGGCACGGCACCGTCTGGTCATCACCCTGGAGGACGGCATCCGCGTGGGCGGTGTGGGAACCCGGGTGCGCCAGGTGCTGCGCGAGGCCGGGATCGACACGGCCGTCGACGAGCTGGGCGTGCGGGACGAGTTCATCGAGCACGCCACGCGCGAGCAGATTCTGCAGGATGCCGGGTTGACAGCGGCGAAGATCGCCCAGGACGTGGTTGCCCAGGTGCTCGGCAAGCGGGTGCCGGTGGCGCGTCAGTCGGGTGAGACCGGCGCGATCGAGCTGCCTGTCCACGAGTCCCGCTGACCTCAGGATCGCCTGCCAGGACCGAGGAGCCGACCTCAGCCGCGGGACTCCTGACGAAGCGGCCTGGTCGCCGCGCGGCCAGGTGGATCCGTGACTGCCGCGCGGCCAGGACGATCCGCGACCGTCGCGACGGGTCGTAGCGGGGGTGGCTCCTGCGAAGGGGCCACCCCCGCTCGACGTGGTGTGGTGGGCGCGTGCCGATCAGCTCGCGATGCCGCGGATGGGCGGGTTGTGGAACGTCGCACCGAACACGCGCTCCGAGGCGTCCTCGCGGTCCAGGTACGGTGAGGCACCGCCGTCGATGAACGGCCAGCCGGCGCCGAGGATCAGGCAGAGGTCGATGTCCTCGACCTCGGGCACGACGCCCTCATCGAGCATCAGCTTGATCTCCTGGGCGAGCCCGTCCTGCACGCGGCGGAGGATCTCGTCGGCGGATGCCGGAGTGCTCCCGGCGACCTGCTTGACGATCTTCTCGGCTGCCTTCGTGAAGCCGGTGACACGACCGCCCTTGTCCTTCTCGACGACCTGATCGAGATCGGCCAGTGCGTGGAAGTTCTCGTTCGCGTAGAAGCGGTCGGGGAAGTGACGGACCATGGTATCCTGCACGTGTGCGGCGACCTTCCACCCCACCAGGTCGATCAGCTGGAACGGACCCATCGGCAGACCGAGCGGTCCGAACGCCTTCTCCACGTCGGCGACCGGGGTGCCCTCGTACACGGCACGCGCCGCCTCGCCCATGACCTTCGCGAGCAGACGGTTCACGACGAACCCGGGCGCGTCGGCGGTGAGAACCGCATTCTTGCCCAGGCCCTTCGCGACGACGAATGCCGTCGACAGCGCGGCTTCCGATGTGGCATCCGTCTTCACGATCTCGATCAGGGGCATGACCGCGACCGGGTTGAAGAAGTGGAAGCCGACGAGTCGCTCGGGGTGCGCGAGCTTCGAGCCGATCTCGGCGACCGACAGCGAGGAGGTGTTGGTCGCGAGGATCGCGTCCTCGGCGATGAGCTTCTCGATCTCGCCGAACACCTGCTGCTTGACGCCGACCTCCTCGAACACCGCCTCGATGACGAAGTCGCAGTCCGCATACAGGGACTTGTCGGTGGTGCCGGTGACGAGCGCGCGCAGCCTGTTGGCGGTGTCGCCGTCCAGACGGCCCTTCGCCTCGAGCTTGCCGATCTCCTCGTGGATGTAGGCGACGCCCTTGTCGACACGCGCCTGGTCCAGGTCGGTGATGAGCACGGGCACCTGCAGCTTGCGCACGAACAGCAGCGCGAACTGGCTGGCCATCAGGCCCGCACCGATGATGCCGACCTTGGTGACCTTCTTCGCCAGTGCCTTGTCGGGGGCGCCGACAGGTCGCTTGGCGCGCTTCTGCACGAGGTCGAACGCGTACATCGACGCGGCGAACTGGTCGCCGGTGACGAGATCGGCGAGCGCCTCGTCCTCGCGGGCGAAGCCCTCGGCCCTGGTGCCGCTCTTGGCCTTGTCCAGCAGGTCCAGGGCGACGTACGGCGAGCGGGGAACCGTGCCGATCTTGGACTCCAGCATCCCGCGGGCCATCTTGATGGCGATGGGCCACTTCGTGAGTCGCTCGATCTTGCCCGGCTCGTTCTTGCGCTCGACCTTCTTGCCACCGAGGACGGCATCCGCCCAGGCCAGCGAGTTCTCCAGGAAGTTCGCGGCGGGGAAGATGGCATCCATCAGGCCCATCTCGAACGCCTGCTGGGGCTTGAGCATCCGGTTCTGCTTCAGCGGGTTCGAGATGACGACCTCGAGGGCGTTCTCGATGCCGATCAGGTTCGGGACCAGGTAGGCGCCGCCCCAGCCGGGGATGATGCCGAGGAATACCTCGGGCAGTGCGAGGGCCGCCGCCGACGCGTCCACGGTGCGGTACGAGGAGTTCAGGGCGATCTCCATGCCGCCGCCGAGGGCGAGGCCGTTCACGAAGGCGAACGAGGGGACGCCGAGCTCGGACAGCGAGCCGATCACCTTGTGACCGAGCTGCGCGATGAGGCGGGCGTTGTCCTTCGAACCGACCCGGCTGATGTCGGACAGGTCGGCTCCGGCAGCGAGGATGTACTGCTTTCCGGTGATGCCGACGGCCTGGATCTCGCCGGCCGCGGCTCGTGCCTTCAGTCCTGCGAGGGTCTCACCGAGCTCGGCGAGGGTCGCCGGGCCCAGCGTGTTCGGGCGGGTGTGATCGCGACCGTTGTCGAGCGTGATCAGGGCGAGGACCTTGCCCGAGGCGAGACGGATGTCGCGCACCGGGGAGTGTGTGATGACCTCTCCCTCGGTCAGTGCCATGATGGGTGCGAAGTCGACGTCGTCGTAGCTCACTTCTTCCTCTTCTTTCCGTCGAAGAACGGGTTCTCCCAGATGACCGAGCCACCCTGTCCGAGGCCGACGCACATCGCGGTGAGGCCGTAGCGGACATCGGGACGCTCGGCGAACTGGGCGGCGAGCTGGATCATCAGGCGCACGCCGGTCGCGGCGAGCGGGTGCCCGACGGCGATGGCGCCGCCCCACGGGTTGACGCGCGGGTCGTCATCGGCGATGCCGAAGTGGTCGAGCAGCGAGATCACCTGGATGGCAAAGGCCTCGTTCAGTTCGAACAGGCCGATGTCATCGATCGTGAGTCCGGCCTTCTTGAGCGCCTTCTCGGTGGAGGGGATCGGGCCGATGCCCATGATCTCGGGCTGCACTCCGGCGAACGCGAACGACACCATCCGCATCTTCGGGGTGAGGCCGAACTCCTTGACGGCGCCGCCGCCGGCCAGCAGCGACATCGTGGCGCCGTCGGTGAGGGGCGACGAGGTGCCGGCGGTGACCCTGCCGTGAGGGCGGAACGGCGTCTTCAGCGCGGCCAGGTCCGCCATGGTGGTCTGCGGGCGTCGGCCCTCATCCTCGGTGGCGAGCCCCCAGGCGCCGTCTGCGTCCTTGACGGCCACAGGCACCAGGTCGGGCTGGAGCTTGCCCGCGTCGTACGCGGCCTGCACCTTGTGCTGGCTGAGCATGCCGAACCTGTCGGAGCGCTCCTTGGTCAGGTGCGGGAAGCGGTCGAAGATGCGCTCTGCGGTCACGCCCATGTTCAGCGCGCCGGCGTCGACCATCTTCTCGGCGACGAACCGCGGGTTGGGGTCGGCGTTCGTGCCGATCGGGTGGTGGCCCATGTGCTCGACTCCGCCGGCGAGGGCGAGATCGTACATCCCGATGCCGATCGAGCCCGCCATGGTCGTCACGGAGGTCATCGCGCCCGCGCACATCCGATCGATCGCCAGTCCGGGGACGGTCTGAGGGAGCCCGGCGAGGATCGCGACCGAACGGCCGAGGGTGAGCCCCTGGTCTCCGGTCTGCGAGGTCGCGGCGATCGCCACATCGTCGATGCGGTCGGCCGGGACGGAGGCGTTGCGCTCCATCAGCCCGATCGTCGCCTTGACGGCGAGGTCATCCGCGCGGGTGTTCCAGTACATGCCCTTTTCGCCGGCGCGCCCGAAGGGTGTGCGCATTCCGTCGACGAAGAAGACGTCCGAGATCTCGGCCACTCCTGCCTCCATTGGTTTGGGATACCGCCAGCCTAGGAGTGGGCCCCGAGCGTCAGGAATCGGTTGGGTCGAACCTACGAAGCCGCTTCGACGGCATCCGAATCGATTTGCGGGCCTTCTACAAAGGCGGTCGCGATCTTCTGTGCAGTATGCGCAATCTGCCAGGGGCGCGCCCCGAGCTCGGCGAGCGCTTCGCCGATGGCCTCGGGTGTGAGCCCGGGCGGATGCCATGCCACCCGGCGCAGGTGGTCGGGGGTGAGGAGGTTCTCCGTCGGCATGTGCATCTCCTCGGCCAGGGCCTCGATGACCGGCCGGGCCGCCTTCAGACGGAGATCCGCCTCGGGATTGCGGTCAGCCCAGGCCCGCGGTGGCGGGAGGGCGTCGCTGGGAACACGTTCACGGGGGAGGTCCTCGGTCGTTCGTCCGCGCTCGATGGCGTCCCACCAGCGGTCGAGCTGGGTGCGACTGGCTCGACCATTGAAGTCCTTGAGCCCGGCCAGCGCCTGCTTGCTCGTCGGCGACGCGAGGACCGCGGCCAGCAGGGACCGGTCCGGGATCAGACGGCCGGGGGACACGTCGATCTCCTTCGCATACTCCTCGCGCGCGGTCCACAGTTCGCGCGCCACGGCGAGTTGCCGCGCTCCACGGACCTTGTGCAGCCCGCTCAGGCGGCGCCAGGGCTCGGCGCGCGCCGGCTTCGGCTCGCGCGTGAGAGTCGCCTCGAACTCCTCGCGAGCGATCTCCGTCTTGCCCGCCTCGCTGAGCTCCTGGGCGAGGACGTCGCGGACGTCGATGAGGTGGAACACGTCCAGTGCGCCGTACTCGAGCCACGACTCGGGGAGAGGACGCGTCGACCAGTCGGCGGCCGAGTGCGCCTTGGTCAAGGTGATGCCGAGCGCATGCTCGACGACGGCGGCCAGGCCGAACCCGTCGCTGCCGAGCAGCCGCGACGCCAGCTCGGTGTCGAAGATCGTCGCCGGGTTCAACCCCAGCTCGCGCAGCGACGGCAGATCCTGACTCGCGGCGTGGAAGACCCACTCCACGTCGCCGATGGCGCTCTGAAGGGCGGAGAAATCGCCGATCGCGGGCGGATCGAAGAGGAAGACGCCCGCACCGCGGCGGTAGACCTGCACGAGGTAGGCGCGCTGGGAGTAGCGGAAACCGGAGGCCCGCTCGACATCGACCGCCACGGGGCCGTCGGCCTGCGCAAGGGCGCGACATGCTTCCTCGAACTCCGTGCGGTCACTGATCACGGAGTATTCAGCCACGTCCGCCCCTTCTCGCGCCGAACACGGCGACGTCCTCGGACCCGGGCGGCAGACCCGCCAGCATCCCCACCAACTCCACCCATGCTTCCACATGCAGGCGGAGCGGCGCAGCGGGAGTCCAGGAGGCGCGCAGCTCGATCTGCGCGCCATCGCCTTCCCGGGAGAGCGATCCGAAGCCCTTGGAGAGCATCTTGGTGGAGGTGCCGGATGCCGAGTGGTAGCCGGCAGCGCGCGATTCCAGGGCGTCCACGAGCCAGGACCAGGCGACGTCCGCGAGCAGCGGGTCGGTGCCGATCTCGGGCTCGAGAGGCGCCTGCGCGAACGCGATGATCCGCCATGCCCCGTTCCAGGCGTCCGGCTCCTCCGGGTCATGCAGCAGCACGAAGCGCCCGGAGCCGTACGACGAGTCTCCGTGCTCGTCCGGTCGGACGTCCGCGGCGAACGCGATCGAGAAGGGCGCTATGCCGGTGGGAGAGGGGATCTCCCGCACGACGATGTCCGTCCGGAACGGGGTATCGCGCAGCTGGGCCGCGGCCTCGTCGAAGAGGGCTGCGGCATCCGGGTGTGCGGTCACGTGGACAGGCTAGAGTCAGGAGGCGATGAAGAGTCTCAGGCACGCCGTGGCCGTCGCCGTCCCCGCCCTGCTCGCGGTGGGCGCGGCAACTGCCTTCACCGTGCTCGCCACCGCCCGCCGCGTGGTCACGCCCTCGGTCCGTCGTCCGGACACGCACATCCTCGCCGTCGACACCGGGGCGCAGACCATCGAGCTCAGCCGCACCAGGGACACGGAGCTGCCCGGCCGCTACGGCCTGTTCACGTCGGGAACCTACGACTACGTGAAACTGGGCGCGGTGCTCAGTGCGGATGCGAGGACCGTGCGCCGCAAGCTGCTGACGCAGATCGAGGCGGGGTCGCAGGTCGATCGGGATGCCGCCTTCAGCGGCTGGTATTACGTCACGCCGAGCGAACTGCACCTGCCGTGGGAGAGCGTGCTCATCGGCTCCCCGGCTGGTCCCTGTCCGGCGTGGTTCTTCCCCGGCTCCTCGGACACGTGGGTGATCCAGGTGCATGGCAGGGGCACGACGCGCTCGGAGTGCCTGCGGGCGGTGCCGGTGTTCCACGCGATGGGACATCCCACGCTCGTCGTCTCCTACCGCAACGACGGGGAGGCGCCGCCGTCCCGCAGCGGCAGGTACGCGCTCGGCTCGTCGGAGTGGCGTGATGTGGATGCCGCCATCGGCCATGCTCTGCGCCACGGGGCGAAGCGCGTCGTGCTCATGGGCTGGTCCATGGGCGGTGCGATCGCGTTGCAGACCGCCGTCTCGTCGGAGCACAGAGAGCACATCGCCGCACTCGTCCTGGATTCGCCGGTCGTGGACTGGCGGACCGTGCTGCGGTTCCAGGCGCGCGAGCAGGGTCTGCGCGAGCCCATTCCCGCCCTCGCCATGGGGGTGTTGGAGAACACGGTGATGGCGCGCCTGCGGGGGGCGGAGGATGCGATCGAGTTCGATCGTCTCGACATGGTGGCGCGGGCATCGGAACTCGACGCACCGATCCTCATCCTGCACAGCGACGACGACGGGTTCGTGCCGTCCGACGCCTCTCACGCCCTTGCGGCGGCACGGCCCGACCTGGTGACCATGCCGACGTTCGCGGTGGCGCGTCACACCAAGCTCTGGAACTATGACCAGGCCGGCTGGACGGCTGCCATCACCGATTGGATGATCGCGCGGGAGCTCAGCGCTTCTGCCTGACCTGCTTCTTCGCCCGCATCAGCATGCCGGTCATGCCGCCGATCCGCAGCGGTGAGACGGCGCGGGTGAGCCCGATCGTCTGCGGGTAGTCGTTCGGGATGGCGAGCACCTCGTCGGGCGTGAGCCCGGTGATGCCCTGCACGAGGATACTGGCGAATCCTCGCGTGGTCGGGGCCTCCGGCGGCGCCGTCGCATGCATCGCGACGACGCCGTCGTTGACCTCGACGTAGATGTACACGGGGGACTGGCATTCGGCGACACGCTCGCACATCTCCGGATGGTTCGCGACCTCTTCCGAGACCTCGGGAAGCTCATTCGCGTACTCGAGCAGAAGCTCGAGGCGATCGGCTTCGGGGAGTTCCAGGAACTCGTCGCGGGTCGTGGCCAGCGTGTCGGGTACGTACGTGTCAGTCACCGTGCAATTCTCTCACCATCAGAGTGAGCCGGGCTCGCTGCCGCTGACGATCGGAACGCGCACAGCGCTGCCCCACTCGGTCCAGGACCCGTCGTAGTTGCGCACCTTCTCCAACCCGAGAAGGTGCTTGAGCACGAACCAGGTGTGGCTGGACCGCTCTCCGATGCGGCAGTACGCGATGACGTCGTCGCCGTCGGCGATGCCCGCCCCGTCACGGTAGATCGCGTCGAGCTCGGCGCGGGTCTTGAAGCCACCGTCCTCGGCGACCGCCTTGCCCCACGGCACGCTCTGAGCGGTGGGGATGTGGCCGGCGCGCAGGCTGCCCTCCTCGGGGTAAGCCGGGGCGGTGGTCCGCTCGCCGTTGTACTCCTCGGGGGAGCGCACGTCGATCAGCGGGCCCTGACCGATGAACGCCAGCACGTCCTCCTTGTAGGCGCGCAGCACGGAATCGTCGCGCTCGACGACCGGGTACTCGGTCGCCGCACGCACCGTCTTGTCGGTCGTGAGCGGGCGTCCCTCGGCGATCCACTTGTCGCGGCCGCCGTCCAGCAGACGCACGTCCTCGTGTCCGAACAGCGAGAACACCCAGAGCGCGTAGGCGGCCCACCAGTTGTTCTTGTCGCCGTAGATGACCACGGTGTCGTCCCGTGAGATGCCCTTGCGGCTGAGCAGGTCCGCGAAACCCTGGCCGTCGACGTAGTCGCGCACGACCGGGTCGTTGAGCTCGGTGTGCCAGTCGACCTTCACCGCTCCCGGGATGTGTCCCGTCTCGTACAGCAGGACGTCCTCGTCGGACTCCACGACGACCAGTCCCGGCGTGTCGACGTTCGCTGCCAGCCATTCCGTGGTGACGAGGCGGCCGGGTTCGGCGTACTCGGAGAATTTGGTGGATGAGTTGTCGTGCTCGACAGTCACAGTTGCTCCTCTGGATTCAGGACGCGGGGTTGGGTCGGTCGACGGCGTAATGTTGAGCCGTCTCCTTTGACCATAGATCCCTTTCGGCACGCCGGCATCCGGATCGTAAGACTATGACTTCAGGAATGTGATGACCCAGCAGACCAGCACCGGCGTCGTGCACCTCACCGAGCGCACACCGTCAGTCACCGGACCCGAGATGCTGGCGAGCCTGGTTCCGCCGCCGCAGTTCTCCTCCGCCACCTTCGACACCTATCGAGCCGATCCGACCTATCCCTCGCAGGCGGGTGCGAAGGACGCGCTGCAGCGCTTCTGCGGCGGCGGCGAGCCGGCGAAGAAGACGGGATTCTTCCGCCGCGCGCCGAAGCCCACGCCGATGAAACCGGGCGTCTACCTCGACGGCGGCTTCGGCGTGGGGAAGACGCACCTGCTGGCGGCGGTGTATCACGCGCTGCCAGCGCGACGGAAGTACTTCGGCTCGTTCATCGAGTACACGGCCCTCGTCGGAGCCCTCGGTTACCGCAACACGGTGGACCTGCTGCGCGGCGCCGATCTGCTGTGCATAGACGAGTTCGAACTCGATGACCCGGGCGACACGATGGTGATGACACGCCTGCTCGGCGAACTCGTGGCGTCCGGTACGAAGCTCGCCGCCACCTCGAATACCCCGCCGAACGCGCTCGGGGAGGGCCGCTTCGCCGCGCAGGACTTCCTGCGCGAGATCCATGCGATGTCCGACAGCTTCGAGACTCTCCGCATCGACGGCGTGGACTACCGGCAGCGGTCCATCGACGGCAGCGCCGCCGTGCTGGACGACGCGGACTATGCGCGGCGCCTGGCCGACGCGGCCGGCGACGGCGTCGCCTCGGACGACGAGTTCTCCGACGTCATCCGCCACCTGGCCAAAGTGCATCCGTCCCGCTACATCCGCATGATCGACGGACTGGACGTCGTCGGGCTGCGGGATGTGCGCGTGCTCACGGATCAGTCCGAGGCCCTGCGCTTCGTGGCGTTCGTCGACCGGGTGTACGACGCGCAGCTGCCGGTCCTGGCCACCGGAGTAGGACTGGACTCGGTGTTCGCCGACGAGATGATGGGCGGCGGATATCGCAAGAAGTACCTGCGCGCCGTCTCCCGCCTCAATGCCCTCACGCACTCCGCGGACACCGTGTAACGAGATCGTCATTTCGACACCGCCCGCGTAACACGATCGCAACACGGGGTGCGTACGGCCGAAACACGGCGATCCCAGACTTGACCTCATTCTTCGATGAAAGAGGTTCGACATGGATGCTGCTGGGAACATCTCCTGGGCCATCACCGCGACCGCGCTCGTGCTGCTGATGACGCCCGGAGTCGCGTTCTTCTACGGCGGGCTGGTCAAGGCAAAGAGCGTCATCAGCATGATGATGATGAGTTTCGGCGCGATCGGCCTGATAGCCGTGCTGTGGGTGCTCTACGGCTACTCGATGAGCAGTGTGGCCGACCCCGCGCACTTCGCCGGCGACCCACTCGCCGACTTCGGCCTCGCCGCCACGACGGAGGGCGACGGCTCGAACGTGGCGCTGCTGAGCATCGCATACGGCGCGACCTTCGCCATCATCACGATCGCCCTCATCTCCGGTGCGATCGCGGATCGTGCCCGCTTCGGCCCGTGGCTGATCTTCGTGGGCGTGTTCGGCACGATCGGATACTTCCCCATCGCCGCCTGGGTCTGGGGCGGAGGCTGGATCATGAACCTCGGCACCGCGCTGTTCGGAGCCGACAGCGGCATCGCCGTGATCGACTACGCCGGCGGCACGGCCGTGCACATCAACGCGGGAGCCGCAGCTCTGGCGCTGTCGCTGGTCCTCGGCAAGCGCATCGGATTCCAGAAGGGCATCCTGAAGCCGCACAACGTCCCTCTGACGCTGCTGGGAGCCGCGCTGCTCTGGTTCGGTTGGTTCGGCTTCAACGCAGGCGCCGAGTGGCTGGCGGAGGACATGGGCAATGTCGGCCTGATCGCCATCAACACCCTGGGTGCGTCGGCCGCCGGCATCCTCGGCTGGATCCTCATCGAGAAGATCCGCGACGGCAAGCCGACCTCGGTGGGCGCGGTGTCCGGTCTGGTCGCCGGCCTCGTCGCCATCACCCCGGCCTGCGCCAACCTGGCTCCGGGATGGGCGCTCCTGCTCGGCGCGCTCTCGGGCATCGCCTGCGCGCTGGCCGTCGAGATGAAGTTCCGCCTCGGCTTCGACGACTCGCTCGACGTCGTGGGGCTGCACCTCGTCGGCGGCGTGCTCGGCACCGTCTACCTGGGCTTCTTCGCAATGGATCAGGGACTGTTCACAGGTGGGGATGCGCGACTGCTGGCCGTGCAGGTCATCGCCTGCGGCGGCGTGATGCTCTACTCGTTCATCGTGGCATTCGCCATCGGCTTCGCGATCGAGAAGACCATCGGCTTCCGGGTCACAAGCGAGGCCGAGGTCGCCGGAGTGGACCAGGCCGTGCACGGCGAGGAGGGTTACGCCCTCGTCAACTGACCACCCGCGGCTAGGGTGAATGCGTGAGTTCGACCAAGCGCATCCTGGCCACCGTGGCAGACATGATCGTCCGGATGCTGGCGAAGGAAGACCCGAAGAGGCCTTCCCGACCCCGGCATCCGGACGCCGTGCTGCGCCCGGACGGTCGCGAGCAGGCCCGCCCCTCGAACCGTGAGACGCAGCATCGCTCCGCCGCGGAGGGACCGGGACGGACGCAGGGCTCCCGGACGATCCAGGTCGATCCGGAACGCGTGCACGACGTGAACGTCGGGTACTCCCCGTCGCACAACCGCCTGCCGGACTCCGGCGAGGTGATCTGGACCTGGGTGCCCTACGAGGAGAACGACGGCCGCGGCAAGGACCGCCCCGTGCTGGTGATCGGAAGGCAGTCCGCCGACCGGGTGTACGCCGTGCGGATGACCAGCAGGGCGCACGACGGCGATCGGGACTACCTGTCGATCGGTTCCGGCGACTGGGACGCTCAGGGCCGGGAGTCGTGGGTGGACATCGAGCAGCTCTACAGCGTGCACGACGCGGGCATGCGCCGCGAGGCCGCGGCACTCGACCGCGCGCGCTACGACCGGGTCGCCCGGGCACTCATCAGCCGCTACGGCTGGGCGAAGGAGTAGCGGCGGACGGACCGGGCTAGCACCCGCCGGACGCGACGGCAAGGCGCGTGCGCCGGCCGCATCCGACCCGCAAGGTGGACGCATGGACAACAGGCCGACGGGGTGGACCGAGGTGGCCCCCGGAATCAATCGTCTCGATGTCGCGCACGTCAACTGCTACCTCGTTGCCGCCGAAGGCGGTCTGACGCTCGTCGACGCGGGGCTGCCGGGTACGGCGGGCCTGCTCGATGCGCTTCTCGCGCGGCTCGGTGCGCGAAGGAGCGACATCGACGCCGTCATCCTCACGCACGGCCACTTCGACCACGTCGGCATGGCGCGCTCACTGCGCGAGGAGGGGGTCGATCTGCTGGTCCATCCTGATGATGCCGCCCTGGTGCGCCATCCGTACCGCTACGCGCACGAGCGACCCCGGTGGGCCTACCCGCTGCGGTATCCGCGCGCGATCCCCGGGCTGATCTCGATGGCGGCGCACGGGGCGTTGACCGTGAAGGGGACGAGCGCCACTCCTGCCATCGCGGACGGGCAGATTCTGGATGTCCCGGGGCGGCCGAGGGTGATCTGGACCCCCGAACACACCGGTGGACACTGCGCCTTCGTGTTCGAGCACCTGGGAGTGACGATGTGCGGCGACGCGATCGTGACGCTCGATCCCTACACCGGACGCCGCGGACCGCAGATCGTCGCGGGTGCCGCCACCGCCGACAGCGCCAGAGCGCTGCAATCCGTGGAGGGTCTCCGCAGTGCGGACGCCGGGGTTCTGCTTCCCGGGCATGGCGAACCGTGGACGCGCGGCCCCGACGCGGCGATCGCGGCGGCGCTGAGGATCGGGCGGCACTGAAGGTCGGGCGGCACTGCGCACCGACGCGGCGCTGACCGACCGGCGGTGAGCACCGGCCGGTCTCGGCGAGTCAGTCCCGCGGGATGTCGCGTCCGTCGGGGTGCAGGACGACCTTGATGCAGCCGTCGTCCTTGCGCTGGAAGACGCCATAGAGGTCGGGAGCCTCGCCGAGCGGGGCGTGGTGGGTGACGAGGTCCATCACCCCGAGCGGGTCGCCCGGGGCGCGGACGAACGGAGTCAGATCGTCGATCCAGCGCTTGACGTTGCACTGTCCCATGCGCAGGGAGATCTGCTTGTCGAACATCGTCTTCATCGGCAGGATGTCCGCGTCACCCGCATACACACCGGAGAGCGAGATGGTTCCGCCTCGTCTCACGAGGTCGACGGCCGCGTGCAGTGCGGCCAGGCGGTCCACACCGGCGTGGGAGAGCATCGGACGCGACAGGGCATCGGGCAGCATCCCGACGGCTTGCTGCACGGCCTTGATGCCTGGGCTGCCGTGCGCTTCGAGCCCGACGGCATCGATGACGGAGTCGGGACCGCGCCCCTCCGTGAGATCCCGCAGTTCGGGGATGACGTCGTCGGTGAGGTCGAAGACCTCGATGCCGTGACGGATCGCCATCTGACGGCGCTCGGGGACCGGGTCGATCGCAAGAACGCGGTGACCGCGGGATCGGGCGATGCGGGTGACGAACTGACCCACCGGTCCCAGCCCGAGCACGGCGACCACACCGTCGGGTGGCACGTGCGCGTACTCGACACCCTGCCATGCGGTGGGCAGGATGTCGCTCAGGAACAGCCAGCGCTCGTCGGGAAGGTCGTCATCGACGACGATGTGGTTGTAGTCCGCGAGCGGTATCCGCAGGTACTCGGCCTGACCGCCGGGGACCTGGCCGTACAGCTTGGTATAGCCGAAGAGCGACGCACCGCTGTCGTACTCGCGCACCTGGGTCGTCGAGCACTGGGACTGCAGCCCGTGCACGCAGAACCAGCACTCTCCGCAGGCGATGTTGAACGGCACCACGATCCTGTCTCCGACGTGCAGGCTCTGCACGTCGGCGCCCACCTCGACCACCTCGCCCATGGTCTCGTGCCCGAGGATGTCGCCGCGATCCATGAACGGACCGAGCAGCTCGTACAGGTGCAGGTCCGACCCGCAGATCGCCGTCGAGCTGACGCGGATGATGGCATCCGTCGGCTCGATGATGCGCGGGTCGGGGACGTCATCCACACGGACGTCGCGCTTTCCCTGCCAGGTCAGTGCTCTCATGATTCGCTCCTCTTCTGCTCTCCGGCTGCCCGCGCAACCACGCGATTCGGTGGGCACGTGCAGCCGGCCGACGGGATATCGGCTTCCGATCGTCCGCGCGCGTGGACGAGAAGGGAACGGGGGCGCGTGATGCGACCGATTGTGATAGGCGTCTGCGCTCACAGAGCCGCGGCGATGGCCGCGGCAGCAGTGCGGTGTCGGAACGAGAACCCGGTGCCGGTGAGCACTCCCGGCACGGCCTCCACGGACGACAGCAGAAGCGAGTCGGCGGCACTGCGGCTCAGACCCAGCCGCAGTGCCCAGGCGGGCGCGGGCAGCAGGAAGGGACGATTCAGGCGATGAGCGAGTTCGCGTCCGATCTCGCCGGCCGTCGCCGCAGTGGGCCCGCTGAGGTTCACCGGGCCCACCTGGCTGCCGTCGAGGAGGTGGCGGATCGCAGCGACCTCGTCCGTCAGAGAGATCCACGGCCAGAGCTGGGTCGCCGGGCCCAGCGGGCCGCCCAGCCCCCATCGGGTGAGAGCGATCATCGGCTTGAGCACGGCATCCGGATGCAGCAGAGGGGCAGTGCGCAGCAGGACGACGCGAGCACGGTCGGCCGCGGCGAGGGCGGTGCGCTCCCATTCCACGCACAGTTCGGCGAGGAACGTGCGGCCCGGTCCCGCCGTCTCGTCGACCGCTGCACCATCCCGGTCGCCGTAGTAGCCGACGGCGGATGCCGAGAGAAGGGCGGGAGCGTCCGTGCCCAGGCCGGCCAACGCGCCAGCCAGCACGCGGGTCGGACGCAGTCGTGACTCGCGGAGCACCGTGCGGTAGCCGGCAGTCCAGGGCAGGCGCGCGATGCTCGCCCCGTTGAGGTTCACGACCGCGTCAGCGCCGGCCAGGACATCGGGGGAGAGGGCGCCGGACCCCGTGAGCCATTCGATCTCGTGCGCGGCCCGTGCGGGACGGCGGACGAGGTGGACGACCTCGACGTCATCGCGTCGCAACGACGCGGTGAGCGCTCGGCCGATGAGGCCGGCGGCGCCGGAGATGACCACTCGTCTCGCTGACATGGGCGTCCTCCTCGTGCGGCTCTGATCGACATTACGTCGTGGAGCACGGACGCGGGGGAGATGACGAAGAGCCCCAGGTCTGCCGGGGCTCTTCGTGTGCGGTGTGGGCGATACCGGACTCGAACCGATGACCTCTTCCGTGTGAAGGAAGCGCGCTACCAACTGCGCCAATCGCCCGTGTGGAGTTGTCTCGTGCACCGTGGCACAGATCAAGAGCATACCCGATCCGAGGGTCCTGTCCGACACGGCGACGTCCTCCGGGCGTGGCGTCCGGCGGCCCTCCCGGGTGGACACGCCCGGCGGCGTGGAGCGGTTTGGTGATGCGCTGAACCTGAGATAATGTATTGCAAGTGCCCGGGCAGCCGGGAACGAAATGCGGATGTAGCGCAGTTGGTAGCGCACAACCTTGCCAAGGTTGGGGTCGCGAGTTCGAGTCTCGTCATCCGCTCGAGTGCAGGATTCTCTCCGGAGGAGCCGGCATGTGGGTTCCAATCCACCTCTGGTGGCGTGGCCGAGTGGCTAGGCACCGGCCTGCAAAGCCGTTTACACGGGTTCGAATCCCGTCGCCACCTCGCTCACAACTGAATAGCCTTCTAGGCGCGATTGGCGCAGCGGTAGCGCGCTTCCCTGACACGGAAGAGGTCACTGGTTCGATCCCAGTATCGCGCACAAGAAAAGCCCCGGTTATCCGGGGTTTTTTTCTGTCCAGATGGGCGCGTGCAACATGCGTGCAATACGGATCTACTCGATACCCAGCTTCTTGGCGAGTTCTTCGACGAGGGCACCACCGTCTTTCATCGGTGAGCGTCGACCAACTGCAATCGCAGATCTCTGATACTCCGTGGTCGGGTCGAATCCGTTTCGAAGTAGGAGTTGTGCTGAAGCCGTGGCAACCAGAGCCATTGCGATATCGATCGTTTCAGTGAGCCGGTCTTGGTCGGCGACGCCCTGCGTGTGAAACTGACCCGGGCGCCATTCGATGGGATCACTGGTCATCGTCTGAAGGTCGAGGATGGCCCACGTCTTACCGTGGGCTGCTGCGCTGGCCGTTCGCCACGCGGCTTCACATGCCCCGGGGTCTCTTTCAGCGGGAGGTGCCGCCAAACGGATCATCTCGACGTACGTAGGCATTCTGTCTACGGCGGGACCGTATGCCTTCCACTCTTGCGCGCGTGCGGCGTGCCATTCGATTCTCTGCTCTGTCGCGCGCACGTCGTCACCTTTTGCGATATAGGCAAGACGCTGTTCCCGTAGGTCGTCCCTAACGGCGCGGATCAGCCGTGCGATTGCCTCACCGGAGTTGTTGGCTCGGGTCAACCACAGGGACTGTGCCGCGCCCTCCATGGCAGCGCGCGACAGCGTATGGAACCAGCGAAAGCCCTGATGCGTAATCCCTAGTTTCCCGCGCTCGTCGGTTGGAATTGTGATGTCCGCCCATAGCAACATGTGATCCAACGCTGAGCGCACGCCCTCGCGTGCCCACTGACTGTATGACTCCCGCGGGTACAGATCGTCGAGTTGTGCTGATTGGCTTCCGGCAAGCGGTACAGTACATCGCGCATGCACGTCCGCGATCGTGCGCGCGAGGACGGCAGACTCTGCCCAGCGCTGTAATATCTCGGGCCGAACGGGGGTGCGTGGCTGATTCATAGTTCCGATCATGTCGGATGATCAGCTAAAGCAGTGTTGAGATGAGTTCGCGGCGAGCGTTTACGGCGTCGCGGATGCGGCGGGCGGTGTCGTCGCGCCATGTCTGCAGTTCGGTGGCTTGGTGTGCTTGTTCTGTCTCGATGTGGCGGCGCGCGCGAGCGGTCGCCGTGGCTATGGTGTCCTCGCTGAGTGCGTGGCCGGTGCATACGACCGCCACGGCGCCGCCTGACAGCCCGAAAAGGGCCGGAGGCATGCCGATCTGTCGCTGTCGGGGAATCCACGTCAGAGGCGCGCTGGGGCCGGTCACAGGATACGAAACGATGGTGATGCGGCGCTGCTCGGGCGTGATGCCGTCGACGCGCTGGGGAGTGTCCCAGTCGATGGTCGGCAATGACAGATCGATCGCGGTCATGATCGATGCCGCGGGGTCGAGATCCGGACCGAACGCTGAGGGTTCGAGTCGGTAGACCATGGCGACGCCGTGGAGGTATCGGGACTCGAGCTCGTCGGAAAGTAGGGGTCCGTTGAACAGTCGGGTCAGGTTCGGGGGCGTGACATTTACGGTCATGGCTTGTCCATTCAGTAGGGGAGCGGCGATGAGCCGCCGGCGGTGTGGTCGAGCGTGTACAGGCCGTCGTCGTCACCCTCGAGAATGGTGATTGTCTCCATCTCGGTGAGCTCGGTGAATGACGGTGCGGCGTAGTGCGCAACGGTCGGGCGCCGCTCGATCATGTTGAGTCGTTCCCGCTGCGAGAGTCGCGCGTAAGGGGATTCGAACGCGGGTGCGGCCGACTCGGGCTCCGGTGCTCCGAGCCGTTCGCGGCGCTCATCCGTCACTGGTGCGGCCACGGGGTCGGCAAACTTCGGGAAAGGATCGGGGCGCATCGGAATGCCGTTGGTGAGCATCGCATCCCACAGGCTCGGCTTCTTGCTCTTGTCCACCAGGTGACCGACCCGCGACGGCGTCGCCGGCGCGGGAGCAGGGGGCGGGGTGAACTTCGGGGCGGGCTTCAGCGACCAGGTGAACGCGTTGCCTTCGCGCTGCTTCAGCACGACGCGATCAGCGACCCGGCGCACGGTCGATGCAGCGTGACCGGCGGCGACAGCGTGCGCGGTCACATCGCCGGCGGGGGCCGTGCCGTCATTCTCGCGCAGGTAGGACTTGATGCACTGCTCAACGTCATGGGTGCTCATGGCACTGCTCACTCTCATTTCGGTGAAATCGGACGCACTGCCCACTCGGCCAGCAGGGGCGGCGAGCAGTGGAAACCCCGGAATCATGCGGATGTCAGCGCTGCGACGTTGCACTGCTCACCCCTGGGGATTCGCATAGACGGCGAGCTACAGAACGCTTGCGAGCGGGAGACGGAGGGGGGTAGGGGGTCCGGGCCCCATGCTCTGAGCGGGGCTGTGCTGCTCGGTGCGGGGCGTCCGGTACGGGTGTCGTGTGGCTTGACAGTGCGGTGATGTGGGAAGCCGCCCCGCTGATCTGTCTCAGGGATCAGCGGGGCGGTGTGCCGTGGGAGTGGATCACTCAGCACGGCGGGCTGAGCTCGGGGCGGTGAGAGGGGAGCGCTCATCATGACAGCGCCGGTCCTCACGGGTGCCGGGTTCTCACCGGTCCGGGTCAGCGGTCTAGGCGACGTCCTTGATGCGGATGATGCCGCGGGCGTGGGGGAAGCCGAAGCCGATGCGGCAGACGGCACGGATCGCGGTCTGGTCGTATTCGAATCGTGCGCTGCGGTCGATGACAACCTCAGTGTCACGGCGCAGGACGACGAACGTGCGGGCGGCGGGGATGCCCCATGCGGTGCCGCTCGTGACGCTCGGGGAGGTGCGCACGGGGATTCCGAGGATGGTTCGGCTCGGGCCGTTCTCCGCGCCGCCACCGAGCAGCAGAACGTTGGAGCCGGTGCCGGTCTTGACCTTTGCGAGGGTTGCGGCATCGGTGGGGTTGAGTACCCAGCTGGTCAGTTCCACGCCTTCGGACTCTGCGGCGGCGAGAGCGTCGATGTACGCATCGAGTCCTGCAGTCGGCACGGCGTCGATGTTGTTGAGTGAGGCGCCGGCGATCGACTCGAGACCGACCGGGCGGACTGCGTTGTAGTCCGCATCCTGGTCGTCGGTGATGACAGTGCCGAAGAATGCCCGGTCGATGCGGCGGGCGATGTCGACGGCGAGCCGCTGACCGATGATGCCCGCGGCCTGAGGATCGGAATCGTTGGCGAGCTCGTTTGCGATGTAGCTGATGCCAGCGACCTTGGCGGGGTTCACGGTGAGGTCAGCGCCGGTTGCTTCGGATGCCTGGATCTCGGTGTTCGCGTCGAGCCAGTCGGCGGACGGGTCGTCGGTGATGCGGGGGATGCGATACGCGGCCTGGTCCGTGTTGACGACGGTTGAGACGGCGAGGGCGACGGATTCGCGGGTCAGGGGCTCGGTGATGAGCGGGCCGACCTGCTCGCCGGTGAGGACGGAGAGGGTGGAAGAGTTAGCCATGATGGGCCTTTCGGATATTCGCAGACCTGACGGATATTCCCCCGGTATTCGCGAATGCGATTCTTCGGGGTGGTGTCGTGGTCTGCGGCCCGGTGCTGTGGCTTATGCGGTTACTATCCGCGTGCCCGTGCCCGGTGGCCCGTCCGGTATTCATCCTACCGGACGGGCCGTGTGATTGTCAGTCGTGCAATGCCTTCTGCCATGCCGCGCCGGGGTCGGTCGCTGCAGGTGGGGATGGCATCATCTGGCGGTTCATTGCTTCGAACAGGGGATACCCGGTAACGGGGCGCGGGCCGAACAGGTAGCCGCGTTCGGCTTGCAGCTCGGTGAGTGCGGCGGCGAGCTTGCCGGGCTCGATGCCGCCGACGTCGTCGGCGAGATCCGCGACGTTCACCCCGCCGATCTCGAACAAGTCGGCGGGCCGGTGCATGTACGGCAAGTCATCGTTCTGATTGATGAGCTGCTCGGCCACCTGACGCTGCAGGGCGGCAACGGTTCCGGAGAGGGCATCGCGTTCTGCTTCGACGGCTCGTAGCTCCTTGCGACGGTTTGCGGCCTCACGATGCGCGGCCTTCAGATCGCTGGGGATCTCTTCGGCATCCGTGTCGGCATCGGCGTCATCGATTGGGGACGGCTCGGAGTCGAGCATGCTCGCCTGCGGGGCGCTCTCGTCGTGGATGGGCGCTGTGGCGTCTGTGGTCCCTTCGGGAGTGCTGGCGTGGTCGCGGGCCGGTTGCGGGGTGGGTGTGGTGGTCATGCGTCCTCCTGGTCGTTTCGGATGATCGCATCGATGCGCGCGACGTGTGCCGCGGCCTGTTCGATGTACTGCTCGCCGAGGTGCGGCGCTGTGCTGCCCTTGGCTAGTTGATTTGCGGTGCGTACCAGTGCGGGTACAACTTCGGTCGAGAATCGGATGCACGAGTTGAATAGCACCAGGGGTGCCAGATCCGGGCCGACTCGTTCGACGGCCTCGAGGACGATCGCGTTTGCCCGTCCGCGTTGTGCGTAACTGTCTGCGAGACGCGCGGCAAGGCGCGCGCCTTCAAGTTCGATATGCGAAACCGGGGTCACTCCGGCATCCGTCAGAAAGAGGTCCGAATCCGTCATGTTTGTTCCTTCCAAGTGGTGCCGGCCCAGAAGCCGGCGGGCGGGAATGCGGCGCTCGCGTAGTCACCGCAAGTGTCGGCGAGCGGGCAGGATGCGCAGACGGTTCTGAGATCCTTGATGTCCTGTGCCGTGAGGTGGTCGGCGGTGAATCGGGCGTCACCCAGACAGGCGGGCCGGGTCGTCGACATCGCGTTGTTGAGGGCAGCGAATGCGGTAGCGGCAGCATGTGCCAGGTCGTTCTGTTGCGGCGTGCCGATCTCGCGCTGATCGAGTGCCTCGAGCAGTCGAGCCCATAGCTCTGGGTTCGTCGTCGTCGGCGTGGGTCGTGTGCTCATGCGGATATCACGGGTCGGCGAGGTTCCGTGATGTCGATGAGGTCGAGCGGCGCCCACGAACCGAGGTCGCGGGGGTGATAGCTGCTCTGCCCGTCGTCGCGCCAGCCGCAGCCGTTCGCACACCATCCGCTGACCGTGTCGAATCGATGCGGTGGCCGTATGCATGGGCCAGGGGTCATGCGAGCATCTCCGCGATCAGGCGCCCGTTGTGCTTGAGTTCGGGCGTGATCGCGACGTATCGGCCCGCGCAAACGTGCCCGACGGTTTGGCTGAGACTCCCGAACGGTGACTCGTACGTGATCGATTGGCCGGCTTCCAGAAATGCGATGCTCGAGCATTGGATGTGGGGGGTCGTCATGCTGCTTGCTCTTTCTCGCGCTCTGCGCGCGCTCGTTCGGCGGCGGGGATGAGGTTGGCGGGGATGCTGTCGCGATACCCACGGATGTAGGAATCGATTTGCGAGCGCTCGTATGGGGTGAGCGCGTCCAGCGAGCGCGGTTGCCGCTCGAGTTCGTCACGCCACAGTGACGTGACCTGTTCGGCCCATCGCTCGTGCGCTTCGCGATCCTGTCCACACGTTCGGCAGCGCTCATCGTGATCCCACCCGTTCGGGTGGCGGCGACACGCGCGTTCAGGCTCGGGTGGGCTCGACACAGGATGAGGCGCGATCGCCGCTTCGCTGCTAAGTGTCGATGTGTCCTTCGATGGGGTAACGGTCTGGGCGTTACCCATATCAGCGGAATCCGTTACCCATTCGCGCGACAGACCGTTACCCATTACGTGTTGACCGTTACCCATTTCCGGTGAGTTATCCACAGCCTCGCGGAGAGCGAGGATCTCGTACTCTGCGTTATACCCTGGGTGGGCATCGGAGATCTTCGCAAGAAGCTTCTTAGCCAGCAACGCCGGCAAGATTCGCCCGCTGAGCGCCTGTTTAGCCGCTGCAGTGCCGGGGCGTTTGCCTATCGCGAGTGCAAGGCGATTGTGTCCGTGCTTGTAGACGGTGGTGCCGGACTTCACGCTCTCGGCCATGTCAAGCAGGACGATGCGCTCAAACGGTGTTACAGGTACTCCGATAAGGCGTTCTTTCAGCGCGGCTGCTTCAGCGTGGGACATCGTGAATCGCGCTCCGAGACAGATCGTGGAGGTCATCACCTGCCTCGATTGCGTCTGGCAGCACGAAGTCGTCTAGATGACGCAGAGCGTCATTAACAGTGACGGGCCGACGCAGCAAGGCAACGGGAGACGATCGCATACAGCGGGTAGAGTCAGGGGAGATCAGCTCGCCAGCCAGATCATCGGGAGCCGCCTTCGGGCGGCTTTCCTCATTCACAGGGCACCACCGCCGATCGAACGCACGGCAGCGGGGATGCTTGCGATGTTCACTCGGATCAAACGCGGGCCGAAGCGCACGGCTTCGATCTCACCGCGGGAGATCATACGGCGGATGGTGTCGCGGCTGACGTCGTAGAGGTTTGCGGCGGCTTCGATGCTGACCCATTCCTGCAGGTCGGTCGGCGTGGTGTTCGTGCTTGCGGCCATGATCTGACTCCTTAACGGCAAAAGGCCCAGCCGAAGCTGAGCCCTGGGTAGAGTCGTCCCCCAGACGGGGGAGACTCAACGAATGGTTGAGAGTGCCCCGTCTAGGGCGGTAGGAGAGAGTTACCGCCGGGTGGCGCTAACGAAGAATGCTCCGCATAGCTGAGAAGCTTTGCGGAGCATTAGAGTGCAAGAAACCTCACACTACGTTCAAGGTATAGGGCTACCGGACACGCTGTCAACTCTGACGTTTCCAACGCGATCCATTGACGATGAGGTCGCCAAACCGGACTGCGAGATCGGGCATGCCAGGGCGAGATGCTTCCGTGGGATGCGGAAACGTCGCGATGTTGTCGGCGAGCAACCATCGGCGGATCGTCCGATCGCTGACGCCGAACAACTTCGGGAGCCACGCAATCGGGACTGCTGCGTCGTCTAAGTCATTTTCGGCGATCATGCGTTCACCGCGTGACTGCGAGATACGAGTTCGTCACAGAGGAGGCCGGCAATGTTCGAGATCATCTTGGGCGACACGAACGCCTCGCCACTCTCGATACGTCCAATCGGGCGACCGGTGATCTTCTGGGCATACTCGACAGTGAATCCGAGTCCTTCCCGCACCATCCGGATGGTCGCCGCGCCCGTCACGCCACCACCTCCGCGGTCACACGCTGCCGTGCGCGGGACGCAATGCCGATCAGTCGGAGCATCTCGTCGACGTTGCCACCGCCGAACACGTCTGCCGTGTCGACGATGTCGCCGAGCAACCACTTGCCGTAACCAGCGGTGACCCGCCGGAGCTTGGCTATCGGCCACCCGAGCGCTGCCGCGGCATCGGGCTTGCTCATCCCGCGATCCGCGATGAGTGAGGTGAGCTCGTTTCCGAGGTCGAGTGCGATCGCCTTCTTGACGCGGCCATAGGTACAGACGTTCTGACGGGTAGTCTCGTTGGTGGACATTTCATCTCCTAGGTGTTGATGTTCTCGCCCTCGCCGTGCTCCAACACGTCGGGGGCATCTTCTTTCCGGCGGTTGCCGGTGAGTCTCTACGCGAGGTCGGACATCCGGCGGGCAAGTTCTTCGTCGCGGCCCGCTGTGTGCTGGTATCTCATCGCGGCGGCAACAGTCGAATGTCCCAGCCGTGCCTGCAATTCCTTGAGCGTGGCTCCTGCCAGAGCGGCCCGTGTGGCCCCGTAGTGTCTCAGCCCGTGCCAGGGGAGATCCGGGCGCTTAGCGGCGATCCTGGCCGGGTTCCAGTGCTTGTAGAACGCACTCTGCGCGAGGTGCGAGTGTCCATCAGCAGCGGGGAACAGCAACGACTCTGCAAACGGATTCACGTGGTCGCGTAGGTGATCCTCAACGATGCGATTGACGTGCGGCGGCAGAACGATCGTGCGCACGCCCGCTTCGCTCTTGGTCGAACCGACGATGAAACCCTCTCCTGTGACGTGAGCGACAGCACGCGCGACGCTCACTGCAATCACCTGCAGATGTCCGTCATCGTCGCGGATCAGGTCGAGATCCTTTCGCCGCAGCTCTGTCATTTCGCCGTAGCGCACACCTGACCACGCGGCGATGATGACAGCGGCCTTGAACCGGGGTGTGATCTTGTCCACAATGACCTGCAGTTCGGCGCCGGTCGGCGGCTCCACTCTCTTGCCGGTTGATGCGGATGCGGCCCCGCGGATCTGGCACGGGTTCGATTTGATCCGCCCATCGGTCACCGCGGTAGCAAGAATCGACTTGAGCAGTTCGTAGGCGCGTGCGGCCTGCGTCTTGGTGCCGGACTTCACCAGCGCCGAATACCAGTCGCGCACATCTTCGGTGTCGATAGCCTGCAGTCGGGACTCAGCGAACGGCTCGAGCGGCTTAGCTATCAGCCGGCGGTACTCGGATGCGGTGCGGGGACGCAGATGATCGCCATGGCGGTTCGTGCGGGTCGCTACCCAGCGCTCGGCGTACGCGGCGAATGTCTCAGCCTTGCCCGCCTTCGCGTCCTGGTCGGCCTTCGCGCCGCGCGGGCTCCATTCGCCGTCCTCGATCTCGATGCGTTTGCGCGCTAGCCAGCCGCGGGCGTCGTCGATCGCGTCGAACGTCTGAGGCGCGGGGTAGCGTTCTCCGTCTGGGCCGGTGTATGAGGCCTGATAGCGCCCGCTGGGAAGCTTGCGGACTGCTCCGAATGACTCGCGGCGCTTCCGCTTCTTCTCTGCCATTAGGCGGCGCTCTGGCTCTTGTGGGACGTGCAGCGGAACAGTTGGCCGTGTGGGCCAGCCCCGAACGGTTCCATGACCGCATGCTCATCACCACAGACGACGCACGCGATGCCGTCTACCTGACGCGCTGTGAGTTGCCCCGGTTCGATGCTCTGAATGGTCATGCCCCGACCTCCACTTCGTGCAATACCGTGCAATATCGCATGCCCGGTTGTGCGTATCTGTGCTATCCAGTGACATTAACACTGGATCGGGACGCTCCGCAAAATTACGCGGCAGAATCGCGCAATTCTGCAGTTGGATCGGAGTTGAGGACAGTAGCGCTGATACAGTTTCGATCCCAGTATCGCGCACAGACACAGAAACCCCCGGTTCGCCGGGGGTTTCCTGCGTTTCGGGGTCACCCGCGTCCCAGCCACGCACCGGCCGCCACCAGCAGGGCTGCGGTGCCGGTCTGCAGCGTCGGCTGCATCACCGGCAGGAACTGCGGGGAGTGATTCGACGGGACGTCGGACTCGACGGTCCCGTTCGCGACGGCGGTGCGCCACAGCTCGGGGTCGGTGCCGCCGATGCCCCAGTACGCATAGGGCACGCCCAACGCCGTCGGGACGTCGCTGAAGTCCTCGCTGGCGGTCTGCAGCGAGAGCTCGCCTGCCCGATCCCCGATGTGCTCGTGGAAGGCCGCAGCCAGCTTCGCCGTCACGGCCTCGTCGTTGGAGGTCAACGGGAAGCTGTCGTAGACCTCGATATCCGGCTCCTTCGGTGCTCCGGACGCCGCGCTCTCGGCCCGTGCGATGCGCTCGATCGCCGCCAGCATCCGCTCCCGGGTCTGCGCCGTGTACGTGCGCAGGTTGAGCTCGAGGACGGCGTCATCGGGAATGATGTTGCTCTTGGTGCCTGCCCGGATGCTGCCCACCGTGAGGACGGCAGGCTCGCTCGGAGGTATCTCGCGCGACACGACGGTCTGCAGCCGCACGGCGATGAACGCGGCGAGGATGACCGGGTCCACGGTGTTCTGCGGCATCGAGCCGTGCCCGCCCCTGCCGTGCACCGTGATGCGCACGCTGTCCGCACTGGAGAGCACCGGGCCCATCCGGGTGCCGACCGTTCCTGACGGCCCGATCAGCACATGCTGGGCCAGGGCGACGTCGGGCTGGGGGATGGCATCGGCCAGGCCGCCCGCCAGCATCGACCTGGCGCCGTCACCGGTCTCCTCGGCAGGCTGGAACAGCGCGATCAGCGTTCCCTTCCAGGCATCCCGATGCTCCGAGAGCAGCCGTGACGCACCGAGCAGGCACGTCACGTGCACGTCGTGGCCGCAGGCGTGCATCACCGGAGTGGTGCGACCCTCGGCATCCGTCGCCTCGACCGTGCTCGCGTAGTCGGCGCCGGTGCTCTCCCGCACGGGAAGCGCGTCCATGTCGGCGCGCAGGAGCACGACGGCGCCGTCGCCGTTGCGCAGCACGCCTGTGACACCGGTGCCCCCGATCCGGGCCTTCACATCGAATCCCCACGCGGTGAGCCGCTTCGCGACCTCCGCGGCAGTGCGCGTCTCCTGATGGGACAGCTCGGGGTGCTGATGCAGGTCGCGGTAGAACGCCTCCTGATCCTGTCGGATGGACTCGTAGTGCTCCAGGACGTCTGCGATGGCGCTCACTGGTCTGCTCCCTCCGGATGCCGTGCGGCATCATCCGCCACGATACGACCGGGGCGGCGTCAGCGGGAGGTCTCCTGCGAGCCGGCGCGCGCATGGGGGATGCGCCAGTGGAAATGCAGCGAGAGCACGCGGAACACGAACACGATGGTGGCGGCGATGAAGGTCGACAGCGCGAGGGGGATCGGCGAGAACCACAGCGCCGCGGTGAGCGCCGCCCCCAGCAACGCCGGTACGGCGTACAGGTCGGAGGGGGTGAACAGCTGCGGGTCGCGATTGGCCACCACGTCGCGCAGCAGGCCGCCGCCGACCCCCGTGGTGACGCCCAGCAGCACGGCGGCGATCGGGTTCATGCCCGCGTTCAGAGCCGTCGCCGTGCCCGTGGTGCAGAACAGCGCGAGTCCGCCCGCGTCGAAGATCAGCAGAGGTCTCGAGTGTCGTTCGACGCCGGCCGCGAGGAAGTACACCAGCAGCGCGGCCGCGACGGGAGCAGCGAGGTGGATCGGCTGGTCGAATGCCACCGGCGGCCTGTCGATGATGAGATCGCGGATCACGCCCCCTCCCAGCCCGGTGAGGCTGCCGAGCAGCAGGGAGCCGATGATGTCGTAGCCGCGCTGCGCGGCCAGCAGGCTCCCCGAGATGGCGAAGAAGAACGTCCCGAGCAGATCCAGCACCAGTGCCCAGTTCATGCGGCGCCCCTTGTCGTCGATGATGACTGTCGGCCATCACCCCAGCACGATAGCGTTCCCCGTCGGATTCCGTGCGCCGCGCGGTGCACTACGCACGCCGCGGCGCCGCAGTCAAGGCCCTGTGCGCGGGCTGTGCTCGTTCCGTAGCGTTTCCCTGAAGGCGCCCGACGTTCTGACGAAAGGAAGTCGGCCTGGCGTCCTGAGGAAAGGAGTCGAGGTGAACATCCTCTTCATCATCATCGCCGTCGTGGCGATCGTGCTCGCGATCACCGGTGGTCTTGTGCAGTCGCTGAACTTCCTTCTCTGGGTGGGACTCGTCCTGCTCGCCCTTGCGGTCATCGCATGGCTGATCAGGGCCGTGACAGGTCGCAACACCACCACGTGACGCACGCGGGTCTCGGAGACGAGGCCACGACGCAGGGAGCAGGGGCTCCGGGAGAAGCTCGTCTTCTCCCGGAGCCCCTGCTCTCTGCGTCGGCGCTGCGCGCGAGCGACGTTCCGGATGCCGCGGCGCTGCGGCGTAGACTTGACTCATGGAATTCGTGCCGACCTGGACCGTGACCTCTGTCACCGCTGTCGTCACGCGAACTACGGGCGCCTGAGCGGGCGGGCGCGCGTGCGCCCGAAGCTGAGCCGTCGTCTCATTCCATCGTCAATCTGGAGAACCCCGTGTCAGACTTCGCCCAGCCCAGCGCCGACCAGCGCGACGGCTTCGCCCTGTTCACCGATCGTTCCGTCATCGCCATGCGCGTGGACGGCGTCCTCAAGGATCTGTCGGCGACCGTCGCTGAGGGCGACGTCGTCGAGCCGGTCACCGTCGACAGCAAGGACGGCCTCGACATCCTGCGCCACTCCACCGCTCACGTGCTCGCGCAGGCGGTGCAGCGCATCCGCCCCGGTGCGAAGCTCGGCATCGGCCCGTTCATCACTGACGGCTTCTATTACGACTTCGGCGTCGACGAGCCCTTCACGCCCGAGGACCTCAAATCCATCTCGAAGGAGATGCAGCGCATCGTCCGCGAGGGTCAGCGCTTCACGCGCCGCGTCGTCACCGAGGACGAGGCCCGCAACGAGCTTGCGAACGAGCCTTTCAAGCTCGAACTGATCGATCTGGCAGGTGGCCCGGGTTCCGGTGCGGATGCGGCGGAGGGAGCATCCGTCGAGGTCGGTGCTGGCGAACTGACCATCTACGACAATGTGTCGAAAGACGGCGAGGTCGCCTGGAAGGACCTCTGCCGCGGACCGCACGTGCCCAGCACCCGTCTGCTCGGCAACGGCTGGGATCTGACCCGCGTGGCCGCCGCCTACTGGCGCGGCAGCGAGAAGAACCCGCAGCTGCAGCGCATCTACGGCACCGCGTGGCCGAGCAAGGACGAGCTGCGCGCCTATCAGGAGCGCCTCGCCGAGGCCGAGCGTCGCGATCACCGCAAGCTGGGCGCCGAGATGGATCTCTTCTCGTTCCCGGACGAGATCGGCTCGGGTCTTGCCATCTTCCACCCTCGCGGCGGCATCATCCGCTACGAGATCGAGGAGAACCTGCGCCGTCACCTGCTGCGCAACGGCTATGACGTGGTCAACAGCCCGCACATCACCAAGAAGGACCTGTTCCAGACCTCGGGGCACCTCCAGACCTACGCCGACGGCATGTTCCCCCCGATGCACCTGGACGAGGTCGTGGACGAGGACGGGAACGTGACTCGGCAGGGTCAGGACTACTACCTGAAGCCGATGAACTGCCCGTTCCACAATCTCATCTTCCGCGCACGCGGTCGCAGCTACCGTGAGCTGCCGCTGCGGCTTGCGGAGTTCGGCACCGTGTACCGGTACGAGAAGAGCGGCACGCTGTCGGGACTGACCCGCGTGCGCGGTCTGACCCAGGATGACGCGCACATCTACGTCGCCCAGGACCAGGTGCGCGAGGAGCTGACCACCAACCTCAACCTGGTGCTCGAGCTGTTGCGCGACTACGGACTGAACGACTTCTACCTCGAGCTGTCCACCAACGAGGTGGGCAACCCGAAGTTCCTCGGTGAGCCCGAGCAGTGGACCACCGCCATCGACACGCTGCGCGAGGTTGCGATCGCCTCCGGCCTGGAGCTGGTCGCCGATCCCGGCGGGGCGGCCTTCTACGGTCCGAAGATCTCCGTGCAGGCGCGGGATGCCATCGGCCGCACCTGGCAGATGTCGACGATTCAGCTCGACTTCAACCAGCCGGAGCGCTTCGAGCTGGAGTACACCGGTCCGGACGGCGCCAAGCACCGCCCGGTCATGATCCACCGTGCCCTGCTCGGCTCGGTGGAGCGCTTCTTCGCCATCCTGCTCGAGCACTACGCAGGCGACTTCCCGCTGTGGCTCGCACCCGCGCAGGTCGTGGGCGTGCCGGTCGCCGAGCAGTTCGGAGGCTACCTCGATGAGGTCGTCGGTCAGCTCAGGGCCGCCGGCGTCCGCGCCGAGGTCGATCACTCCGACGACCGGATGCAGAAGAAGATCCGCAACCACACCACTTCCAAGGTGCCGCTGATCCTGATCGCCGGCGAGCAGGACCGCTCGGCGGGCACGGTCTCGTTCCGCTTCCGCGACGGGTCGCAGGAGAACGGCGTTCCGGTGGCGGATGCGGTCGACCGCATCCGCCGGGCCATCGCCGCCCATGCGCGGGTGATGACCTCCGAGGATCTGGCATGACTTCCGACACTGCCGAGCCGGCCGGCTCCGTCGAGGACGGAAGCCGGCTGGCCGGCGCGCCGGACGAGTTCCAGCGGCTGTGGACCCCGCACCGGATGGCGTACATCCAGGCGGGACCCGAGGTGCTGCGCGAGGAGTGCCCGTTCTGCGAGGCGCCGAAGCATCCGGATCCCGAAAGGCTCATCGTCGCACGCGGCGAGTCCGCCTACGTGCTGCTGAACCTCTTCCCCTACAACTCCGGTCACCTCCTGGTGTGCCCGTACCGTCATATCGCCACCTACGATCAGGCCACGCCCGAGGAGGTCGCCGAGATCGGCGAACTCACCCAGATCGGCATGCGCGTGCTGCGTCAGGTCTCGAACTGCGACGGCTTCAACCTGGGCATGAACCAGGGCGCGGTCGCCGGTGCGGGTGTGGACGGACACCTCCACCAGCACATCGTGCCGCGCTGGAAGTCGGATGCGAATTTCTTCCCGATCATCGCGAAGACCAAGGCCCTGCCGCAGCTGCTCGGCGAGGTGCGCGAGGCCGTGGCGCACGCCTGGCCGCGCTGATCCCTTCCGCCGCCCCGTCGCCGGCGCCTCCGGTCAGCGCACCTGCCGCGCGGTGAACTGCAGGCGCGGGTTCGCGTAGCGCTCCTGCGCCTGGATCAGCTGCAGTTCGCGGTCCCCGGACTCGAGGGTGAGCTGCAGCAGGTCGAACACACTGGAGACCGTGCGCTCCAGTGCGGTCCTGGCATCACCGGTGGAGACGTAGTGCGCGGTGAACAGCGCCGCCGTGACATCGCCGGAGCCGTTGGCTTTCATGGGCAGGTGCGGGGTGGCGACCAGCCACGCGCCGGTCCGGTCGGCTGCGAGCATCTCGATGGTGCCCTCTTCGCGGTCGGGGCGCTCCACCGACGTCACCAGCACGGTCGACGGCCCCATCGCCATCGCCGCGTCCACGGATGCGAGAGTCGACTCCACGGTGTCGGGGGAGGTGCCGGTCAGATACCCGAGCTCGAACTGGTTGGGCGTGATGATGTCCGCCACAGGCACGACCCGGTCGCGCAGCAGATCGGGGATCGCCGGTGCGACGAAGCATCCGGACTTGGCGTTTCCCATCACCGGATCGCACGCGTACACGGCATCCGGATTGGCCGCCTTGACGCGTGCGACGGCATCGATGATGACGTCACCGATTCCCTCGCCGCCCTGATACCCGCTGAGGACCGCATCGATGTGGGGGAGAACCCCGCGCTCCTCGACCCCGGTGACCACGTCGCGCACGTCGCTCGGATCGATCATCGGACCGCGCCACGCGCCATAGCCGGTGTGGTTGGAGAAGTTGACCGTGTACACGGGGAGCACCTCCACGCCGATGCGCTGCAACGGGAAGACGGCGGCGGAGTTGCCGACGTGACCGTACGCCACAGCCGACTGGATCGAGAGCATTTTCATCCTGACATCCTCTCACCGCGCAAGGACGGCTCAGCGCACGGCGCTCTGGAGATCGTCGAGCAGGCGCGCCGTGTCCTGCTCGGACAGATCGTGCACGGTGAGCCGCAGATGGTCCGATGCCGGTGATGCCTCGTCGATGCGGAACTCGTCTCCGGTGCGCACCAGCCAGCCGCGGCGCATCATCCGCTCCGCCGCGACCCGTGCCGGCACGGGCAGGCGCACCCAGAGACTCAGCCCGTCGGTGGAGTCGGTCCGGATGCCGCGAGAGGCCAGCTGCGCGGTGAACGCGTTGTTCCGCTCGGCGTAGTGGCGTGCGGCATCCGCGATCTGCTGTCGGACGCCGGCATCCGACAGCTGCGCGTGCGCGAGACGCTGCAGCAGGTGGCTCACCCACGTCGTCCCCGGGTTCAATCGCATGGCCAGCCGCTCGGCGGTGGTCGGGTCGGTGGCCGCCAGGGCAAGGCACATGTCGGGGCCGAGGAATTTCGACACCGACCGCACCAGAGCGTACCGACGATGTCCGGGGCCGATCAGAGACGCGTACGGGTGGACCGAGAGCATGGAGAAGTGGTCGTCCTCGACGATCAGCACGTACGGATGCGGCTCCAGCACCTCCCTGAGCGCCGCCGCACGAGCTGGTGTGAGACTCACCCCTGTGGGGTTCTGCGCGCGCGGCGTGCTGATGATCGCCCTGACACCGGCGTCCAAGGCGGCCTGCAGGCCGGCGACGGTCATGCCCTCCGCGTCGACGGGGACGGGGACGGCGCGGTATCCACCCAGGCGGACGGTGTGGATGCTGGCGAGGAAGCAGGGATCCTCCAGAGCCACCGCGTCATCGCGCGTGAGCGCCTGGGCGAGCAGACGCTCGACGGCATCGACGGCGCCACTGGTGACCGTGACGCGCAGATCATCGCGCGGGAGGTCTGCGAGCATCCAGGCGCGCGCCCACTCCTCCAGACCCGGGTCGATGACGGGCTCCCCGTAGAGCACGGGCCGGCCGACGATTCCGCGCAGTGCGGCGGACGGATCGGGGATGAGCGCCGGATCGGGGTTTCCCGATCCGATGTCGTGCAGCACCGTGTCGTTGTCGGCGCCCTCCTGGGCGACGTGCGCAGCACCCGCGATCAGCGTGCCTCCTCGGCCCCTGGAGACGACCAGGCCCGCCTGCGCGAGCTGGCGGTACGCGGCCACGGCGGTGTTGCGGTTGACGCCCAGGATGCCGGCGAGCTCGCGAACCGGCGGAAGCGCGTCGCCGGGGCGGAGCATCCCGCGCTCGCGCAGAGCCCGCACGCTGTCGGCGATCTCCGCGGCCGTGGTTCCGGTGATATCGAGGTCCATCGCCTCGATTCTAGGGTGCTATCTTTTGACATAGGTCAATAAACTGTTTGTACTCACCCGATTCCCGCCGAAGGAGACACGATGGCAGCCGCAGAGCAGACACCCACCACCGGATCACAGCGCGTCAAGCGCGGACTCGCCGAGATGCTGAAGGGCGGCGTGATCATGGATGTCGTCACGGCCGACCAGGCGAAGATCGCCGAGGACGCGGGAGCCGTCGCCGTGATGGCCCTGGAGCGCGTCCCGGCCGACATCCGCGCTCAGGGCGGCGTGTCGCGCATGAGCGATCCCGACATGATCGACAGCATCATCGCCTCGGTCTCCATCCCGGTCATGGCGAAGGCGCGCATCGGGCACTTCGTCGAGGCGCAGGTGCTGCAGGAGCTGGGCGTGGACTACATCGATGAGTCCGAGGTGCTCTCGCCCGCCGACTACGTGAACCACATCGACAAGTGGCCCTTCACCGTGCCCTTCGTCTGCGGTGCGACCAACCTGGGCGAGGCGCTGCGCCGCATCAACGAGGGTGCGGCGATGATCCGTTCCAAGGGCGAGGCGGGCACCGGTGACGTCTCCGAGGCCATGAAGCACATCCGGAAGATCCGCGGTGAGATCGCTGCCCTGGGGGCGCTGTCCACCGACGAGCTGTACGTCGCGGCCAAGGAGCTGCAGGCCCCGTACGAACTGGTCGCCGAGATCGCCGAGACCGGCACGCTGCCGGTCGTGCTGTTCGTCGCCGGCGGCGTCGCGACCCCTGCTGATGCCGCCATGATGATGCAGCTCGGCGCGGACGGAGTGTTCGTCGGATCCGGCATCTTCAAGTCCGGCGACCCGGCCGCACGCGCGGCCGCGATCGTGAAGGCCACGACGTTCCACGACGACCCGAAGGTCATCGCGGAGGTCTCGCGCGGCCTCGGTGAGGCGATGGTCGGCATCAACGTCTCCGACCTTCCGGCGCCGCACCGCCTGGCCGAGCGGGGCTGGTAAGCCGCCGATGACGGCGATTCGCGTCGGCGTGCTCGCGCTGCAGGGCGATGTGCGTGAGCACCTCGCCCTGCTCGAGCACCTCGGAGCACAGGTGGTGCGCGTGCGGCGCCCGGAGGAGCTCGCGCAGGTCGAGGGACTGGTGATCCCGGGTGGGGAGTCGACCGTGATGGACAAGCTGTCGCGGATGTTCGGCCTGCAGGAGCCCATCCGGGCGGCCATCCACGACGGCATGCCGGTGCTCGGCACTTGCGCGGGACTCATCATGCTCGCCGACCGCCTGGTCGACGCCATCCAAGGACAGCAGACCTTCGGCGGCCTGGACGTGCTCGTCCGGCGGAACGCCTTCGGTCGGCAGACGGAGTCGTTCGAGGTCGATCTGGACATTCCCGAGCTCGGCTCGGATCCGGTGCACACGACCTTCATCCGCGGGCCCGTGGTCGAGGAGGTCGGTCGGGATGCCACGCCGCTGGCGTCGCTGCATGACGGACGCATCGTCGCGGTCGAGCAGGGGAACCTGCTCGGCATCAGCTTCCATCCCGAGCTGAGCGGCGAACCGCGCCTGCATCGGCGTTTCCTGGATCGGGTCGCGACGCGCAGCTGATCCCCGAGGTGCGTCGCGGAGCCGATCAGGCGGTGATGAGATGCCGAAAGGCGGTCAGCGTGCGAGCGATGTCCTCGGACGTCGTGGCCCAGGACGACATCGAGCAGCGCAGCGATGCACGCCCGCGCCACTGCGCACCCGTCACCGCCGCGGTCCCGTCGGCGAGGATCGCCTCGCCGAGGGCGCGAGTGTCGTCATCCGTCCGGAGTCGGAACATGACCTGTGTGTAGACCACGTCGTTGAGCACTTCGACGCCGGGGATCTCGCGAAGTCCCTCGGCCATGGCCGTGGCATTGGCATGGAGCCGGTCGAGCAGTTCCGCGACGCCGGAGCGCCCGAGGCTGCGCAGCGCGGCCCAGGCGGGCACACCGCGTGCTCGGCGCGACAGCTCCGGAGTCACATCCCAGGGGTCCAGCCCCGAATAGATCAGGTAGTCGCCGCCGGTCCGGAACGCCGCGATCGAGTCGGCGGGGTCGCGGACGATCGCCATGCCGCAGTCGTACGGCACGTTGAGGGTCTTATGAGCGTCCGTGGCCCAGGAATCCGCGAGCGCCATGCCGTCGGTCAATCGGCTCAGGGCAGGAGACGCGGCGGCCCACAGACCGAACGCACCGTCGACATGCACCCAGGCGCCGTGCTGCTTCGCGAGGGGAATGAGAGACGCGAAGTCGTCGAACGCCCCGGTGTGCACCTCCCCGGCCTGCAGACAGACGATCAAGGGCCCGGTGCCGTTCACCAGCGCCGATTCCAGCGCGTCGACCCGCATCCGACCCTGGTCGTCGGTCTCGATCACCGTCATCTCGTCCGATCCCACTCCGAGGAAGCGAAGCGCTCGATCGACGGAGCTGTGCCGATCCGCTCCCACCACGACCCGCGTCGCGGGGGAGGACCGCAGCCCCTGGGCGGCGATGTTCCAGCCGGCCCTGGCGAGCACCGCGTTGCGGGCGGCGTTCAGGCAGCTGAAGTTGGCGAGCTGTCCGCCGGTGACGAAGCCCACGCTCGCTTCTGCCGGCAGCCCCAGCAGTTCGAGCATCCACTGACCGGCGACGCGTTCCATGGCGACCGTCGCCGGTGTGAGCGTTGCCGACCCGGAGTTCTGGTCCCAGGCCGACACCAGCCAGTCGGCGCCGAGGGCAGCAGGATGCGTGCCGCCGATAACGAAGCCGAAGAATCTTCCGCCGGGGATGGCCACGAGGCCCGGTTCCGCACGGCTCGCGATCTCCTCGATCACCGCGGCCGGCTCCGCGCCGTCCTCGGACAAGGGGCCCCCGAACGCCGCGAGCATCGCATCCAGACCCGCCCTCGGCCAGACCGGCCGATCGTCGACGCCGCGCAGGAACTCGGACGCGCGGCGGTGGGCCGCATCGAGCGCACGGCTCCTGGGATCCATGGCGCCAATTCTCCCACCGCGGACGCCACCCGACAATGGCACGCCTGCGCGGAGCGACAGGATCTCTTAGACTGGACGATGCCCTGGGCAGCGCCTCGGGGCGGAGAAGACGAGCGGAGATATATGTCCGGGCATTCCAAATGGGCTACGACCAAGCACAAGAAGGCGGTCATCGACTCGCGTCGCGCCAAGGCGTGGGCCAAGCTCATCAAGAACATCGAGGTCGCGGCGAAGCTCGGCGGCGCCGACCTCGCCGGCAACCCGACGCTGTTCGATGCGGTGCAGAAGGCGAAGAAGACCTCTGTCCCCAAGGACAACATCGATCGCGCGGTCAAGCGCGGCGCCGGAATCGGCGGCGAGTCCGTCGAGTACGCCTCGATCATGTACGAGGGGTACGGACCCAACGGCGTCGCCTTCATGATCGAGTGTCTCACCGACAACAAGAACCGTGCCGCCGCGGAGGTGCGCACCACGTTGAGCCGCAACGGCGGAACCCTCGCCGATCCCGGATCCGTCGCATACAACTTCACCCGCAAGGGCGTCATCGTCGTGGGAGCCGAGGGCACCACCGAGGATGACGTCATGATGGCTGCGCTCGAGGCGGGTGCGGAGGAGATCGAGAGCCACGGCGAGGGCTACGCGGTCATCACCGACGCGAGCGACCTCGTCGCGGTGCGCTCCGCGTTGCAGGAGGCCGGCATCGACTACGAGTCCGCGGACGTCGAATTCGTTCCGAACCTCAAGGTCGAGATCGACGCCGACACGGCACGCAAGGTCTTCCGCCTCATCGACGCACTCGAGGACAGCGACGACGTGCAGAACGTATTCACGAACTTCGACCTCAGCGCCGAAGTGCAGGCCGAGCTCGAGAGCGAAGAGGAAGACTGACGCCGCCGGACGGCGGAGGCGGTCGAAGCACTCCGGCCCCGGGCGCGCCTGCGCCCGGGGCCGTTTCGCGCCCGTAGCCTGGGGGAGTGAGCTCTCTGCGCGTGCTCGGGATCGACCCGGGACTGACCCGATGCGGCGTCGGCATCGTCGACGTGGATCGCACTCGGCGGGCCAGTCTCGTGCATGTCGGCGTCGTGCGCACACCGCCCGACGCGGACCTGTCCGTGCGGCTCGCGGCCGTCGCCGCCGGCATCCGACTGGTCATCGAGGAGCACAGCCCGGATGCCGTCGCGGTCGAGCGCGTGTTCGCCCAGCACAACGTCCAGACCGTGATGGGGACTGCACAGGCATCCGGAGTCGCACTCCTCATCGCCGCCGAGGCAGGGCTGCCCGCCGCGACGCACACCCCCAGCGAGGTGAAGGCCGCCGTGACGGGCTACGGTTCGGCCGACAAGCGTCAGGTGCAGTCGATGATCGCCCGCATCCTGCGCCTGGACGCACCTCCGCAGCCGGCGGACGCGGCGGACGCGCTCGCGATCGCTCTCTGTCACGCCTGGCGCGGCGGCGCGGCCGGGCCATCGCCGTCTGGTGCGCTCACGCCCGCTCAGCGCGCCTGGGCGGCGGCTGAGCGGGGCGCTCGCACACGCTGATCCGCGGTCCTCCTCACGACGCCCCGGGTCAGGGCGTCGCTCGGGTGAGCCGGAGCATCGACCAGGAGACCGGCGCCAGGTCGATCACCGCGCGGGCATCGACGGTCCGGGCGGATGCGTTCTCGCGCGGCAGCACGGAGGAGTCGTCCTCTGCGGTCGCCGACCACGTGTGGTCGGGGTTGGAGAGGGTGAGCGCTTCCACCAGCCGCAGCTCGGGGAACCCGCGCAGGTCGACGTCGAGCGTGAGTGCGTCGGTCGTGGACCGGTTGGTCGCGAAGATCACCAGGTCACCGGTCGTGTCGTCGTAGGTGGCGACCGCGTCGAGCGCGGGCACCGATCCGAACCTGGCGGTCTCCACCAGCGGGGACTCGACGGACAGGCGCAGCACCTCGCCCTGGGCGAAGCGCGACGTCAGGGCGAAGGGGTGGAAGATGGTCTGCTTCCAGATGCGCCCGCCCGGCTCCGTCATGATCGGCGCGATGACATTCACCAGCTGTGCCAGCGACGCCGCGTGCACACGGTCGGTGTGCCGCAGCAGAGAGATCAGCAGGTTGCCGACGACCACGGCATCGGCCACGTTGTAGCGGTCCTCGAGCAGCACAGGTGCGATGGGCCAGTCGTCGCCGCTGGGCGGCCGCGACTCGGCGCGGTTCTGATACCAGACGTTCCATTCGTCGAAGGAGATGTGGATGGAGCGGGGGTCCTTGCGGGCCGCGCGGACGCCGTCGGCCGTCGCGCTGACGGCATCGATGAACCGGTCCATGTCGACGGCGCTGGCGAGGAACGAGCCGAGGTCGCCGTCCTCCTCCCAGTAATAGGCGTGCGCAGAGATGTAGTCGACGTGCTCGTACGCCTCGGTCAGCACGGTCTGCTCCCAGGCGCCGAAGGTCGGCATCTTCGAGCCGGAGGAGCCGCAGACGACCAGTTGCAGGTCGGGATCCATCATGCGCATCGCGCGCGCGGTCTCGGCCGCCAGGCGGCCGTACTCCTCGGCGGTCTTGTGCCCGATCTGCCACGGTCCGTCCATCTCGTTGCCGAGGCACCACATGCGGATGCGATACGGCTCCTCCGCGCCGTTCGCACGTCGGCGGTCGGAGAGCTCCGTTCCGCCCGGCACATTGCAGTACTCCAGCAGGTCCAGAGCCTCCTGGACCCCGCGGGTACCCAGGTTCACCGCCATCATGGGCTCCACCTCCGCCTTCGCGGCCCACCGCATGAACTCGTCGACTCCCACGAGATTGGGATCGGTCGAATGCCAGGCGAGGTCCAGGCGCGCCGGCCGCTGGGCCACCGGACCGATGCCGTCCTCCCACCGGTACCCCGACACGAAGTTGCCGCCCGGGTACCGGACGGTGGACACACCCAGCTCACGGGTGAGGTCGATCACGTCGTGACGGAAGCCGTCCTCGTCCGCGCTCGGGTGCTCGGGATCGTGGATGCCGGTGTAGACGCAGCGGCCGAGGTGCTCGACGAACGCGCCGAACGTGCGCCGCCTGACCGGGCCCACGACGAAGGCGGGGTCGGCGGTGATGGATGCAGATGACATGACGAGAGATTCGCTCCTGGAGTGTGTGGACGTGACCGGCGGGCGGAACGACGACAGTCGCTTCCGCCCGCCGTGGGATGGACGCGCGGTCCGGTTACTGGCCGAGCTCGTTCTGCAGGTCGCTCTGCGCCTTGTCGAGCGCCTCCTTGGCGGGGGTGCCGGACTCGTAGATCTCGTTCAGCGTGACGGTGCGGAACCAGTTGTCGACCGTCGGCAGGTTCTCGTTCGAGAAGGACTCGAAGTGGCCGATGCCGTCCTTCACGGAGTTCAGCACGTCGAACAGGTTGGTCTGGAAGTACTTGTTGAACTTGTTGTCCGGGTTGTGCGTGATCGACTCGTCCTCCCAGAGCGACATGTTGACCGGGTCGAAGCCGAGCACCTCCCAGACGGCCTTGTTGGCCTCGGGGGAGAGCTTCGCGTAGGCCAGGAAGTCGGTGGCCAGATCTTCATGCTCCCCTCCGGCCAGGACCGCGGTTCCCGTGCCGCCGCCACCGATGGTCAGCGTGTCCGAGCCCTCGATCTGCGGCGCGGGTGCGATGGCGACCTTGCCGGCGAGGTCGGGCATGTAGTCGACGAAGCGCGAGGTGTACCACGCGGGGTACACGATGGCGGCGTAGTCGCCCTTGTTGATCGCGCCGAACGCCTCCTCGCTGTCCGGGCTGCCGCCGGGAATCGTCGAGAGCGCGCCGGCTTCCTTCATCCCCTGGAACATCTCCATGGTCTTCACGACCTCCGGGCTGTTCACCGCGACGTCACCGAGCCCGCCGTCCGCGAAGAGCTGCCCGCCGTTCTGGGCGATGGCGAGGGGCTCCGTGAAGAACACGCCGGTGCTCGACACGCTGAACGCCTTGCCGGTCTTGTCGTTGTAGGCGACCCCGGCCTTCTCGAAGTCGTCCCAGGTCTTGATCGTCGTGTAGTCGATGCCGGCGCCCTCCAGCAGCTCGGTGTTGTAGAACGCGACGAACGCCCCGACGTGGGTGGGATAGCCGTAGATCTTGCCGTTGCGGCTGTACAGGTCGAGCCGTGCCTGGACGATGTCGTCGACATACGGCTCGGCCGCCGCCGTCAGGTCCACGAGCGGCGGATTGTCGCCCTTGACGAAGTTGGAGAACTTGTTCACCTCGATGTCGGCGAGATCGGGCAGCCCCTGACCGGCGTTCACGGCGAGCAGCAGCTTGTCGTGCATGTCCTGGTAGGGGTAGACCGTGACGTCGAGGTCGATCGGCTTGTCGGGGTTCTCCTCGTTCCACTTGACCGCCATGTCGTCATAGACAGCGGCGTGGAGCTCCGCGAACACCCACATGTTCAGCTTGGTGGCGTCCTCAGGGGCCTCTGCGCCCTCGATGACGTCGCCGTCGGTGTCGCCGCCGCCGCCGGAGCAGCCGGACAGTGCGGCGGCAGCCAGGCCGGCTGCGACCGCTGCGGTCAGAATCCTTCGCGTGCGCATGGTGATGCTCCTTCTGTTGGGGTCTTGTCGTGCAGGGTGGGATCAGCCCTTCACCGCGCCGGCTGTCATGCCGTCGATGAAGAACCTCTGGAAGGCCAGGAAGAGGATGAGGATGGGGATGAGCGAGAAGAACGACCCGATGATCAGCAGCTCGTAGTTGTTGCCGTACGGCGTCAGCAGGGTGTTCAGGCCGATGGGGAGGACGAACTTGTCGGGAGAGCGCAGCACCAGCAGCGGCCAGAGGAAGTTGTTCCAGACCATCATTCCGTTGAGGATCGCCATCGCCGCGAACGCGGGGCGGGCGATCGGCGCGACCAGGCGGAAGAAGATGCCGAACTCGGACACGCCGTCGACGCGCCCGGCTTCGAGGATCTCCCTCGGCACGCCGAGGAAGTACTGCCGGAAGAAGAAGATCGTCACCGCCTGCGCCAGGAACGGCAGCACGACGATCCAGTACTGGTCGGCGGCGCCGATGTCGTTCACCTGCACGTACAGCGGGAGCATCAGCATCTCGAACGGGATCGTCATCAGGATGATGACGAGGATGAACCCCAGGCTCTTGCCGCGGAAGTCGTACATGGCGAAGCCGTACGCGACGAAGGAGCTGATCACCAGGGTCCCCGCCACCTGGACGATGGTGAGGATCAGACTGTTCCAGAACCACTGGAAGTACAGACCCGAGTCCGTGAAGAGCATGACGTAGTTGTCCAGGCTCAGTTCGGAGAAGTCGACGGAGAGCGACATCCCGTTGCGGATGATGTGGTTGCCGTCCTGGAAAGTGCCGACGAAGATCGCGATGATCGGCACCAGCGAGATCAGTGCGATCACGACGAGGAACGCGGTCTGGATCAGCACCGCCGTGCGCCGCGACATGCGCGGGCGCTCGGCGACGATGGTGCGGTCGCGCTCGGGCGACACGATGGTCTGGGTCGTCATCGCAGCGACTCCTTCTTGAACGTGCCCGTGGCGGTGAGCTGTGTGAGATTGATCACGAGGACCAGTACGAGAAGGACGACGCCGACGGCGGAGGCGAACCCGAGATCGTTGTCCTGGATGCCCTTGCGGTACAGATAGCCGACGATGGTGAGGCCCTGGTTGTTGGGCGAGTTGTTCCCCGCGTAGAGCATGAAGCTCTCCAGGAACATCGCGAGGCCGCCGTACACGCTGATCGTCGTGACGTACACGATCGTCGGCTTCAGTCCGGGCAGGGTCACGTTGAAGAACTGCTGGATCTTGCCCGCGCCGTCGATGGACGCCGCTTCGTAGTACTCGGACGGGATCGCCTGCATGCCGGCCAGGAAGTACATCGTGTTCACGCCCGCCCAGCGCCAGAGAGCGAGGAGCAGCAGGGCGAACAGACCGGTGAGATCCTCCCGCAGCCAGCGCACCGGACCGAACCCGAGGAACGAGACGACCTGGTTCATCAGGCCCGAATCGGTCTCGGAGAACATCAGGCGGAACACGATGCCCGCCACGACGACGGATGTCAGAGCCGGCACGAACAGCGAGGACTTGAAGAAGTTCTTCATCCGGCTGCTGCCGAGCTTGGAGTTGATGATCGCCGCGAGGATCATCGGGATCGGCACCAGCACGATGAGCGTCAGCACCATGTAGCGGATGCTGTTGAACATGGCCTTCCAGAACACCGGGTCGCGCCAGAGGCGCTCGTAGTTCGCGGTGCCGATGAAGGTGGCCTGACCGTAGAGCACCTCCTGGAAGCTCATGACCACCGAGCGTCCGACCGGGACCAGCCAGAAGATCAGGAGCGTCAGCAGGAACGGCAGGATGAAGAGGTACGGCGCGAGCCGCTGATTGTAGAGAAGCTTCTTCATGCGGGAGTGCTCCTTCTCGGCGATGATGCTCCGTGCCCGGCTCTGTGCATTCGGGGCCCCGGCGGGGCATGATGGACGGCGTGGTGACGATGAGGGACGTGGCGCGCGAGGCAGGGGTCTCCAAGATGACGGTCTCCAACGTCATCAACGACCGCGCCGGCGCGAGCGATGAGACCCGCGCCCGTGTGCGCGAAGCCGCCGAGCGACTCGGCTACCGGATGAACGACGCCGCCCGTCACTTCCGGGCCGGACGCAGCGGCACCTTCGGACTGCTGGTCCCGCACCTCGATGGGCCGTACTACGCGCATCTCACTGCACGGCTGGACACGCTGGCCCGCGCGCGGGGATACCACGTCATCCTCGAGCGCACCGGGGCGAGCAGGGAGGGCGAGCGGGCCGCCCTCGCGACCGACCGCCTCCGCTCCTACGACGGGATCGTGTTCAGCCCCGTGGAACTGGACGTCTCGGATGTGATCGCCGCACGCATCGGTGCGCCGATCATCCTGCTCGGCGAGCGTCGTCTGAGCGGCCCGTTCGATCACGTGATGATGGACAACATCGGCGGAGCGGAACTCGCCACCAGTCGTCTCATCGAAGCCGGAGCGTCCCGCATCGCGCTCGTCGGGGGATGCCGGGGACGGCTCGGCGACAGCATGCCGACGCTGCGGGCGCGCGGATACCGTCGTGCGCATGAGCTCGCCGGAATCCCCGTCGACGAGCGGCTCATCGGCGTCGCGGCGTCGTTCACGACCGTCGACGGATACCAGGAGATCATGCGCCTGCACGCTGAGGGTGTGGCCTTCGACAGCGTCTTCGCCCTGACCGACGCGGCCGCGATGGGGGTGCTGCGGGCACTCGCCGACCTCGAGCTGCGGGTCCCCGACGAGGTGCAGGTGATCGGTTTCGACAACGACCTCGAGGGCGAGTTCCTCGTGCCGCGTCTGACCACGATCGACCCGGGCAACGATTCCATGGCGGAGCACATCATGCAGCGTCTCCTCGGCCGGGTCGAGGGGACGATCTCGGACGACGAGCAAGCAGTCGAGGTCGTGACGACGGCGCGGATCCTGGAGCGTGAGACGACGCGGCCGCGCGTTCGCCGAAGGGTCATCGATCACGTAGGCGCTCTTCCTTGAGGTCTGATCTTTACCGGTACAGTATGCCGCGGGGGGACGCCTGTCAATCGGCGTCGAACGTCGCCGCCCTCGATAGGCTGGGGACATGATCTCCTCGTTGCGCGGCACCGTGCTGCACACGGCACCCGACCGCGTCGTCATCGAGACCGGCGGCGTCGGGTTCTCGGTGTTCGTGCCCGCCGACGTCGCCCATATCGCGACGGAGGGCGAGCAGCTGCAGCTGCACACCAGCCTGATCGTCCGCGAGGACGCTCTGAGCCTGTACGGCTTCGGCGACCGAGACGAACTGGAGATCTTCGGGCAGCTCCTCAGCGTGACGGGGGTGGGTCCCAAATCGGCCCTGGGAGTGCTGTCGCACCTGACCGTCGATCAGATCGCCGAGGCGGTGACCGGGGAGGACGATGCGCCGTTCCGGCGCGTGTCAGGGATCGGGCCCAAGACGGCGAAGCTGATCGTCGTGCAGCTGGCGGGCAAGGTGCATGCCCGGGTCACGAGCGCCCCGCTCGGGTCCGCGCCGAACGGCGTCGTCGAGCAGGTCGTGGCGGCGCTGGTCGGACTGGGCTGGACCGAGAAGGTCGCCGCGGAGTCCGCTGCCGAGGTCGCGGAGGGCGCCACGGATGCCGAGCGCGGATCGGTTCCCGCACTGCTGCGACGCACCCTCGCCGCCATGGGGCCGGGAGTCAAACGTGGCTGAGTCCGAACCGCGCGACGCCGCGGAGGCGCTGGACGAGACCGAACTGGCCATCGAGGGTGCTCTGCGTCCCACGAGCCTGGGCGAGTTCGTCGGCCAGCCCAAGGTGCGAGGGCAGCTGCAACTGCTGCTGGACGCCGCCGGCATACAGGATCGACCCGCCGATCACATCCTGCTCGCGGGCCCGCCGGGTCTCGGCAAGACCACCCTCGCCATGATCGTGGCTCACGAGAGCGGCAGACCGCTGCGCCTGAGCAGCGGTCCGGCCATCCAACACGCCGGTGATCTGGCAGCCCTGCTGTCGAGCCTGACGCCCGGCGAGGTGCTGTTCATCGACGAGATCCACCGGATGGCGCGCTCCGCGGAGGAGATGCTGTACCTGGCGATGGAGGACTTCCGGATCGACATCATGGTCGGCAAGGGCGCCGGGGCGACCAGCATCCCACTCGATCTCGCGCCGTTCACCCTGGTGGGGGCTACGACCCGTTCCGGTCTTCTCCCCAACCCGCTGCGCGACCGCTTCGGGTTCACCGGGCATCTCGAGTTCTACGACGAGTCCGACCTCGAGCGCGTCATCTCCCGGTCCGCAGGGGTGCTCGGCGTCACACTGCCCGATGACTCGCTGGCAGAGATCGCTCGTCGCTCGCGCGGCACGCCTCGCATCGCGAACCGGCTGCTGCGGCGCGTCCGCGACTACGCTCTCGTGCACGGCGGCGGGGGAGCAGCGTCGATCCAGGACGTGCGCGCCGCACTGGAACTGTACGACGTGGACCCGATCGGTCTCGACCGACTGGACCGTGCGGTCCTCGAGGCCCTGGTGCGCCGCTTCCGCGGGGGACCCGTGGGCTTGAGCACGCTCGCGGTCGCGGTCGGAGAAGAGGCGGAGACGGTGGAGAGTGTCGTGGAGCCGTTCCTCGTGCGCATCGGATTCCTGGGTCGCACGCCGCGCGGCCGCGTCGCGATGCCGGAGGCGTATGCGCACCTGGGCGTGAAGCACCCCGACGGTGCGGCACTGTTCGATGACCTATAATCGCTGAAGGCTTCCCGGCTTCCCCCCACGCACCGCCGCGTTCGGCGTGCACTTCGAAAGGCTTTCGTTCTCATGGAAATCATCCTCTTCGGTCTTCTCGCCGTGATGCTCGTGTTCATGTTCCTGAACACCCGCAAGCGTCAGAAGCAGATGAAGGCGCAGCAGGAGGAGAAGGCGACCAAGACGGTCCCCGGCGTGAAGGTGCTGCTGCAGGGTGGCCTGTACGGCACGGTCGTCTCGTACGATCCGGTCGACCTCGACAAGCCGGCTCAGATCGAGCTCGCCCCCGGCGTCGTGATCGAGGTGCACAGCCAGGCGATCCTCCGCATCGTCGAGCCGACCGAGGAGATCGTCTCGGATGAGCCGGAGGCCGACGAGGACGACGTGGTCGCACCCGCCGTCTCTGAGGACGGCATCGAGTCGATCCAGGTGGAGACGCCGGAAGAGACCAAGGCGCGTCTCGAGCGCAACAACGACAACTGACGCTCGGCGTCCTCTCTCGCGGAAAGCGGAACCACGTGGCATCCACATCCCCGACCCGCCACGCGTGGCGGGTCCTCCTCGGCCTGCTCATCGTCACGGCGGTGCTGTTCGGCATCAACGCCCTCGGTGTCTACGTGTTCAAGACCGATGCGGGTGAGCCCGCGAGTTCCTGGGCGCCGGAGCTCGCCCTCGACCTGCAGGGCGGCACCCAGATCATCCTGGAGGCCGCGACACCGGACGGCTCTGCGCCCACACAGGAGCAGCTGAGCCAGGCCGTGTCGATCATCCGCCAGCGTGTGGATGCGTCCGGCGTCGCCGAGGCGGACATCACCACCGAGGGTGGGCGGAACATCGTCGTCCAGATCCCCGGCCCGGCCGACCAGCAGACGCGCGACCGCATCCAGGCGAGCGCCAAGCTCGAGTTCCGTGCGGTGCTGTACACGAACGCGCCCGGCAACACCTTCGTCGGCGAGGACGGCAAGAGCACCGCGTATCCGACCCCCGCGGAGACCCTCGAGGCGACGCCGACCGCGAAGCCGACGGATGCCTCGGACCCCTCCTACATCACTCCCAGGCTGCAGGCGGAGTTCCAGGCGTACGACTGCGATGCCGAGCACGACACGAACGCTCCCGAGGACCAGCCGCTCATCGCGTGCGAGTTCGACGATCAGGGCGTCGCTCAGGCGAAGTACATCCTCGGCCCCATGGAGCTCGACGGCACCGTCATCAACGACGCGACCGCCGGTCGGGAGCAGCAGTCCGGGCGATGGACCGTGAACCTGACGATGGACGGCAAGGGCACCCAGGTCTTCGGCGAGATCAGCCAGCGACTGAACGCCAACCGCATCGCCCAGCTCAGCCCGCGCGACCAGTTCGCGTTCGTGCTGGACGGCAAGGTCATCTCCGCGCCCGTCATGCAGGCCGCGATCCTCAACGGCAAGCCGAGCATCTCCGGCAACTTCACGCAGGAGAGCGCCAAGGCCCTCGCCGACCAGCTCAAGTATGGTGCGCTCCCGCTGAGCTTCACCGTCCAGAGCTCCGACACCGTGTCCGCGACGCTCGGCTCGCAGCAGCTGCAGTACGGGCTGATCGCCGGTCTGATCGGCCTGGGCCTGGTGGCGCTGTACTCCTTGATCACCTACCGTGCGCTCGGCTGGGTGATCATGGCCTCGATCGGCGTGATGGGCGTGCTGACGTACATCATCATCGCAATCCTCGCCTGGCGGATGGGCTTCCGACTCTCCCTCGCGGGCGTCGCGGGCCTGATCGTCTCCATCGGCTTCACGGCCGACTCGTTCATCGTCTACTTCGAGCGCATACGCGATGAGCTGCGCGACGGGAAGTCGATCACCGCATCCGTCGAGGACGGCTGGGGCCGCGCGAAGCGCACCATCTACATCTCGAAGTCGATCAACATCCTGGCCGCCGTGGTGCTGTTCATCCTCGCCGACGCGACGGTGAAGGGCTTCGCCTTCACGCTGGGCCTGACGACGCTGATCGACGTGTTCATCTTCGTGATCTTCACGCACCCGGTCATGCAGCTGCTCGCCCGCACGCGGTTCTTCGGCGGCGGTCACAAGCTGTCCGGACTGGATCCGCATTCACTGGGCGCCGTCTACCGCGGCCGGGCGCAGTTCCGCGAACTGGCGGTCGGCTCCTCCGGCCGGGCGGCGCGGCTCAAGGGCGCACGCAGCGAAGCAGAGAAGCGCCAGACCATCGCCGAGCGCAAACGCGCAGAGGCACTCGCCGCCTACGGATCCAAGGATGCCGGAAAGGACTCCGACTCCTGATGTTCTCCATGAATGAGTTCGGCAACAACCTGTACTCCGGCAAGACCTCCTTCCCGTTCGTCGCCAGGCGCAGGCTGTGGTTCATCATCGCGATCCTGCTCGTCATCGGCTCCGTGCTCGTGCCTCTGATCCGGCCCGTCCAGTTCTCCATCGAGTTCACCGGCGGTTCGCAGTTCATGGTCGTCGACCCGTCGTCGACCAACCAGGGCCTGGCCACGGACGCCGTCCGCTCGGTGGTCTCCGACGCCACCACCAAGGTGGTCATCGTCAACGGCAAGGACGTGCGCGTCCAGACCGACCAGATGAGCCCTCAGGACACTCAGCTCGTCAAGGCCGCCCTCGCCGACGCCTTCGACGTGAAGGCGGACGAGGTCGCGGACTCCTTCATCGGGCCGGCGTGGGGTGCCAACGTGACCCGCCAGTCGTTGTGGGGCCTGGCGATCTTCCTCGCGCTGACGTTCCTGATCCTCGGGATCTACTTCCGCACCTGGAAGATGTCGGCGGCGTCGATCATCGGACTGCTCGATGTGCTCATCATCACCGTCGGCATCTACGCCCTCGCAGGCTTCGAGATCTCGCCGGCGGCGGTGATCGGATTCCTGACGATCCTGGCGTATTCGCTGTACGACACCACCGTCGTCTTCGACAAGGTCCGCGAGAACACCGCCGAGGATGTCAACCAGACGACGCGCACGTTCGGTGAATCGGTGAACCTCGCCGTCAACCAGACTCTGATCCGCTCCATCAACACGTCGGTGGTGGCGGCGCTGCCGGTGGGTGCCATCCTGTTCATCGGCGCGCTCTGGTTCGGCGCGGAGACTCTCACGTCGATCTCGCTGTCGATCTTCGTCGGAATCATCGTCGCGACCTACTCGACGCTGTTCGTCGCCGCTCCGCTGTACGCGGCATTCCGACAGGGCGAGAGCGAGATCCTCGCGCATGACAAGAAGGTCATGGAACAGCGCGAGCGCTCCACCGCGAAGGCCTGACTCCTGCGGGCGGGGAAGCGTCCCCGCCCGCGTAGGATGGTTCGGGAACAGGAGTGCAGATGGCGGATTCGCAGGTCACATCGCAGGGCTCCAGCCTGCGTCGGCTGGTGCCGCGGATCTTCTCGCGCGCGCCGCGGGTCAACGACCTCGACAACCTCATTCGCACCGTCCGGGCGAACCATCCACGCGGCGATCTGCCGATCATCGAACGCGCGTACCGGGTCGCACGCGACAAGCACGCCGGGCAGGTGCGCCAGAGCGGTGAGCCCTACATCACCCATCCGCTCGCGGTCGCGCAGATCCTCGCCGATCTCGGCCTGGGCCCTCGTGCGGTGGCCGCGGCGCTGCTGCACGACACGGTCGAGGACACCGGCTACGCCCTGACCGAACTCACCGACGCGTTCGGCGACGAGGTCGCGATGCTGGTCGACGGCGTCACCAAGCTCGACAAGGTCAAGTACGGCGAGTCCGCCCAGGCGGAGACGGTCCGCAAGATGATCGTCGCGATGTCGAAGGACATCCGGGTGCTGCTCATCAAGCTGGCCGACCGCCTGCACAATGCTCGTACCTGGGGTTTCGTGCCGCCGGAGAAGGCGGCGAAGAAGGCCAAGGAGACCCTCGAGATCTACGCCCCGCTGGCCAACCGACTCGGCATCCAGACCATCAAGTCCGAGCTCGAGGACCTGTCGTTCGCGGTGCTGCATCCGAAGATCTACGCCGAGATCAACAGTCTGATCGCCCAGCGGACCCCGCAGCGTGAGAAGTACCTGCAGCAGGTCATCGAGGCCATCGACGAGGACCTGCATGAGCTGCGCATCCGCGGCAAGGTCTTCGGCCGGCCGAAGCAGTTGTACTCCGTGTACCAGAAGATGGTCGTGCGCGGGCGCGAGTTCGACGACATCTACGACCTGATCGGCATCCGCGTGCTGGTCAACTCGGTGCGGGACTGCTATGCGGTCCTCGGCGCCATCCACGCCCGGTGGACGCCGCTGCCCGGCCGGTTCAAGGACTACATCGCCACCCCCAAGTTCAACCTCTACCAGTCGCTGCACACGACGGTCATCGGTCCCTCCGGTCGTACCGTCGAGATCCAGATCCGTACGCATGAGATGCACCAGCAGGCGGAGTTCGGCGTCGCGGCGCACTGGATGTACAAGGAGCGGATGAACGGGGGCAAGGTCGACCCGCGCCGTGCCGACACCGACATGGCCTGGCTCGCGCACATCTCCGACTGGCAGGCCGAGACGGCCGACCCCAGCGAGTTCCTCGACTCCCTTCGCTTCGAGATCGGCGCCAAGGAGGTCTACGTCTTCACGCCCAAGGGGCGCGTGATCGGCTTGCCCGGCGGCGCGACGACCGTGGACTTCGCCTACGCCGTGCACACCGAGATCGGCCACCGCACGATGGGCGCGAAGGTGAACGGCCGACTGGTGCCGCTGGAGACCGAGCTGAAGAGCGGCGACGTCGTCGAGGTCTTCACCTCGAAGAACCCGGATGCCAGCCCCAGCCAGGACTGGCTCGGGTTCGTCAAGAGCACGCGCGCGCGCAACAAGATCCGCGGGTGGTTCACCAAGGAGCGCCGCGAGGAGGCCATCGAGCAGGGCAAGGAATCGATCGCCCGCGCCATGCGGAAGCAGAACCTGCCGCTGCAGCGCCTCATGAGCCAGGAGTCGTTCGCCGAAGTGGCCACGCAGCTGCGCTACGAGGACGTCTCCGCGCTGTATGCCGCCGTCGGCGAGGGACACATCTCCACACAGTCGGTGCTGGAGAAGGTCACGGCGCTGGTCGCGGTGCAGGCGGACACCTCGACGGGCGCGATCCAGCTCCCGGCCCGCGGGACGGCACGGGAGACGCGCACCTCGGACTCCGGCATCCTGGTGCGCGGAGCATCCGACATCCTCGTGAAGCTCGCGCGGTGCTGCACCCCTGTCCCCGGTGACGAGATCGTCGGATTCGTCACCCGCGGCAGCGGCGTCTCCGTGCACCGTCAGGACTGCGTCAACATCCGAGCCCTGGGCGGTGAATCCGAACGGTTCGTCGAGGTGGAGTGGGCGCCGACGACGAAGAGCGTGTTCCGGGTGCAGATCCAGGTCGAGGCACTCGACCGCTCCGCGTTGCTCTCGGATGTCACGCGCGTCCTGAGCGAGCACCACGTCAACATCCTCTCCGCCTCGGTCACCACCACCGACGAGCGGCTGGCGCTGAGCCGTTTCGTGTTCGAGATGGGCGACTCGGTCCACCTCGACCGCATCCTCAACGCGGTCCGGCGCATCGACGCCGTGTACGACGTGTACCGCGTCACGACGTCCTGAGCAGCGACCGCCCCGTCGACGGGGCAGTCGCCTCGAGCTGGTCGACCAGCTGAACGGCCCCGCGTCGTCCCGGACGCCGCGGTGTGCGCTCGAGACACGCGCGCAGGTCTCCCAGAAGTCCCGGCTGCACGAGCAGGAGCGCGCGTAACCAGGGCGAACCGGTGTGCGCGAGCGCAGCGTCGAAGAGGAGTTCCATCGCCGTCGGGAGCACGGCGATGACGCTCACGCCGGCGATCGTCTGCACGCTGTCGGGGACGGCCCGGCTCTCGTGGTACATCACCCGCGCCGTCGTCGCCGAGCGCAGTCGGGTGGCACTCGTGCGCCGCACATGGTGCAGAGCCGGCGGCGCATCGCCGGCGCCGTGGATCCACGCAGCGGTCGGACCGCAGGCGGCGGTGTTCGCCGGGATGATGCCGGCGACGCCGGTCGCCCGTGCATCGGGCCCCTCGACGGTGTCCATCGGCATGAAGCCCTCGCCGATCTCGATGACGTCACCGTCGAGCCGGGCCGCCCCCAGTTCGGCAAGGGAGAGCCGGTCTCCGGGGTGGTAGAACAGCGCGGGGTGCACCCTCAACAGTATGAGCCGCGCCGCCCGGTCACGGGCGATCGCGGCTCACACTGTGGATAACGTCGGTGACGGTGTCGGTTCAGCCGCCGAGCGCGCTGAGCCAGGCCCGACGGGCGGTGAGTGCCTCAGTGGCGCTCTTGACGGCCTTCGCGTCGCCGGCCTTCTCCGCGGCGGCCAGCTCTTCCTCGAGTTTCTCGATCGCTTCGATCAGCTGCGAACTCATGTCGCCGACGCGAGCCTTCGTCTCGGGGTTGTTCCGCTTCCAGTCGACCTCTTCGCGCGACTTGAGCGCCTGCTCGATCGTGCGCATGCGGTCATCGAGCGCGCGCTCCTTGTCCCGCGGGAAGATGCGGCCGACGTCGTCCCACTGCCGCTGGATGCGGGTGAGCAGCGCCCGGGCGCGCTTGAGGTCCGCCTCGTCCGCGACCGCCTTCGCCTCCTCGAGGAGTGCCTCGCGCGCCTCGATCCGCGGGGCGGAGTCGGCCTCCTCGGCAGCGGACTGCTCAGCGCGAGCGGCGTAGAGCGCGTCGCCGGCAGCCTTGAACTTCGCCCACAGCGCATCGTCGGCCTTCCGGCCCGCGCGTCCGGCGGCCTTCCACTCGTCGAGCAGGGTGCGGTAGGCGGGGATCCCGTCCACGCCGCGCGGAGCCAGAGCCTCGGCCCGCTCCACCAGCCGCGACTTGACATCGCGCGCCGCGCGGTGCACGTCGTCGAGCTCGGAGAAGAACGAGCGGCGGGCCTTGTCCACCGTCGAGCGGGCGTCGCGGAAACGCTTCCACAGTTGCTGCGCGGTGCCCTTGGGAAGTCGGGGACCGTTCTGCTGGTGGGCCTGCCATGCGTCGAAGAGCTCGGTCATCTCGACGGTGACCTGCTTCCACTGCACCTTCTCGAGGTCGCGGGCGGCGATGGCCTCCGCCTTCTCGACGATGCTCGTCCGCTCGGCGATCGCCTCATCGAGCGCCGCCTTCGCGGCCTCCGCCTCCTTCGCGGTCGCCTCGGACAGCGAAGCGATGAGTGTCTCGATCCGGACGCGGAGGCTGGCGAGATCGCCCACGGCGGCCGCATCCTTCGCCTCGCCGAGCAGATGCGTGGCCTGCTTGGTCAGATCGGATGCGGAGCTGCCACCGCCCTGCGCGCGGGTCTCCAGCGTGCCGAGCTTGACGGCAAGGTCATCGAACTTGCGGGCGTAGTACGCCAGCGCCTCGTCCGGCGTGCCGTCGGGGTACTGTCCGACAGCGCGCCAGCCCTCGCCGTCGCGTACCTCGACCACTCCCTCCTCGGTCACCCGGCCCCACTCGGCGGCATCGGAGGAGACCGGTGCCACCGTGGCGACGGGCGCGACGGGGACTGCGGCCATGCGCGGCATGGGCCTGCGGGGCGGACCGGGAACAGGCGGCGTGGGCTTGGGGGCGTTGTCGTCAGACACGGTGTTCTCCTTGCGCGGTCGTTCCGCGGGAGTGGAAACGGACGCTGCTCAGCCTAGTTCACTCGCCGGAAGTCCGGGTGGGCAGCGGAGCGGGGGTCGACGTGGTCGGCGAGGGAGCAGGCGCAGAGGTCGTCGGTGTGGGTGCCGGCGCCGTCGGCGTCTGCACAGGGGCGGATGGCGTCGGGTCCGGAGCGGTGACCTGGGCGTGCAGCGTCTGGCTGATCACGGCGCCGATCACGATCAGCCCTCCCGCGAGGACCGCGAGGACGGTGTCACGGCGCCGCCGTGCCCCCTGCTTCTCATGCCACTGCCGCCGTGCGGCGTAGAGCCGTGCGCGCTCGGCATCCGTCCTGGTGCGCTGCGCGCCGCGAGAACCGCGTACCGCCATCGTGTTCCTCTCTGCCGATGCTGCGGCCATGCCGCCCCTGCGAGCCTACCGGCGAAGGCCCTCACATCTTCGTTACCCGTTTGTGAGCGAATCGTTCCCTGCGCGTAACGCGGTCCCGTCGATTCGCGAAACACGTCATCCGTAGCGTCGGGACATCGACAGAGGGGGACCGATGACCGGCGAGGACATGACAGCCGTGCGCGTGGTGGTGGTGGGAGCGGGGATGGTGGCGCACCGCTTCGTCGACAGCCTGCTCAGCGGGACGGGACGCGGGTGGACCGTCACGATGATCGGAGACGAGGAGCACCCTCCCTACGACCGTGTGGGTCTGACCTCGTTCTTCAGCGGTGCGACGCCCGAGACGCTGTCCCTCGACCGCCGGGTGCTCGATGACGAGCGGGTGCAGTTCATCGCTGCCGATCCGGTCGTGCGCATCGATCGTGACGTCCGCACGGTCCGCACCCGCTCCGGGGGCGAGCACCCCTACGACACGCTGGTGCTCGCGACGGGCTCCTACGCCCCGCGCCCGCGGGTCGAGGGCCGGGATCTGCCGGGGGCGTTCGTCTACCGAACGCTCAGCGACGTGACTCGCCTGCGTGCCCACGTGCAGGCGCGCGCCGCGCGGCTCGGACGGCCGCTGCGAGGCGCCGTGGTGGGCGGCGGCCTGCTGGGCCTGGAGGCCGCGGGTGCCCTGCAGGCGATGGGCGTCGGCACCACCGTGGTGCAGTCGTCCGACCGGCTGATGTCAGCGCAGCTCGATGTCGCAGGGGGACGGATGCTGCAGCGGCTCATCGAGGAGCGGGGGATCGCCGTGCGTCTCGGCAGTCGCACGGCCGGCCTCGCCGCCGACGCCTCCGGTGCCGTCTGCGCCGTGCGGTTCGAGGACGGCGACTCCCTCGAGGCCGACGTGGTCGTCTTCACCGTCGGGGTGCGCCCCCGCGACGAGCTGGCGCGGGACGCGGGCCTGGCCCTGCATCCCGCGGGCGGTGTCCTCATCGATGACGCATGCCGTACCGACGATGACCGCATCATCGCCATCGGCGAGGTGGCCAGCTTCGGCGGCCGCACGGTCGGCCTGGTCGCGCCGGGCTACGCGATGGCGGAGGTCGCCGCAGCCGGGCTGCGGGGTTCTGCCGCGTCGTTCCCCGGTTACGACGACTCCACCAAGCTGAAGCTCTCCGGCGTCGAAGTCGCCAGCTTCGGAGACGCGATGGCCGCCAGCCCGCACGCCCTCGACGTCGTCTACGCCGACCCCGTCGCGGGCGTGTACAAGAAGCTCGTGCTCTCCGACGACGCGAAGACGCTGCTCGGTGGCATCCTCATCGGCGACGCGTCCGCGTACGGCGCGCTGCGCCCGATGGTCGGAGCCGCTCTCGGTGCGGACCCCGCGGCCTACCTTCTCCCGGAAGGGCTGGCGGAGGCGCCGTCCGGCGAGCTCCCGGACGCTGCCGTGGTGTGCTCGTGCGCCAACGTCACCGCCGGTCGCATCCGGCAGGCGGTGCACGAGGAGGGCTGCATGGATGCCGCGGCGGTGAAGAGCTGCACGAGGGCAGGCGCCACCTGCGGCTCCTGCGTGTTCATGGTGTCCAAGATCGTCGGCCAGGAGCTCGCGAAGTCCGGGCAGACCGCCTCGACGGCGCTGTGTGAGCACTTCGACATGTCGCGCCGGCAGCTCTTCGACGCGGTTCGCGTCTCGGAGCTGACGACCTTCAGCGCGATCATCGCGCGGTTCGGACGCGGTCGCGGCTGCGACATCTGCAAGCCGACTCTCGCCAGCATCCTGTCGGTGCTGGTCGGGGAGCATGTTCTCGAGGGCGAGAACGCGGCGCTGCAGGATACGAACGATCACGTCATGGCGAACATGCAGAAGGACGGCACCTACTCCGTCGTGCCGCGGATGCCCGGAGGAGAGGTCACTCCCGCAGGACTGATCGCCATCGGACGCATCGCCGACGACTACGGCCTCTACACGAAGATCACCGGCGGACAGCGCATCGACATGTTCGGCGCACGACTGGAGCAGCTCCCGGAGATCTGGGGCCGCCTGGTGAGCGCCGGGTTCGAATCGGGACAGGCCTACGGCAAGGCGCTGCGCACCGTGAAGTCCTGCGTCGGCTCCACCTGGTGCCGGTACGGGGTGCTCGACTCAGTCGGTATGGCCGTGCGGCTCGAGCTGCGCTATCGCGGCCTGCGCGCACCCCACAAGCTGAAGGTCGGTGTCTCGGGATGCGCCCGCGAGTGCGCGGAAGCCCGCAGCAAGGACGTCGGCGTCATCGCCACCGAGGACGGCTGGAACATGTACGTCGGCGGCAACGGCGGGTTCTCGCCCCGGCATGCGCAGCTGCTGGCAGCCGGGCTGGACGACGAAGGGCTGATCCGCGCCATCGACCGGTTCTTCATGTACTACATCCGCACCGCTGATCGCCTGCAGCGCACCGCGCCGTGGTGCGAAGAGCTGGACGGCGGATTGGACGGACTGAAGCGCGTGATCTTCGACGACGAGCTGGGCATCTGCGCGGATCTGGATGCGGCGATGGCGCGGCACGTGGAGCGGTACGAGGACGAATGGGCGGCGACGCTGCGCGATCCCGAGAAGCTGCGGCGCTTCAGCTCGTTCGTGAACGCCGCTGACACTCCCGATCCCTCGCTCGCCTATGTCGCCGAGCGCGGGCAGGTGCGGCCGGCGACGGCCGATGAACGAGCCGCCGGCGGCGTGCTCATCGCAGGAACGACCTTGGAGGTACGGGGATGACCATCACCGCGGATGCCGAGACGCTGGTGCGCGTGTGCGCCGTGAGCGACCTGGAGGTGGAGCGCGGCCGGGCCGCGTTGTTCGGCTCCACGCAGATCGCCCTGTTCCTGCTCGCCGACGGCTCGGTGCATGCCGTCTCCAATCGGGATCCGTACACCGGTGCGCAGGTGATGTCACGGGGGATCGTCGGGACGCGGGATGGTGCTCCGACCGTCGCCTCGCCGCTGCACAAACAGGTCTTCGACCTGCGCACGGGGCTGTGCGTGGACACCAGGGGCGGCGAGCCGGCGTCGCTGCGGGTGTGGAAACTGGTGGAGCGCGGCGGCGAGCTGCTGTTCGATGTCGCGGAGACAGCATGACGATGCTTCTCGGGGTGTCGCTCGCCGGCCGGGGTGTGCTCCTGGTCGGAGGAGGGGCGGTCGCCGCACGACGGCTGAGGCGGTTCATCGCCGAGGGGGCGGCTGTGCGCGTGGTCGCGCCGCAGCTGCATCCGGAGACGGCGGACCTGGTGCGCCGGCACGGCCTGACGTGGCATGCCCGCCGGTTCCGGACGCGCGACCTCGCCGGCGCATGGCTGGTGCACGTCGCCACCGGCGACGCGCGCACCGACAGAAGGATCGCCGGGCTGTGCGAGCGCCGGCGCGTGCTCTGCGTCAGCGCCGGTGACGGCACGCACGGCACGGCGAGGATGACCGCGCAGCTGGATGCCGGGGATGTGACCGTCGCCGTCACCAGCGCGTACGGCGCGGACCCCCGCCGCTCCCTCGCCGTGCGCGACGCGATCGGTGACCTGATCGCCGCGGGGTGCCTGCCTCTGCGGCGCCGCCGCCCCGCGCGCACGGGCCGGGTGGATCTCGTCGGCGGCGGACCCGGCCCGGCCGATCTCATGACCGTTCGAGCGCGGCGGCTCATCGCCGAAGCCGACGTCATCGTGACCGACCGGCTCGGGCCGGCGGCCGAGGTCGTGCGCGGGCTCGAGGACTCGGTGCAGGTCATCGATGTGGGCAAGCGCCCCGGTGATCATCCGGTCCCGCAGGCCGAGATCAACCGGCTTCTCGTGCAGCACGCGAAGGCCGGTCGACGCGTGGTGCGACTGAAGGGCGGTGACCCTTTCGTGTTCGGGCGCGGCGGGGAGGAGCTGCGCGCGTGCCTGGCTGCCGGCGTGCCCGTGGAGGTCACTCCGGCGCCGTCCAGCGCGATCGCGGTCCCGCAGGCGGCGGGCATCCCCGTGACGCACCGGGGCGTCGCCTCGGCGTTCCATGTCGTGAACGGCCAGGGAGACCTGCAGGGGTCCACCCTGGCCGCGATGGCGGATCCCGCGGTGACCACGGTCGTGCTGATGGGGGTCGGTGCGCTGAAGGGCATCGTCTCCGCGGCCGAACGACACGGCATCGCCCCGGACCGCCCGATGGCCTTCATCGAGAGCGGCCACACTCCGCAGCAGCGCACCACGCACACCTCGCTCGCGCGCGCCGTCGCGGATGCGCGGGAGATCGGACTGCGGAACCCCGCCGTGATCGTCATCGGCGACGTCGCCCGTGCCGGCCTGCTGCTGCCGGACGAGCCGCTGGTCCGGACGGCCCCCGCGTGACCGCGCACCCCGGCCCGGACGCCGTGCTGGAGGGGTGCGTCATCGTGGTGGCGGCGGATCGACGATCCGCCGACCTCGCCGCAGCCCTGGAGCGCCGCGGCGCTGTGGTGCACCGCATCCCGCCGCTCAGCATCGTCCCCGCGACAGACGATCGGCAGCTCATCCAGCGCACCCGCGAGCTGATCGCAGACCCCCCGGAGATCGTCGTCGTGACCACAGGGGTGGGTCTGCGCGGATGGATGGATGCCGTGGATCAGAACGACCTGCACGCCCTCCTGACGGCTGCGCTCGCTCGGTCGAGGTTCATCGCACGAGGCCCCAAGGCGCATGGAGCGATCCAGCAGGCCGGCTTCATCGCGGACTGGGTCGCCGAGTCCGAGACGTCCGCGGAGGTGGCCGAACATCTCATCTCCGACGGCGTGTCCGGACGGAGGATCGCCGTCCAGCATCACGGAGCGGGTGCGGACGACCTGGACGATCGGCTCGAGCGCCATGGCGCGCAGGTGGTGCCGCTGACGGTGTACCGCTGGGGCCCGCCGCCCGACCCGGAGGTCGTTCGGCGCTCGGTGCGGCAGACGGCGGAGGGCTGCGTGGACGCCGTGCTGTTCACCTCCGCCCCCGGAGCACGGGAGTGGGTCCGGATCGCTGACGACCTGGGTGCACTGGACTCCATCCGCGCACGTGCGCGCACCGGCAGACTGCTGCTCGCCAGCGTCGGCCCGATCACCTCCGCGCCGCTGGTGGAGGCCGGCCTGCCGACCCGCACGGCCTCGCGGGGTCGGCTCGGCTCGCTCGTGCGCAGCGTGGTGGAGTACTTCGCCAGCGCGGCACCGCGCGCGGTCACGGCGGCGGGGGAGCTCCAGGTGCGCAGCGGCGGTGCGCTCATCGACGGGCGGTTCATCGCACTCTCACCCGCATCGGCGAGCATCCTGGGCGCGCTCTTCGACGCCGGCGGACGGGTGCTCTCCCGCGAGCAGCTGGGGCGCGCGCTGCCCCGCGGTGGGGAGCGGAGTCACGCCGTCGAGATGGCCATCGCCCGGTTGCGCGAGCGGCTGGGTGGTGCGGACAGCGTGCGAACCGTCACCAAACGCGGATACCGACTGACGACGGGAGAACCGGAATGACGACACTCATCGCCTGCTCGCACGGGACGAACTCGCCGGAGGGGAGGGCGACCGTCACCCGCCTCATCGGGCTGGTGCGCGATCGGATGCCCGGTGTGCGGATCGTGCCGGCCTTCGTCGACGTGCAATCGCCGCGCATCGCCGCGGTCGTCGCGCGGGAGAGCAGGAACGATCGCGCGGTCGTGGTGCCGCTCCTGCTGTCGTCGGGTCACCACACATCGGTGGACATCGCCTCCGCCGTCGCGGCGCATCCCGCATCCCGGCAGACCGAACCGCTGGGAACGCATCCGCTCATCGCGCACGTGCTCGCGACTCGGCTGCGCGCAGCCGTGCGCGGAGCCTGGCGGCCCGGCGACAGCGTGGTGCTCGCCGCCGCCGGATCGAGCGACCCTCTCGCGGCGCAGGACGTGACCGCCGCCGCCGAGCATCTGCGCCGACTCGTCCCCGCGCCGGTGACCGTCGGCTACGCGTCCGGTGCCGGGCCGCGGGTGGCCGAGGCCGTGTCCGCATCGCGGCGCCGGGGTGCGACACGGGTGATCGCCGCCAGCCACATGCTCGCTCCGGGCTTCTTCACCGGGCTGGTGCGCCGTGCCGGTGCCGACGTTGTCTCGGCGCCGCTGGGCGCCGACCCCCGGGTCGCCGAGGTGATCATGGATCGCTATCAGCGCGCACTGTGAAGGACGGCGCAGACCAGGAGGGGCGTGGGCCGACGTGAACTGCTCCCTGGAAGTTGGACTGATGAATTCAGTTCCGACATCCAGGGAGCAGTTTCGTGCATCCACGTAGTT